>NZ_SCRP01000033.1 GCF_004298475.1 Paraburkholderia sp. | reverse complement strand
GGTTTCCCCTGCGTTTCCCCGACAATGCGCTGCACCGCAGGATGTTTGTCGAAATCCGGGTTGACGAGCAGCGTGTAGTACACGTACTGCTCGAGATCGGCCGTGTTGGGCATCGGCGCATGCCCGCGTGCGTTTGAAGAGGCAGAGGCAGCGAAACGCGTTCAGATCACGCGTTCGCGCAGCCAGGCGGAGAAGAGGTCGATGACCGTGACCACGGCGATCACCATGATGAGCACCGTGCAGGTCTGTGCGTAGTCGAACGAACGGATTTTCTCGTACAGCACGACGCCGATGCCGCCCGCGCCGACCATGCCCACCACCATCGCCGAGCGCACGTTCGATTCGAAGCGGTAGAGCGCGTACGAGATCCACAGCGGCGTCACCTGCGGCAGCACGCCGTAGATGATTTCGTCGAGCGGATTCGCGCCCGTCGCGCGCACGCCTTCGACCGGACGCGGGTCGCTGGCTTCGACGGCTTCCGCAAAGAGCTTGGCCAGCACGCCCGTCGTGTGGACCCACAGCGCCAGCACGCCCGCGAACGGGCCGAGCCCCACCGCGACGATGAACAGCATCGCGAACACCATCTCATTGATCGCGCGGCATGCGTCCATCACGCGGCGAACCGGATGGCGGATCCATGCGGGCGCAAGATTCTGCGCCGACATGAGCCCGAACGGCACTGCGCAGACGATGGCGAGCGCCGTGCCCCACAGCGCAATGGCGAGCGTCACGCCCATCTCGTGGACATAGAAGCGCCACTCGGAGAAGTTCGGCGGGAAGAAGTCGCGCGCGAATTCGCCCATGCTCGCGGTGTCGGCGAACAGGTCGAGCGGGCACATGTCCGCGCCGCGCCAGGTTGCGCCGAGCAGCACGAACACGAGCGCCCAGCCCGCGAGCGAGCGCCAGCTGCGCTTCTCGGACTGGACTGCCAGGGCGTACCGCGCGCGCACGGCGTCAGGCACGGCGCCTGCCGTGGCCGCCGCGCGCGCGCCGTCGGGGTGAGTCACGCTCATTGCTTCGATTCAGCGGCGAGCGCGCTGATCTTCGCGTCGATGGCGGCGAGCTGGTTCTTGCGGTCGTCGGCGGCCAGGCTCGTATTGGCCTCGATCTTCTGTTTGTCCTTGAACAGCGAGATCTGGCGGACGGGGTTCAACTGCGCATCCGTCGAGGGTGCGAAGCCGGCAAAGCCCGTGATGTCGGCCATGATCTTCTTCTCGTTCGGATCGGTCTTCGCATAGCCGTAGAAGAAGTCGCGCAGTTTCTGCTTCGTCGCTTCAGGCAGATCCTTGCGGTACACGAGCGGGTCCGACGGGATAACCGGCGAGGTCCACAGCACGCGCACCTTCTTGAAGCGATCCGGATGCGTGTGCTCCAGCGTGTCGAGCGTGATCGTATTGTTGGTGGCGATATCGATTTTGTTGTTGACCACGGCGAGCAGGTTTGATTCGTGATTCGCCGGCAGCACGGTCTTGAAGGTCGTCGCGTTGACTACCACGTTGCGCTGCGCGAACAGGTAGTAACCCGGCACCAGCGTGCCTGAGGTCGAGTTCGGATCGCCGTAGCCGAGCGTCACGTTCTTCGTATTCTTGAATACGTCGTCGAGCGTCTTGAACCGGCTGTTGACGTTGGTGATCAGCACAGACTTGTAGCCCGCGTCGCCGTTGGCGGAGAGCACCTTCGCGAAGACTTCGCCGTTCGAGCGGTCGACGGCTTGCATCGCCGATGCGTTGCCGAAGTAGCCGAGCTGGACCTTGTTGAAGCGCATCGCTTCGATGATGCCGGCGTAGTCGGTGGCGAAGAACGGCTTGACCTGCAGGCCGGTCTTGCGGTTGAGATCGTCGATGAACGGTTGCCAGACCTTTTTGAGCACCGCCGACGAATCCGTCGAAATGATGCCGAAGTTCAGGTCTTCGGCGTGCGCTGCGGAGCCGGCAAAGGCGAGACACGCGGCGCTCGCCGCGAGCAGGGAGCGGAACAGTTTCATGGCTTGAAGTCCACGTTGAGGGAAATTGGTTCAGGCTGCTTCGGGTTGTCCGGGCTGTTGAGGCTGTTCGGCGAAGCGGTGGGCGTCCGCGGAAGCCGCGGGCGCGGGAGGTGCTGCAGGGTCGAGCAGTTCGCGCGCGGCGCTGCCGTAAAGCTGTTGCAGCAGCGCGGGCGTGAGCGCCGCGCTCGGGCCGTCGTAGACGATGCGGCCGTCGCGCAGCGCGACCGTGCGCGTGCAGTACTGCATGGCGATATCGACCTGATGCAGCGATACGACCACGGTCAGCCGGTGCTGGCGGTTGAGCATCGTGAGCAGGTCCATGACGCGGCGCGACGATTCGGGGTCGAGCGAGGCGATCGGTTCGTCGGCGAGAATGAGGCGCGCGTGCTGCACGAGCACGCGCGCGATGGCCGCGCGCTGCTGCTGGCCGCCCGAGAGATCCGCGGCGCGTTCGCGCGCCTTGTCGCTGATGCCGACTTCCTCGAGCGCGGCGAACGCCAGCTCGCGCTCGCTGCGCGGAAAGCATCCGCTCAGGCGGCACCACAGCGGCAGCCGCGCGAGTGCGCCGATCAGCACGTTCGTTTCCACCGTGAGCCGGTGCACGAGATTGAACTGCTGGAACACGAAGCCGACATCGCGGCGGATGTTGCGCACCTCGCGCACGATGCGGCCGTTTTTCTGAATGGGACGGCCGAATATTTCGATATGCGAAGGTTGCTGGTCGGCGGCGATGAAACCGGAGACATGCCGCAGGAGCGTGGATTTGCCCGATCCCGAAGCGCCGATCAGAGCCACCATTTCGCCGGTGCCGATACGCAGGTCGATATCGTCGAGCGCTTTGCGGCCGTTCGCAAAGGTCTTTGAGAGTCGTTCGATTCGTATGGCGTCCATATTAATCAGGAGAGTCGGGCGTGAGACGCGGAGTCGTTGTGTAGCTGAGTCGGGCCATTCTAGAAAACGACTATGACGGCTGGGTGAAAGGTTTGTAATGTCTAGACGACTTCATGAACCTGACGGCGGCTGCGAGCGCCGCTCGACCCTCGACCCTCGACCGGTCGCCGAAAGCGCATGGCCGGCGACGCCGGCGCATAGTCGGATCCCGGTGCACCCGCCAGCATTTCCGATGCACGACAGTCATATGGAGGGGCTATATTGGCGGGAAGCGCGGCCCACTGTCACCGCAAATGCGGCCCTTCCTTTGAGCGAGCAACGTTCCATGCAGGCTCTTGGCTTTCTGCCCGACAGCTTCGAGGAATACGAGGACCTGAAGACGCTACTTGACGAGGGGGCGCGGTGGTTCGACACGCGCAGCCTGGCCACGGTCGAGGTGCGAGGGCGCAAGTTCGAGATCCTGGTTGCATCGGTCGGCTCGACCGACCCGCAGGCCCCTGCGGTGGCGTTATTCGGCGGCATTCACGGACTGGAGCGTATCGGCTCGCAGCTCGTGCTCGACTACATGCGGGCGCTCGTCGAGCGGCTCGCGTGGGACGAGGTTCTCGCCTACACCCTTGAATCAATCCGGATTTATTGCTGCCCGATCGTCAACCCCGGCGGCATGTGGCTCGCCACGCGGGCGAATCCGAACAGGATTGACCTGATGCGCAACGCGCCGCAGAACGCCGACGGGCACGTGCCGTTTCTCGCGGGCGGTCAGCGTGTCGGCCCGTGGCTGCCGTGGTATCGCGGGCGGCGCGGTGCGCCGCTGGAGATCGAGGCGGCGGCGCTGCTGAAGATTGTCGAAGAAGAACTGGCGAGCCGCCCGCTCAGCTTCGCACTCGACTGCCATTCGGGCTACGGATGGAGCGACAGCATCTGGTTTCCCTACGCGCGCACGCGCCAGCTCATGCGCCATCTGCCGGAGATGTACGTGCTCAAGCAGATGTTCGAGCACGCGCATCCGCACCACGGCTACACGTTCGAGCCGCAGAGCCATCAATATCTGCTGCACGGCGATCTGTGGGACTTCGCTTACGATCACGCGCCCGAGCAAAACGTGTTCTTGCCGCTCACGCTCGAACTCGGCTCGTGGTTGTGGATCAAGAAGAACCCGAGGCAGATTTTTTCGCGTCAGGGCATGTTCAATCCCGTGAAGGCGCACCGCACCGCGCGCGTGCTGCGGCGTCATGCAAACCTGATGGAGTTCCTCACGCGCGCCGCGTATTCCGCGCAGCGCTGGCTACCGCAGGGGCAGGACCGTCAGCAGTTGCTGCACCGCGCAATCGAACACTGGTATCACCGGGACGGGGACAAGGCCCGCGTATGAGCACATGGATCCTGCTGCGCGGGCTGACACGGGAAAGCCGGCACTGGGGGCGCTTGCCGGATTTGCTCGGCGACGCGGCGCCCGCCGGGCGGATGCTGACGCTCGACCTGCCGGGCAATGGTGTTCATGCAACGTTGCCCGCGCCGCTTTCGGTGGAGGAGATGGTGGCGTTCGTGCGGGCCGCAGCCCTGCAGCAGGGGGCGCCGCCGCCGTACCGCATCCTGGCCATGTCGCTCGGCGGCATGGTGGCGACGGCCTGGGCGCAGACGTATCCGCGTGAGGTCGCGCAACTTGTGTTGATCAATACGAGCATGCGGCCTTTCAGTTACGCGTGGGAGCGGCTGCGCCCGCAGCGCTGGCCCGATCTGATCCGGCTGGCCGTGTGCTGGCGCGACGCGCTTGCCGCGGAAACCGTGATTCACCGCATCACCTGCAACCGCCGCGCATCGCTCGATGCCGATCTCGCCGCCTGGACGGCGATCCGGGAAAGCGCGCCGGTCAGCCGCGGCAATGCGCTTCGCCAGCTCGTTGCGGCGGCACGATTTCGCGCCGCGCCGCGTGCGCCTGCGTGCCCGTTGCTGTTGCTGTCGTCGCGACAGGACCGGCTCGTGAACCCCGCCTGCTCGGCGAGCCTTGCCGCCGCGTGGCAGGCGCGCCACCACCAGCATCCATCGGCCGGACACGATCTGCCGCATGACGATCCGCACTGGACCAGCACCATGGTCGGCAACTGGCAGGCCGAACTGGCCGGCGAGCGCCTGCGCCACGTTTGATAACCGGTCTGCTCCGATAACAAGATTAATCGCGCAACTGGTTATTGAACATTTCCTTGTCTGTATATTTGCAATTATTGTGTGCGTACGCACGTAATGAATTGACGTTAGCTGTCACATTGGTGTTAAATTTAATGGCATGAAGAATGAGATGGAGTTGAGGTTTATTTACGTACTATCTTCAGTCGAATTTTGAATTCATGATGGCGATGCGAAATCGCAAAAGATACGTTTTACGGTCGCTCGTCCGGTCGGCAGGATAGCCCGGTTTATATGACTCCTGGGCCGTATTGCCTGTAGCGGGAGGGGCATTCTGTTATATAACAATTATAATCAGACAAGATTGATGCTGAATTGCCTGAAAGAATGATAAAAAAGCGAAACGTTTTTCATGAAGCTGTTTTTATTTCATATGAAAAAGATAATTAATTGAATTTAAAGAATTTTGTGAATGCACACCCACTGCGCAGCAGTGCGGCATTGATATATTTGTTTCAGTCCTGAAACATAAAGGCCTGTAACGCATCCTGCGCGCTTTCCGGAACCCGCCGGAAACGCCGCTTTCCTTTGTGAATTCAAGTACGTAAGTGCATGGCATGTCCTGTGCGTGAAGCGAGCCGGATTGGCGCAATCTGGCCAAGCCGCCCCTTCATCAACAAGGAGGATCCCATGCGAATGACAATACTGGCGACCGCTGCAGCCCTGGCCCTGGGGTTCAGTGGGTACGCAATGGCAAATCCATGCAGTGACAACTCCAAGGCTTGTGATCAGTCGTCTACGTCGGGAGCGAACTCCCTGACTAGCGCGGCAACCTCCACCCAAACGGCAGGCGGCAGCAACGCCAATGAAATCGCATCGGGTGCGAGCGTCTGGCAAGACTCCAACAACAGTACGAGGGTAGTGGCGTTGAGCAAGCTCGACGGCTACGTCGCCAACGTTGGTGTTTCCGGTATCGGCAATTACGCGACCAACTACGGTAGCGCGAGAGGCGGTAAGGGTGGCGCTGGCGGTGCGGGCTATGGCGGCATCGGCATCGGCGGTAACGGCGGCAATGGCGGCGCCGGTGGTGCGGGCGGTTCGGGCGGTAACGCAACGAACGGCAGCGCCACGGCCGGCAAGTCCACCAACGGCAGCGCGACGGCCGGTTCGGGCTACGCGGGCGACGGCGGAAACGGCGGCAACGCACACGCTGGCGGCACGCAGGGTGGCAACGGCAGCGGTCACGGCGGATGGGCCGCGGGCGTTGGCGTAGCGCTGGGCGGCTTCGCTGGTGCGGGTGGCGGCAACAACGGCGGCAACGGCGGCAGCGGCGGAGCAGGCGGAGCCGGTGGCGCAGGCGGCGGCGCGAGTGCCGGCAACACGTCGGTTGCAACGTCGACTTCGGCTGGCGGTGCGGGCGGCGCAGGCAATGCCGGCGCGGCTGGCGGCGGCGCGGGTGGCGCAGCCAGCGGCACGGGCGGCGCGGCGACGACCGGTTCGACTTCCGGCACGGGCGGCACGGGCACGGGCAGCGGCGGTGCAGGCGGTGCGGCGACGGCTTCGGCTGGCGCAGGCGCGGCTGGCGGCGCGGGCACGGGCGGCAGCGCGGCCAACGGCGGCGCGGCGAGCGTGGCCTCGAACGGCAGCGCGACGGCAGGTGTCGGTGCAGGCGGTGCAGTGGGCGGTGCAGGCGGCGCGGGCGGCGTGGGCAACGGTGGCGTCGGCAACGGCGCGGTCGGTGGCGCAGGCGGCGCTGGCGGTACCAACTCGGTCAACGCCGGCACGTTCGACATGGCCAACGCCATGACGGGCGCTGCGCAGTCGGCAGCGGGCATCGTCGTCATGAGCCAGAACAGCGGCGCGGCTTCGCTCGTGCAACAGGCCGTTACGGTGCAGGCGAACCTGACTGTGGGCCACTAGCCATCGGGAGGTCTTATGCAACGAACTCTGATGGCGGCCGCTGCGGCGCTGGCATTAGGCTTCAGCAGCTTTGCGATGGCTAACCCCTGCAGCGACAACACGGGTTCCTGCGACCAGAACTCGAAGAGCGGGGCCAATTCGCTGACGGCCAGCGCGTCGAATGCCCAGACCGCTTCCGGATCAGGCAGCAATGCCAACGAAGTGGCCTCCTGGGCGACTCTGCAACAGGACTCCTTCAATAGCAGCAAGGCTGTCGCACTGAGCAAGCTGAACGGCTCGGTCAGTCACCTTGGCGTGACGAACATCGGCAACGTCGCTACGAACTTCGGTAGTGCTTCAGGCGGTTCGGCTGGCGCGGCGGGTGCGGGCTACGGTGGCGCGGGTGTCGGCGGCAACGGCGGCAACGCCGGTGCCAGCGGCAACGGCGGCAACGGCGGTACAGCCCTGAACGGCAGCGCCAAGGCCGGTAGCGTCAAGAACGGCAGCGCCACGGCCGGCAACGGCTTGGGTGGTGCCGGCGGCGATGGCGGCACCGCATCTGCAGGCGGTACGCAGGGCGGTGACGGTCATGGCTCCGGCGGGCTGGCGGTGGCGGGCAGCGGGGCGGCAGGCGGCTTCGCGATCGGCGTCGGCGGCAGCAACAGCGGCAACGGCGGCAGCGGCGGCCACGGCGGGCATGGCGGTAACGGTGGCGGTGCACTGGCCGGCACGGGGTCCGTCGCTGACGCGATCTCCGCTGGCGGTACCGGCGGTGGCGGCGGGGCGGGCGGCTCGGGTGCCGGGGCAGGCGGTGCTGCCACGGCAGCGGGCGGCGCGGCGGCGACCGGCACGACCACGGCCTCCGGCGGTAACGGCAGCGGCACGGGCGGCGCGGGCGGCGCAGCCCTGGCCACGGGCGGCGCTGGCGGTGCTGGCGGATCGGGCACCGGCGGCAGCGGCAGCAACGGCAGCGCAACGACGACTGCGAGCAACGGCAGCGCAACCGGCGGTACGGGTGCAGCTGGGGCAGCAGGCGTAGCGGGCGCGGCAGGTGCAACGGGCAATGGCGGCACGGGCAACGGCGGAGTCGGTGGCGCTGGCGGAGCAGGCGGCACCAACACAGTGAACGCTGGCACGTTCGATATGAGCAACACGATGACGGCTGCGGCGCAGTCGGCAGCGGGCATCTCGATCATGAGCCAGAACAGCGGTGCAGCTTCGCTTGCGCAACAGGCCGTCACCGTTCAGGCCAACCTGACCGTCGGCCACTGAGCCGGATTTGTCATGCATGAATGCCGGGGGATCCACCGCGGGGCGTACGCCAGTGCGCCTCGCGGCTACCGCACCGAGGTCCGGCGGACAGTGACGTTTCAGCCATCCACTTCCGCGAGACCGAGGTCCTGAACGTGCCCGTTTTGCGCCATTCCGTGACCGGACGGCTCATGGCGCGCACAGGCAAAGGAGAGGCCCATGCAAGCGCGAAGGAGTATTTCGCTGCTCTTGGTATCGACCGCGTTGGCACTGCCCGGTGTCGGCGCGCAGGCGGACGATGCGGTGCAGACGCCGTCCGCGCAGGTTGGCGTGCAACCTGCCGCATCCCTGTTTACGCTCCCGTCGGCCGCGCCTGCGGGTGTGCCTGCGAGTGTGCCTGCGGGGATGCCCGAAACGAGCGCCGCGGCAACGCCGCCCGCGAGCGGGACGACAGCCGCCGCGCCGCCGAAGCAAGACGAATTCGGCGTGGCGATGACGACGGATCAACTCGACGAGCACCGCGGCGGCGACGTATTGATCGGCCAGAATTATCTGACCGGCGCAGTGGCGAACAACTCCGCGACGCGAGTCGAGACCGGTTCCAACACGATCTCCGAAGGCTCGTTCGCGAGTTCGAGCGGTCTGCCGACGGTGATCCAGAATACCGGCGCCAACGTGCTGATCCAGAACGCGACTGTGCTCAACGTGCGCTTCGGGAACTGAAGCCATGAAGCGATTCGCCGTGGCTGCTGCGCTCGCGTGCGGTTTCGCGTGCACGCTTGCCGCGTCGGCGGCGCGCGCCGATCCCATCGACGTGACCGATCCGGCCGGCGGGTACTACGCCCTGCACGTGACGAGCCTGAAAGAAGCCCGCTTCAAGTGGACCGTCAAACAGCAGTACGACTTCAGTTGCGGCTCGGCGGCGGTGGCGACGCTGCTCACTTATCAGTACGACTATCCAGTCACCGAGCAGCAGGCGTTCGTCACGATGTTCCAGAACGGCGATCAGCAAAAGATCCGCCGCGAAGGGTTTTCGCTGCTCGATATCCGCAATTTTCTCGCGTCGCGCGGCTTTCAGGCGGATGGCTACGAAGTGCCGCTCGACAAGCTCGAGCAGACCCATACTCTGGCGATCGTCCTGATCGTCGAGCATGGCTATCACCACTTCGTGGTCGTCAAGGGCGTGCGCGCCGGACGCGTGCTGATCGGCGACCCGGCGACGGGAACCCGGGCCATGTCGCGCGCGGACTTCGAACAGAAGTGGCTGGACCGTGTGGTATTCGTCATTCATAACAAGCCCGCACAGGCCAGATTCAACGATGAGCGCGACTGGCACGTCGCGCCCGATGCGCCGCTCTATACCGGGATTTCCCGCGAGGGGCTGTTTAGCGTCGTGGTGCCGAAGTTAGGCCCCGGTGAATTCTGAGGACGACGATGAAACCTCAACCTCTAAGGCTTGCTGGTATTGCTGCCGTGCTGTTCGGCCAGATGACGTCGTTCGGCGTGGGCGCGATCGAGCAGGATACGCCCACCGTGACCGAGGGGCGCGTGATGACGCCGGGCGGCGCGCTGGCCGAAAGCGATGCGCCGATTACAGCGGTCACGCCGGTCGCAGCGGCTACGCCGGATTCCAGCGGCGACGTTACGCATCTGCCGGCCCGTGCGGACGAGTCGCCGGGCCTCGCGTCGAACGTGCCTGCCTCACGGCTGCAAGCCGATCCGATCGCCGCGCCGCAAACGGATGCCGCGTATAGCGATCCCGACTGGGCACCGCTCGCGGCGTCCGCCCTGACGCCCCAGCAACTCGACAACATGCGTGGCGGCTTCGATCTGCCCTCGGGGTTGCAGGTGTCGTTCGGCATCGAGCGCGTCGCGTTCGTCAACGGCAACATGGTGTCGACGACCAGCTTCAACATTCCCGATATCGGCAAGATGACGGCGCAGCAGGCGCAGGCGCTCGCATCGGCCAGCACGGGCGGACTCGTGCAGATCGGCAGCGGCAACGCGGTGCAGCCGGGCGCGTTGCCGGGATTGACGGGCGGTGTGATCCAGAACACGCTCAGCAACCAGCTGATCCAGGCGCTCACGACGATCAATACGTCGGTGAACTCGCTTGGCCCGTTCAAGGCGCAGAACGTGGGCGCGACGATCAACAGCGCGCTGATTAACGCGGTACGCCCGCGCTAGGTTCAAGGCGCGGGCGCGGGCGTGAGGCGCGCAGCCGGTCAGAACGAAATCGGCACGCGCAGTGTGACCGTGAGGTCCGGCGTATCGCGTGTGAGGCCCGCACCGAGCGAGAAGTTGAGCGTCGTCGAGGGCGACAGCCGGTACGAATAGCCGATCAGCAGCGTGCCGAGTATCGCGCGCACGGACCCAGGCACCCTCTGTCCGTCCTGCGAAGTCGGCAAGACGATGCTCTGGTCATAGCCGATGCTGACCGAGGCCTTCTCGTTCAGCGCCAGACCCATGCCGATGTTGAAGCCCCAGATGTCGCCCGGCTGAACCTTGCCGAGGTTCTCGGTCGCGCCGTTGAGCAGCGTCAGGCTTTCCTTCTTGCCGAAGCTGTGCAGATAGCTGAAGTTGCCGAAGAACACCACGGGGTCGGTCGGGAACAGCCAGGTGAGGCCCGGCTGGATCGCGTAAAAGCCTGATCCGGTCGGTTGCTGCAACGGCAGGCCGGTGCCGGTCGTGTTGGAGATGCAGGTCGTCACGCAGTCGGTGACGACGTCGAACGGACTCTTGCCCGTTGCGCTCTTGAAGCGCAGCCAGCCGACGTAGTAGAACTTTTCCGGGCCGCCCTGATTGAACTGATAGCGCAACGTCATTTCGACGTCGCCGATGCCATGGCCGTTGCTGCTGATCACGCTGTTGGCCGCCGCACCGGTGAAGATCTGGCGCTCCACCGTATCGTTGGTCTGATAGACGTACGGCACGCGCACTTCGAGTTCCATCCGGTTCGTGATCCCGTAGCGCACTGCGACGCCGCCCGTGAGCGTGGTGGTTTTCACCTCGCTTACGTTGATGAGGCCGATCAGGAGCGCCGGGATGATCGTGTAGCCGACGAGCGAAAGCTGGTTCTCGGACGAGTAGGCGAACTGGAAATACGGTTCGACGACGAACTTGTGTCTTGGCGTCAGCACGCCGGGCTGCTCGAAGATCGGCGCGACTGCGGGAGGACGGGTGTCGACGACGGGCGCCTGGCCCACCGGCGCATTTTGACCGTTTGCCGCTTGCCCGTTTTCCACCGGCGCCGACGTGACGCCGCCGGGCGACGTGCCTTGCACCGGCACGTTCTGATCGCCCGGCGCGTTCGTGGCGGGCGACGTGGCAGGCGCCGCGGCCTGCGCGCTGGCTGCCTGATCGGTTGTCGGGGCCTGGGCCGCCGCCGCTGCGTCGCCGGTCGCGGTTGTTCCCACCGGAAGGCCGTTCATATCCGTGCCGCCCGTGCCGCGCTGCAGTTCGAGCTGCTTGCGGTCGAGCGCGTGGCTCAGCCGGCCGATATTGGTCTCCTCTTCGGCGAGCTTGTGCTTGAGTGCTTCGAGTTCCCTGATCCGGGTGTTGAGCTCCTGCCGCAGGGTGGTGATGTTGTCCTGGGCGGTCTGGTCTTCCAGCGACTGAGCCTCGGCGGTGACGCTAAAGAGCAGGAGGGTCGCGTAACTGATTGCTTGAATCCGACGAAGTGGCACGCGCTTCACGGTGTCTCTCCATGATTGGGCTTGCTGGTTCTCCCCCGAGAGGTGCTACGGCAACAAGCCAACGCGCACGGCAAAATCCGCAAGCCGGGCGACGCCGGTCTCCGACGATTTCCACCCCGCGCCGGCCTGCGGTGCGATGAAGGGTGGACGCGTCGGCTTGGGCGCAGACATCAGCAAGACGACGCATCAGCGAGACAGGACTGTGCGTTGATCGAAACTGCCGTGCTGCACTTTGGGAAGCTTTTTATCGGGCGTTCCGTTGTTTGCGAGACCAACAGCGGACTCCAGAAAGACTAGTGCATGTGCTGTTGCCTGCCAAGCTGATGAACCCTGGCTTGTGATCGCTACATAACAGAAAAGCACTGTTTTTCAGGCACATTTCACGGGCTTACGACAATTCGTCCTGCTTGCGCCGCTGCTTGTTTCGATACATGCCGGGATCACGTTTTGATTCCGAATGACGTAAATCAAGGCTGATCGAAGGATGCGGCGTCAATCGTTGTGCAAGAAAGTTGTGCAAGAAATCATGTAAGTGAAGAATGAAGACGCGGTTGTGCACTGGCTGGACACGGATGTCGAATACGCGCGGGGGAATTCTGATTGGCTGAGCCGCGATGGTGCGGTCATGGCGCCGACATGGTGTCTACATGCCCGCGTCATGTTGAATGGGTAGATGGCGGGCACGCGTGCAGCGGCTGCCGGAACTGGCCATAATATCGGCTCGAACTATTTCGCCTCGCGCCCATCATGACCGATCCAATCGTTGCTCCTTCTGCCGCTCCGCGTCTCACCAGCCTTTCGCACGGCGGCGGCTGCGGCTGCAAGATCGCCCCCGGCGTGCTTTCCGCGCTGCTCGCGCGCAGCACGCCGATTACCGCAGCCTTTCCGAATCTGCTGGTCGGCACCGAAACCGCCGACGATGCCGCCGTCTACAAGCTCAACGACGAGCAGGCGATTGTCGCGACCACCGACTTCTTCATGCCGATCGTCGACGATCCTTACGACTTCGGCCGCATCGCCGCCACGAACGCGCTTTCGGACATCTACGCGATGGGCGGCAAGCCGCTCCTCGCGCTCGCGCTCGTCGGCATGCCGATCAACGTGCTGCCGCACGACGTGATTGCCGCAGTGCTGCGCGGCGGCGAGGATGTCTGTGCGGCGGCGGGCATTCCGGTCGCGGGCGGCCATTCGATCGACTCGGTCGAGCCGATTTACGGGCTCGCCGCAATCGGCGTCGTGCATCCGGACCGCGTGAAGCGCAACGCATCGGCGCGCGCGGGCGACGTGCTCGTGCTCGGCAAGCCGCTCGGCGTGGGCGTGCTTTCGGCGGCGCTCAAGAAGGAACGACTCGACGCTGCCGGATACCAGGCGATGATCGCCGCCGCCACGAAGCTCAACACGCCGGGCGCGAAGCTCGCCGCCTTCGACGGCGTGCACGCGATGACCGACGTGACCGGCTTCGGCCTGCTTGGCCACACGCTCGAAATCGCGCGCGGCGCGGGGTTGACCGCGCGCGTGCGCTACGCGGACCTGCCGTTCTTGCCCGGCGTCGAGGCGCTGGCGGCGGACGGCGTGTTGACGGGCGCATCGGGCCGCAACTGGGCCTCGTACGGCGACGGTGTGAAGCTTGGCGCCGACCTGCCGGTCGTCGCGCAGGCGCTGCTCACCGATCCGCAAACGTCGGGCGGCTTGTTGATCGCCTGCGCGCCCGACTGTGTCGCCGACGTGCTCGCGATCATGCATGCGGACGGCTTTGCCGATGCCCGCATCATCGGTGAACTGGACGCGGGCCCGGCGCGCGTCGAGGTCGCATGAGCGCGGAGTCGTCGAAAGCCATTGTTTATGCACTCGCGGCGAACGCCGGCATCGCGGTCATCAAGTTCGCGGCGTCGGCGCTCACCGGCTCCGGCGCGATGTTCGCCGAGGCGATCCATTCGAGCGCCGACTGCGGCAATCAACTGTTGCTGCTGTTCGGTCTGCGCCAGTCGCGTAAGCCGCCTTCGCCGCTCCACCCGATGGGTTCGGGCCGCGCGATCAATTTCTATTCGCTGCTCGTGGCGCTGCTGCTGTTTTTCGTGGGCGGCGCATTTTCGGTGTACGAGGGCATTCACCGGTTGATCGCGCGCGAACCGCTGCAGCATGTCTATGTGGCGATTGCCGTGCTCGGCATTTCGGTGGTGCTGGAGACGCTCTCGCTCATCGGCGCGCTGCGGGCGATCCGCGCGGGCGCGCCGACGAAGTCGCTGTGGCGGTGGTTTCGCGAGACGCGCGAATCGGATCTGCTCGTCGTGGCCGGCGAGGACATCGCGGCGCTGGCCGGCCTTGCCATCGCGTTCGCAGCCGTGCTGCTGACCGTCGTTACCGGCAATCCGGTATGGGATGCGTTAGGCTCGATCGGCGTCGGGCTGCTGCTGATGACGATCGCGGGGCTGATTGCCCGTGAGGTGAAGTCGATGATCGTCGGCGAATCGGCGAGCCCCGAGATACGCGGCGAAATAGAAGCGTTCCTGCGCGCGCGCAGCGAGATCCGCGGCATCATCAATCTGATCACGCTGCAATGGGGTAAAGAGATCGTCGTGGCCGTGCAGGCCGAGATGATCGATTACGCCGAAAGCCGCGCGATGGTTGCCGCGATCAACGTGATCGAAGCGGACCTTCAGGCGAAATTCCCGCAAGTGCGCTGGGTGTTTTTCGAGCCGGATTTCGTGGCTCGCCGAGCGTAACTGCGGGTGCGGCTGAGGGTCGATTTAAAGCCCGGTAATCACGTGATTGCCGGGCTTTTTGCGTCTTGCGATCAATGCCGGAACGGCGTCCAGACGGGAGTTGTCCTGTCCCATTGATCGAGTTCGGAAGGGTCTACGAAATTCATGTTGCATCCTCGATGATTCGTCATCCGGAATGACGGCCGTGGGGAAGCGTCATGGCCATGAACCGGCTGGACGCGAACGCCGCGTAGCGACACGAGGACTATAGGCGCGCGCGCGCCGGGGATCAACGCGCGGGTCGTGAATTGAATTGTTGAAATTCCGGAACAATCCGCTTTGTCGTTGCGCTCCGCAGTTGCGCGCGCGCCGGCGTATCAGCCGTATCAGCCCCGTGCGGCGCGCGCGCCATGCATCAGGCGACCCACTCGGTAACGACCGGCGTTTCGAGGGCCGCGCCCGATTCGCGCTCTTCGAGCGTGCGCATCGTGCAGGTTTTGTCGAGCGACGCGCGTCCGCTCAAGAGCGGGCAGCGGTCGAACACCTCGGCGATCCAGTCGACGAACACGCGCACTTTCGGCGACAGATGCCGGCTGTGCGGATAGACCGCCGAGATCGGCATGGGCAGCGGCTTGAAGTCGGGCAGCACTTCGACGAGTTCGCCCGATTTCAGATACGGCAGCACCTGGTAGCGGGCGGGCTGGATCAGACCGAAGCCTTCGACGCCGCAGGTGACGTAGGCATCGGCGTCGTTCACCGAAACGATGCTGCTGAGCTTGATTTCCACTTCCTTGCCGCCGACGAGGAAGGCCCAGTCGATCACGCGCCCGGTGCGGTTCGAAAAGTAGTTCACGGCGCGGTGGTTTCTGAGGTCTTCGAGCGTCTGCGGCGTGCCGTGCCGCTCGAGATAGGCGGGCGACGCGCAGGAGACGCCTTCGAAAAGGCCGATGCGGCGCGCCACGAGCGACGAATCCTGCAGCGCGCCGACGCGCACGACGCAATCGACGCCTTCCTGCAAGAGATCCACAGGCCGGTCGGTAAGTCCGAGCTGCAAATCGATATCCGGGTAGCGCGTGTGAAATTCGCACAGCGACGGGATCACGATTGCCCGGCCGATCGACCCCGGCATGTCGATGCGCAGCTTGCCGTGCGGCTTGCGATTGCGGTCCTGGAACGTCATCTCGGTTTCTTCGACGTCCGCGAGGATGCGCACGCAGCGCTCGTAATACGCGGCGCCGTCGGGCGTGAGTGACAGGCGGCGCGTCGTGCGATGCATGAGGCGCACGCCGAGAAATGCTTCGAGATTCTGAATGATCGTCGTGACCGAAGCGCGCGGCATGTCGAGCGTTTCGGCTGCACGCGTAAAGCTGTTGGTGTCGACGACTCGCGTGAACACTTGCATGGCTTGCAGGCGGTCCATTGCCATTCTCCGTAAGAATTCGGCTGAGCCGCGCGTAAAAGGAGCGACAGATTGTTCGGGTGCGCCGAATTGTGTTGCCGGATTATAGGCATTTATTTGCATGTTTGCCGAATTCACAATGCGCACCATTCGAATCTAATCTCGCGCACTGCGCCGTTTCGACATGGATGCATTCAAGCCTTCGACTTCGCCGGCCTGCGCCGGGGACACGCTTCAGAAAGACCCGGCGTCCGGCGCGCCTCGCCCGGCTGCGCCCGCGGGTTCAGGCGTGATTTCGGCGGGTGTGGCGGGTGCGGCGGGTGTGGAAACAGCGGCGGCGGCAACGGACGGCCTGCTGGTGACGGACGTCGAAATCGATGGCTACGCGCAGAAAATCGGCTTGCGTCTTTACCGGCCAGCCGGTGCGAGCGGGCTGCCGATTCTGCTTTATTTTCACGGCGGCGGTTTCGTGCGCGGCACGATCGACGACGGCAGCGAAGCGTCGCGCTATTTCGCCTCGCACCTGCCCGCGCTCGTCGTTTCAGTCGACTATTCGCTCGCGCCCCGGTTTCCGTTTCCGGCCGCGCCCGAAGACGCGCATCGCGCCGCGCAGTGGATCATCACGCGCGCCCGCGCGTTCGGCGGCAACCCGAAGCGCTTGATGGCAGCCGGTCACGACGCGGGCGGACAGATTGCGAATGGGCTCGCATTCATCGGACGTGATCGCGGCGACGTGCAGCTCGTCGCACAGGCGCTCTTTGCGCCGATGCTCGATCCGAGCCTCACACGCCTCGGCGACGAACACCGCCTCGGTTCGGACATCACCGCAGGCGAATGCGCCGCGTGCTATCGGGCCTATCTGCCCGAGGCGGCGCAGCGCATGCATCCGTACGCGGCGCCGCTCGAATCGTCGCGGCTGGCGGGTTTGCCGCCGACGCTGATCGTCACCGCACAAAACGACGTACTGCATATCGAGGCCGAAAAGTACGCGAGCCGCCTGATCGAGGCAGGTGTGCGCACGAATGTCGTGCGCTATCCGAGCATCTCGCACGCGCAGCTTGTCGCGTACGAAGCCGCGCTCAGCGAAGCCGTGCGCTTCTTCAAGTGCTGCTTCGAGGCGTGTGCAAAACGATAAAGAACATTCAATCAACTCTCGTGGAGCCGGACATGTCACTCAAATCGTTTTCCCGTACGCGTATCGCAATGGCGGCGCTGGCCGTCGTTGTGGTTGCAGGGTTCGGCGCGCTCGTTGCCATGCGCCTCGAAACCCAACCGGCCGCCGCCGCCGAAGCGCCAGGCGCGCCCGAAGTGGACGTCGCCGCCGTGATCCAGCGCACCGTCACGGACTGGCAGAGCTACTCGGGCCGCCTGGAGGCCGTCGAGAAAGTCGATATCCGGCCGCAGGTTTCGGGCACGATCGTTTCCGTGAATTTCCGCGACGGCGCGCTCGTCAAGAAGGGCGATACGCTGTTCGTGATCGACCCGCGTCCGTATCAGGCGGCCGTCGATCAGGCCGCTGCGCAGCTCGCCGCCGCACAGGCGCGCACGGGCTACGCACAGAGCGACTGGGAACGCGCGCAGCGTTTGATCGCCGACAACGCCATCGCGAAGCGCGACTATGACGAAAAGCAGAACGCCGCCCGCGAAGCGAGCGCGAACCTGAAGGCCGCGCAGGCCGCGCTCGAAGCGGCGCAGATCAACCTGGGCTACACGCGCATCGTCGCGCCCGTGTCGGGGCGCGTGTCGCGTGCGGAGATTACCGTGGGCAACGTGGTGTCGGCGGGCGCGGGCGCGACGCCCCTGACCACGCTGGTTTCGGTTTCGCCGATTTACGCCGGGTTCGACGCCGACGAGCAGACCTACCTCGACTACATCAGCCGCATGAAGGACGGTTCGGCTATGCCGGTGGAGCTTGGGCTCGCGAATGAATCGGGCTATTCGCGCAAGGGCGCGATCGAATCGGTGGACAACCGGCTCAACACGTCGTCGGGCACGATCCGCGTGCGCGCGCGCTTCGACAACGCAGACGGCACGCTCGTGCCGGGCCTCTACGCGCGCATCAAGGTGAGCGGCAGCGCCCCGCATCCGGCGCTGCTCGTGGACGACACCGCTATCGGCACCGACCAGGACAAGAAGTTCGTCTACGTGCTCGACAAGAGCGACCACGTGACGTATCGCTCCGTGCAGATCGGCGGACAGCAGGGCAATTTGCGCGTGATCGTGGGCGGTCTGCAGCAGGGCGAGCGCATCGTGGTGAACGGCGCGCAGCGTGTGCGTCCCGGCGTGGCCGTGCGCGCGCACACGGTGCCGATGAATGGCGATCCCGAAGGCGACGCCGCCTCGTCGCTTGCCAGGACGCACGACGCCGATCCGCTTGCCGCCGCTTCGCAGGGCGCTTCACAGGCCGCTTCACAGGCCGCTTCGCCGGGTGCTTTGCAGGCCGCTTCCGCCGCGAAGCCCGCACAGCCTGTTGCGACCGCTGAGAAAGAAACGCCCGCGCAGACGCCAGCGCAAACACCGGCCCGGACGAAGGACAGCAAGACCTCCTGAGGCATGCGTCCTGGCGTCGTATGTGCTTTCCTCTGCGCCGATTAGTGGAACTAAGCGATAACTTAACGAGCAACCCATGAACATATCGAAATTCTTCATCGACCGGCCGATCTTCGCGGGCGTGCTGTCCGTGGTGATCCTGCTGGCCGGTGTGATCGCACTGTTCCAGTTGCCGATCTCCGAATACCCCGAGGTCGTGCCGCCGTCGGTGGTCGTGCATGCGCAATATCCGGGCGCGAACCCGAAGGTAATTGCCGAAACCGTGGCTGCGCCGCTCGAAGAGCAGATCAACGGCGTCGAGAACATGTTGTACATGCAATCGCAGGCGAACAGCGACGGCAATCTCACGCTCACGGTCACGTTCCGTCTGGGAACCGATCCCGACAAGGCCACGCAGCTCGTGCAGAACCGCGTCAACCAGGCGCTGCCGCGTTTGCCGGAGGACGTGCAGCGTCTCGGCGTCACGACGATCAAAAGCTCGCCGACGCTCACGATGGTCGTGCACCTGATCTCGCCGAACAACGCGTACGACATGACGTATCTGCGCAACTACGCGTTGCTCAACGTGAAGGACCGCCTCGCGCGCATCCAGGGCGTGGGCGAAGTGCAGTTGTGGGGTTCGGGCGACTATGCCATGCGTATCTGGCTCGATCCGCAGAAGGTCGCGCAGCGCAATCTCACGGCCAGCGATGTCGTCAACGCCATCCGCGAGCAGAACGTGCAGGTGGCCGCGGGTGTGATCGGCGCATCGCCGAGCGTGCCGGGCACGCCGCTGCAACTGAACGTGAATGCACGCGGGCGCCTGCGCACCGAGGGCGAATTCGGCAACATCATCGTCAAGACGAATCCCGATGGCGGCGTGACGTACCTGCGCGATATCGCGCGCATCGAACTCGCCGCATCGGAATACGGCCTGCGGTCCCTGCTCGACAACAAGCCCGCCGTCGCGCTTGCGATCAACCAGGCGCCGGGCGCGAACTCGCTCGCGATTTCCGACCAGGTGCGCGCGGCGATGAAGGAACTCAAGCAGGACTTTCCTGCCGGCGTGGACTACCGCATCGTCTATGACCCGACGCAGTTCGTGCGTGCGAGCATCGAAGCGGTCGTGCATACGCTGCTCGAAGCGATCGTGCTGGTCGTGATCGTGGTGATCGTGTTCCTGCAGACGTGGCGCGCGTCGATCATTCCGTTGATTGCCGTGCCTGTATCGATTGTCGGAACGTTCTCGCTGTTGCTCGCTTTCGGCTTCTCGATCAACGCGCTATCGCTTTTCGGCATGGTGCTCGCCATCGGGATCGTCGTGGACGATGCGATCGTTGTGGTGGAGAACGTCGAGCGCAACATCGCGAGCGGCCTCTCCGCGCGCGACGCGACCTACAAGGCCATGCAGGAAGTGAGCGGGCCGATCATCGCCATCGCGCTCACGCTCGTTGCCGTGTTCGTGCCGCTCGCGTTCATGAGCGGTCTCACCGGGCAGTTCTACAAGCAGTTCGCCATGACCATCGCCATCTCGACGGTGATCTCGGCCTTCAATTCCCTGACGCTTTCGCCCGCGCTTGCCGCGCTGCTGCTGCGCGGTCACGGCGCGAAGGAAGACTGGCTCACGCGTGCGATGAATCGCGTGCTCGGCGGTTTCTTCCGCTGGTTCAACAAGGTGTTTCATCGCGGCTCGGAGGCGTATGGGCGCGGCGTGCACGGTGTGCTGCACCACAAGGGCGCCATGCTGATGATCTACGCCGTGTTGATTGGCGCAACGGTTCTGATGGCGCGCATCGTGCCTGGCGGTTTCGTTCCCGCGCAGGACAAGGAGTATCTGATCGCATTCGCGCAACTGCCGAACGGCGCGTCGCTCGACCGCACCGAAAACGTGATCCGCGACATGAGTGCGATTGCGTTGAAGCAGCCTGGCGTCGAAAGCGCGGTGGCGTTCCCGGGTCTTTCGGTCAACGGCTTCACGAACAGTTCGAGCGCGGGCGTCTTGTTCGTCGCGCTCAAGCCGTTCAAGGAGCGCGGCGGCAAGGCGCTTTCTGCCGGGGCGATTGCGGGTGCGCTGAACCAGCAGTACGCGCAGATCAAGGACTCGTTCGTTGCCGTCTTTCCGCCGCCGCCGGTTCTCGGTCTCGGCACGCTCGGCGGCTTCAAGATGCAGCTGGAAGACCACGGCGCATTGGGTTACGCGGCGCTCGATCGCGCGACGCAGGACTTCATGAAGCGCGCGGCGGCGACGCCCGAACTCGGGCCGACGTTTTCGAGCTATCAGATCAACGTGCCGCAACTGAACGTCGATCTGGACCGCACGAAGGCGAAGCAGCTTGGCGTACCCGTGACGGACGTATTCAACACGATGCAGATTTATCTGGGCTCGCTCTACGTGAACGACTTCAATCGCTTTGGCCGCGTGTACCAGGTGCGCGTGCAGGCGGATGCGCCGTTTCGCCAGCAGGCCGACGACATCCTGCAGCTGAAGACGCGCAACGCCGCGGGCGAAATGGTGCCGCTATCGTCGCTCGTGACGGTGACGCCCACTTACGGTCCTGAGATGGTGGTGCGCTACAACGGCTACACCGCCGCCGACATCAACGGTGGCCCGGCTCCCGGTTATTCGTCGGGCGAAGCGCAGGCAGCGGCGGAACGCATCGCGGCCGAGGTCTTGCCGCGCGGCGTGAAGTTCGAATGGACCGATCTCACGTACCAGCAGATTCTCGCGGGCAATGCGGGCATCTGGGTGTTTCCGCTCAGCGTGTTGCTCGTGTTTCTCGTGCTGGCCGCGCTCTACGAGAGCCTGACGCTGCCGCTCGCGGTGATCCTGATCGTGCCGATGAGCGTGCTGTGCGCGCTAACCGGCGTGTGGCTCACGCGGGGCGACAACAACATCTTCACGCAGATCGGCCTGATGGTGCTGGTGGGACTGGCTTCGAAGAATGCCATCCTGATTGTCGAATTCGCGCGTGAACTCGAACACGACGGCCACACGCCGTTCTCGGCGGCCATCGAGGCGAGCCGGTTGCGTCTGCGGCCGATTCTGATGACGTCGATTGCATTCATCATGGGCGTCGTGCCGCTCGTGCTATCGACAGGCGCCGGTTCCGAGATGCGTCATGCGATGGGTATTGCGGTGTTCTTCGGCATGCTCGGTGTGACGGCGTTCGGTCTCTTGCTGACGCCGGTGTTCTATGTCGTGTTGCGCACGATTGCGGGCGGCAAGATCCACGTTGCGCAGAAGGACAGTGCGCGTACGGCGCTGCCGACGATCGATGCCTGAGGAGAAGAAAAACATGACTCACTATTCCGTTGAAGACCGCTTGCCGGGAAATAGCGTTGCGTGGGGGCGCATCACGCGGATCGCAGCGTCCGTCGCGCTCTTTGCGTGGCTCGCGGCATGCTCGGTCGAGCCGACGTATCGCGTGCCCGATGCAGCCGTTCCGGCTGCATTCAAGGAAGCCCAGCGGACGCCCGCGGGTCCGCACGATGTCGGCGCCTGGACGCCTGCGCAACCGGCCGACGACGCGCATCGCGGCCAGTGGTGGACGGTTTTCGGTGATCCGACGCTGGACGCGCTCGAACAACAGGCGCAGGCCGCGAACCAGGATCTGAAGGCGGCTGCAGCGCGCGTGCAGCAGGCGCGTGCGGTGACGCGGGCGGCGCGCGCGTCGTGGTTCCCTTCATTCGATGCGGGATTCGGGCCGACTTACGAGCATCTTTCACCCGCTTCGCAGTCTCTGCCGCAGAACACCAGCGTGCCGACGCAAACGCTCTGGCGCGCGCAAGGAACGGCGTCGTACGAGGCGGATCTGTTTGGCCGCGTGAGTTCGAACGTCAACGCTGCGCGTGCCGATGCGCAGCAGAGCGAGGCGCTGTTTCGCTCGGTGCAACTGACGTTGCAGGCCGACGTCGCGCAGAATTATTTCCAGTTGCGCCAGTTCGACTCGAATGTCGATCTGTATCGCCGCACCGTGGCGCTGCGTGAAGATGCGCTCAAGCTCGTCGAACGCCGGTTCAAGGAAGGCGATATCAGCGAACTCGATGTCGCGCAGGCGCGCAACGAACTCGCGAGCGCACGTGCCGATGCAGTCGGTGTCGCGCGTCAGCGCGCAGCGTCGGAACACGGTCTCGCGATCCTGCTCGGCAAGGCGCCGGCGGACTTCTCGTTCCCCGAGACGCCGCTTGCGCCTGTTGCCGCGCAGGTGCCGCCAGGTCTGCCTTCGACGCTGCTCGAACGCCGCCCCGATATCGCGGCTGCGGAGCGTGCGATGGCTGCCGCGAACGCGCGCGTGGGCCTCGCGAAGTCGGCGTTCTTCCCGAAACTCGATATCACAGGCGCGTTCGGCTTCGAGTCGGCGTCGCTCGGCGATCTCTTCATGTGGTCGAGTCGCGCGTTCCTGCTCGGGCCGTTCGCGGGCACGGCGCTCACGGTGCCGCTTTTCGACGGCGGCCGTCGTCGTGCGAATCTCGCGCAGTCGCGCGCGAAATACGACGAGGATGTGGCGCAGTATCGCCAGCAAGTGCTCGTGGCGTTCCGCGAAGTCGAGGACAACCTCTCCGATCTGCGCTTGCTCAGAGACCAGATTCGCGAGCAGGACAATGCCGTCGATGCGTCGCAGCGCTCGGCGCACCTCTCGCGCACGCAGTACGAAGAAGGCGAGGTGAGCTATCTGAACGTGATCGACAGCGAACGTTCGGTGCTGGTCGCGCAATTGCAGGCGAGCCGGCTACAGGGTTCGCAGGCTGTCGCGACAGTCAATCTGATTCGTGCGCTGGGCGGCGGCTGGGATGGGATGAAGGCTGACGATCCGCAGCGCGATGGCGGCGCTTCGGCGCCTGCACCGCTCGCGTTACGCTGAGTTCGTCACGCGCAGCCGGGAGGAATACGGGAAAAGAAAAGGGAAGAGAAAAAGAAAAAAGCGCTTTGCCGTCCGGTGCGTAGAACGCACCGGACGGCTTCGCGTCTTGGTCTTGTTTTGGTCCTGTGTCCGGGTGGGCCCGGATCTTGTTTCCTCGCTCAAGCAGCCTCGGCGATGCCGCCCGATGTAACCGGGTGGTCGCTTTCGGTCTGCGTGGCGCCCCGTCGCGCCGCAGCCGCCTTTTTCGTCTTGCCCGCGCGCGAAGGCGGCTGGCATGCGCCGCACACGACGTTATGCTGAAGGTCGTGACGGTGCGCGACGAATTTGCCGCCGCAACGGCAGCAAGGCGTCAACTGCAGAATATCGGCATCGAAAAACCGCACCAGGGTCCACGCACGCGTGAGATCGAGCACGGGCTCGGTCCCGCTGTGGCGGCAGTGTTCCAGATACAGACGGAACCCCTTGGTGAGCGCGTCGAGATGCGAGCAACGCGCTTCGTTCTTGAGGAAAAGGTACGTGTTGTAGAACAGCGAAGCGTGGATGTTCGCCAGCCACGTCATGTACCAGTCGGCCGAAAACGGCAGCATTCCTTTCGGCGGCGACACGCCGCGGATCTCGCGATAGAGGCGGATCATACGGTCGCGCGAGAGGCTCAACTCGCTTTCGAGCACTTGCATTCGCGCGCCCAGTTCGATCAGCGCGATTGCGCGAAATACCTCCTGAGCGTCTTCGGTGAGGCTGCGCCGCGTCATGGACGTGCTCCTCAGGCGAATTGCCCAGCCGGCTGTCCTGCAAGCAGGATGGCCGCGTGAGTGGTTGCCACGTCCGCATGCTTTGCCGTCTGCGTAAGCGCGGACAACATCGAGTGATCGTCGAAGCGGAAAAGGCAAAGGAGCTGGTCGGAAGCAGCCAGCCTGACGATCTGCGCGAGCGACAGCCCGGCGAGCAGTTCGGCCAGTTCCGACGACAGACCCAGCCGGAACATACCGACTGGCCTGTCCTCGCGCAGCATGCGCTGCGCAAGCATCAGGTACGACAAATTAATCTCGCGGATAGAATCCAGCGTCTCGCTGCTGCGGTCCATTTCTCAGTTTCCGAAGCCCCGAATCATTAACGCCACGGCTTGTGCCGTCGTTGTGCTTTCTGGTCTATGTGTGCCGACCGTCGCTCTTTTTTTGTTTCCCGGCGGGGCCTGGCTAATTGATACAAGATGTTACAACTCGTAACACCTTAGCCGGAATTGTATGAGGTGGTATCTCGGAAATCAATCCCTGTCACAAAAAAATCATTGTTCGCGAACAATGATTTCGGTAAGTTTTTCTGATATTTACGTTTGCTTGTATGACAACGTTGCGACGATACGCGCTAAACGTTCGTGTGGCGGAGATGCCTGTCAGATATGGTTTACAGGGGATATTTCGCTGCGGATGCAACTCTCAGCGTGAGAAGTGTTGGCGAGATAAGACAACCAGGCGTTTTCGAGTATTAACAGCGCAAGTAAAAAATGCGTAATGCAACATTAATACATCGGAAGATTTAAATGTAACAAATGTTCGTGCTTTTGATACAACTTCAGAGCGCGCCGCATTCGCCGACTGGTGTCATGCGAGATTACACAGTGTGTGTGACGTTCACTGTTACGAACCACGTTTCACGCTGTGACGCATCGTCGCAGGCGACGCGAGTAAGATGCACCCGATGCACCACAGATGAAAGAAGTGCGGCGCGTGTGGCCCGGCCTGCCGGGTATCGCGGCCTGCGGAATACACGCGCAAACGTTGACCGGAAGAGGAGGTGCGAGCTTTATCCGCCAACGTGCGATCACCTAAAATGAAATGTCAAAGTTCGGCGGCGTGGCGAGGAGAGTGCCATGAGGGAAACCGTAGCTGCTTATCTTCTGGGTCCAGCCGTGATGCTGGCGGTGTGCGCGGCGATGTGGGCAGTGTCGCGTCGCAGCCGGGGCATTCTTGAAGCGCGCCTCGCGCGCTGGCTCGATGCCCATCGCGGCCACGGCCTGCATCACAAGCATTGAGCGTGCCAGCACTGGCCCATTCAGCGGGAACCCGTATCGCGTGCCGCGCGCGTAGATGGCGCGAGCCACGTGCGGCGTGCAGTGCTTCAAAGGTCGGGAAGCGGTCAAACGGCGCGGAGCCGTGCGCCATATACCAGGTAATCCGAATCAATTCTGATGGCAATGGCTTCAAAGCCTGCTGTGCTCCCGTCGCTATGCGACGGTGGCTGGCGCGTGTCGTCGCGGGAACTGTGCGCGGGCTGCGTGGCCATTCCGTCATTGCATACCGGAGCACACCGTGACGCGAACCGCTGAATCCCTGGTCATCTTCATCGCCCGCATTGCGCTTGCTGTCCTGTTCCTGTGGGGCGGCGCGATGAAGCTGCTCGGTTACGCGGGCTTCATGGGCTATCTGCACACGAAGGGGGTTCCTTACGCGCCGATCGCCGCGCCGGTTGCAGTCGCGGTCGAACTGCTCGGCGGCATCGCGCTCGTGATCGGCGTGCGCACGCGTGCAGTGGGTTTTCTGCTGGCCGTGTACACCATCGTCACGGCGGTTTTCGGCCACGATTTCTGGAACATCACCGACGCCGTGCAGCAGCAGGACGCGGTCGTTCACTTCTGGAAGAACATTGCGATTGCAGGCGGTTTCCTGCTGCTGATGGTGACCGGCGCGGGGCGAGCCTCCATCGACGCAATGCGTGAGACGCACGGCGGGCGGCGCGGTTAAAGCCAGGCGCGGTTAAGGCCAGCGCATTTAAACCCAGCGCGTTTAAAGCCGGAATTCGCCGGGTGGAAAGGGAGCATGCCTTGATACAGAACTTCGATTTCAATGTAGGCGGCAAGACGGAGCAGTTCTGTGCGAGCCTTGCCGAGGACGGCACGCATCGTGTGCTGATCGAACGCGCAATCGCCACCGGGACGATTCAGGAAGCGTCGCTTTAACAGACACAAAGTCAGACGCCGTACAGCGCGTGCAACGCATGCAATGGCGTTGCGGAGCGCTCAATCCCGCAGGCGCGAGACCGTGGTAAACCCGCCTCACGAAATCGGATTGCTCTCATAGCCGAATGACCCGGTTATCCACAGAATGCGATCGATTAATCACCTTATCGAACAGGCGGTCTAAATGCGTATCGCGGTCCTTCATCGTAACGAGACGCAACGCGGACAAATCGCGTGTGCGCTCGCTCAGTGCGGGCACACATGTGTGCCGTTCAGCGACTGGCCTGTTCTTTCCAAAGCGCTTGCTGCATCGACGCTCGACATGCTGGTGCTCGACTGGCAAGGCACGCGGCTCTCGGCCCCTGCGGTGCGCAAGGCGGTGCTCAAGACGGCGCGTGTCCCGGGCGGTAGCCAGATACCCGTCCTGTTCGCGTCGGAGGACACTTCGGAGGACAGCATCGTGCGCGCGTTCGCCATGGGCGCCGACGACTACGTGAGCCTGCCGGTGTGTCCGCTGGTGTTCTCCGCGCGCGTCAACGCACTGCTGCGGCGTGTGTTTCCGGAACGCTACGACGACATCACACTCCTGGTCGGCCCATACCGGTTCGACACGCGTTGCCAGATGGTCTTCGTTCGCGGCAAGCCGGTTGCGCTTTCGAGCACGCAGTATCAGCTCGCGTTGCTCTTCTTCGCGAACGTCGGGCGGGTGCTGTCGCGTCGCCATATCTACACGATGGTGTGGGGACGCGACTTGTGTACGCCCACGCGCACGATCGACAGCCACGTATCGCGGCTGCGCGTGCTGCTGGATATCGACGAACCGAACGGCTTCCAGTTGGAGCCCGTCTATCGGACCGGCTATCGGCTGATGGGCCTCGCGCACGATGCGGGCGTGGACGAATCCGGCGCAGCCTGACGCACGCGTCCATTTCAGCAGCGCAAAAAAACCGGCGGTGCGCTTAACGCGCACCGCCGGTTTTTCTTCCGTTCGCGCGGGTTTGCGCTGGCGTCAGCGTGCGAGCCCGAGCCCCTGGAGCACGGCGTTGCCCGCCGACGTGAGCCGGATTTTCGCCGCGCCCGAAGCGCTGCACGGCACCTGCTCGACGAGGCCGGCTTCCTGGAGCATCGGAATCTCGGGTTTGGCGGATGCGTCGATGGGCGCGTGCAGCAGCAGCAACAGGGTTGCGAGTTCGTGATGGCTCAGCAGCCGTCGCAGGATCGTGCGCTTCGCCGGCTTCACGGCCGCCTGCTGCGGATTGAATCGTTCCTGGGTCATCGGATCAGAACTCTTCACGCGTTCCTCCTGCTGGGTGTTATTTGGTCCGGCCGATGATGCTGGCCAAGACTTAAACGATTCTTAAAACCGGCAGCCAAAATGTGTCGCGATGCTACACGGCGTTACGTCCGTAAAAGTATGTAAATCGTATTCCGCCCAGGGTATCTGCCGATGCCGGATCAGGGCGCGCAGATCTTGCTCGCGCCCTCGATCCAGAGATTCGACGCGTGGCGTTTACCCGCGTAGAAGCGGTAGGTGGTGACGCCCTGGTCGGCGCGCACCTTGATGACGTTCGAGTCACCGAATTCGAGCATTTCGCCCTGCGGTAGCGCACGCGTGCGAAAACTCGCGCCGTGCTGTCCCGCCTGGGCCGTCAGGCACTCGATCACGTCGTGGACCGACCGGTGGGTTGTCGTGTCGATCACCGGCTGGCCCGAATCCGGGTTGCTCTGGAACCAGGCGCACGCGCCGAGCGTGAGCGTGAAGACAAGCGGCAGGGCGGAATACTTCATGTTTCTCCTGTGGGGCGGCGCGCGGCGTGGCCCGCTCGGGGGCGCGGCGGGCTATACGGCGGCCATACATTATGTCGGCATCGTGACGTGTCCGGGGGCCGCGCGGGCGGCACGGGCATGACTGTTGCGGGGTTGCGACTGTCGGAGTGGACGCCAACATAACGCCGTACGCGTTCCGACATAGCGAGATAGACTATAAAACAGGTGCCGTTCCGTGATCTGGCGAGACGTCAGGGAGACTACGCATGAACCGCCCGTCGATCCGCTTTCCATTTCGCACCTTCGGTGTGGGTGTGGCCTCACTTTGGCGGTGGGTCAAGTGGGGCTTCGTCGTCACGTTGCTTGCCGCGATCGTCATCATCGCGCGCATCGTGCAGATCGAAATCGACACGTCACGCCTGCAGGCGCACTATCTTTCCGAACTCACGCGCGACATCGGCTTCGCCGTCGAAAGCGGCCCAAGCCACAACATCCGTTTTCCCACGACGAATGGGCCTTACGACGTGCGGCTCGGCTACGCGGAGCTGCCCGCGTTCGAGCGGCGGCTCACGGCGCGCGGCTTTGCCGTTGCCGCCCAGGCGCGCGATTCGGAGCGCATGATGGCGCTGGCGGACGAAGGGCTCTTCGTGCCGTATGAAGAAAAGGATCAGGCCGGCTTCATGCTGCGCGACACCGACGGCACGCTGCTGTTTCATACGCGCTATCCGCAGCGCGCCTACGAGAATTTCAATGCCGTGCCGCCGCTCGTGCGCGACTCGCTGCTCTTTATCGAAGACAAATACCTGCTCGCCGAAGATCAGCCGAATCGCAATCCGGCCATCGATTGGGGCCGTTTTAGCCGCGCGCTCGTCGATCAGGGCGCACGCCTTCTGAACCGGCATCAGCAGACGCCGGGCGGCAGCACGCTCGCCACGCAGATCGAGAAATTCCGCCATTCGGATGGCGGCCGCACCGCGACGCCGCCCGAAAAGCTGCGGCAGATCGCGTCGGCTTCGGTGCGCGCGTATCTCGACGGCCCGCAGACCATGGCTGCGCGTCAGCGCATCCTGGTCCGCTATCTGAATTCCGTGCCGCTTTCGGCGAAGGCGGGCATCGGTGAAGTGAACGGCATCGGCGACGGCCTCGCCGCGTGGTACGGCCGCGACTTCCGCGAAGTCAATGCCATCCTGCGCGAACCGGTGTCGTCGGCGACCCTCGCCGAGCAGGCGCTCGCCTTCCGCCAGGTGCTCTCGCTGCTGATCGCGCAGCGCGCGCCGTCTTACTTCCTCGTACACGACAATCCCGCGCTCGCGAAGCTCACCGATAGTTATCTGCGCCTGCTCGCGAGCGGCGGCGTCATCACGCCCGCGCTGCGCGACGCGGCGCTTGGCACGACGCTCACGCTCGACCGCACGAAGCCGCAGCATGTCGCCGCGTCGTATCTGGAGCGCAAGGCGGTGCTGTCGCTGCGCACGCAACTGATGCAGACGCTCGGACTGAAGACGCTTTACGATCTCGACCGCCTCGACGTCAGCGCGACCGCGACGCTCGACGAAAGCGTGCAGCAGGCCGTGAACGAGCGTCTCGCCGATGCGATGACGAAGGATGGCGCGCAAAAAGCGGGGCTGGTGGGCTTCGAAATGCTCAGGCCCGCCGACGATCCGTCGAAGATCGCCTACAGCTTTACGCTTTTCGAGCGGCGCAACGGCGAAAACCTTGTGCGCGTGCAGACGGACAGCGTGAACCAGCCGTTCGACATCAATTCCGGTGCGCGCATGAATCTCGGCTCGACGGCCAAGCTGCGCACGCTCGTTACGTACCTGCAGATCGTGAGCGACCTGCATGCGCAGTACGGCGCGCTCAGCGCGAAGGAACTGCGCGCGATCCAGCCCGATCCGTCCGATGTGTTGACGCGCTGGGCGCTCGACTATTTGTCGAAGACGGATGATCGCTCGCTGCATTCGATGCTCGAAGCGGCGGTCGAGCGCAAATACTCGGCGAATCCGGGCGAAACGTTCTATACCGGCGGCGGCGCGCAGAGCTTCAACAACTTCGACTCGAACGATAACTCGCAGATCCTTACGGTGCAACGCGCGTTCCAGCATTCGGTGAATCTCGTGTTCGTGCGTTTGATGCGCGATATCGTTCGCTACGAGATGATTCAGACCTCGGGACCGCCGGCGCAATGGCTCGACAATCCGCAGGTGCGTACCGCGTACCTCACGCGCTTTGCCGACGGCGAAAGTCAGGTCTATATGAAGCGCTTCTACACGCGCTATCAAGGCAAGAGCGCCGACGATCAACTGGCGATCCTGTTGCAACATACGCGCAAAGGTCCGGCGCGCATCGCGACGGTGCTGCGCAGCGTGGTGCCGGACGGCTCGCAGACGTGGTTCGACGCCCAGATGCGCGCGCAACTGAAGGGGACGAAGTTCCAGTGGCTCGACGACGGGGATCTCGCGAAGGAATACGACAAATACGCCATCGATCGTTTCAATCTGAACGACCGCGGTTATATCGCGGGCGTGCATCCTCTTGAACTGTGGCTGCTGAATTATCTGCGTGCACATCCCGAAGCAACGCTCGACCAGATTCAGCAGGACAGCAAGGACGTGCGCCTTTATACGTATCGCTGGCTCTTTAAAACGAAATACCACTTGACGCAGGACCGGCGCATTCGCCACATGATCGAACTGCGCGCCTACGATGCGATTGGCCAGTCGTGGCGCGCGCTCGGCTACCCGTTCGCGAACATCACGCCTTCGTATGGCGCGGCGATTGGCGCTTCCGGCGACCGGCCCGCGGCGCTTGCGAACCTGATCGGCCTCATCGCGAGCGACGGCCAGAAGCTGCCGACGCACAGCTTCGAGTCGCTCGACTTCGCGCGCGGCACGCCTTACGAAACGCGCTTCGTGCACGGCGATTCGAAGCCTCAACCGCTCATCTCGCCGGAGATCACGCAGGTGGTGCACGAGATGCTGACGTCGGTGGTGGCAGGCGGCACGGCGCGGCGCCTTGCCGGCGGCATGACCTTCAAGGACGGGCGCACGCTGGAGGTGTACGGCAAGACCGGCACGGGCGATCAGCGCTTCAACGTGTATGCGCGGGGTGCGCGGCTCATCGAATCGCGCAAGGTGAACCGCACCGCGACCTTCGTATTCGTGATCGGCGACCGGTTCTACGGCACGCTCACGGCGTGGGTGCACGAGCCGTATGCGGCGCGCTATACGTTCACGAGTGCGTTGTCTGTGCAACTACTCAAATCGCTCGCTCCTGTGTTGCAGCCGTTGCTCGAGGGTCGTGTGCCGCCTGGCGGATTGAAGCCCGAAGTCAAGCGCGGCCGGTTGCAGGTGACGATGTACGATTTGCAGACGGGCGCGGCGCGCGACGTTTCATGGCAGCCGTCCGCGGATGCGGGGGGCTCGATCCGGTAGTCTGATCACTCGCAGCGCACGCCGCTTCGCGATCGGGCATTTCAGCCACGGTCGCGAAGCAGACGGTCTCTCATTACCACCCGCCCGGAGGCGGAGGCGGCATGTAGCGCGGCGTACCCTGCATCGGCGTCGTCATCATGCGGCCCTGAACCGGGATGCGGTTGCCGCTCGCGTACATGCATTGCAGGTACGCGTAGTCGAAGCGGCGCTGGATGTCGAAGGAGGACCCCTGGACGTTGCCCATGCCGACGGCGCTGCCCGTCAGCAGCCCCGCGCCCGCGCCGACCGCAGCACCGCGGCCGCCGCCGAACGCGGCGCCGGCTGCCGCGCCGAGTGCCGTGCCGACCGCCGCGCTGCCCACGGCGGTATTGGTCGCAGCCTGATTCGTCGTTTGGCCGCCCACCTGCTGGAAGGCGAACGCGCGGCACTGCGCGTCATCGGCGCGGAACTGGTCGAAGGTCTTGCCCGCACCCGGCAGCGCCATCACGCTCGGCCCGGTGGGGACGACGGAGCATGCGCTGACGAGACCTGCGGTGACGAGTAGCGCGAGGTAGGTCGTTTTCATTGGAACCTCGATCCGGTCTGGAAGGTTTAGTCCTCGGGAGCGGGTTGGGCGGGAACCGGACGCCAGCCCGACGCACACTGCTTCACATACGGGTAGTAGGTCCGCGATGCGTCGCAGTAATACCAGGTGTCGCTGTTATCGGCTTCAGGATCGTTTTCCGCGCCCGCCGGACCTTGCTGATACTGCGAATACGCCTCATCGGCGGGACTGTATGGCGGCTGACCTTGCTCGATCCAGGTAGGCGGTTCCGGAGGAGGTGCGACGATGACCGGCCCCGGTGCGTAGTAATAAGGCGCCGGGTAGTACCAGGGCGCGCCGACGCCCACCCCGACGGCCCAACGCGCCGCATGGGCTGCGCCGCTCGCACACGCGATGGCGGTCGCAATGGCCCCGAGGATCACTTTTGACCTGTTCACAACTTTCTCCAGAACGGATGCCTGGGACGCGGACGCGTCCACTCGTTAATAATCGAACGCTATGACATCGCGCGTACCAATGCAATTACGTGGATTGCACTGATTTTTCGAGTTGTTACAAGTGCCTGGCGCGTGGGTGCCGCGAATGCCCGCTTTTGGGCCACATGGGTTTGCGGGTTCGTGTGAGCAAGGATAGCGCCAGTAACAATTCGATGACGCCTGTGCGGCGATTGGTCGTGCAGGCGCGCGCGCTGAATGCGGCCTATGCGGCGCTGCGCTGCAGCGAACCCTCAGGCGTTCACGCTTCGAGCGCAAGCGTCGCGAAAGAAGCGAGCCAGTGCTCGCCCATGTAATCTTCCGCGACGTGTTCGAGTGCGCTTTGCAGATGGGTCTGCGCGGCTTCGCGCAATACGGCTGCGCGCGCATCGTCAGGCGACAACGTGCGCGCGAGCGTGCGCTGGCACCACGCGCGGCTCAGGTTGAGGCCGTCCAGGTGCGCGATTTTTCCATCTGTGCGATCCGTGACCGTGGCTGGCGTGAAGAGCGTGCCTGGCTGGCGCGCGGCCAGATCCGGCAGAAAGGCGGCGAACCAGCTGGCGAATTCGGCGGCGGGCAGCACGTGGCTCATCAGCACGGCTTCCATCAGCGCTGGCGAGAGAAACTCGTCGCCTGAAGGCTCCCAGGCCTGGCACCCGGCATCGTTCTGATACCAGCGCCGCGCGGTTTGCTCGATTAACCTCGCCAGCCCGTCCCGGGCGGTCTGCCGCGCGAATGCCAGCGCGAGTGTCAACGCAAATGCCGTGTTGAAGTGCGTGCCCACGCGGATGGGGTACGTCGCCTTCGGCAAAAATGCCTCGAAACGCTCGACGAATGCAAGCGTGAGCGGTGCGAGCGTGCGCGCCCAGCGTGTAGTTTGCGGCGTTTTCATCGCATCGAGCTGGCTTGCGAGCGCGAGCAGCCACGCCCAGCCATAGGGTCGCTCGAAGCTGCGGTTGTGCGGCAGGTCGAGATAGGCGCGCTCGCCAGCCATTTTCTCGTCGGTGAAGTGTTCGTCGATCACCTCGACGATGTGCGGCGCTTCGGGCAGATCCGGAAATCGCGCGAGCAGACGCGCAATCAGCCAGTAGCCATGCACGCACGAATGCCAGTCGTAGCTGCCGTAAAACACCGGATGCAACGCACGCGGCCCTTGCACGTCCGCTGGACCGGCCAGTGAGTGCGTGAGCTTGTTCGGATATTCGCGCGTGAGATGCGAGAGCGCGAGCGAGGCGAAGCGGGAGGCGATCGGGGCGGTGAGCGTTCGGGTCATGGCTGCGGTGCGCGGCGGCGGGAGGATAGCCGCCAGCGTACGGCAGATTTAGCGGGGCGTGGTGTCGCCCGCCTTGCCCGCCGTGCGCGCGCTCTCAAGCCTGTGCATGGCTTCGCCCACGTCCTGGCTGAATTGCGCGAGTGCGGCCAGCTCGATATTGGGCGGCTGCAGCGCGGCCCACAGCACGTCGATGAGCCGCTGCGCAGTGGCTTCGATATCGGTGCGACGGTTGCCGAGCGCCGCATCCCAGAGGACGTGCTCCATCGGCCCGAAGATCAGCGAGCGCAGGAGGCGCAGCGGTATGTCGTTGCGGATCTGGCCGCTATCCTGGCCGCGCGCGAGCACGCGCATGAGCGGCGCGGTGTAGCGGCGCTGCATTTCGGTGAGTGCTTCGCTCAGGTCGTGATGGCGCGTGCGGCCCTCGGAGAGCACCAGCGCGCAGATGCCCGTGCCGCTTTCGAGCATCAGGCGCAGATGCATGCGCACGATGAAAGCAAACTGCTGCCGCACGGTGCCGTCGCGCGGCAGCCCCGCCTCGATTGCTTCGATCGATTCGTCATACCAGTCGCCGATAACGCGCGCGCAGAGTTCGCGCTTGCCGCGAAAGTAGCTGAACACGGTGGCTTCGGATACGCCGAGCCGCTGCGCGATCTCGGCCGTGGTTGCGCGCTCGTAGCCCTTTTCGGAGAACACGTCGCGGCCGGCTTGAAGGATCTCCTTCACGCGCTGCTGCGACTTGCGCCCGGCGGGCTGCCGGCGCGAGGCGGGCAGGGCGGTTCTGGTTGCGGCCTGCATGTTGAGTGTTGGTCAGTTTATGGCGGAATTGCGGCTTATTATTGATGAATTTTTGCGGATCAGGCAAGCGTTTTGCCCGGATAGATGAATTTGAGCGTTGCTCAATAATACCTATTGACGCACACGTAAATGTGGCGTGAAATGTGCATCCGTGGGGCGATGCTGGATGCCCCTTTTGCACTTTTATGGGGTTGCGGCAGCGCGGGCGTGACCGATGCTGCAATCATCCGCTTTGCGTGGGATGGGAGTAAGCGCTGAAGCGCCAGCTCCCATCGACAGGAGACACTCATGAGCAATGTACCCGGACTGCAGTTCCCCCTCGGCGAAGAAGTCGAAATGCTGCGTGACAGCATCGCCGCCTTCGCGGCAAAGGAAATCGCGCCGCGCGCGGCAGAAATCGACCGCACCGACCAGTTCCCCATGGATCTGTGGCGCAAGTTCGGCGATCTGGGCGTGCTCGGCATGACCGTCTCCGAGGAATACGGCGGCGCCGGCATGGGCTACACCGCCCACATGGTTACGATGGAGGAGATTTCGCGTGCGTCCGCATCGGTCGGTCTTTCATATGGCGCGCACTCGAACCTGTGCGTGAACCAGATCCACCGCAACGGCACCGAAGCGCAAAAGCGCAAATACCTGCCAAAACTCGTCTCGGGCGAACACGTGGGCGCGCTCGCCATGAGCGAGCCGAATGCGGGCTCGGACGTTGTCAGCATGAAACTGCGCGCCGAGAAAAAAGGCGACCGTTACGTGCTCAACGGCACCAAGATGTGGATCACCAACGGCCCGGACTGCGACACGCTCGTTGTGTACGCAAAGACCGATCCGCAAGCCGGTTCGCGCGGCATTACGGCCTTCATCGTCGAGAAGGGCATGAAGGGATTCTCCGTGGCACAGAAGCTCGACAAGCTCGGCATGCGCGGCTCGCACACGGGCGAACTCGTGTTTCAGGACGTCGAAGTGCCCGAAGAGAACGTCCTCGGTCAGCTTAACGGCGGCGTGAAGGTGCTGATGAGCGGCCTCGATTACGAGCGCGCCGTGCTCGCGGGCGGCCCGACCGGCATCATGGCCGCAGTCATGGATGCAGTCGTGCCGTACATTCACGACCGCAAGCAGTTCGGTCAGGCAATCGGCGAATTCCAGCTTATCCAGGGCAAGGTCGCCGATCTCTACACCACGTTCCAGGCCTGCCGCGCGTATCTCTACGCCGTGGGCCGCCAGCTCGACACGCTCGGCACGGATCACGTGCGCCAGGTGCGCAAGGATTGCGCGGGCGTGATTCTCTATACCGCCGAAAAGGCAACGTGGATGGCCGGCGAAGCGATCCAGATTCTCGGCGGCAACGGCTATATCAACGAGTATCCGGTCGGCCGCCTGTGGCGCGACGCGAAGCTCTACGAAATCGGTGCGGGCACAAGCGAAATCCGTCGCATGCTGATTGGCCGCGAGCTGTTTGCTGAAACGATGTAACCCCCGCTGCACGTCACAAAAGGAAGCACGCGATGCCGATCATCGAATCGAAGCTCAATCCGCGCTCGGACGATTTCAAGGCGAATGCCGCCGCGCTCGAAGCAGTCGTCGCGGACCTGCGCGAAAAGATCCAGAAGCTGTCGCTCGGCGGCGGCGAGGCGGCGCGCGACAAGCACCTCTCGCGCGGCAAGCTGCTGCCGCGCGATCGTATTGCGCAACTGCTCGATCCGGGCACGCCGTTCCTCGAGTTTTCGCAACTCGCCGCTTACGGCATGTACCACGACGCTGCACCCGGCGCGGGCATCATCACGGGCATTGGCCGCATCGCGGGCCAGGAATGCGTGATCGTCTGCAACGATGCCACCGTGAAGGGCGGAACGTACTATCCCGTGACGGTAAAGAAGCACGTCCGCGCGCAGGAAATCGCGCAGGAAAACCGCTTGCCGTGCGTGTATCTCGTCGATTCGGGCGGCGCGAATCTGCCGAACCAGGACGACGTGTTTCCCGATCGCGATCACTTCGGCCGCATCTTTTATAACCAGGCGAATCTCTCCGCGCAGGGCATCGAGCAGATCGCGGTCGTGATGGGTTCGTGCACGGCGGGCGGCGCATACGTGCCCGCCATGAGCGACGAGTCGATCATCGTGAAGAACCAGGGGACGATTTTCCTGGGCGGCCCGCCGCTCGTGAAAGCGGCGACCGGCGAAGAAGTCAGCGCCGAAGATCTCGGCGGCGGCGACGTGCACACGCGCCTTTCCGGCGTGGCCGATCATCTCGCACAGAACGATGCGCATGCGCTTGCGATTGCGCGCAGCATCGTCGGCAATCTGAACCGCACGAAGACGCCGCCGCTCGCGCTGCGCGATCCGCTGCCGCCGCGCTACGACGCGAAGAGCCTGTACGGCGTGATTCCCGTCGATACGCGCAAGCCGTTCGACGTGCGCGAAGTGATCGCGCGCATCGTCGACGATTCCGCGTTCGACGAATTCAAGGCGCGCTACGGCACGACGCTCGTGACCGGCTTCGCGCACATCTGGGGCCATCCGGTGGGGATCGTCGCGAACAACGGCATCCTGTTTTCGGAGTCGGCGCTCAAGGGCACGCACTTCATCGAACTGTGCTGCCAGCGCAAGATCCCGCTCGTGTTCCTGCAGAACATCACGGGCTTCATGGTGGGCCGCAAGTACGAGAACGAAGGCATCGCACGCAACGGCGCGAAGATGGTGACGGCCGTGGCGACCGCGAAGGTGCCGAAGTTTACGGTGATCATCGGCGGGTCGTTCGGCGCAGGCAATTACGGCATGTGCGGCCGTGCGTATTCGCCGCGCTTTCTCTGGATGTGGCCGAATGCGCGCATCTCCGTGATGGGCGGCGAGCAGGCTGCATCGGTGCTCGCCACGGTGCGCCGTGACGGTATCGAAGCGAAAGGCGGTACGTGGAGCGTGGAAGAAGAGGAGGCGTTCAAACAGCCGATCCGCGACCAGTACGAACGCCAGGGCCATCCGTACTATGCGAGCGCGCGGCTGTGGGACGACGGCGTGATCGATCCGGCGCAGACGCGCGACGTGCTCGGTCTCGGGCTTTCCGCGACGATGAACGCGCCTATCGAGGACACGCGCTTTGGCGTGTTCCGCATGTAAGCGTCGCCCGGGAAGGAGAACTTGACGATGCAATACGAAACGCTGCTGGTCGACATCGCAGGTCATGTCGCAACGGTCACGTTGAACCGGCCCGATGTGCGCAACGCCTTCAACGAAACGATGATCGCCGACGTCACTGCGGCATTCACGGCGCTCGGCGCGCGCGACGACGTGCGCGCGATCGTGCTGGCGGGCAGTGGCCGTGCTTTCTGCGCGGGCGCGGATCTGAACTGGATGCGCAAGATGGCCGGTTACTCCGACGAGGAGAACCGCGCCGATGCCATGCGTCTCGCGCAGATGCTCTCGGCGCTGTATCGCTGTCCGAAGCCGGTCGTCGCGCGCGTGCACGGCGACGTGTACGCGGGCGGCATGGGGCTCGTCTGCGCGGCCGATATCGTGGTTGCCGTCGAGACCGCCCATTTCTGCCTCTCCGAAGCGCGCCTCGGCCTGATGCCGGCGACCATTGCGCCGTATGTGATTCGCGCGCTGGGCGAGCAGGCGTCGCGCCGCTATTTCGTCACGGCCGAGGCATTCGACTGCGCGACGGCCCAGCGCCTCGGCCTCGTGAGCGAGGCGGTGAGCGTTGATACGCTCGACGCCACCGTGCAGCGCATCGTCGAGGCGCTGGCGGCGAACAGCCCGAACGCCGTGGGCGAGTGCAAGCAACTGGTGCAGGACGTCGCGGGACGGCCGCTCGACGACGCGTTGATCGAGGACACGGCCATTCGTATCGCGCGCATCCGTGCAAGCGACGAAGGGCGCGAAGGCGTCGCGTCGTTCCTCGAAAAGCGCACGCCGCGCTGGCGCAGCCAGTCCAACGGCTGAGGTTCAGGGCACATACGAACGGCAACGAGCGAACAGCAACGAGCGAACGACAGCGAGATCACACATGTTCAACAAGATCCTGATCGCCAACCGGGGCGAAATTGCATGCCGCGTGGCGGCGACCTGCCGGAAACTCGGCATCAAGAGCGTGGCCGTCTACTCCGATGCCGACGCCAGCGCGAAGCACGTCACGGCGTGCGACGAAGCCGTGCACATCGGCGAGGCGGCAGCGGCGCAAAGCTATTTGCGCATCGAGCGCATCATCGCCGCAGCGCGCGCAACGGGCGCGCAGGCGATTCATCCGGGCTATGGATTTCTTTCCGAAAACGAAGCATTTGCGCGCGCATGCGACGAAGCGGGCATTGTTTTTATCGGACCGCCGGTCGGGGCGATTGCCGCGATGGGTTCGAAGGCGGCTGCCAAGGCGCTGATGCAGGCGGCTTCGGTGCCGCTCGTGCCGGGTTATCACGGCGACGATCAGGACGCGGTACTGCTCCAGCGCGAAGCCGATGCGATGAGCTACCCGGTGCTGCTCAAGGCGAGCGCGGGCGGCGGCGGAAAAGGCATGCGCGTGGTCGAGCGCAGCGAGGACTTCGCCGCGGCGCTCGCGTCATGCAAGCGCGAGGCCGCAAGCAGCTTCGGCAACGACCGCGTGCTGATCGAGAAATATCTGCTGCGTCCGCGTCACGTCGAAGTGCAGGTGTTCGCCGACAAGCATGGCGGCGCGGTGTATCTGTTCGATCGCGATTGCTCGGTGCAGCGGCGCCATCAGAAAGTGCTTGAAGAAGCGCCTGCGCCGGGGCTCGATGCGAGCGTGCGGCGCGCCATGGGCGAAGCCGCCGTGGCGGCGGCGCGCGCGGTGCACTACGTGGGCGCGGGCACGGTCGAATTCATCATGACCGGCGCCGAATTCTATTTCATGGAGATGAATACGCGCCTCCAGGTCGAGCATCCGGTGACCGAAATGATCACGGGACAGGATCTCGTTGAATGGCAATTGCGCGTGGCCGCGGGCGAACCGTTGCCGCTCGCACAGTCGCAGCTTGCCGTTCAGGGGCATGCGCTCGAAGCACGGATTTACGCCGAAAATCCTGCACGCGGCTTCTTGCCATCCACGGGCACGCTCAAGCATTTGCGCATGCCTGAAGGCGTGGAGTTTGCGATTGGAGCCGCCGGGCAGCGCGCCTCGGTGCGGATCGACAGCGGCGTGCGCGAAGGCGACACGATCACGCCGTTCTACGATCCGATGATCGCGAAACTGATCGTGCACGGCACGACGCGCGAAGATGCGCTCGCGCGCATGCGGTGCGCGCTCGAAGCCTGCGAGGTGGTGGGGCCGCATACGAACGTCGAGTTCCTGCACCGGCTCGTGACGTGCGAGCCGTTTGCCGCTGCCGACCTCGACACCGGCCTCATCGAACGTCATCACGACGCGCTTTTCGCGGCGCATCACAAGCCGGTCCGCGAAGCGCTCGCGCTGGCCAGCGCCGCGTTGCTCACCCGCGAAGACGCATCGACACGGGACGCGTCGCCGTGGGCATCGCTTGTGCACTGGCGGCTGAACGGCGGCTATCAGCAGACGATCGGCTGGCGCGATCGCGAAACCGACACGACGTTCTCGGCGACGTTTGCGCAGGACGGCGGCGCGCAAACGCTCGGTTGCGCAGGCGGCGTCGATGCGTATACGTGGTCGCGTGGGCGCGGGGCGGACGAATATGCCGCGACTATCGGCGACACGCGCGTGACGGGCCGCGTGTTTATCGACGGCGATGTTTTTCACGTGTTCTGCCTCGGCACAGCCATGTCGTTCGAATGGCAAAACCTGCTCGCGCACGCCGCCGATTCGGACCACGGAGAAGGGCGCCTCACGGCGCCCATGCCGGGCAAGGTGATTGCGGTGCTCGTGGAGCCGGGCGCGGTGGTGGAGAAAGGCTCGCCGCTCGTCGTCATGGAGGCGATGAAGATGGAGCACACGATTGGCGCACCGTTCGGCGGTACGGTGACGGAGGTGTTGTACGCAGTGGGCGATCAGGTTACAGATGGCGCGCAATTGCTGGTGCTCGAAATGGGCTGACGGCAGCAACAGGCTGTTTTCCCCTGGGCGTCTCGCAATACGGGGCGCTTTTTTTTTTGCTTTTTCGCGGATTTCCGGGGAATGGCCGGCGCTTGCCGACCGGCTCATGCAACAAACATAAACCGGGGTGAAGCGCCCGTTCGTGTGCCCGAGCGATTCGATGTGTATGGCATTTTGTCCTGCTTAATGGAAGAAAAAGGCCCTGTTGGCGATTACAATCGCCGACAAACAATGATCGGGGGCACTGCATGTCGAGAACCGTATTCCGGGGCCGTTTTTCGCATAAGGCACGCAGTCTCGCCTCGCTCCTCGCAATTTCGATCACGGTGCTGTTTCGGCGCACGATCGGCAAACCGCTGGTACGCGAGTGGTCAATTTCTTTCGAAATCGGAACATTATTCTGGAGAGCCCAATTTAATCGGGCTTTCGCACTGAAAGACATTGCGGACGGCAGGGCATATCTGGATAGTTTGATTACCCTTACCGAAATGCGCCCGGCTGTCGAAATCCGTCCAGCGGGCGAAGGCGAGCCCCGAGGGGACTGGTTTATTCCTCGCGAGCGAACCAGCGATATCACGATGCTTTACTTTCACGGCGGCGGCTATACGTTTTACGCGACCGTGACACGCGAATTCATCGCCTTGCTCGCTCACTGGCTTGGCGTGCGCATCTTCGCGCCGGACTATCGACTCACGCCCGAGTATCCCCACCCCGCGCAACTCGAGGACGGTCTGGAGGCGTTTCGGTTTGTGCTTCGGCAAGGCGTCGATCCTTCGCGCCTGGTGGTATGCGGAGACTCGGCCGGCGGGCATCTGACCTTGATGACACTGTCGAAGCTGCGCGATGCAGCGCTTCCCCAGCCCGCGCTGGCGATTGGCCTCAGTCCGTGGACGGATACGGGCCTGCGCGGCGCAAGCCAGTTCGGCAACGATCATTACGATCTGGTACAGGGATACATGACGCTTCAATTTTCTGCCTGGCTCAAAGGCGAAGGCCGATATGAGAACGCAGAACTCTCGCCGATCAACCAGTCTTTTGCGGGTGTCGCGCCGATCTATATCCAGGCGGGTGGGAAAGAGATTCTTGTCGACATGATCCGAGACTTCGCACAAACCGTTCAGGAGCAGGGAGGACGGATCCGGCTGGATGTCTGGGAACACATGATTCACGAGTTTCATGCGTACGGGCATGAGGTTGCAGAGAGTAGCAACGCGCTGGAACGTATTCGTGAAGCTATTGCGTGGGCAACGGAATCGGGCACGCGCGAGCCTTTCCCGGCAGCCGTGCAAACGGAAGTCGACCAACTCGTTGTGTAACGCAACCGGCTGCCTGGAGCGGCCTTGCGCAGCTATTTGCTCGCGCATCCGGCAGCCTCTCCGCAACCCAGGACCAGATCACCCGGGTGCTCGCGTCGTACGCCGCCGCAGCCGATTCATGCACGACTTCTGCCCGGCACAATCGATGCGAACACATCGATTTTTCGGCCATTTTCCGCTGTTTACTGCAACAATGTTTTGCCTGTGCAGTGCATCACCTGCCTGCGACAATCTGCCATACTGCATCTCACGAAAGCGACTTACGGTGATCGCTTTCGACGGCCCGCCTGTTTCGGCGGGCCTTTTTAATCTGGCCATCCGCACCAGAAGCAAAACGTAAGGTATGAGTAGATGAACATTTCGATCGATACCCTGTTCTCGGAAGAAGAACTTGCCGAAGACGCCGTTGTTACGGCACTCAATCATCAGGACATCGTGGTCGCGCTGTCCGCCGCGCTCGCGAAAGAACGCGTCGCCGTCCTGCATATGCTCTATCCTCGCACCGACGCGCGCACGCACCGCAGCCTCGACGAGCTTATTGCAGCACTGCATGGTCACGGCCTGCATCAAGTCGCGCGCCTCGTTTCCGAGGAAGCGCATTACCTCGTGTTCAAGGACCCCGTGAAGGCGTGGAAGACCTTCCACGAAATCCGCAACGATTCGCTCGCCGTCGGCGTGCATCTGTACTACGCGGGCCTCGTGGGCGAAGCTGCCGAACGCAGCCTCGATGCGCATGCACACGGTCGCGATTAACGCCGCTCAGCTCCGCTCTTTTTAGAATGTCGCGCTCCCTCTTCAGTCGCGCATTCTCCGCACGCAGGCGGGCCGTTGCGATCCGCCTGCATTCAGTTCGAAACCGTCCGGCGCGTCACGCCCAAAATGGCCGATACCGCCACCAGACTCTGACCTGACTTCACCAGCCGTACTTCCTCCAGCTTGAATTCCCGCGCGTATCGCGCACGCTTCAGATTTGCGCATCTTCGTTTATCCTCGCTGTAGTTCAAGCCTCAGCAAAAGATACGTTTTTTGGGTGCAGGCTCACGGCCCGTGTCGCTGCTACAGCACGTTGCTGTCCGCAATTCGACTCTCTGGGAGGAAGTGGCATGACCGACTCGAATCGTCGCGAATCCCGGCACGAAGCCTGGCCGGTACTCACCGGCGCCGCGTTGCGGGTAGCCTTCGGCGTCATCTGGATCGTGGGCGCGGCGCTCACCTGGGCGCCGGGATTCGCAAGCCACTATGTGGGCTACCTGCACAACGCCGCCAATGGGCAGCCGCGCTGGTCGGCCTGGTGGTTCGGGATGTGGCTTGCGCTTGTCACGCCGCATGCCGGGCTGTTCGTGTGGCTGACGCGCCTTGCCGTGACGGCGCTGGCCTTCGCCCTGCTGCTGGGGTTCGCGCGCAAGTACATCTACGTGCTCGGCGCCCTGTTCAGCCTGCTGATCTGGTCCACCGCCGAGGGCTTCGGCGGCCCGTACACGGTGGGCGCCACCAACATGGGCACGGCGATCAGCTACGTGCTGGTCTTCATCGCACTGATCCTTATCGACCACCGGGCCGGCCTCAATCCGTATAGCGTCGACTACCTGATCGAACGGCGTTGGCCGGGTTGGCGGCAGGTCGCCGAGTGGGGGCCCGCCGTCGATGCACCTCCCGTGGCGCCGCTGCCATGGCATGTGCAGGCGCCGGTGCTGGCGGGCATCGCACTGCTCGTGGCATTGCTGTTAGCGGGCCTGCACAGCGCGCTGCATGTCCAGTCACCTTCGCAGACAGCCGCCGCCGCCGCGGTGAAGCCGTTGTCGCTGGCGTCGAGCCAGCCCGTCGCGCAGGCGCGTGACGCGCACCTGCCGCCGCTCACGCCTGGCAACAGCGTGGGCGTGTCCATCGACGTCTCCGACCAGACCGTGGAAATCGCCAGTGGCGTGCAGTACCAGGCGTGGACCTTCGGCAAGAGCGTACCCGGACCGGTCATCCATGTGCGCCAGGGGCAGACCGTGAACGTGGTGCTCACCAATCACGGCACCATGCAGCACTCGATCGACTTCCATGCCGCAATCACGCCGCCCAGCCTGCATTACGTGGACATCAATCCAGGCGAGTCGATCAAGTTCTCGTTCGTGGCCAAGGTGCCGGGCGCGTTCCTCTACCACTGCGGCACGCCACCTGTGCTGCTGCACATCGCCAACGGCATGTACGGCGCGATCATCGTCGACCCGGCGACGCCGCTGCCGCCCGCCGCAGAGAGCTACGTGCTGGTGCAGGGCGAGTGGTACACCCAGCAGGTGAGCGGCAAGCTGATGGCCGGCGACTACGGGAAGATGCAGGAGATGCGCCCCGACGAGGTCGTGTTCAACGGCACCGCGTTCCAGTACCGCGATCATCCGCTCACGGCCAGGCCGGGCGACCTCGTGCGCATCTATATGGTGAACGCCGGCCCCAGTCTGTGGAGCGCGTTCCACGTGATCGGCGCGATCTTCCAGAAAGTTTATCCCGGTGGTAATCCGGCCCAGGCTATCGACGGCGTCTCCACCTACAGCGTGGGGCCGGGCGAGGGCGCGATCTTCGACCTGAGCGTCGATGAACCGGGCAAGTATCCGTTCGTGGATCACGCGATGGCGCACATGGTGATGGGCGCGCAGGGCGTGCTGAAAGTGTCGGTGCCGGGCGAGGCGTCCGTGGCCGCGCCGCCGATCACCAGGGCGCCCGTGGCGGAAACAGCCCCCACGACTCCCGCCTCGCCCGCAGGCCCGTACAAGTTCGACCCGGCGCGTGGTGCATCCCTGTACGCAGCCAGCTGCATGGCCTGCCACCAGGCCACCGGCATGGGTCTGCCCGGTGCGTTCCCGCCGCTCAAGGACAACCCCGCGGTGCTAAACGATGATCCCGCCAAGCAGATCAGCGTGATCCTCAACGGACTGCATGGCGAGGCCATCAACGGCATCAGCTACCCCAGCGCGATGCCGCCGTTTGCCGCGACATTGAATGATGCGGACATCGCCGACATCGCGAACCACGAGCGCAGTTCGTGGGGCAACCAGGCCAGGCTGATCACGGCCGACCAGGTGAAGGCGGCCAGGGGCAAGTGAGTCATACCTGGACGCGAGCTTTGGCACGCCAGACATCATTGAACCGGATGACGATGGAGGCCGGCACAGCCTGAAGCGGAAATTCATCATCGCGCCGTTGTCGTTCAGCCAGCGTGTGCATAAGGTGATTTCAAACCTCGATGCTATTCCTCGATGCTATTGATCGGAAGTAAAACGGATTGGCGACGCTTTCGCCTGGACTATGTGCGGTTCCGCGCACGCATCAGAAGATCACCGGATCTTGCGCTGGACTACACTTCAAATTGCTTTTGCAAACTGGCATTCGCAAACAGACGAGACGTGACTGGATCAGAAGGAGGGCGAACATGCACCGGACGATCAAGCAACTGACAGTTGGGGTACTCGCAATCTGGGTGGCTACGATTTCCAACGCTGAGCCGCAATTCGAATCGCTTGGACACATCGTCGACGGAAACACGTATCGGAGCTTTTCATCCGCGGCGAAAGTGACCTATGTAGCGGGCGTTTTCGACGGTGTGCTGGTTGCAGGTGCTTTGGGTGGAGCCGATGACACCCTCCTCGCGCTCAAACAATGCACGATGCACATGACACTGGGCCAACTGGATACGATCGTCGACACGTACGTCGAGAAAAACCCGTCGCAATGGGGGAACTCGATGAGCAAAATTGTGCTGCACGCGATTGACGGCGCCTGCAAGGGCCGTGGCATAACGATCTGGCCGGAAGACGGCTAGTTTTAACAGCGCTGACTTTAACCCCGATAATGCGCTCGATCGGTCCCGGCTTTAGCGCGCCTGTTTCGTCTGTTTTAATAGGCGCCGCCGGTATCGATCGTCAGATAGAGCATGTCACGCTCCAGCAGCTGGATGAAATGCTCGTCCTCCTGAAAGAGTTCTTCCAGGAGATCGCTGTTGGAAAGCACGCCGACGACGCGCCCGGATTCAATAACGGGTAGATGCCGGATCCGCTTTGTATGCATCAAGCTCGGGCACTCGTCGCAGGTATGCTCGGGCGTCACATAGAACACCTGCGTCGTCATGATCTCGCCAACCCTGGTATGAGCGGCGTCGCGACCGAGCACCTCGACTTTGCGCGCGTAATCGCGCTGAGACAAAACACCAGCAAGATTGCTGCCCTGCAGCACCAACACGGTCGTGACATCCTTGTCGGCCATCAGGTGCAGTGCGGCAAGCACTGTGTCATCGGGGCCGACCGCAATAACCTCCCTGGCGTTCACGGACAAAATCTGCCGTGCTGTTTTCCTTTCCTTTTTCATGACCGCCTCCAGACAGAAAGGGCAGTAAGGACAGTACGTACGGGCTGAGCCTGAGCAAAGCCGGATCGGAATAGAATCACCAGGTCCGCGAAAGCTGGCCGATTTTTTTGTCGTCGTTGTTTTGCAGTGTAGATCGCCTGGCTAACGGCGGAACCCACAATTTCCCTTCGTTCTTTCTTCGGAAAGTGCCCCAGTTGCGGCACCGGATTTCCGCCCTTTTTCCAGGGAGCAGACGATGCGAAAGATGCAGGTAGTGCAAGTGGCAAAGCCCGGCGGGCCGCTGGAACTCGTCGAGCGTGACGTGCCCGAGCCGACCGAGGGGCATGTCCTCGTCAAGGTGCAGGCTTGCGGGATCTGCCATAGCGATTCGCTCACGAAGGAAGGCCATTGGCCGGGCCTGCAATTTCCGCGCGTGCCGGGACACGAGATTGCAGGCGTAATCGAAAAGCTGGGCCCGCGTGTCGATGAATGGCAGGTCGGGCAGCGTATCGGCGTGGGCTGGCATGGCGGGCACTGCGGCCATTGCGAACACTGCCGGCGCGGCGACTTCGTGCTGTGCAAGAGCGGGCGCATTCCGGGCATCAGCTACGACGGCGGTTACGCCGACTACATGACCGCGCCGCAGGAAGCGCTCGCGCGCATGCCCGACGATCTCCCGGACGTCGATGCCGCACCGCTCCTGTGCGCGGGCATCACCACCTTCAACGCACTGCGCCATAGCGGCGCGCGCGCGGGCGACGTCGTGGCGATCCTCGGCATCGGCGGCCTCGGCCATCTTGGCGTGCAGTACGCGCGAAAGATGGGTTTCCTCACCGTGGCCATCGCGCGCGGGCAAGACAAAGCGCCGCTCGCCACGCAACTCGGCGCGCATCACTACATCGACAGCGCCTCGCAGAATGTGGCCGAAGCGTTGCAGGCGCTTGGCGGCGCGCGCGTGATCCTCGCCACGGCCACGAGCGGCAAGGCCATGACGGCGGCGTTGGGCGGCCTGGGCTTGAACGGCAAGATGATCATGGTCGGCGTGTCGGAGGAGCCCGTGGAAGTGTCGATCGCGCAGTTCATCATGGGGCGCCATTCGGTGCAGGGCTGGCCCTCGGGCACCGCCGCCGATTCGCAGGACACGCTGGCGTTCAGCGCGCTCTCGGGCGTGAAGCCGATGATCGAGGAATATCCGCTTTCCCGCGCGGCCGAAGCCTATGACCGGATGATGAGCGGGAAAGCGCGCTTTCGCGTGGTGCTCAAGCCGGGAAGTTGAGTCGCATGCTCGTCGAGCATCGCGCGCTCCGGTCGCCGCTCCGGTCATCATTTCGTTGAGTCAGCAACATAGGCGTCCGGATCGATTGCCGACTACCGGGCGGCTACGTGCGAGATCCGTGCATCAGTGCGCGCGTGCGACGCTGCATGCGTGATCGAGCAGACCCTCCGCGTTGCCGGTTCCGCCTTCGATGTCGCGTCCGCTGTTGACGATCAGCCAGCCGTCGCGCGCGGCGTCGGGACCGGCGCCGGTCACGAGGATCGTCTGCGCGTCCATCGTCTGCTGCGCGCCAAGGTTTCGCGCCACGACGCGGAACGGATTGTTGCGGTCGTAGAGGCTCGTGACGCGCGTGACGCGATAGCGTTTGCCGTCGAGCGTGATCCAGTTCCACGCGCCGGGTGCGTCGGCGCGGTGCGGCGCGAGCGCTTCGGCGATATCGGTTCGCATGCAATCGACGTGAATGTGCAACTGGTTTTGCGAACGCTGTGTAGGCGAATTAATTTCGAGGCCAAGCTGGTAGGCGGCGAGCTGCATATCGAGCTTCGCATCGACATGGCGTCCGGCGTTCCATGCGCCCACCCAATATTCAGGCGAGCCCGCATAGAGAATTTCGGGGCTTTCGATGCCCGATACGCGGTCGGTCGGAATCAGCAGATATTGCGCGCGGCCCCGTATGTCCTTGAACACCGCATAGCGCTTGTCGAGATTGACGCTTGTGCATGGCGCAGGCTTGCCGGTGTCGCGCGCGTTCGGGACGCACTGGCCGCCGACGATTTCCCAGAGTGCGTTCGAGTCGACCTTGGACAGTCGCGCGCAGCCGCTGGCGGCCATGAGCGCAGTGGCGATGGCCGCGAGAAAGAAGGTCTTCAGCAGGGTGGTGTATCGCATGGACGCGGCGCAATCGAGACGGGAGAGCGGGGCAGGCCGCGCTTCACTGTGTCGCGATGGCGAGCGGCCCGTTGCAGCCGCGAGTGTAGCGGAATGCCTGTGTCAGGCCGGTTTCAGGCCGCCGCTTTAAAGTCGGTTTCGCGCCGCTTATTTACGCGGCGGATGAAACGTGAGCGGATGCTCGTCGTCTTCGTTGTCGGCGGCGGGCTTCGGGCCACACGAGCCGCATGTCCCGCAACCGTCGGCGCAATTGCCGGTCGCGCCGCGCGGCTGCAGCGCGCGGCCGATGCGTTGCGCGAATGCGCCGCGCCCCGCCTTGAGCAGGCTGGCGGCGAGGGCGGCCTGGCGGCGCGCCACCAGCGTCGGCGCGAGCTTGCGCAGCGTGTAGAGCGCGCTCAGGCCGACGAGCACGACGATTACCGCATATTGAGCGATCAGTCCGGTGCTCATGAGAAGCGGCTCGCGATCTGATACGTGAGTAGCGCCGCCAGATACGCCATCACGAACATATAGCCAAATGAGGCCGACACGGCGCGCCACGAGCGCGTCTCGCGCCGGATCACGGCGAGCGTCGACATGCATTGCGGCGCGAACGCGAACCACACCATCAGCGAGAGCGCGCTCGCGAGCGAGAAGTTATGCGCGAGCGTGTGACCAAGCCCGACGACGTCGGTGTCGCCGCCTGCCACGGAGTAGACCGTTGCGAGCGCGGCGACGGCGGTTTCGCGTGCGGCGAACGCCGGAATCAGCGAAAGGGTGATCTGCCAGTTAAAGCCGAGTGGCGCGAACGGATACTGCAGGAAGCGGCCCAGATAGCCCGCGAACGTGTAGTCGATGGCGGGACCGGTCGCGCCCGCGGGCGGCGAAGGGAATGTCGAGATGAACCACATCAGCACGCTCAGGGCGAGGATGATGCCGGTGAGACGCTTCAGGAAGATCATGCCGCGCTCCCACAGGCCGATGCCGATATCGCGTGCGCGCGGCATACGGTAGGACGGCAGTTCCATCAGCAGTGCGTGCTCGCGGCGGTCGCGTCGCAGATGCTTCATCACCCAGCCCACCACCATCGCGCCGATGATGCCCGCGACATAGAGCACGAACAGTACGAGCCCCTGCAGGTTGAACACGCCGAAGATCAACTGGTGCGGAATGAACGCGCCGATCAGGAGTGCATAGACGGGCAGCCGCGCGGAGCAGGTCATGAGCGGCGCGACGAGTATCGTCGCGAGACGGTCGCGCGGATCGGTGATGCTGCGCGTGCCCATGATGCCGGGAATCGCGCATGCGAAGCTCGACAGCAGCGGAATGAACGAGCGCCCCGTGAGCCCGACCGACACCATCACGCGATCGAGCAGGAACGCCGCGCGCGGCAGATAGCCCGATTCCTCGAGGACGAGGATGAAGAAGAACAATACGAGAATCTCGGGCAGGAAGCCGAGCACTGTGCCGACCCCGCTGAAGATCGCATCGGTCACGAGGCTGCGCAGCGGCCCCTCGGGCAGCACGGCGCCCGCCATGGCGCCGAGCCACGTGAAGGCGTCGCCGATCGCATCGGTGAGCGGCTTGCCGAGCGAGTAGACCGCCTGGAACACGAGGAACATCACGATCGCGAGGATCAGCGGACCGAAGAACGGGTGCAGCGTCCAGCGGTCGAGGGCGTCGTCGCGCGCGTCGGTGGCGCGCGGCATCGTCACCGCTGCGGCGAGGATGCCGCGCACGGTGGCGTGCAGATCGTCCGCGTCTTCGGGGCGCGCGCTGCCGTTCGCGGCTTGCGCATCGGTGCGGTCGAGCAGATCGATCAGCGCCTCGGCGCCGCCGCGCTGCACCGCCACGGTTTCGACCACCGGCATGCCGAGCAGGCGCGAGAGTTCGGCCACGTCCACGGTCACGCCGCGCCGCTTCGCGGCGTCCATCATGTTCAGCGCGAGCACGGCCGGGCGGCCGAGCCGTTTGACTTCGAGCACGAAGCGCAGATGCAGGCGCAGGTTCGTTGCGTCCGCAACGCAGACCACGAGGTCCGGCACGGCTTCGCCCGGATAGCGGCCGAGCAGCACGTCGCGCGTGACGCGCTCATCGGGGCTTGTCGAGTCGAAGCTGTACGCGCCGGGCAGATCGAGCAGCTGGACCTTGCGGCCCGAAGGCGTCGCGAAGCGGCCTTCCTTGCGCTCGACGGTGACGCCCGCGTAGTTGGCGACCTTCTGGCGTGCGCCGGTGAGCAGATTGAAGAGTGCGGTCTTGCCGCAGTTGGGATTGCCGACGAGGGCGATGCGCAGTGAGGCCTGGCTCACGATGCACTCGCCTCATGAACGCTCACGCGTTGTGCTTCGGCGCGGCGCAGCGCGAAGCGCGTCGAGCCGATCTGCACGAGCAGCGGATCGGCGCTCCAGGGCGCATGGGCGACGACGCGGACCGGCTCGCCCGGCACGAAGCCGAGATCGCGCAGGCGCTGGGCGATGGGATCGCGTTCATGCGCGTCGTCAACGCGCTCGACGTAGGCTGGGGTGCCTCTGGAGAGGTCTGTCAGACGCATGATTAGGAAGTGCAATTAATTAGAATGCGAACGATTCGCATTGTACGCCTCCGGGCGCGCACGGGGCGGCGGCCTGACGCCGGTAGGGTCAATGTGTCGCGCCGATGCAATGGGGGCGCGGTTGTGCGGGCGCAAGGCGCGCTGCGGCCAGGCGTGAGGGGCGTGAGGGGCGTGAAGGACGCGAAGGGCGTGAAGGGAGGGAACGTGAAGCGCGGCGCTTCGGGATGGCGATGCCGGTCCGCGTGCCGCCGCGCGTCAAATCCTGGGTGCGGGCAGGGTGCCGAGTATCTGCTCGAATGCAAGCCCGATTGCGAGCAGGCGCCGGTCGCTGCCGAGCGGCCCGTCGAGTTCGAGGCCCACGGGCAGCCGCCTGTAGGCGAGCCCGGCAGGCAGCGCAAGCCCTGGAATCCCGGCGTTGCTGGCCGGATCGGTATTGCGCAGGTAGGCGTTCATCTCGTCGATGGGCGCGGCCCCGTCAATCGAAACGCGCGATGAGCCGTTCAGCGTGTCGATGGGCACCGCGGCGAGGCGCGTGGTCGGAAACAGCAGCGCGTCGAGTCCGCCAGCGGCAAACGTCTGCGCGTAAAGCCGTTGCAGCTGCGGGCGCCAGACCGAGATCGCCGTTTGATAGTCGCCGCCGCGCCGGTCGGCGAGCACCGCATCGTAGGCCGCGCGCACGTCCGGGCTGGCGATGCGCGCCGCCACCGCAGCGACGCTCTGGACCGGCGTGTGGTTCGCCACGAGCCACGCGTGCAGATCCTCGATCGGTTCGTGCAGCGCGAGCGCGCCGCTCACGCGTTCGTTGAGCGCGAGCAGCTCGCTCATTTCGACGGGCACGAACGTTACGCCAGCCGCTTCGAGCTTGCCGAGCGCTGCGCGCGCCACGTCTTCCAGCGCGCGCTCGAGCCCTGCCCAGAGCGGTGCGGGCAACCCGATGCGCAGGTTCGTAACCGTTGCATGCGCAAGCGGGCCGTGACCGGTGATGACGCCGTCGAGCAGCGTCACGTCGGCGACCGTGCGCGCCATCGGCCCGACCGTGTCGCGCGTGTGGCTGATGGGCACGACGGCTTGCGGATCGTGATAGCGCCGCTGCGTGCCGCCGTCGCCGACGGACGGCCGCAGCCCGACGATGCCGCACAGCGCGGCGGGAATGCGCGTCGAGCCGCCCGTGTCGGTGCCGAGTCCGGCGGGCGCGATGCGTGCGGCGATGGCGGCGGCGGTGCCGCCCGACGATCCGCCGGGGATCCGTTCACAATCGTAGGGATTGCGCACGGGCCCTGCGGCCGGGCTCAGATTCGTGCTCGTGATGCCGAACGCCAGTTCGTGCATGTTGGCCTTGCCGAGCAGGATGGCGCCCGCATCGACGAGCCGCTGCACCGAGGGCGCATGTCGCGCGGGCATGAAGCCTTCGAGTGCGGGCGTGGCCGCCGACGTTTGCAGGCCGCGCGTGTTGATGTTGTCCTTCACGACGATGGGCAGCCCGGCCAGCGGCAGGCGCGCACGCTCGCTCGCGCCGAGTGCGTCGATGCGGCGCGCGGCGGCCAGCGCGCCTTCGACGTCGAGCACGGTGAGCGCATTGAGATTCGCGAGCGCCTGCGCGCGCGCCAGCAGCGTGGCGGCATATTCGGCGGCCTTCAACTGGCCTGACTGGATCGCTTCGACGGCTTGCGTCGCGGTGAGTGCGATCTGCTTGTCGACAGTCCACGTCATGCGGTCGTTCTCCTCGACGTAGCGTTCGTACCGTTCTCACTATGTGAAGGCCATTCTGTCACAACGGTCAGGAAGCGTATTGCGCTACGCGTAGTGGCGTTGCTCGTCGATCCACATGCACGCCCAGCGGTACGCGTAGGCCAGTGCGTTCGCTTCGTCGAAGAAGTAGTCGAGCGCATCGAACGAGCGGGCGTCGCCCGGCTGTGTGCCGATGGTCAGGTTGGCCGCGTACAGGCCGTTTGGCAGGCGCTGCGCTGCCGGGGCAATGTCGTAGCCCTTGTAGCGGAAAACTGGGTTCATGGCGATCGATCTCTGCTTGCGTTCCGGGCGGCGCGCAAACTGGGCGGCGCAGGCACGTACGCATCGGGGCGCGCGTGCGGGTGCAACCAGGCGTTCGTCGCAAGCTAATCACGGGCGGACTGGAACGGTCGGCGAAATGATCCGGATGAGGCGAGTTGCGTGTCCGGAGTCAATGTCGTTCACAGGCCGCCCGGTGTCTGTGGGGTGGCGTACCAGCGGCCCCGGTGGATTTGCCCCATGCGTGCGGTGGCGGACGTTGCGCAGCTACGAATTGCTGCGCCGTGCCGCGTTGCCGCAGCGCCCAAACCCGACGTTGTCCCGATTCTGTCCCGATTCGCTGCGTGATCCGTTGCTAAACTACGGGAGTCGCGCAAACACGCGTTGCGCAATCCACGAGGGGAACACAATGGTGCGGTACCGGCACTACAAGGGTGGCGTCTACGAACTGGTCTGCGAGGCGACGCTCGAATCCGACCCGTCGGTCACGATGATCGTGTACCGCGCGGCGAACGGCACGATCTGGACGCGGCCAGCTTCGGTGTTCTTCGAACTCGTCGAACACGAAGGTGCGCTGGTGCCGCGCTTTGCGCCCGTCAACTGAAACCTGAACTTCGCCCTGCGCGGCGCTCACGACCATGCGTCTTCTGATCGCGATCTTTCTGCCCTGGTTGCTGTTTTTCACGATTGGCCGTCCGCTGGCGGGCGTGATCTGCCTGATTCTCCAGATCACGCTGATCGGCTGGATTCCGGCTGCTATCTGGGCCGTCTATTCACTCAGCCAGTTCCACACCGACCGCAAGATCGACGCAGCTTTCGGCAAGCGCCGATCATGAGTGGGTGTGAAAGCCGCCATGACACGTGTAATGGCGGCTAACAATTCGGTGAGAACTTCATGGCGCCTCTGTTTTCTTACGCATAGAAAGGGGGGTGAACAATGATCAAGATCGTCTTTGTCGCAGGCGCGATTGCGCTGCTGAGCGGGTGTGTGGTCGCGCCCGGTTATGACTATGGCTACGGATATGGCTATGGACAGCCCTATCCCGGCTACTACGGCTACGCGCCTGCCTACGGAACCGTGGATGTCGGCATTTGGGGCGGCGGCGACGGCGGCTGGCATGGCCGTGGAGACCACGATTGGTGGGGCGGCGAACGCGGCGAACGCGGTGGACGCGGCGGTCGCGGTGGCAGGCGCTAACCGTACAAAAACCGGCCTGCACGCATGCGCAGGCTGAAAACAATCAGGCCCGCCTCTCTCGCGAGGGCGGGCCTGATTGTTTGAATGCCTCGGGCTTGTGCCGAGGCCCGTTCGATTCAGGTCGGTTACTGGCCCGATTGCGACGTACCGTTCGTCGACGGACCAAAAGCGGTCGCAGCGCGCTGGGCTTCGACCTTCGCTTCGGCGGCCTGGATATTGTCGGGATAGTGCATCCAGTCGCTCGGGTTGTAGCCGGCGGCGCGCAGTTGCGTGAGTTCGGCGCGTACCTGTGCGCGGGTCACGGGTTGTTGTTGCTGGGCGAACGAAAGAGCCGGAACGGTGAGCACTGCGGCGACCACGGCGGCCTTGAGAATCGGTTTCATGACGCTACCTCCAATAGATTTTGTGAGTGGCCTCGGCGTATTGCGGTGGTATTGCGCTGGCCATGGCGTCAATGTAGGTGCTCGCATGATCAGGGTAAATACCTGGGAAGCGAATTCACTGTTCGTGCGGCGACAACAGTCGCCCTGGGTATTCATCTTACGAATCCATCATGAAGACAACGTTGCGTCCGGCACGTCGAGCACCAGGTCGGTCTGCGCGATGGCCACGCATGTCAGTACGTAGCCTTCGGCTTTCTCCTCGCGGCTCAGCCCCGGCCATTCGATCGTAAAGCGGACTTCGCCGCTCACGGCGCGGCAGATGCACGTCCGGCACGTTCCGTTGCGGCACATGCGCGGCAGGCGGATGCCGGCGCGGCGCGCCGCCTCCAGCAACGTGAGCTCCGGCGGCGCCTCGAACGTCACGCCGAGCGGTTCGATGCGCACGCGCGGCGTGCGCTTGCAATCGTCCGCGCTCATGAAATCGATACGCCCAGCAGTCGGCCCGCGCCCGCCGTAAACGCCGCCGCGACGAGCCCGATCACGATCTGCCGCAACGCAGAAAACGTTGCGCTGCGCCCGTTGAAAAGCGACGTGAACACGCCGACTGCCGCGAGCCCGATTGCGCTCAGCACGACCGACTGCACGATTGCCGACGTGCCGCGCGCCCACAGAAATGCGGCGGTGGGAAACGCTGCGCCGAGCGAAAAGAGACAAAACGACACCGCCGCCGCCGACCACGGATTGCCGCCCAGTTCCTTCGGATCGATGCCCAGTTCTTCGCGCGCGAGCGTGTCGAGCGCCTGATCGCGGTCCCGCATGATCTGCGCGGCGACGCGCCGCGATTCGTCGGCGTCGATGCCCTTCGCCTGGTAAATCAGCGCGAGTTCGTGGCGTTCGGCGTCGGGCGTGTGCTCGAGTTCGTCGGCTTCCCGCGCGAGCTGCGTGCGCGCGAGCTCACGCGCGTTGGTGACCGACAGCCATTCGCCGAGCGCCATCGAACACGCGCCTGCCACGAGCCCGGCGAGCCCCGTGAGCAGGATCGTGTGGTTGGCGCTGCCCGCGCCCGCGACGCCCATGATGAGGCAGAAGTTCGAGACGAGTCCGTCGTTGGCCCCGAGTACGGCGGCGCGCAGGTCGTTGCCCGACGTCGCGCCCTTGTGCCACGACTCGGCGGCGGCGATCTGCTCGCCTTTCGGGCGCTTGCGCGCGGTCCTGGCCGCGACGAACGACTGCACGATCGCCGCGTGCTGCTGTTCCTGCGCGGAGAGCTTTTCGGCGCCCGGTTCGTGCGCGTAGCGGTCGCGGTCGGCGTATTCGGCGGCGGCGACGGTCGGCAGCACGATCGACGGGCCGAATACGCGCGTAAGCGCCTGAAGCAGCCGCGTTTTCGCGCTGCGCCGATGCGGCCGCGGACGCACGCCGTTAGCCGTGAGCTTGTCGTGCCACACGCGCGCATGCTCACGCTCGGACGCGGCGAGTTCGGCGAAGATCTTGCGGCGCCCTGTGTCCTGCTCGACGGCAGACAGCGTGTCGTAGACGGCAGCGCTATCGAGTTCGTCGGCGAGATTGCGCCTGAAGCGTTTGAGTTCCTGGGCAGAGGCCATGGCATGCGTGGGCGAGAGGATTCGCCAAGCTTAACCTGGCCCGCAGCCTGCCCGCACGGCGGCAGGCAAACCGGATTGCACGCACATTGCACGCACCTGCTGCGTTGCAATGCAGCAGGTCATTTGCGTGCAATTTTTAGTGCGGTTTTGCACTGCGTCATGATTCAGGATTGCTGACCAGCTTCGAATTCCCCGCAAGCCCTCAGATTCCGCTTGCGTTCATTCGCGCGAGTGCCAGGATGAAGAGAAGCGCGTAGCGGTCTCGCGCCCCGGCGGCGGCCGATGGACCGCGGCGGGCTCCGTTTGACGGAGTACATCATGGTGCATGGTGAATTGAGGATTGTGGGCGCGACGCTCGCCACGTTCGCCGCGCTGTTCGGCGTGGCGCTGGTGCTTCACGGGCTGTTCTTCGATCTGAGCAATGTCGTGTTGTACGGCGCGGCAACCATTGGCGCGAGCGTCGTTGCGTTCGTCGTGATGCTGACCCTGTACCCGACGGATATCGACGATCAGCAGCATCAGCAGCGGCATCGCGAAACGTAACGTGCGACGTCATTTCGCTGCGATGCGGCATACGCGCGGGTGCATGGGGCGCGTCTGTGCGCGCACAGAAAAGGGCAGCGAGCGGGCAGGAAGCGTGCAAAAAGCGGGACCGGGCGCGTGATTTTCCGACTGCGACAACGCCGGCCTTGCGACCCGTGTGAAGTCGTCTAAAGTAAATCCAATCAACCGGCGAAAACGTGTCGCCCAGGACGCGAACTGATGGCGGCTGATGAGATTCCGCGCGCGCCAGGGGAGGGGCAACAGCAGCGCGGCCCGCCCAACCTCAACCAAAGGCCTTGCCCATGCAGATCATTTTTCCGAAGGTAGTCCCCGAGTATTCGGGGCCCGACTTGACGCTGGCGTTTCCGGCGATGATCGATGGGCAGAGAGTGGAGTGCACGATCACGTCGGCGGCGCTGGAAGATCATTTCGGTGCAGCATCGCCCCGAGCCGAAGACATGCTCCACGCGTTCGACAACCATCGCGACCGGATCGAAGCCGTCGCGCGCCGGCTGTTGTCGGAAACCGATGCACGGTGCCGCGTGTTGCGTAGCGGCTATGTCCGTTTCGTGCAGGCCAATATCGCCGCTTCTTGAGCCGTGTTTTGCGCCGCTTCTTCAGCCGCCTTTTGAGCCGCCTTTGACCCACGGCGGGCGCGTCGCGGCGCGCATCCTCTCGTGATCTTCATGCATGCCGGGCCGCGCGCCCGGTTTTGCTGCTGTGCGCTTTTCAGGCCTTCAATCAGGCCTTCAGATAGAAGAAGCGGAACAGGAACACCGCCGCGATGATCCACACGATCGGCTTGACCCCGCGCACGCGGCCGGTCAGCAGCTTCAGCGCCCCGTACGAGATGAAGCCGAACGCCACGCCGTCGGCGATCGAATACGTGAACGGCATCGTGAGCGCGGTCAGCACGGCGGGCACGGCTTCGGTGGCGTCTTCCCAGTCGAGCGCGGCGATCTCGCGCATCATCAGGCACGACACATAGAGCAGCGCGGGCGCGGTCGCGTAGCCGGGCACGACGCCCGCGAGCGGGGCGACGAACAGGCACGCGAGGAACAGCACGGCCACGGTCAGCGCCGTGACGCCGGTGCGGCCGCCTGCCTGCACACCCGAGGCGCTTTCGATGTACGCCGTCGTCGACGACGTGCCGAGCACCGAGCCCGCGAGAATCGCCGTGCTGTCGGCGAGCAGCGCGCGGTTCAGGCGGTGCATCTTGCCGTGCACGAGCAGCCCCGCGCGGTTGGCGACGCCCATCAGCGTGCCGGTGGCGTCGAACAGTTCGACGAGGAAGAACACGAGGATCACGTTGAGCACGCCCGTCGAGAGCGCGGCGCGCACGTCGAGCTGCAGGAACGTCGGCGCAATCGAGGGCGGCGCGGAGAAGACGCCGTGGAACGCGTTGCCGCCGAAGAAGAACGAGAGGACGGTCACGCCCACGATGCCGATCAGGATCGCGCCGCGCACGCGCAGCACGTCGAGCGTGACGATCGCGAAGAAGCCGATGATCGCGAGGATCGTGTGCGGATCGTGCAGATTGCCGAGCGTGACGAGCGTGGCCGGGTTGCCCGTGACGATGCCGGCGTTCTTGAGCGAGATGAGCGCGAGAAAGAGACCGATACCGGTTGTGATGGAGGCGCGGATCGAATGCGGAATGCCGTTGATGATGGCTTCGCGCACGCGTAGCAGCGTCACGATGAAGAAGAGACACCCCGAGATGAACACGGCGCCGAGCGCCGCTTGCCACGTGAAGCCCATGCCCTTGACGACGGTGTAGGCGAAATAGGCGTTCAGGCCCATGCCGGGCGCGAGCGCGATCGGGTAGTTCGCGTAGAGGCCCAAGATGATCGACGCGATTGCCGCGACCAGGCAGGTGGCGACGAACACCGATTCCTTCGGCATGCCGGCATCGCCGAGGATGGCCGGATTGACGAAGATGATGTAAGCCATCGTGAGGAAGGTGGTGATCCCGGCTAGGATTTCGGTACGCAGGTCGGTGCCTGCTTCTTCGAAGCCGAAATAGCGCTTGATGGCGTCCATGAGGATTGAGCCTTTGAGTGTCGAGCGGATGGTCTTGTTGTGGAGATCGGAGCCGGCGCGGAGGGTGCGGCGAGGGCGTCGCGGAGCCTGGAAACAGCCGGTTCCGGGCGGGATTGTAAACAAGCTTGACAGTCGCGGTGCCGAATTCCGTCAGCGTGCGTGGCGCAGGTGCGTCAGCGCGGGCGGCGGGTGGAGGCGGCCACGGCGCTGCCCGGCGATGTCGTGCGGGGCTTTGAGGCTGCACTGGCGCGAGGTGCAGGCCGCGCGCCAGCGATGAGAGACGTGATGTCGAGGGGGAGGGCGTTATTGCTACTGCGGTTGCGTCTGGCCCGCGGCGGCGCGGCGCTGCGCCACGATGGCGCCTGCGCGTTGTGCATTGGCGGGGTAGTCGATCCAGTCGAACGGGTCATAGCCCGCCTGAAGCCAGTCGACCAGATCGGCCTGGACCTGAGCGCGTGTCAGGGGAGCCTGGGAGCCGACGGGCTGCGCCAGCGCAGCCGTCGAAGCTGCCGCGCCGGCTGCCACCAGCACGGCGAGCGTGATGCGAGAGGGAGAGATCATGGCCATGCCTTTTGTATTAGGGATTACCCTAAAAAGTATAGGCGTTGTTGCGCTAAATCAAAGCATTCAAAGCGGATGTGGCGTGGCCGCGCGGGGGCGTGCGTCAGGCGTGCATCAGGCGTCGTCAGGGCGTTGCGCGCCTGTCCACTGGCGCGCCAGCCGATAGTCGGCCGGACGCATGCCCGTCCACTTGCGAAAGGCGCGGTGGAACGCGCTCGGCTCGGCGAAGCCCACGGCTGCCGCAACGTCCGCGACCGAGCGGCGCGAATCCTGTAGCGCCGCGATGGCCAGGTCGCGCCGCAACGCGTCCTTGATCGACTGGCAACTGTGGCCCTCCTGTTTGAGCCGGCGGCGCAATGTGGCGGGCGCGACGTTCAGGCGCCGCGCGATCGTATCGGCATCGGGCCACGCCGTGGCCGGGAGCGCGCGCAGCGTCCGGCGCACGCGTGCCGCGAATGAACCCGGATTGCGGTACTTCACGACGAAGTTGCCCGGCGCGTTGCGCAGGAACGCGCGCGCCGAACCGGGCGTCTGGATCACGGGCAACTCGAGAAACGCCGGTGACAGGTCGACATACGAGGCGTCCTCGCCGAACGTCATGTCGTCGCAGAACATGAGCCGGTACTCGTCCACCGCATCCGGCGCCGCGCAGCGAAAACGCGCGGCGATGAGCGGAATGCGCCGCCCCACCAGCCAGCACACGAGCCCGTAGACGAGGATGAACCACGTTGCGTACGCAAAGATCGTCGGCGTGGCCGTGCCTTCGCGATGCACGAACGCAATGCGCACGCGCGCCGCGTCGATATCGACGTGACCTGCCAGGTCGTCGAGCACGAGCCGCATGAAGCTCACCGCGCGCTGCAGCGCCTGGCGGCCGGTGCGCGCGGTGAGCGCCGCGTGCGTCATCGCGACGAAGCTTCCGCTCTTCATCGCATGCGAGTCCTGGCCGAAGAATTCGTCGTCGAGCGCGTGCGCGATCCCCATCCACAGCGCGCCGTATTGCGCGGCGCTCACGCGCGCCCGAGGCGTTGCGAGCGCGGCCCGCGCAATGCCCGCGGCCTCGAGTATGGGGGCGACGTCGAGCTTGCGTTCGCGTGCCAGCGCAAGCGTCTCGTTGACGAGGCTCATCGCGATGGTGCCTTTTTCGCTCAGCTTGATCGGTTTCGCGTTCGGCACGAGATGCATCTCCTGAAGGGTTGCCGGAAGTGATATGGTAAATCCGATCAACGAGTTTGATCGTGGCGGACATGGAACGCCGTCGCGCGGATGCCTACACTTTTCTCAGGTGTTGCAGCCGCGCCCGAGGGGCGCGACAGTGAGCGCAGCCCGCACGACGGGCCGCGCGTTTCGCCGCAGTGCAGCACGCGCGTCTTGTGCAAAGACGTGCGCAGAGACAGGAAGGGGACAGACATGGATGAGTTCTACACCGAGGATCAACGGATGATCCGCGACGCCGCGCGCGACTTCTCGACCGAACAACTTGCGCCGAATGCAGCGCAATGGGATCGCGACGGCAAGCTGCCCGACGAGATCGTGAAGCAGTTGGGCGAGCTGGGCTTTCTCGGCATGATCGTGCCGCAGGAGCTGGGCGGCTCGTACACCGACTACGTGGCTTATGCGCTCGCGATGGAGGAGATCGCTGCGGGTTGCGCGTCATGCGCAACGCTGGTGAGCGTGCACAACTCGGTGGGCTGCGGGCCGATCCTGAAGTACGGCACCGAAGCGCAGAAGGACCGCTATCTGCGCAAGCTCGCCGCAGGCGAGATGATTGGCGCGTTCTGCCTGACCGAGCCGCAGGCCGGTTCCGAGGCCAACAATCTGCGCACGCGCGCGCAGTTGCTCGACGGCCAGTGGGTGCTCGACGGCAACAAGCAGTTCGTCACGAACGGCTCGCGTGCGCAGATCGCGATCGTGTTTGCCGTCACCGACGCCGACGCGGGCAAGCGCGGCATTTCCGCCTTCATTGTCCCGACCGATACGCCGGGATTCAACGTCGGCCCGTCCGAGAAGAAGATGGGCATTCGCGCTTCCGACACCTGCCCGATCACGCTCGATCACTGCACGATCCCTGAAGCCAATCTGCTCGGCCAGCGCGGCGAGGGCTTGAAGATCGCGCTGTCGAATCTCGAAGGCGGACGCATCGGCATCGCGGCGCAGGCGCTCGGCATCGCGCGTGCGGCGTTCGATGCGGCGCGCAACTACGCGCACGAGCGCGTGCAATTCGGCGAACCGATCGTGCGGCACCAGAGCGTGGCGAACATGCTCGCCGACATGCACACGCAGATCAACGCCGCTCGCCTTCTCGTGCATCACGCGGCGCGGCTGCGCACGCTCGGCAAGCCGTGTCTTTCGGAGGCGTCGCAGGCGAAGCTCTACGCGTCCGAAATGGCCGAGGAAGTGTGCTCGCATGCGATCCAGATTCACGGCGGTTATGGGTTCCTCAATGATTACCCGGTGGAGCGCCACTACCGCGATGCGCGCATCACGCAGATCTATGAAGGCACCAGTGAAGTGCAGCGCATGGTGATTGCACGGCAGCTTTGAGTGGGAAGGATGGCGAAGTAGCAGGTGCGGTACGGTTGATGACTATATAGGCGACAGGAGACGACGATGACCGGGTTTACCCCTTCCGCGCAGGCCTTTCTCGACGCACGCGACCTGCTGCTGCGCCACCGCACCGACTACGCGCGCGCATACAGCGAATTCGCATGGCCCAAGCTCGATACGTTCAACTGGGCGCTCGATTACTTCGACGTCATGGCGCGCGGCAACGACAACCCGGCGCTATGGATCGTCGACGATCCCGCCGGCGGCGGCACGCGTCTCTCGTTCGCGCAGATGTCCGGGCGCTCTTCGCGCGTGGCGAATTTCCTGCGCGAACATGGTGTCGTGCGCGGCGACCGCCTGCTGCTCATGCTGCCGAACCGCGTCGAACTCTGGGACGTGATGCTCGCGGCGATGAAGCTCGGCGCCGTGGTCCTGCCCGCCACCACGCAGCTTTCGCCCGACGACGTGCGCGAGCGCGTTGAAACGGGCGGCGCGCGTTACGTCATCGTCGATGCGGCGGAACTCGGCAAATTCGATGCGCTCGCAGCCAACGTGAAGCGCATTTCGGTCGGCGCGCAGCGCGACGGCTGGATCGACCTCTCGCGCGCCAGCGAGGCGAGCGCCACGTTCGTACCCGACGGCCCGACGCGCGCGAGCGATCCGATGCTGCTCTACTTCACCTCGGGCACGACATCGAAGCCGAAGCTCGTCCAGCACACGCACGAGAGCTACCCGGTCGGTCATCTTTCGACGATGTACTGGATCGGCCTCATGCCCGGCGACGTGCACTGGAACATCAGCTCGCCGGGCTGGGCCAAGCACGCATGGAGCTGCTTCTTCGCGCCCTGGAACGCGCAGGCCTGCGTGTTCGTCTACAACTACGCGCGCTTCGTGCCTAAAGACACACTGAACGCGCTCGTGCAATGCGGCGTGACCACGCTGTGTGCGCCGCCCACGGTGTGGCGCATGCTCGTGCAGGAGCCGCTTGCAACCTATCCGGTGAAGCTGCGCGAGATCATCGGTGCGGGCGAACCGCTCAATCCCGAGATCATCGAGCGCGTGCGCCACGCGTGGAATATCACGATTCGCGACGGCTATGGCCAGACCGAAACCACCTGCCAGATCGGCAATTCGCCGGGCCAGCCCGTCGTGCCCGGTTCGATGGGCCGTCCGCTGCCCGGCTATCGCGTCGAACTCGTCGATCCCGACGACCAGCTCGCGACCGAAGGCGAGATCGCGCTGCCGCTCGCGCACCGGCCGCTCGGGCTCATGACGGGCTATGCGAACAATGCGAGCGCAACCGAATACGCGATGCGCAACGGCTACTACCACACGTCCGATGTCGCGATGCGCCGCGAAGACGGCTCCTACGTCTACGTTGGCCGCGCCGACGACGTGTTCAAGTCATCCGATTACCGGCTCAGCCCGTTCGAACTGGAGAGCGTGCTGATCGAGCACGAGGCGATTGCCGAGGCGGCCGTCGTGCCGAGCCCCGATGCGCTGCGTCTTTCGGTGCCGAAGGCCTTCGTGATCGTGCGCCAGGGCTATGAGGCCGGGCCCGATCTCGCACGCGAAGTGTTTCGCTTCTCGCGCGAAAAGCTTGCGCCGTACAAGCGGATTCGCCGCCTGCAGTTCAGTGAGCTGCCCAAGACGATCTCTGGCAAGATCCGTCGCGTGGAACTGCGTCGCCGCGAAATGGACCGTCCCGCCGACACCGCGCGTTTGCCCGACGAGTACTGGGAAGAGGACTTCCCCGAACTGCGCTAATTCCGACCGGAGTATCCCGCATGATCGAATTCGAATACGCGCATGATGGCGCCGTCGCCGTCATTACGCTCACGCGTCCGCCCGCGAACGCGTTCACCGTCGACGGTCTGTTGCAGCTGCAACAGGTTGTCGAAGCGTTCAACGTGCAGCACAAGGTGCGCGCCGTGGTCATCACGGGCAGCGGGCCGAAGTTCTTCAGCGCGGGCGCGGATCTCAACGCGTTCGCCGACGGCAAGCGCGACGTGGCGCGCGAAGCGGCCCGCGCGTTCGGCGCGGCGTTCGAAACGCTGCAGAATGCGCGGCCCGTCGTGATCGCCGCCATCAACGGCTACGCGATGGGCGGCGGCCTCGAATGCGCGCTGGCCTGCGATATCCGCATCGCCGAATCTCATGCGCAGATGGCGCTGCCCGAGGCCAGCGTGGGCCTGCTGCCGTGCGGCTGCGGCACGCAAACGCTGCCCTGGCTCGTGGGCGAGGGCTGGGCCAAGCGCATCATTCTCACGGGCGAGCGCGTGGATGCGGCGACGGCGCTGCGCATCGGCCTCGTCGAAGAGGTCGTCGCGACCGGCGGCGCGCGCGAAGCCGCGGTGGCGATGGCCGCGCGCGTGGCGTTGCAGAGTCCGCAGGCCATCACATTCAGCAAGACGCTGATCCATCAGGCGCGTAACGGCGTGCCGCGCGGCGCTGCGTTGGCGCTCGAGCGCGAGCGCTTTGTCGATCTGTTCGATTCCCCCGACCAGCGCGAAGGCGTCAATGCATTCCTCGAAAAGCGCAAACCGCGCTGGCATATAGAAACGGAGAATTAACCAATGAGTGCAACACCCGCTTCCTTGCAGACCGCTCAGGAAGCTGAAGTGCTGTATCGCGTCGTCAACCGCGTCGCGATCGTGACGCTCAATCGTCCCGCCGCGCTCAATGCGCTTTCGCACGCGATGGTGCGGGATCTCGCGGCCGTGATCGAGCGCGTGCGCGCCGACGACGAAATCGTCGCGATGGTCCTCAACGGCGCCGGTTCAAAAGGCTTTTGCGCGGGCGGCGACGTGCGTGCGCTGTATCAACTGGCGCGGCAAGGCGAGGTGCTCGGCGGGACGGGCTGGCGGCAGTTCTTCGTCGACGAATACCGGCTCGATTACGCGCTGCACACGTTTTCCAAGCCGATCGTCGCGCTGCTCGACGGCGTGACGATGGGCGGCGGCATGGGGCTCGGCCAGGCCGCGACGCTGCGGGTCGCGACCTCGCGCACGAAGATCGCGATGCCGGAGACGCGCATCGGCTTGCTGCCCGATGTCGGCGCGACGCATTTCCTCGCGTCGATGCCCGTGGAGATGGAACTCTACGTGGGCCTGACCGGCGTGATGTTGTCCGGTGCGGACGCGCTCCATTGCAGTCTTGCCGATCTCTGCGTGCCGGGCGAATGGATCGACGGATTCGAAGCGCGGCTCGCGCAGGCGACGATGGAAGGCGGCGTGAATGCGATGCTGCGCCGCGTGTTCGACGCGCCGTGCCACGATGCACAGCCCGCTGCGCTCGCCGCGCACGCGCCGCTGATCGAGCAGTACTTCACGCGGCGCCGGACGGTGGAGCAGATCGTCCACGCGTTGCAGACGGATCTCGACGACGAAACCGCACCGCCCGACACGCAGGCATGGCGGAAGGCAACGCTCGACGCGCTCACGCACTATTCGCCGACGATGCTGGAAGTCACGCGCGAAGCGCTGTTGCGCGGCCGCCAGTCGACGCTCGCGGAGAGCTTCCGCATGGAACTCGGCATTGTGTCGCGTGCGATCGAAGAGGGGGATTTCTGCGAGGGCGTGCGCGCGCATCTCGTGGACAAGGACCGTACGCCGCGCTGGGCTCCGGCCACGCTGCCCGAAGTGCGGCCCGAGAGCGTACAGCATTTTCTCGCGTCGCCCTGGCGCAGCGAAGTTCATCCGCTCGCGGATCTGGGCGCATAAGAAGGTTGCACGCGCAAGTTGCACGCGCAGTTTGCACGATCAACCTGCGCGTGCAGACTGCAAGGCAGGCGCGCGGAACGGGCGGCGTTCGCCGCCCGGACGCTCACAGATAGCTGCAGACGTAGTCGAGCGTTTCGATCACGTCGATATCGAAGCGGCTCTTGCCCGGCACTTCGAACGTATCGCCCGCGCCATAGGTCTTCCATTCGCTGCTGCCGTCGAGGCGGATGCGGCATTGGCCCGCCTGCACTTCCATCAATTCGGGCGCATCGGTGCCGAAATTGAGCGTGCCGGGCAGGATCACGCCGAGCGTCTTGCGGCTGCCGTCGGCGAACAGCACCGTGTGCGAAACGCACTTGCCGTCGAAATAGACGTTGGCGCGTTTGAGAACGGAAACCTGGTCGAATTGCGTGCTTTTAGTCATGGCGGTCTTCCTCTGGTCGTCGTGATTGGATTCGGGGTTAGTGGGCAACAGCGCGGCTGCCGCGTGGCAACCGCGCGGCAACCGCGCGGCAGCCGCGCCTTGCGGTGCACCTTGCTGCGCGCGTTTGCGCGAAACGAACCCGACATCATACCGGCCACGCACGCCATTAGCGACTTTCCGGCTGCGCGGGTGAGAATGCAGCGCCCCGCCCGCGCGAGCGCGCTTATTCCGGCCTGGCCGACACGGAGGCCTCGGCGGTCAGCAGCAAAAACGTGAAGCTCTCTTGCAGATAGAGGCGCACGCTCTGGTCGTCGTGGCTCAGATAGCCGATCGATACATCCTGGCCCAGATGGAATGCGAAGTCGCCGCCGCGCGTGCTTAGGATGCTGGCTCCGGCGATGGCGGGCACGAGGATGATTTCGCCGCTCACGAGGTGGCGCAGGTGTTCGAGGACCGGATAGCCGCGGTCGCTCGCTTCGCTTACCGCGGTATAGGCCTCCGGGCCGAGCAGCACCGTGTACGGGCCGTCCACGCCTTGCAGGCGCAGTTCTTCGAGTGCATTCGCGATGAGCGTGGGGTAGTCGGTGGCGTTGGTGGGCAGCGCCAGCACCGGGTTCGACGAGCCTTCGCGGAGGCCGGTGATCTGCGCCGCGCGGTAGCCGTCGAAGATCGCGCGGTCTTCCGCGAAGGCGAGCTGCATGGCTGCGTCCTTGGCGGGCTGCCAGTCGGAGTCTTCTGCGCCGCGCTCGACGTCGTCGATCGCCTCGCGCGACAGCACGAACGGTACGCGCAGCTCGACCAAAGGCCTCACCTCGCGCTGGCGCGCACGAATGCCTTCGAGCGGCGCTTCGATGCCGATCTGGCGGCCCGTGCCGACCCCTGCGAGACCGGCTCCGCCCGGACCCGTGACGTCGACGACCCGGCGGCCCGCGACGAGACGCTTGAATGTGCGCGCAACTTCTTCTTCGATCTGCGACCAGGCTGCCGTGGAAATGGGCGCCAGTTCTCGATGGAGATTATTCATACCGTGGTGCTCCTTTGAGGGATCCGATGGCAAGCGAGCCGTCGCCGGACGTTGCAACTGCGGGTGCAACGGCGGGTGCAACTTCGGATGCAACGGCGGGTGTCGCGACGGGTTGCGCAGCGGGCGGCTCGCGCCCGGCGAGCGCTTCGAGCAGCGGCTCGGACGGCACGAAGAAGAGCCCGCCCGTCACGGCGCGGCTGAAGTCGAGCAGGCGGTCGTAGTTGCCGGGCGGCAAACCGGCGAACATGTTTTCGAGCATCTGTTCGATGGGCTGCGGCGAGCGCGCGTAGCCGATGAAGTAGGTGCCGAATTCGCCCTTGCCGGGCTGGCCGAACGCCATGTTGTCGCGCAGGATCTTGATCTCGTCGCCATCGGCGTCTTCGAGCGTCGTGAGCGAACTGTGCGACCAGCTCGGCTTCACGGCGTCGTCGAGTTCGATGTCCTGGAGCTTCGTGCGGCCGATGATGTGCTCCTGCGCCTCCACCGGCAGCGCGTTCCAGCCTTTCATGTCGTGCAGGTACTTCTGCACCAGCACGTAGCTGCCGCCCGCGAAGCCGGGATCGGCGTCGCCGATCACCGTGAAATGCGCGGCCTCGTCGCCGACCGGATTTTCCGTGCCGTCGACGAAACCGATGATCGCGCGCATGTCGAAGTTGCGAAAGCCGTGGACTTCGTCCACGGTCGTCACCGCGCCTTCGAGGCGGGTCATCAACTGCGTCGCCAGTTCGAAACACAGGTCGGTCTGATCGGCGCGGATATGCAGGAGCAGATCGCCCGGCGTCGCCACGGCGATGCGCTCGCCCGTGCCGAATTCGCGAAACGGATGCAATTCGGCAGGACGCGGCGCGCCGAAGAGTCGATTCCATGCGTCGGAGGCGAAGCCCACGACGCAGGTGAGATTGCCCGAAGGCACGCGTTTGCCGACCGCGCGCGTGAGATTCGCGACATCGGCGCACCAGGCGCGCACGGTTGCGTGGCTGGCGTCGTCGTCGTTGACGGTCGCGACGATGAAGAACGCGCTGCGCGTGACGGAAGTGGAAACGGACTGGGGTTGGGGCGGGGCGCTGGAAGGCGTCATGATCAGATGGATTCCCTGGCGTAGGTCGAAAAGGAAAAACCCCGTGAGCGCATAGTGTAGTCAACTGGAGAAAAGGGCGTTTGCAGGCGGGGCGCGCCGCATGCGACGATAGTCGTCATCCTGGCTATGGAGATACACCATGTGGGATCACACCGAGCACGAAGGCTTCGAAATCTGGGTGCTGCCGATTCCGGCTTTCGGGCCGCGCTCGCCGGAACCGCTGTTTCACTACAGCGGCTATATCTGCCGCCACGGCGCCGACGCGCATCTGGAAGGGCAAAGCATTCGCTTTCACGACATGATGCGCAACTTCACTGGAGCCGACATGGCGCTCGACGCCGCCTATGCCGACGCGCGCAAGCGCATCGACCGCTTCCGTGCGAACGGAAGCTGGGCGGAACGCGTGGATTGACGGGAACGCTGCGGCTTTTGCCGCATCCGAAGGGCCGCGCGCGGCCCTTCGTGCCGCTGGTGCCGCTGGTGGCTAGTGCCGCTAGCGCTGTTGCGAAGCGATCAGCGTCACCGGCCGGCCTTCGCAGCGAGCCCCGCCCGGCACCGTGAGCACGCGCCATGCCATGGGTTCGCCCGCCGCCGCGAGGTCGAGCGCGCTGCCGTCCTCCTCGGGCGAAGCCGTGAGCACGTTGAACGGCCACGACCCGCGCCGTAGCCGCTCGTGGATCAGCGAGCCGGTCCAGATCGGCACCGCGCCGCTGCTGCCATTGCTGTCGTCGTCGGGCATCAGCGCGTAACCCGTCGGCCAGAAGCGCAGCACGTCGCGCCGGCCGCCCAGGTGCGCGGCATCGGCGGGCGCCGGTGCGCGCTCGAACACGAGCGGTGAGGGCAGACCGTTGTGCAGCTTGGGCAGCAACGGCAGCGACAGCACGTCCACCTGCGGCGCCACGAGCGAAAGCAGGTTGCGCATCGAGAAATGCGCGCCCTCGCTCCAGCCCGCGTCGCGCAGCGAAGCGCGCAGGCCGTCGGCATCGGCGGCCCACTGGAGCGTCATCGGTTCGCGGCGCTCGCCTTTCATGTCGAGCCGGTAGCACGCGAAGGTCTTCCACATCGAATCGGTCCAGGCCATCTGCGTGATGACGAGCGGCGGCGTTTCGACGGGCGGGACCTTGCGCAGTTCCGTGCCGCGCTGCAAGCCGAGCGCCGCAGCCAGCACGGCGAGCACCACCGCAGGCATGAACCGGCGCTGCGGCGGCCGGTGCGGATAGCGCCACAGCGACATCAGCACGACAGCCGTGACCCAGATCGACGCGAGCGCCGCGCCGCCGATCGCATCGGAGAACAGGAAGCGCTCGAAATACAGCCCCGCGAACGTCACGGCCACGATGATCACGTTGCCGAACGAGGCCACCATCGCGGCCTGCAGCCGGTTTGCGCGGCGCACCAGCAGGAACATCAGGAAGCCGTAGACGATCACCATCGACGTCACGCGGTCGCTCGGGAACACGAACGCCGTGACGCTCTCGCTGCCCGGCAGCGCGTGATGGACCGCAAGGCGGATCGCGAGAATCACCAGTTGCGAGACCGCCGCCGCCGCGACCCAGTACGCGACCGTGCGCAAGCGCCGCTCTAACGCCATCCAGACGGTGACGGTCAGGATGAGCGCCGCGAGCGTGATGTTGCTGCCGAGCGTTTCGATGCGCGCGAGTGCGGCGTCGGCCCAGACACTGTGGATCGAGCCCAGGAACTGGCGCACGGACTGGTCGATCCGCATGAGCGGATCGCCGCGCAGCACATTGCTCAGCACATACGAAAAGATGGCCGCGAAGACCGGCACGAGGCCCGTGATCATGACGACGGCGCCCAGCGCAGGCTGCTGCGGGTCGAGCAGGCGTTCGAGCCGTCGTGCCGCTGCGCCGTGGTGCCGCTGTACCCAGCGCGCGGCGGCGAGGCGCGAGGCGTTTGCCCACGCGTCGATATGCTGGAGCAGGATGCGCGTGACGCGCCAGATGAGCCAGCCCGCGAGCGCGAGTATCAGCACGATCACGACGAGCCGGAACGACACCACGCCCGCGATCTGCAGCGAGGCGCCGAATACCACGCCCGGCAGGATGTGCGCGGGCGCCCAGATGAGCGCGGACAGCACATTCATCGTGAGAAAGCGCATCGGCGTCATGCCGGCCATGCCGGCGACCACCGGCACGACCGCGCGCAGCGGCGCGACGAAGCGCGCGAGAATCACGCTGCGTGCGCCCTGGCTCGCGAAATAGGCCCTCGCCCTGGCGAGAATCTCGGGGTAGCGCGAGAACGGCCAGATCTCGGTGAGCGAGTCGCGATAGCGATGGCCGATCCAGTAGCTCAGGGCGTCGCCCGCCACGGCGCCCGCGATGGCCGCGACGAACAGCCAGCCGAGATTGACCGTCCCCGTGCCGACGAATGCGCCCGCAATGAACATGGCCGTGCTGCCCGGAATGAACGTGCCGATGATCGCCATCGATTCGAGGAAGGCCGCCGCGAACACGAAAATGAGGAGCAACCCGGCATGGTCGGCGAGCTGGTGCAGCAGGTGGGCGTAGGCGTGCTCCATCGATGGGCCGGGCTGGGTGGCGATTGGGGGAACGTGCGGGCGACATGGGCAATATACCCGTGTGCACGCTCGCCTGATCAGATCACGCCTTTGTCCTTCAATGCATCGATGGCGTCTTCGGACAGCCCGAGCACCGACTGCAGCACGTCGCGCGTGCCTTCGCCCAGTTGCGGCGGCGCGCGCCGCACGGGCATGCGCTCGCCGTCGAAGCGCCAGGGCGGCGCGAGCACCGGCACCGTGCCGCTCTCCGTGCGCGGGTGCGGCTGTGTGGTGACAAGGCCCGCTGCGCTCGCGCGCTCGGAGAGCAGCGCTTCGCGCAGCCCGGCGACTTCGCCGCACGGAATGCCCGCGCGCGCGAGTCGTTCGAGCAGCAGCGCGCGCGGCCGGCTGCGCAGTTCGCGCGTGAACTCGGGCAGCAGTTCGGCGCGATTGTGCGCACGCTGGATGTTGGTCTTGAAGCGCTCGTCGTCGGCGAGATCGGGCCGCTCGATCACGTCGCGGCAAAAACGTTCGTACTGGCTGTTGTTGCCCACCGTGATCACGAGCGGACCGTCCGCCGCATCGAACACGCCATAAGGCACGATCGACGGATGCGCGTTGCCGTAGCGCGGCGGATCTTCCCCCTGCAACAGCGCTTCGAGGCCGTAGTAGGCCGTGATCATGAGCCCGCAGTCGAACAGCGCCATTTCGATGTGACGTCCGCGTCCGGTGCGCTCGCGCTCGAAGAGCGCGGCGAGCATCGCCTGCGCCGAGTACATGCCCGTGAACAGATCCACCGCCGCGACGCCGAACTTCAGCGGCGGCTGGCCGGCTTCGCCGTTCATGGCCATGAGACCGGCTTCGCCCTGCACGACGAGGTCGTAACCGGGGCGCGTCGCTTCGGGGCCGGTGCGGTCGTAGCCCGAGATCGAGCAATAGATGAGGCGCGGATTCTCGCGGCTCAACGTTTCATAGCCGAGCCCGAGTTTTTCCGCACCGCCGAAGCGGAAATTCTGGATCACGACGTCACAGGTTTTCGCAAGATCCTGCGCGATGCGCCGGCCTTCGGGCGTTTGCAGATCGAGCGTCACCGAACGCTTGTTGCGGTTCACGCTGTTGAAATACGCGGTCTCGGTCACGCCGATGCGCACGCCCCAGTCGCGCGTATCGTCGCCGCGGCCCGGATGCTCGACCTTGATGACTTCCGCGCCGAGGTCGCCGAGCACCATCCCGCTCCACGGTCCCGCCAGAATGCGGGAAAGGTCGAGTACGCGCACGCCAGCGAGCGGCAAGGTTCGGGTGTCGGTCTGCATCAGCAAGTGATCCTGGTTCGTTGGCGGGGCGCGTCCCGCCGGGTTTCGCGCTACGTCTCCGTGCGGCCGAGCGTGATGTAGCGCGCAAGATGATGATCCTCGTCGCCAAGCTGATGATCGATCATGACGAGACGCTTCGCGTAGTGCGAAAGCCGCAGCTCCCACGTCATGCCGATGCCGCCGTGCAACTGGATCGACTCCTCGGCCACGCGCGCGCCGATGCGTCCAATCGAGTATTTCGCCGCCGACAGCGCGCGTTCGCGTTCGCCGCGCGGCGCGTCGATGGCCGCCGCCGCGTTGATGACCGCCGAGCGCGCCTCCTCGATTTCGAGCAGCAGGTCGGCCATGCGATGCTGCAACGCCTGGAAGCTGCCGATCGGCACGCCGAACTGCTTGCGCGTGCGCAGGTATTCGAGCGTGTCGTCGCGCGTCACGTCCATCGCGCCGACCGCTTCGGCTGCGAGCGCGAGCAGGCCGTAACCGGTTGCGTGCTCAAGCGTCGCGAAGCCGCTGCCCTCGGCCCCGACCAGCGCGTCCATGCCGAGCGTCACGTCGTCGAGCGTGATTTCCGCAGCACGCCCGCCGTCGATCTTCCGATAGCCGCGCACCTTCACGCCTTGTGCGCCACGCGGCACCAGAAAGAGCGAGATGCCTCTTTCGTCGCATGCACCGCCTGACTGATCGAACGCCGTGCGCGCGGAAACGAGCAGCACGTCCGCCTGTTCGCCGTGCTGCACGACGCCCTTTGCGCCCTTCAGCACCCAGCCGTCGCCGCGTTTGTCCGCGCGTGTCGTGACGCGCGCGGCTTCGTAGTGCGAACCCGGTTCGTCGTGCGCGAGCGCGGCGATCAGCGAGCCGTCGATCAGCGCGGCAAGCTGCTTCTGCTGCGCGTTGCCGCCCGCATGCGCGAGCGCGCGCCCGACGATCAGCGTATCGAGAAACGGCTCGACCACGAGCCCGCGCCCGAGCGCTTCGAACACGACGGCCACATCGAACCCCTCGCCGCCGAATCCGCCGTGCGCTTCGGGAAAGAGCGCGCCGATCGTGCCGAGTTCGGCGAAACGCCGCCACATGCCGGCGCTGAACCCCTCATCGGAGCGCGCGATTTTATCGCGTGTCTCGAAGCCGTACTGATCGGCGATGAAGCGGTTGAGCGAATCCGCGAGCATCCGGCGCTCTTCAGTGTGCTGAAAATTCATGGCCGCGCCCTTTACAGACCGAGCATCATCTTCGCGATGATGTTCTTCTGGATTTCGTTGGAGCCGCCGAAAATCGACAGCTTCCGGTTGTTGAAGTAGAGCGCTGCGGCGCTCGCGGCTTCGTCGGGCCCGATGGGCTCGCCCGCGTAGCCCTCGTCGAGCGCGGCTTCGACGAACGGCGCTGCGTACGGTCCCATCGCGCGGCGCAGCAGCGACGAAATCTCCTGGCGGATCTCGGTGCCGCGAATCTTGAGCATCGAGCTTTCGGCGCCCGGTACGCCGCCGCCCGCCACGGCTGCGATCACGCGCAGATTCGTGGTCTTCATGTTCTCGAGATCGATCTCGACCTTCGCGAGACGCGCCGCGAACGAAGGATCTTCCGCAAGCGGCCTGCCGTTGCGCATGACCTTTTGCGCCGCGCGCTTCAGGCGCGCGAGCGCCGCCACCGAAAAACCGACGCCCGCGATATTCGTGCGCTCGTAGGTGAGCAGATATTTCGCGTAGGTCCAGCCCTTGTTCTCTTCGCCCACGAGGTTCGCGACCGGCACGCGCACGTCGGTGAAGAACACTTCGTTCACTTCATGTTCGCCGTCGAGCGTGATGATGGGCCGCACTTCGATACCCGGCGTGCTCATGTCGATCAAGAGGAAGCTGATGCCTTCCTGCTTGCGCACGTCGGTTGCGGTGCGCACGAGGCAGAAGATCATGTTCGCGTAGTGGCCCAACGTGGTCCACGTCTTCTGGCCGTTCACGACGTAGTGGTCGTCATCGCGTACCGCCGTCGTGCGCACCGACGCGAGATCGGAACCCGCGCCGGGCTCCGAATAACCCTGGCACCACCAGTCGGAGCCGTCGAGAATGCGCGGCAGCCAGTAGCGCTTTTGCGCCTCGCTGCCGTACTTGATGAGCACGGGCCCGAGCATGTTCACGCCGAACGGCACGATGCGCGGCGCACCCGCAATCGCGCATTCGTTCTCGAAGATGAACTTCTGCACGGCGCTCCAGCCGGGGCCGCCGTATTCCCGCGGCCAGTGGTTCGCGAGCCAGCCCTTCTCGTTGAGCGTCGCGTGCCACGCGGCCATGTCGTCGCGCGTGAGGCGGCGGCCGTTGTGCACCTTGTCGGCGATGCGCTGCGGCAGCCGTTCGCGCAGGAAATCGAGCACTTCGGTGCGGAAGGCTTCCTCTTCCGCCGTGAATTTCAGGTCCATGCTGGTTTGACTCCGTCCGGGCGGCGAGACGACACGCTCACGCCGATTGATTCAGGCTCGCGAAATTCGTGCCGCGTTCCACCAGTTCGACGAGCAACGGCGACGGGCGCCAGAACAGCGGATCGGCCTTTGCGAACTCGCGAATGTCGGCGAGGATCGTTGCGAGGCCAACCGTATCCGCGTATTTCATCGGGCCGCCGCGATAGCGCGGAAAGCCGTAGCCGTAGACGAACGTGACATCGACGTCGAGCGGGCGCAGCGCAATCCTGTCGTGCACGACGTTCGCGCCTTCGTTGATCATCGCGGCCATGTAGCGGCGCATGATGTCCTCATCGGTGAAGCTGCGCGGCGTGATGCCGGCGCGTGCGCGCTCGGCGTCGATGATGGCTTCGACTTCGGGATCGGGCGTGCCGGTGCGCGCGCCTTGCGGGTAGAGATAGTAGCCGCGGCCCGTCTTCTGGCCGAACCAGCCGCGCTCGCACAGGCGGTCGGCGATCTGCACATAGCGTGCTTTCGGATCGCGCGTCGCGGCGCGGCGCTTGCGCGTGGCCCAGCCGATGTCGCCGCCTGCGAGATCGGCCACCTGGTACGGACCCATCGCGAAGCCGAAGTCGCGCACGGCCTTGTCGATCTGATACGGCGATGCGCCGTCTTCCATCAGATGATCGGCGGCTGCGCGATACACGGCGAGGACGCGATTGCCGATAAAGCCGTCGCACACGCCCGCGCGCACGGGCACCTTGCGCAGCTTCTTCGCGAGTTCGAAAGCGGTGGCGACGACGTCCGCCGCAACCTGCTTCGGCACCACGATTTCGAGCAGCTTCATGATGTTCGCGGGCGAGAAGAAGTGCAGCCCCACGACATCCTGCGGACGCGAAATGCTTGCCGCGATGGCGTCGATGTCGAGATACGACGTGTTGCTCGCCAGCACGGCACCCGGCTTGCAGACGCGGTCGAGTTCGGCGAACACGGCCTGTTTGACGGCCATCTCTTCGAACACGGCTTCGATCACGAGATCCACCTGCGCGAGCGCATCGTACGAGGTGCTGCCGGTGAAGCGCGCGAGAATCTTCGCCTTCGCTTCGGGCGTCATGCGGCCCTTCGCGATCAGGCCGTCGTAGACCTTCTCGATGTGCGCGCGACCGCGTGCGAGCGAGGCGTCGTCGCGCTCGATCATCGTCACGGGCAGGCCCGCGTCGAGCGCGGCGACGGCGATGCCCGCGCCCATCGTGCCGCCGCCGACCACGCCGAGCGTATCGATGGCGCGCGGCGAGGCGTTGCGCGTTTCGGGTGCCTTCTGTACCTCGCGCTCGGCGAAGAACGCGTGGATGAGGCCCGCGCGCTGCGGGCTGTCGAGGCATGCGAGGAACTGTTTGCGCTCGAAACGCAGGCCGTCTTCGAACGATTCGCGCAGTGCGGCTTCGACACAATCGACGATCTTCAGCGGCGAAAAGAGGCCGCGCGATTTCTTCGCCGTCTCGGCGCGCGCCGCGTCGATGGCGGCTTGTGCGGCTTCGCGGTTCGCGAGGCCTTGCGCGTCGCGCGTACGGCGTGCCGGTGCATGTGCGGCAAGCAGTTCCTGCGCGTAGGCGAGACCTTCGGCGAGGACGTCGTCGCTTGCGCCCACGCGATCCACGAGGCCGAGCTTGAGCGCTTCCTGCGCGCTCGCATGACGGCCGCTCAGCATCAGCGAGAGCGCGGCTTCGGCGCCGATCAGGCGCGGCGCGCGCTGCGTGCCGCCCGCGCCGGGCAGCAGGCCGAGCTGCACTTCGGGCAGGCCGAGCTTCGCGCCTTCCACGGCAAGACGGTAGTGCGCCGCGAGCGCGACTTCGAGCCCGCCGCCGAGCGCCGCGCCGTGAAGCGCGGCGATGACTGGCTTGCGGCACGCCTCGATGCGGTTGCAGACGTCAGGTAGTGCGGGCGGCTGCGGCGGCAAGCCGAACTCGCGGATATCGGCGCCCGCGATGAAGTTGCGCCCTGCGCCGACGATCAGCACGGCTTCTACGGCGTCGTTCGATTCGGCGTGCTCGATTGCGGCGGCGAGGCCGCGCCGCACGTCGACGCTCAGTGCATTGACGGGCGGATGGTCGACCGTCACGAGCAGGACTTTGCCGTGCAACGCATGCAGAACGGGGGAAGGATGGATGCTCTCGGATGCCATGTAGCGGATCTCCAGTGGCGGGTCGGGCGGCGTGGCGCATGCGCGCCCGATGATTGGATGTCTTGGATGTCGGGCGATTTTGGACTGGTCAGGCTTCGTTGACAATCGTATTCCTTGTTGACAGACTGTCAAATTACCCTTGACAGTGAGCCGACCGTGGACGTCAATGCGTTGACCCTGCTGGTGGAGATCCTCGATGCGGGCAATCTGAGCGAGGCGGCGCGGCGGCTGAAGATGAGCCGCGCGAACGTCAGCTACCACCTCAATCACCTCGAAAAGTCGATCGGGCTGCAACTCGTGCGGCGTACGACGCGCCGGGTCGAGCCGACCGAAATCGGCCTGAAACTCTACGAGCATGGCCGGGCGATCCAGAACGCGCTTGTCGCTGCGCGCGAGTCGGTCACGACGCTCGGGCAGACGCTGCAAGGCCGCGTGCGGCTCTCGGTGCCGAGCGGCTATGGCCAGCTTGTCATGTCCGACTGGCTGATCCAGTTCAAGCGGCTTTACCCCGGCATCGTGCTCGACGTGATGTTCGAAAATCGCGTGGAGGATCTGCTGCGCGACGAAGTCGATATCGCGGTGCGCGTGATGTCGGAGCCGCCGCAGAATCTCGTCGCGCGCGACATGGGGCCGGTGCGTTACGTGGCGTGTGCTTCGAAGGCGTGGGCGAGCGCGCATGACATGCCGCAGCGGCTTGAGGACCTGCGCGCCGCGCCCGTCATCACGGCCGCCGTGGTGGGCAGGCAATTACGCCTCGCGGGTTACCTGGGCGATGCGCGCCATGAAGTCCTGCTGGAGCCGTCGATTATTTCGGAGAATTTTCTTTTTCTGCGCCAGGCGATTCTGGCGGGGCTCGGCGTGGGCATCGTGCCCGATTACGTGGTGCACGACGATATCCGTGGCGGTGAGGTCGTTACGTCGCTCGATACGTGGAGACTCAGCATCTTCGGCACGCACATGTACATGCTCTACATGCCGGACCGTCATCACACGCGCGCGGCGACTACGTTCATCGAATTCGTGCTCGGCGAAGCGGGGAAGACCGGGCGTGGGGCGGCGGGATGAGGGGAAGCGGGTATTCGGATTCCGGGGTTGATTTCCGCTTGTGGGGCGCGGTGGCATCTGCGTTGAGTGATCGTTGAGCTTGATGGCGCAGAGTGGCTAGGCGGTCATCGAGATTTTCGCCCCGGTAGCGGATCCTCGGAGCTCCGTCTCGGCGCAATCTGCTGCACGCATCCTAAGTTGGGAAGTTCGTTGTAAATCGACACATCGAAGATGCATAATCGGTTTCCGAACGGCAGTTCACGCTCGGGCTAGCACAACCGCTTTCATGCCGTTACCCCCTAGATTCGGCGTTTTGAACTATTTCGCATATACACCGACCCATCTGCGCCATGACATTCAACTTTACAATTCCTACATCGGGCAATCCGCATCTAACTATTTCGCTTAAAGCCGGTGAAAATATTTTTATATTGGGAGCCAACGGAACGGGAAAATCTAGCCTGATGCAAAAATTTTATAGTGCACATCACGGCAAGGCTCAGCGCATTTCTGCGCATCGACAGACTTGGTTTGCATCCGCTTCTATAAATCTATCACCTGCACAAAAAAGAAACACAGAAAACAATATTCTAAATAGCGACGTAAATGCGGAATCGCGTTGGAAAGACGACTACGCAGCACATCGAGCAAACATAGCAATTTACGATCTCATCGACGCAGAAAATATCCGGGCACGCAATATCGCCACCGCGGTAGATTGCAATAATATTGATCTAGCAAAAACATTATCAAAAAAAGATGCTCCGATCAAAATAATCAACGAATTGCTTCGACTGTCGAACATACCAATCGAAATATCAGTAAAGGCCAATGAACAGGTCCTTGCGAGCAAGTCTGGGAGTGCCCCGTATAGCGTGGCCGAACTTTCTGACGGCGAGAGGAATGCACTTTTAATTGCTGCAAGCGTGCTTACAGTCCCCACTGGGACTTTGCTTCTCATTGACGAACCTGAGCGGCATCTCCACAGATCAATAATCTCGCCTTTGCTAACACTTCTGTTTGCGAAGCGTCGGGACTGCGCTTTCGTCGTTTCAACTCACGACGTAATGCTTCCACTCGACAATCCTCATGCGCGCACCTTGCTTATTCGGGGATGTACCTATAATGGGTCGACGGTCACATCATGGGATGCTGATCTGGTTCCGTCAGAATCTAACATTGATGAGGAACTCAAAAAGGATATACTTGGTTCGCGCCGCACATTGTTATTTATTGAAGGCCAGGAAGACAGTCTGGATCTCCCTCTTTATAGCCTCATCTTCCCAAATGTGACGGTAATTGCAAAATCAAGCTGCCGTGATGTAGATCATGCTGTCTCAGGGATCAGAGGGGCAACTGAACTTCACTGGCTGCGTGCATTTGGTGTTGTGGATGACGATCGCAGGACACTAGCGGACGCTGCTCGATTAAAAGAGAAAGGCGTGTATGCGGTATCTGTCTACGCGGTTGAATCAATTTACTACCACCCTGAGGTTCAGAAAAAGCTAGCGATTCGGCACGCTTCAGTGACTGGGGAAAACGCCGAATCTCTTATTCAGGCAGCCAAAACCGCTGCGCTGGCAGCTGCTGCTTCGCACGTACAACGCCTCAGCGAACGGGCGGTCGAGAAGACGCTGCGGGACGAACTTGATAAACAGTGGCCAAAACGTGCCGAGATTTCTGCTGGAATTCCGATAAATATCACGATTGACGTGGCTGCCACGGTTAATCAGGAGGTGGCCGTATTTAATCGGGCAATAGCTGAAGAAGATCTCGAAAAAATAATCGCTCGATACCCGGTGCGGGAGACGCCAATGCTGACGGAGATAACTCGGAAGCTCGGTTTCCAGACCCGCGACCAGTACGAGGGAGCTGTAAGAAGATTGCTAATAGACGATGCGGCGACACTTGAATTTTTGAAATCTCTATTTGGATCCCTCGTTGCCGATCTGGCGAGTACGTGACAGCAGTGATCCAGAATTAAGCGATTGCGCTGCGCGGTGGAACCGCACGGCGCCGCGCACTTCTATGCTTTTCAACTTTCGCATTCCAGTAGCCGCTACTTCCGCTTCGGGGCGGAATGTGCCAAATGTTCTATGTCTACCCAAGGCGCTCGCTTTTCGCACTGCCGCATACAAGGCGAACATCAACCGCCGAATCCTAATACGCCGGAAAACGCGGCGGCTTCGCGGCTAGCCGCCCCTGTCGGCACGCGCTAAAGGCTAGCGTTTGCCGCTTTTGTCGTCGGGTGATTGCGCCGATGCATTTCCCGTTGCGGAGCCCCCCGTTTCCGGCAGCCGCCCGCGCGTGGCGGGCGAAAGCGGCACGCGTTGCTGGATGCCCGCCTTCGCGAGCATGTGCGCGCTAATAGGCGCAGTGAGAAAGAGAAAGGCCGGAATCAGCAGCTCATGCAGGCTAGCAAAATCGTTGTGCGTGCTGAAGTAGAGCACCGAAGCGAACACGATGCCGCCCACGCCGAGCGTCGTCGATTTGGTCGGGCCGTGCAGGCGCATGAAGAAATCCGGCAGGCGCACGAGCCCGATCGCGCCGACCAGCGTAAACAGGCTGCCGAGCAGCAGCAGCGCACAGACAAGTGCTTCGATGACGGTTTGCATCCGGCGGCCTCGCGTGGGCGTTATCAGTTCAATTCAGTTCGATGATGTCGCCGCGCTGCAGGTACTTCGTGAGCGCGACCGTGCCGATGAAACCCATGACCGCGATCAGCAGCGCGACTTCGAAGAAGATCGTCGAGCGCAGGCTGATGCCGTACACGACAATCAGCGCAATCGCGTTGACGTTGAGCGTGTCGAGCGCAACGATGCGGTCGGGCAGCGAAGGGCCGCGCACGAGGCGCACGAGCGTGAGCAGGAACGCGACGCCGAGGATCGCGAGCGACACGGGAATGGCGATGGCTAACATTTGAAAATCTCCAGCAGCGGGGCTTCGTAGCGGGACTTGATCTGGGCGATGAGCGCGGCTTCGTCGTCGAGGTCGAGCACGTGCACGATGAGGCACGTGCGGTCGTCTGAGAGTTCCGCGCACAGCGTGCCGGGGCTCAGCGAAACAATGGCGATGAGCGACGTGAGCGCGATTTCGTGCGTGCTGTCGAGCGGCACTTCGATGAACGCGGGCCGCATGCGCCGCGTCGGCCCGAGCACGAGCAGCGCGACTTCGACGTTCGCGACGACGATGTCGATGAGCACGTGCAGCCAGAGCCGCACGAGGAGCCACGGGCGGCCGAAGTAAACCGGCTGCAGCCACAGGCCTTCGCCGATCACGAATGAAATCACGCAGCCGAGCACGGTGCCGAGCAGCAGGTTGCCGGGCGACATGTCGTTCATCAGCAGCAGCCAGCACAGCAGCAACAGCGTGGCGAGCCAGGGATGAGGAAAGAGCCGTTTCAGCATGGTCAGCTCCCGTTGCCAGGCGCGGGCAGGATCGCGCGGACGTAGGCGTCGCGGTCGAGCAGTTGCACGGCGGTCGCGTCGAGATAGCGCTTGAGCGGCCCCGCGCCGAGCGTCGCGGCTACCGCGCAGGCGAGCAGCAACGCACACGCGGCGAGCTTCGCGCGAGCGCCGTGCGGGGCGGCGGGTGGCGCGGCAATAGCGGTCTGCGAGGCGGGCTGTGAAGCGGTCTGCGAAGCGGCCTGTGAAGCGGCCTGTGAAGCGGCCTGTGAAGCCGGGATCGCCCAGAGCAGGCGCGTGCCGGTGCGGCTTAGCGCGACGATCAGCAAGAGGCTCGACAGTAGCACGGCGGGCCACAGCACGACGGCCTGTGCGATGGGCGTGGCCGCGAGCACCATGGCCTTGCCGAGGAAGCCCGAGAGCGGCGGCAGGCCCGCCGCGCCCACCGCGCCCGCGAGATAGAGCAGCGCCGCACTTTTCCACGGCCACGGCGCGGTGGCGCGCTTCGGGCGTATCACAGGTTTCACGACAGGTCGCACGACAGGTTTCACGACAGGGCGAATGACTTCAATGACGGTGCGCTCGGCTACGGCCTCGGCCACGCCCACCGCTGGCTCGCCGTCCGCATCGGGCGAGATGGCCGGGGCGGTGGTGTCGTCGAGCGCAGCGTGAGAGGCCGGTTCGAGGTCGGCGGTGCGCTCGGGCGCTTCCGGTTCGAGCGTGTCGGCGAGCAGGAACAGCGCCGCCGAACACAGCGTCGTACTGATCAGGTAGTAGAGCAGCGCGGCCCACGCAGCCGCGCTTTGTAGCGTGGCCGTCGCGATCAGCAGGCCCACGGAGGTCAGCACGAGATAGCCCGTCGTCGTCTTCAGACTCGACACCGCGAGTGCGCCGAGCGCGCCGAAAACGAGGGTCGCGATGGCGAGCCACCACGCCCAGTCGTGCATGAAACCTTCGAGCAGGCCGCCCGCCGCGCCGAACACGAGCGCATCGCAACGCAGCATCGCGTAGACGCCCACCTTCGTCATGATCGCGAAGAGCGCGGCGACCGGACCGATCGCGCTGCGGTACGCCTGCGGCAGCCAGAACGAGAGCGGAAAGACCGCGGCCTTCAGCCCGAACACGAGCATCAGCATCGCGCCCGCGAATTGCGCGATCGGCAGCGAGGCGGGATCGAGATGCGCGAGACGCTCGCCCATGTCGGCCATGTTCAGCGTGCCGGTCAGTCCGTACAGCACGCCCACGGCGATCAGGAAGAACGACGAGCCCACCAGGTTGAGCAGCAGGTAATGCAGGCCGCTGCGCACCCGGTCGCGTCCGCCGCCATGCAGGAGCAGCGCATACGAGGCGATCAGCAGGAGTTCGAAGTATACGAACAGATTGAAGAGGTCGCCTGCGAGAAACGCGCCGTTCACGCCCATCAGTTCGAACTGGAACAGTGCGCGGAAGTAACGGCCGCGCCGCGCGTCGGCGCTCGAGGTGCCGAGCAGGCAGCAGCAGGCGAGCACGGCGAGGAGCAGCAGCATGAGCGCGCTGAGGCGGTCGAGCTGCAGCACGATGCCGACTGGCGCGGGCCACGCGCCGAGCGCATAGGTGACGATTTCACCCGACGACGCGCGCACGGCCAGCCACACGGCCACGGGCAGCAGGGCGAGCGTCGCGACGACGTTGATCATGCGCTGCACGCGCCGCGCGCGCAGCGGCAGCGCGACGATGGCGCCCGCTGCGACGAGCGGAATCGCGATGGGAAGGAGCAGACCGTGGTTCATTCGCCGCGCGTCTCCTTGCCGTCGACGTGATCGCTGCCGTTGAGCGCGAGCGAGCGCAGCGCGAGCACGACGGTGAAGGCGGTCATGGCGAAGCCGATCACGATGGCGGTCAGCACGAGCGCCTGCGGCACGGGGTCGGCATAGTGCCCGAGGTGCCCGAGCGTGGAAATCACGGGCGGCTGGCCCGTCGAAAGCCTGCCCATGCCGAGCAGGAACAGGTTGATGGCATACGAGAACAGCGTGATGCCGAGGATCACGGGCAGCACGCGTGCGCACATCAACAGATACAGACCACAGGTGCAAAGGACGCCGAGTGTCACGGCATAAGCGGCTTCCATCAGCTTTTCTCCACGGATTGCAGATCTTTGTCGCGCACGCCGAGGTGCGAGACGATCGTGAGCGTCGTGCCGATCACCGCGCAAAACACGCCGAGGTCGAACAGCATCGCCGTGCTCAATTCGATTTCGCCCACGAGCGGCAGATGAAAATGCCCGAAGGCGCTCGTGAGGAACGGCCGTCCGAACGCGATGCTGCCGAGGCCGGTGCCCGCAGCCACGAGAATGCCGAGCCCGGCCAGCGCGCGGTAGTTGATGCGCATGCGCGACTCGGCCCACAGCACGCCGCTCGCCATGTACTGCAAGAGCAGCGCGACGGAAGCGATGATCGATGCGATGAAGCCGCCGCCCGGCAGGTTGTGGCCGCGCAGGAAGATGAAGATCGCGACGAGCGTCGTGAGCGGCAGCATGAGCCGCGCGAGGATGGCCAGCAGCAGCGGGTGCGACTGCGACGACCACGGCAGGCCGCCCGGCCCCGTGGCGGGCGCGGCGAGCCGCAGGCCGCGCAGCAGCGCCTTCACGGCGAGCCCGGCGACCACGAGCACGCTGATTTCGACCATCGTGTCGAAGCCGCGGAAATCCACCAGAATCACGTTCACGACGTTGTGACCGCCGCCGGCGGGCAGGGCGTTCGCGAGAAAGAACGGTGCGATGCCTTCGCCCGGCGTGCGGGTCATCACCGCGTAGGCGACGCCGCCGATCATCGTCCCGCCCGCAATCGCCAGCACGCCGTTGCGCACGCGCGCGCTCACGGATTCGATGGCGCGCTGCTTCACGGGCAGGAAGTAGATGGCGAGCACGAGCAGCATGACCGTCACGATTTCGACGGACATTTGCGTGAGCGCGAGATCGGGCGCGGAAAAACGCGCGAAGGCGAGCGTCACGAGCAGGCCGCAGGTGCCGAGCAGGATCAGTGCGTAAAGTGTGTTCGCGCGCACCCGGACCACGGCCACGGCGAGCAGCGCCGCGAGTGCGAGGCCGGTCAGCGTGACCGGATCGACGGGCAGGCCGGCGCGCGGGCCGGTGATGTGCGTGAGGGCGAGGAGCGCCGAACCGGGCACGACGATCATCGCGCCCACCATCCACGCGAGATAGGACGGGAGCGAGCCGTTCTCGAACACGCGCACGATGCGCGCGGCGACCTGTTCGAGGCGCTGCACGAAGCGGTCGAAGCCCTCGCTCGCGTTCATTTCGGAGAGCAGCGAGCGATGGTGGCGGAATGCGTCGCGACGGAAGAAGAACAGCATCGCGCCCGCCGCGAACGACATGGCGCTCATCGCGAGCGGCAGATTCAGACCATGCCAGATGCTCAGGCTATAGACGGGCACGCTGCCGTTCAGGGTGATCCACGCCGCCGATTCGAGCATGCGTCCGATGGTCTGCTGCGGAACGAGGCCGACGAGCAGGCACAGCACCACGAGGATTTCGACCGGCAGCCGCATGAAGCGCGGCGGCTCGTGAGGCGGGAAGTGCGGCAGATTGCGCGGCGTCGCGCCGTCCCAGAACACGCCGTAGACGAAGCGCAGCGAGTACGCGACGGACAACCCGGCCGCCACGACGGCGAGCGCCGGAATCACCCAGTTGAAGTCGCCGAGCAGGCCTTGCGCGAGCGTTTCGCCGAAGAACATCTCCTTCGAAAGAAAGCCGTTGAGCAGCGGCACGCCCGCCATGGCGAGCGAGGCGACGCCCGCGAGCGCGGCCGTGTAGGGCATGTAGCGGCGCAGCCCGCGCAGCGTCCCGAGGTCGCGCGTGCCGGTCTCGTGGTCGATGATGCCGGCCGCCATGAACAGCGACGCCTTGAACACCGCGTGGTTGAAGGTATGGAACAGCGCGGCGACGGTGGAAAGATCCGTGTCGAGACCGAACAGCAGCACGATGAGGCCGAGATGGCTGATCGTCGAATAGGCGAGCAGGCCCTTCAGATCGCGTTGCACGAGCGCCATGGCCGCGCCGCCGGTCAGCGTCACGAGGCCCGCGATGCTCACCGTGTAGACCCACCAGTCCGTGCCCTCCAGCACCGGATAGAGCCGCGCGAGCAGAAACACCCCGGCCTTCACCATCGTTGCCGAGTGCAGATAGGCGGAGACGGGCGTGGGCGCGGACATCGCGTGCGGCAGCCAGAAGTGGAACGGGAACTGTGCGGATTTGGTGAACGCGGCGAACAGGAACAGCAGCAGGATCGCCGGATACAGCGGATCGCGCTGGACCTTGCCGCTTTGCGCGAGGATCTGCGCGAGGTCGTAGCTGCCGCAGACATGCCCGAGCAGCAGCACGGCGCCCAGCAGCCCGAGGCCGCCCGCAGCGGTGATCGTGAGCGCCATGCGCGCGCCGCGCCGCGCGTCGGGGCGCGACGGCCAGAAGCCGATCAGCAGGAATGAGACGAGGCTCGTCAGCTCCCAGAAGATCACGAGCAATAGCAAGTTGTCCGAAAGCACGAGGCCGAGCATCGCGCCCATGAACAGCAAGAGGAGCAGATAGAGGCGCGGCAGCGACTCGCTGCCGGCAAGGTAATAGTTCGCGTAGACGAAGATCAGGAGACCGATCGCCAGCACGAGCAGCGCGAACATGAACGAGAGCCCGTCGAGCCGCAGCGCGAACGCGAGGCCCAGTTCGGGCAGCCACTCGCGGCGCCACAGCAGCACGCCGTGGGTGGCCATGCCGACGCGTTCGCTCGCGAGCAGGCCAAGGCCGAAGAGCGCCGCCGCGAAGGCGATCCACGTCGCGAGCGGCCGCACGAACCGTGCAGCCAGCGCGACGAGCGCCGCGGCAAGAAACGGTAAGACAACTAACCACCCTAAAGCCATTCAGACGTCTCCGGAAATCTCCTGCACGATGAACGGGACGCCGGGCATGCCATGCGTCGCAGAACACGATCATAGCCGCAAATGGGGCCGTAGCTCGCCAGGATGAGCGCGCGCGCCACGAAACAGGTCGTCGCAGCCATCGCGGGCCGTCGCGGAAAGCGGGATCAGGCCATCTGGCTGAGCGTCTTGCGAAAGCGCATGAGCGAAAACGCGAACAGCGCGCTGCCGATGACCGCGACGTTCTTGTGGGGCAGATCGACCGGCTTGCCGACCGGCAGTTGCAGCGCGTTCTTGCGGAAGCTGCGCGCCGAGCACGACGGCCTGGCGCGCGATCGGCGGCGTGTGACGCTGTCGATTCCGGGGAGCAACGAGACTGGCTGCGGAGGTTCCGCCGGTCTTTAAGACAATCAGGTTTGGGATCGCGCAGCCATAAGCAGCCGCAGAGTGACATGTACACGTCACGCCGAGCGCGCTAAAGTTGTACCTGTTTCGGTACAGGTAAGCCATGAAGGAGGACATATGCGCACCATCGCATTCACCGACGCTCGCGCCAATCTGAAGCGCGTTATCGACCAGGTCGTCGACGATAGGGACGTCACGCTCATTACCCGCCGCGACGCGCCCAATGCGGTTGTCATGTCTCAGGAGCACTACGATAGCTTGATGGAAACGGTCCATCTTCTGCGCTCCCCGGCAAACGTCGCGCATCTGGAACGCTCCATCGCGCAGGCGCGCGCCGGCAAGGTCAAGCCCCGCAAGCTGGTTGACGACGCCGAATGAGCGGCGCGTTGAACATCGTGTGGACTGCCGAGGCCTGGGACGATTACGTCTACTGGCAGGGGCAGGACAAAAGGATGTTGAGGCGCATCAATCAACTCATCAAGGACGTGCAGCGCTCGCCGTTCGAGGGTGTCGGCAAGCCCGAGCCGCTGAAGGAAAACCTGACTGGTTTCTGGTCGCGTCGCATTGATGAAACGAATCGCCTGGTCTATGAAGTTGCGAACACACAGATCAATATCGTTTCGTGCCGCTACCACTACTGACGGCCAGCACAGCGGGAAATGCGCCGTGCAGATGTTGCGGATCGACCCGGTTCGCGAGAAGCCTCTGCTGTCTGTGCGGTGAAAGTCCCCCGCCTGCAGGCGGGGGAGGATGCCAAAGGCCTTACATCGACCAGATGAATGCTTCGTGGATGTGCGCCGCCGCACCGATCTCGACGGTGCGCCGTTCCGTCTTGCCGTCGTGGCTGGCGGTCACGACATAGCGGCCATGCGGGATCGAGACGAGCATGAACGGGCCGTGCGTCGTCGTGGTCACGAGCGCATTGCCGTGTGCGTCGGCGATCGTCACGGGTACGTTGGCGAGGTATTCGTTGCCGTTCGAAGCGGTGTGGCGCGCGAATTCGAGTGAGAGCGGGTAGCGCGGCATGGCGTCCTTGAACGCCGCCGACTGGTCGCTGCCGACGCCGCCGGACAGATACGCGATATCGCCCGCGTGCTGCACGGGCGGGAGCACCGAGGCTGCATCCGTTGCCGGTGCGGTGGGTGCAGCGCCGCTGTTCGCGGCCCAGGCCGCAGGCATTCCGACCACGGCAGCGAGCGCGAGCGCCGCGCCGATCCACGGAGTCGAGCGTGCTTTCATATTTACCTCCATTGACTGGTCCGTCGAATCCCGGCGAGCGAAAGAGGCGTGACAGGTGCCGCCGGGCACGAGCGGCCCCTGCCGCCGCCGTGTTCGGGCGAGGCGGGCCGGACGAATCGAGCGTAGGGCGGGTGACTTAAAAGTCCCTTAAAACAGGCCCTGTTCTGAACTGACCCCACGAAGTTGGACGGTTAAATAGCTAGGTGGGCAAGGCCTGAGTCCTGTACTGCACGGGGCTCAGGCCTTTTAGTTTGAGCTTGATGCGCTCGTGGTTGTAGTAGT
>NZ_SCRP01000032.1 GCF_004298475.1 Paraburkholderia sp. | reverse complement strand
GTGGCCAACTCAGTGGCCAACTCAGTGGCCAACTCAGTGGCCAACTCAGTGGCCAACTCAGTGGCCAGGACAAGGCGGCGCGGCGCATGGCCCCCGTCATCGTGACGAACGCTCCGGCGAACACGGCGCTCATGCAGGAGGAAATCTTCGGGCCGCTGTTGCCGCTCGTGCCCTACGACACGCTCGACGAAGCGCTGCGCTACGTAAATTCGCGCGCACGCCCGCTCGCGCTCTACCTCTACGCCGACGACGCACGCACCATCGAGCGCGTGACGCGCGAGACGATCGCGGGCGGCATGTCGGTGAACGAGACGCTGATGCACATCGCCGCCGAGGGCCTGCCGTTCGGCGGCGTCGGCGCAAGCGGCATGGGCGCGTATCACGGCTACGAGGGTTTCGCGACCTTTTCGAAGCTGAAGCCGGTGTTCACGCAGGCGCGGCTCAATGCGCGCGGGCTGATCGCGCCGCCCTATGGCCGGATCTTTCGCTTCCTGGTCAATCTGATGATGAAGTTCTGAGCGGCGGAAGCGACAGGAACGGCGACGCGCGTCGCTGCGCGGCGGCGCGATCCGGCGCGGCAGCAGCGGATTCAGAGGCAGAATCGGGCGCGGGTTCGGGTGCGGGCGGCGGCGCGCTGCTGACGGCTTCGAGCTGATGCAGCCACGCGAGCAGTTCGGCCACGGCCTGGTAGAGCTGGGGCGGAATCTTCGAGTCGAGATCGACCTGCATCAGCAGCGACATCATCTCCGGCGACTCGTGCACGTAGAGGCCCGCTTCCTTTGCGCGCGCAATGATCATGTCCGCGACGAGGCCGTAGCCCTTCGCGACGACGCGCGGTGCGCCGTCGGCGGCGGGGGCGTCGTAGGCGAGCGCGGCGGCGCTCTTGCGATGCATGCGGCTCATTACAGATCCCAGTCGAGATAGCCTGCGCCCGCCACGGCGGCGCTCGCCTGCGGCTCGGCCGGGCGGGCCTGCGCCGCCGCTTGCGCTGCTGCCTGTGCAGCCTGTGCTGCTTGCGCAGCTTGAGCCGCCTGCGCCTCTTGAGCCTCCTGCGCGGCGGCGCGCGCATACGCGCTCGCGGCTTTCGCGGCTTCGGCCGTACCCGTCGCACCGCTGCCGACCTCGCGAATCGAGAATCCCGTGAGCGCGAGACCGAGCGCTTCGAGGCGGCCCTTCAACGCATCGCCGCCTTCGACCAGGCGCGACGCGCCGTCCGGGTTCGCCTGCACCCGCACGGCGAGCGACTGGCCGGTGAGCGTCAGTTCGGCATCGACCGTGCCGAGCGACGGCAGCGCGAGCGTGACCCGCGTGCGCCATTGCGCGTCGTCGGGATCGGCTGCGCCGTGGCGTGCATCGCGTGCGTCGACGCGGTCCTGCTGAATGCTCCAGTCGAGCCGCACGCCCGCCCAGGCCTCGCCGGTCCAGCGGAATTCGCCGGTCGCCAGCAGATCGAGCTGTTGCCGCACGAGCGGAATCACGGCCGGATGAATCGAAGCGCTTGCCGCCTGCGCGTCGTGCGACGCGGGCGGCGATGCAGGCAACAACGCAGGCAAAAGCGCGGCTTCGGAAAGCGCGCCGTTCGCCTGCACGAGCACGGCATTCGCCGTGAGCGCGGCCGGGCCGGTCTGGGCAGCCGCATTGCGTGCGGACGACGCGTTCGCGCTGTCCGCCTGCGGCTCGCGCGCACCCGCTGCGGGCGTTTCGGTCCAGAACACGTCGTCTGCGTCGCTCGCGGCGAGGCTCCAGTCGTGCGGCAACTGGACGGCGCCATCGACGAGCCGGTTCTGCGGCTCGGCGGCGAGCGACGCGGGCGTGCGCTGGCCTTGCAGCCATTGCGCGAGATGGGATTCGTAGAAGAGGCCGCTGTCCGCGACAGTCTGCGCGAGCGCGGCGGCAAGCGCGGCGACCGGGGTTGCCGCCGCGGCCTGGCTGGCAGCAGCAGCAGCAGCGGAAGCCGCCGCGCCGTTTTGCGCGCCTGCCGTCGTGGCGGCCTGCGCGGCGTCTGCCGTGCCGGAACCGGCTGGATTGCCGCTCGCACCCAATGGCGTTTCAGTTTGCGTCAGTGCGGCTGCGTCGCCCGCGAGTAGCCCGGCTTCGATCACCGCAGCCTGCGCGGCGGCATCGGCTGCGCCCGGTAATGTGGCCGAACCGGCGACCGAACCAGTGACCGAACCGGCGGCCGAACCCGGCAACGCATTCGCCCCGGCTTGCGTGGCAGCGCCCGGATCGCTCCAGACCGGCGCGTTGCCGACCACCGCAGGCGTCGCTTCGCCGCCCGAACGGATAATCGCGTCGAGCGTAAGCGCCACCGCCGAGAGCACGGTTTGCGCCGAGGCCTGCGGCGTCGCGCCCGCGACCGCATCGGGCAGCGCGGGCGTGCCGGTCGCCAGCGCCGATACATCCGTTTGCGTCGCGCCCGTGCTGCCTTGCGACCCCACCGGATTGAGCGCGCTCGAGCGGTTCGCGACCAGCGCGGCGCTTCCCGTGTCGATTCCGTTCATGCATTCCCCGAGGCCGGCGGGTCGTCGCGCGCGTCGCGCTCCGCCCAGGTATCAATGTCGATCGGGCACGGCGCGCCTAGCGCACGCCGTAGAGTTCCTGCAACACCCGCCCGGGGCGCGTCTTGCCGGCAAAGAGCACCGCAAGGCGCGTCATGCACGGGCTCGCCAGCTCGCGGATCGCCGCGTCGTCGGCGAGGATCTGGCGGATCAACTCGAACTTGCGTGCGCGCTCGTGAGTGGAAAGCTGCGTGCCGCCGTCCGCCGCCTTCAGCGCGTCGACGAGGTGGCGATACTCCTCCTGGAGATCGATCAGATCGTCCCAGTGCGCACCGCGTGCTGCGCAGAGCATCCGCTCTGAGACTGCCGCTATCGCTTCGTAGCGGGCGAAGTAGTCTGCGTTCGTCATCTCATCATTGGACCGGCGCCCGGAGCGCCAGGCGCTCCAGCCAGCCGTTCGGCTTCTGGCCCGATACCCAGCCAGGCTTCCTCGAGCGTCGCCAGCAGGCCGTCTACCTCGACCAGCATGGGCTCGCTCTGTTTAATATTCGCTTCCAGCAGGCGACGCGCGATGTAGTCGTACAGCGCATTCAGCCGCTGTGCGATTTCCCCGCCCGCCTCCATGTTCAAAGCCTGCTGAAGCCCGCTTTCGACAATCTGGATGGCCTTGCCGATCGCCTCGCCCCGCCCCGCGATATTGCCCATCTGCATGTGCATGCGCGCCTGCGCCACGGCCTTGCGCGCACCTTCGTACAGCATCGCGATGAGCCTGTGCGGACTTGCACCCATGACTCCAGTCGTGACCCCAACGTGTGCGTACGCGTTGGCTCCAGAGCGTGAAGACGAAAACATGGGTGCTTCTCCTCGATACTTGCGGCTGTGAATACGTTGTATCCGGCGTGCGGCGCCGAGAAGCGCCTGCCGGCCTTAGCCGGGTTATCGGAATTTGCAGGAGAAGCTTTAGCGCTGCATGCGCGGCAATCCGCCCGAAATCAGACCTGGATCGACATGATGTCGGTGTACGCAGTCACGAGCTTGTTGCGCACCTGCAGCCCGAACTGGAAGCCGACGTTCGCCTTCTGCATGTCGACCATCACGTCGTTCAGCGAGACGTTGTTCGCGCCCAGTTCGAACGCCTGCGACTCGCCCACGGCTTTCTGCTGCTCGTCACTGATCTTGTCGAGCGACGACTTGAGCGCCGCTGCGAACCCGCCTGCCGTCGCGGCGCCCGAGGCCTGGTCGGCGGCGCTCGGCCCGCTGGCCGCCTGCGTCGCCATCGACTGCATCTGCGCGAGTGCGGACGTGAGCGGAGATACTGGCAAGGTCATGATTGCTCCACGGTAAGGAAAGTGACGCGAGGGGCCGGCGCGAAGCATGGTTGCGCCGCCCGCTGCGCCCGGCGCACGCACAGGCCGCCGAGACTGGTGCACAGAATAGCAGCGGGGCATCGGCGAGACCGCCGAAACTAGGGGGAAAACCCGGCTCTATTCGCGCAATCGGCTTGCGCGCGGCTGCGGATAATCCCTAGCGTGAAAGTCTCTGTCGCCAGCGCGCCGCGCCGGGCCGGAACCGCTCCCGGGTAGCGCTTGCGCCGGGGCGGCCCGGGCCGCGCGCCGCAGTGCGGGCGGCGGACGCTGAAGGCCTCCCGGAGAAACCCGACGCATGGATTCGTCAGCCAACTCTTTGATCAACCCCGACGCCCGCGCGGGCCTCGCCACCGGCGGTGCCGCGGCGGGCGCCGCCGGCGCTGCGCAGCCGGGCGCCGCTGACGACCTCGGCGGCGCGAGCGGCTTCGCGCAGCGCTTTGGCGCGCTGCCGTCGCTGCGCGCCATGCGCGGCAACCCGCGTGCGCCGCTGGTCTTCGCCGTCGCCGTGCTGCTTGCCGTGGTGACCGCGCTCGTGCTGTGGTCGCGCGCGCCCGACTATAAGGTGCTCTACAGCAACCTGTCGGACCGCGACGGCGGCGCGATCATCACCGCGTTGCAGGCCGCAAACGTTCCCTACAAGCTCAGCAACGGCGGCGGCACGATTCTCGTGCCGACCGACCAGGTCAACGAAATGCGCCTGCGGCTCGCCACCCAGGGCCTGCCGAAGAACGGCTCGGTCGGCTTCGAGCTGATGGACAACCAGAAGTTCGGCATCAGCCAGTTCGCGGAGCAGGTGAACTATCAGCGCTCGCTGGAGGGCGAGCTGGAGCAAACGATTGAATCGATCGCGAGCGTGAAGTCGACCCGCGTGCATCTGGCGATTCCGAAGCCCTCCGTGTTCGTGCGCGAGCACGAAGCGCCCACCGCATCGGTGCTCGTGAATCTCTATCCGGGCCGCATGCTCGACGAAGGCCAGGTCGCATCGATCACGCACATGGTCGCCTCGGCCGTGCCCGATCTGACCGCGCACAACGTCACCGTGGTCGACCAGGACGGCAACCTGCTCACGCAGAACGCCGCGAGCGCCGGTCTCGACGCCACCCAGATCAAGTACGTGCGCCAGATCGAGCGCGACACGCAGGCGCGCATCGATGCGATCCTCGCGCCGCTCTTCGGCTCGGGCAACGCGCGCGCCCAGGTGAGCGCCGACATCGACTTCTCGAAGCTCGAACAGACCTCCGAAGCGTACGGCCCGAACGGCAACCCGCAGCAGGCCGCGATCCGCAGCCAGCAGCAGAGCGTCGCGCAGGAACTGCAGCAAAGCGGCGCCTCGGGCGTGCCGGGCGCGCTGTCGAACCAGCCGCCGCAGCCCGCTTCGGCGCCGGTCAACGCACCGGCCGGCGCGAACGGCCAGCCCGCCACGACGCCGGTTTCGGACCATCGCGACACGACGACCAACTACGAGCTCGACAAGACCGTGCGCCACTACCAGCAGGCGCCGGGCGACATCAAGCGGCTTTCGGTGGCGGTGATCGTCAACTATCAGCCGAAGGTCGATGCGAAGGGCCATGCGAGCATGCAGCCGCTCGACGCGCAGAAGCTCGCGCAGGTCGAGCAGCTCGTGAAGGACGCGATGGGCTACGACGCGAAGCGCGGCGACTCGATCAACGTGGTGAACGCCGCGTTCCAGACCGACGTCGATCCGTACGCGAACCTGCCATGGTGGCGCCAGCCGGACATCATCGCGCTCGCCAAACAGATCGCGCTGTGGCTCGGCATCGCGGCGGTGGCGGTGGTCCTGTACTTCTGGATGGTGAAGCCGGCGCTGCGCCGCGCGTTCCCGCCGCCGGAGCCGCCCGCCCCGCTCCTGCCGGAGAGCCTGGACGGCGAGCCGCTGCTGCTGGACGGCCTCCCGGTCGTGACGCCGGTCGTCGACGAGGAGAACGACGCCGCGCTGGCCGCCTTCGAAAGCGAGAAACTGAAATTCGAGCGGAATCTGGACTACGCGCGCACGATCGCGCGCCAGGATCCGAAGATCGTCGCAACCGTCGTCAAGACCTGGGTGAACGATGAGCGCTGAAGGTGCTGTCAAGAGTGCATTGCTGCTGATGTCGATCGGCGAGGAAGAGGCCGCCGAGGTCTTCAAGTTCCTCGGACCGCGCGAAGTGCAGAAGATCGGCGCCGCCATGGCGTCGCTCAAGAACGTCAAGCGCGAAGAGATCGAAGCCGTGCTGCAGGAGTTCGTGAAGGAAGCCGAGCAGCACACGGCGTTCTCGCTCGACTCGAACGACTACATCCGCAACGTGCTGAACAAGGCGCTCGGCGAGGACAAGGCCGGGGCGATCATCGACCGCATCCTGCAGGGCGGCGACACGAGCGGCATCGAAGGGCTCAAGTGGATGGATTCGAGCTCGGTGGCCGAGCTCATCAAGAACGAGCACCCGCAGATCATCGCGACGATCCTCGTGCACCTCGACCGCGACCAGGCCTCCGAGATCGTCGGGTGCTTCGCCGAGCGTCTGCGCAACGACGTGCTGCTGCGTATCGCGACGCTCGACGGCATCCAGCCCGCCGCGCTGCGCGAACTCGACGACGTGCTCACGGGCCTGCTCTCGGGCAGCGACAATCTCAAGCGCAGCCCGATGGGCGGCATCCGCACGGCAGCCGAAATCCTCAACTTCATGCCCGCGCAGTTCGAGGAAGGCGTGCTCGAAAACGTGCGCCAGTACGACGCCGAACTCGCGCAGAAGATCATCGACCAGATGTTCGTCTTCGAAAACCTGCTCGACCTCGAAGACCGCGCGATCCAGCTGCTGCTCAAGGAAGTCGAGTCGGAATCGCTCATCATCTCGCTCAAGGGCGCGCCGCCCCCGCTGCGTCAGAAGTTCCTCTCGAACATGTCGCAGCGCGCGGCCGAACTGCTCGCCGAAGACCTCGACGCACGCGGTCCGGTGCGCGTCTCGGAAGTCGAGTCGCAGCAGCGTCAGATCCTCCAGATCGTGCGCAATCTGGCCGAAAGCGGTCAGATCGTGATCGGCGGCAAGGCGGAAGATGCGTATGTCTGACGACGCGTCGGCCAAGCTGAAGGGCGCGGCGTACCGGCGCTGGGAGATGGCGTCGTTCGATCCGCCGCCCCCGCCGCCGCCGCCTCCTCCTCCGCCGTCGCCCGACGAAGAAGCCGCGCTCGTCGCCGAGCTGCAGCGCCTGCGCGACGACGCGCACGCGCAAGGTCTCGCTTCGGGCCACGTCTCGGGCCAGGCGCTCGGCTACCAGGCCGGTCACGAGCAGGGCCACAAGCAGGGTTTCGAGCAGGGTCTCGCCGATGCGCGCGCCCAGGCCAAGCAGCTCGCGCTCGTCGCGCAGCGCTTTAGCGAAGCATTGACGACCGTGCAGGCAGGCGTGGCCGAAACGCTCGTCGAACTCGCGCTCGATATCGCGCAGCAGGTCGTGCGCCAGCAGGTCCAGCACGATCCGACCGCGCTTCTCGCCGTGGCGCGCGAAGTGCTCGCCGCCGAACCGGCGCTCGCGGGCGCGCCGCAGCTCGTGGTGAGCCCCGCCGATCTGCCGGTGGTCGAAGCCTATCTGCAGGAAGAACTCCAGACGCGCGGCTGGACCGTGCGCACCGACCCGGCGCTGGAGCGCGGCGGCTGCCGCGCGCAGGCCGCGACCGGCGAAGTGGACGCGACCGTGGGCTCGCGCTGGGAGCGCGTGGCCGCCGCGCTCGGCAAGGTACGGCCATGGTGACGCCGCAGGCGGCCGGAACGATCCACACGAGCGGCCTCACGGCGCTCGAACAGGAACTCGCGCTCGCGTCGTTCGGTCCGCTCGCGCACGACGCCGCGCACGGCGCGGCGCACGACGCCGCGCAGCCCGCCGACGTCCTCGCGGACTCGGCTGCCGGGCCAGTCACGGACGAACCCACCCACGCCGACGGCGAAGCAAGCGCCTCTGCCCCCGCGCTTGCCCCCGCGTTTGCCGACTACGTCCCGCCGCCGCACTACGATCCCGCGAACGAGCATCTGCAGGCGTGGAACGCGTTTCTCGAAGGCGTGCGCGAGCGCAACACGCTCGCGCTGCCGCTGCGCGCATGCGGACGCCTCACGCGCGCGGCGGGCCTCGTGCTCGAAGCGGTGGGCCTGCGCCTTTCGGTGGGCGCGGAAGTGATGATCGAATTGCCGCCCGGCAGCACGCTGCCGATGGCCGAAGCCGAGGTGGTGGGCTTCGGCGGCGACAAGCTGTTCCTGATGCCGACGACCGAAGTGGCGGGCCTGCTGCCCGGCGCGCGCGTGTGGCCGCTGGAAGCCGCGCCCATCGCCGATCCGATGTCGGGCGCGAAGCGCCTGCCGGTCGGCTGGGGCATGCTCGGCCGCGTGGTGGACGCCTCGGGCAAGCCGCTCGACGGACTCGGTGCGCTCGCGACCGAAGCCGATGCGCCGCTCACCGCCGCCTCGCTCAACCCGCTCAACCGCGAACCGATCCACCATGTGCTCGACGTCGGCGTGCGCGCGATCAACGCGCTGCTCACGGTCGGGCGCGGCCAGCGCATGGGCCTCTTCGCGGGCTCGGGCGTCGGTAAATCGGTGCTGCTCGGCACGATGGCGCGCGCAACGAGCGCCGAAGTGATCGTGATCGGCCTGATCGGCGAGCGGGGCCGCGAAGTCAAGGAATTCATCGAGCAGATTCTCGGGCCCGACGGGCTCGCGCGCTCGGTCGTGGTGGCCGCGCCGGCCGACGTCTCGCCGCTGTTGCGCATGCAGGGCGCCGCTTACGCCACGACGCTCGCCGAATATTTCCGCGACCAGGGCAAGCATGTGCTGCTGCTCATGGATTCGCTCACGCGCTACGCGATGGCGCAGCGCGAAATCGCGCTCGCCATCGGCGAGCCGCCCGCGACCAAAGGCTACCCGCCTTCGGTTTTCGCGCGCCTGCCCGCGCTCGTCGAGCGCACGGGCAACGGCCCCGCGGGCGGCGGCTCGATCACCGCGTTCTACACGGTGCTCACCGAAGGCGACGACCAGCAGGATCCGATCGCCGATGCCGCGCGCGCGATTCTCGACGGCCACATCGTGCTTTCGCGCACGCTGGCCGAAGCGGGCCACTATCCGGCCATCGACATCGAAGCTTCGATCAGCCGCGCGATGACCGCGCTGATCGACGACCAGCATCTGAACTGCACGCGCCAGTTCAAGCAGATGCTTTCGCGCTATCAGCGCAACCGCGACCTCATCAACGTCGGCGCATACGTGAGCGGCCGCGATGCGGTGCTCGACCGCGCCATTTCGCTGTATCCGCGTATCGAAGCGTTCCTCCAGCAAGGCTTTCGCGAGACCGCGAGCTATCAGGCAAGCCTCCAGGCACTCGGGACACTTCTCGGGCAGGCCAACGGACAAGGAGCCAGGACATGACGAACCCCACACCGCTGCAAACCCTGATCGGACTCGCTCAGGACGAGGTCGACGCCGCCGCACAGCGGCTCGGGCGCCTGCAGCGCGAGCGCGGCGAAGTCGAAAAGCAGCTTCAGGCACTCATTACGTACCGGGACGAGTACCATACGCGTTTCACGGAAACGGCACGCCAGGGCATGGCGGCGGGCAACGTGCGCAACTTCCAGGCGTTCATTGACACGCTCGATGCGGCGATCGACCAGCAGCGGCGCCTGCTCGACCAGGCCACGACGCGTGTCGAAGCCGCGAAGCCCGAGTGGCAGCGCTGCAAGCAGAAGCTCGGCTCGTATGAAGTCCTGCAGACGCGCCAGGATCAGGTTGCGGCGCGCAAGGAGGCGCGGCGCGAGCAGCGCGACTCCGATGAATACGCCGCGCGCATCCTGCGCATGCGCGCGCCGCAACATCTGTAACAGCACAATTTTCGGGACCGCAAGCATGTCGATACTTACCGGAATCAGCGCGCTGCTCGGGAGCCTCGGGGACGCGGCATCGGCGACGTCCCCGAGCCAGGACGAGCAGGCCGGCCAGAGCTTCGCACAGACGCTTCAGCAAAGCCTTCAGCAAAGCATTAACGCGCAAATGCCCGTGCAGGCCGCCCCGCTGCCGCAACCGGCAACGACGGCATCCGTGTCGACGGCCAGCACCGCGCTTGCGAGCGCCGCCAGCAGCGTGAACGACAGTGTCAACAGCAACAGCGGCTTCCACACCAGCAGCAACGCCAGCGCGCAGCAAAGCGCAGCGGCCAGCCAGACGGCGCAGTCGCCGGGCTCGACCTCGCATTCGCATGGCGCGCAACAGGCATCGAGCGGTGCCCAGCAGCAAAGCGGCAACCCCAGCGGCAACCCCAGCGGCAGCGCCAGCCCCGATCAGAACCAGACCGATGCCGCAGGCGCACAAGCCGCAGCGGCGGCCGTTCAGGCGCAGATGCAGTTGCAGATGCAAATGCAGGCCCAGGCGCAGGCGCAGGGCCAGGCCGCCGTCGGCGATGCCACCAGCGCGCAGGCCGGCGCCAATGCCGCGCTTGCGGACCTCGCGGCCACGACGGCAGCCACCGCGGCCCGTACGGCTGCGACCGCTGCGGGCAACGCCGCAGCAGGCGCCGGTACCTCGGGCAACCCGAAATCGGTGCGCGACGCGCTGCAGGCTGCGTTCGCCGCACTGCGCGACGGCTCGGCCACAGCGGGGGGACACGCCGCCGCGACGACCACACCGGCCAGCACGACGGCGGGCACCGCCACGAGCCTGAACACGCACCCGGGCGCTTCCCTCACGCCGTCCTCCGGCGCAGCAAGCAACTTCGCCTCGCACCTCGCGGCCCACACGGCAGCCAGGGGCGCGGGCGAGAACGCCGCCGCCCTGGCCAGCGACAAGACGGCGGCTGCGGGCACGACGAACGACCCGGCCGCCGCAGCGGCAGCGGCCGTGGCACAGGCGACGCCGGACCAGACAGCAGCGGCCAGCGCCGGCCAGAACACACCCGATGCGCTCGCTGCCGCCCAGGCGGCAGCGGCAGCAGCGGCGCAAAGCCAGGCAAGCGCAGGGGCATCGACCGTCGCGGCCTCGTCGGCGGCGGGCGCAACGGCCCTCGCACCGCAAGTGGGCACGGCCGACTGGGAAGATGCGCTCAGCCAGAAAGTCGTGTTCCTTTCGAACGCACACGAGACGAGCGCCCAGCTCACGCTGAATCCGAAGGACCTCGGCCCGCTGCAGGTGGTGCTCCAGGTCGCGGACAGCCACGCGCACGCGCTCTTCGTTTCGCAGCACCAGCAGGTGCGCGAAGCCGTCGAGGCGGCGCTGCCGAAGCTGCGCGAGGCGATGGAGCAAAACGGCATCGGCCTTGGCAGCGCGAGCGTGAGCGACGGCTTCGCGCGGCAGATGAACCAGCAGGCGCAGCAGGAAAGCGGCAGCAGCCGTGGCTCGCGCACGGCAGGCACGGTCGGCGAGGCGGACGACAGCATCGTCGCCGCAGCCACGCCGACCGTCACGCAACGCAGCGTCGGCCTGATCGATACGTTCGCTTGAGACGCAACGCGGCGCGCGGCAACACCGCGAATCCGCGCGTTGGTCCATGCAGTCAGCCCATGACATGAGCCAGTGAAGCGGCGCGCCCTGCGCGCGCCGCTTCACCCGGCACCTTCAGACACGTTCAGTCAACGCCCGGCGCCTTCAGGCACCCTTGCCGCCGATGCCGACGGTTGCACGCCAGCGCGTCGGGCGCCATCGATAAAGCATTCACCGGCCTTGCGCACAATCGGCGCCTTGCACGCGCAACGGCGTGCGCATGCCTGACCGAAGGCTTGCACACGTTGCGCAACAAAAGCGCGAGATAGCCGCAAATCCCCCTTCTATTCCCCCCATCGCCGCAAGGCAAAAGCCAGAACAATGCAAGCTACCGGAATTAACGGCCCTTTTGCACGTACAGCAGGCGCTCAACTGACATGGCGACAACGAACGCATCCAAGCAAGCCGCAATCGAAAGCGAGAAACCAGGCCCGATGAAGCGCTATCTTGCCCCCGCCCTCATCGCGATCCTCGCCGCAGGCGCCGCCGCAGGCGGCGTGTGGTTCTTCATGCAAGGACACGGCGCAAGCACGGCCGCAGCCGCCGCCAGCGCCGCGCCCGCCGCCGCATCGCCGACGCCCGTGTATTTCGTGCTCGAACCGATGACCGTGAACCTGCAGTCCGACGACGGCGAAGCGCATTACCTGCGCATCGGCCTCACGCTGAAGGTGCCCAACCAGGCGACCCAGGACGCGCTGAAGGATCACACGCCGGAGATCCGCAGCCGCGTGCTGCTGGCGCTGTCGGCCAAGAAGCCGTCCGATCTCGCGACGCTCGACGGCAAGCGCGCGCTCGCCACCGAACTCTCCGTGCTGATCTCCCAGCCGTCCGACCCGCGCGAGCCTTTCACGCGCATCGACGACGTGCTGTTCACCGAATTCGTCGTGCAGTGAGCGTGAACCCGATGACCCAGCAAGCCTGTCAGCCACGCACGCTGCGCGAAGTGCTGGCGCGCCGCGTCCACTGCGGGGAGAACCACGCATCATGAGCATGGGCCACAGCGAGTTCATGTCCCAGGAGGAGGTCGATGCCCTCCTCAAGGGCGTGACCGGTGAAGTCGACAACGAGTCGAACAGTTCAGACAGCAAGGGCGTCCGGCCGTACAACATCGCGACGCAGGAACGCATCGTGCGCGGCCGGATGCCCGGCCTCGAAATCATCAACGAGCGTTTCGCGCGTCTTTTGCGCGTCGGCATCTTCAACTTCATGCGCCGCACCGCCGAGATTTCGGTGGGACCGGTGCGCGTGCAGAAGTACAGCGAGTTCACGCGCAATCTGCCGATCCCGACGAACCTGAACCTCGTGCAGGTCAAGCCGCTGCGCGGCACGTCGCTGTTCGTGTTCGACCCGAACCTCGTGTTCTTCGTGGTCGACAACCTGTTCGGCGGCGACGGGCGCTTTCATACGCGCGTCGAGGGGCGCGACTTCACGCAGACCGAGCAGCGCATCATCGGCAAGCTGCTCAACCTCGTGTTCGAGCACTACACGACGGCGTGGAAGAGCGTGCGGCCGCTGAATTTCGAACACGTGCGCTCCGAAATGCACACGCAGTTCGCAAACGTTGCCACGCCCAACGAGATCGTGATCGTCACGCAGTTCTCGATCGAATTCGGGCCGACGGGCGGCACGCTGCACATCTGCCTGCCCTACTCGATGATCGAGCCGATGCGCGACGTGCTGTCCTCGCCGATCCAGGGCGACGTGCTCGACGTGGACCGCCGCTGGGTGCGCGTGCTCTCGCAGCAGGTGCAGGCCGCGGAAGTCGAACTCACCGCCGATCTCGCCGAGTGCCCGATCACGTTCGAGCAGATCCTGAACATGCGGGTGGGCGACGTGCTGCCGCTCAACATTCCCGAGCACATCGTCGCCAAGGTCGACGGCGTGCCGGTGATGGAATGCGGCTACGGAATTTTCAATGGTCAATATGCGTTGCGGGTCCAGAAAATGATCAGCGCAGCCGACACGACGAAGGAAGGTAGAGATGAGTGACGTGAACGCCACGCCCGCAGACGAGCCGATGCTCGAACCCGGTGCCGGAGCCGCCGTGCAGCCCGACGAGGAGCAGGGGCTCGACGACTGGGCGGCAGCGCTCGCCGAGCAGAACGGCAACGAGATCGCCACGACGCAGCCCACGGAGGCCGCCGGCGTATTCCAGCCGCTCTCGAAAGTGACGTCGACCACGACGCACAACGACATCGACATGATTCTGGACATTCCCGTCCAGATGACCGTCGAACTCGGCCGCACGAAGATCGCGATCCGCAACCTGCTGCAGCTCGCGCAGGGCTCGGTCGTGGAACTCGACGGTCTCGCAGGCGAGCCGATGGACGTGCTCGTGAACGGCTGCCTCATCGCCCAGGGCGAAGTCGTGGTGGTCAACGACAAGTTCGGCATCCGCCTGACCGACATCATCACGCCCTCCGAGCGGATCCGGAAGCTCAATCGATGAACCCGCTGGCAGGGCATGGCGCGGTTCGCCGCGCCGCGCAGGCATTCGCTTCGCCGCTCGCATTCGCCACGGTGCTCGCCGCGGTGCTCATCGCTGCGCTCGCGGCGTCGCCGCTCGCCGCCCGCGCCGCCGATCTCAATGCGGTGAACCAGGCCGCCGCCCTCGCCGCTTCGGGCGCTTCGGGTGCTTCCGCCGCTTCCGCCGCCGTTGCCGCCAATGCGCTCGGCGCGGGCAGCGCGGTGCCCTCGCTCGGCTTCGGCGCCGTGCTGCAAACCGTGTTCGGCCTCGTGCTCGTGATCGGCATCGTGTTCGGCTGCGCGTGGCTCGCGCGCCGGCTCGGCCTGCACGGCATGGCCGGCGGCACGCTCGTGAAGACGGTGGGCGGCGCGTCGCTCGGCGGCAAGGAGCGCGTGTCCGTCGTCGAGATCGGCGACACCTGGCTCGTGCTCGGCACCGCGCCCGGCAACGTGCGTCTGTTGCACACCATGCCCGCCGGCACCCTGCCGGATGCGGCGCAAACCGGCCCCGCACTGCAGGGCGGCTTCGGACAGCGCTTTCGTGACGCGCTGAAAAGCGAAGCGGGTAAACGATTCAGGCGTCACGACGGCGGAGCGCAGTAAATGGACAGCAGTTCCCTCGACGCAGCACAAGGGCGTGCGCTTCAGACGGCCACCCGTGCGCGCCGCCCGTCGTTCATCAACTCATTCGCCGGATCGTTCGTGAAATCGGCCCTGCCGTTCGCGCTGGTCCTCGGCGCCGCCGCGCTGGCGCTCGTGCTGCCGCATGTCGCGCACGCGCAGGCCGCCGGCCTGCCCGCCTTCAATTCGGCTCCCGGCCCGAACGGCGGAACGACGTACTCGCTGAGCGTGCAGACGATGCTGCTGCTCACGATGCTGTCGTTCCTGCCCGCGATGGTGCTGATGATGACGAGCTTCACGCGCATCATCATCGTGCTGTCGCTGTTGCGCCAGGCGCTCGGCACGACCACCACGCCGCCCAACCAGGTGCTCGTGGGCCTTGCGCTCTTTCTGACGCTGTTCGTGATGTCGCCGGTGCTCGACAAGGCGTATAACGACGGCTACAAGCCCTTCTCCGCCGGTACGCTGCCGATGGACGAGGCGGTTTCGCGCGGCGTCGCGCCGTTCAAGACGTTCATGCTGCGCCAGACGCGCGAATCGGATCTCGCGCTCTTCGCGCGCATCTCGCACGCCGCGCCGATGCAGGGCCCAGAAGACGTGCCGCTCACGCTGCTCGTGCCGGCGTTCGTCACCAGCGAGCTGAAAACCGGCTTCCAGATCGGCTTTACGATCTACGTCCCGTTCCTGATCATCGAAATGGTGGTGGCGAGCGTGCTGATGTCGATGGGGATGATGATGGTTTCACCCGCAACCATATCGCTGCCGTTCAAGCTGATGCTGTTCGTGCTCGTCGACGGCTGGCAACTGCTGCTCGGCTCGCTCGCGCAGAGTTTCGTGTAAGGAGGACTGCCTGTGACGCCCGAATCGGTCATGACGCTCGCCCACGAGGCGATGCTCATCTCGATCATGCTGGCCGCGCCGCTCCTGCTCGTGTCGCTCACGGTGGGCCTCGTGGTGAGCCTTTTCCAGGCGGCCACGCAGATCAACGAATCCACGCTCTCGTTCATCCCGAAGCTCATCGCGATTCTCGTGACGCTCGTGATCGCCGGGCCGTGGATGCTCACGACGATGCTCGACTACATGCACCGCATGTTCTCGAGCATTTCGTCGCTCGCCAACTAGGCGGCGCACGCCGCCGCCCGGGGTTTTTCGCGCGATGTTCTCGGTCACCTATGCGCAGCTGAACGGCTGGCTCACCGCGTTTCTCTGGCCGTTCACGCGCATTCTCGCGCTCATCGCGGTCGCGCCCGTGTTCGGCCAGCGCGTGCTGCAAACGCGCGTGAAAATCGGCCTTGCGGGCTTCATCACGCTGATCGTCGCGCCCACGCTCGGCGCGATGCCGCACGTGACGGTCTTCTCGGCCGAAGGCGTGTGGATCATCGTGAACCAGTTCCTGATCGGCATCGCGCTCGGCTTCACGATGCAGGTGGTGTTCGCGGCCGTGACCGCGGCGGGCGACATCATGGGGCTCGGCATGGGCCTCGGCTTCGCCACCTTCTTCGATCCGCAGACCTCCGCCAATACGTCCGCGCTGTCGAGCCTGCTCAACATGTTCGCGATGCTGACGTTCCTGATCCTCGACGGCCATCTGCAGATGCTCGCGGCGCTCGTCGCGTCGTTCGAGTCGGTGCCCGTTTCGGCCAACATCCTCGGCGCGCCGGGCTGGCGCATTCTCGCGAACTGGGGTTCGGTCGTGTTCGCCTCGGGCCTCCTGCTCGCGCTGCCGGTCGTGGTCGCGCTCCTCATCACCAACCTCTCGCTCGGCATCCTGAACCGCGCAGCACCCCAGATCGGTATTTTCCAGATCGGCTTCGCGCTCACGATGATGACCGGCATGCTGCTGATCGTCATGATGGTGCCGAACATGATTCCGTTCTTCGCGCGCCTGTTCGACAGCGGCCTCGACGAAATGGGCCGCGTGGCCGCCGCGCTGCGGCCCGCTGGCTGAGCGCACGCAGCGGTCGTCCAGCGGTCGTCCAGCGGTCGCCGCCGCGGTCGTCGCCGCGCGCGCATGCCGCACGCGCCGCGCCCACCCAAAGATCAGGGATTGATGTACTGGAACAGCGAAAGCTGCTGGGTCTGCGCGAACGTCTTCTGCGACGCCGAGAGCGCGCTCTGGACCTGCGTGTACTGACTGATCGCCGCCGTCATGTCCGTGCTCATGAGGGTCTGGAGGTTCGTCGTGGTCTGCAGCGCGTTGTTCGACGTGACGGTCTGCAGCGCCTGCAGTTCCTGTTCGCGTCCGCCCACCGAAGCCTGAATCGTGATCACGTTCGACAGCGAATTGCTGAGCGCGGCCATGCCGGTCGTCATCGCGTTGGTGTACGTGGCCGTGGCCGTGGCGTTGTCCTGCGACGGCTGGTTCAGCGCCGCGATCATGTTGTCGATCGTGGTGAACACGTTGGTGTTGGCGGCGGCCGTGGCCGGCGTCACGGTGAACGAATCGCCCGTGGTGGCGGGCGGAGTGACGACACCCGAAGGCGTGCCCGAGATGGTCACGTTCATGCCGGTGCCGAGCGAGATCGCCGCACCGTCCGTGTACGGCTTCGCCGCCGTGGTCGTCGGCGGAACGGCGCTGTTGTCGGTCACGGTGTAGTTCAGGGCGTTCGTGACGGGGTCGTTCGCAAACGCGATCGAATAGCTGTCGTTGTTCGTGGCCGCGGTCGGATCGGTCACCGTGACCGCGCCGATCACGCCCGTGCCGATGTTGGTCGAGCTGCCCGCCGGGACTTGCTGCGAACCCAGCGGCTGCACGCTCATGAACACCGAGCTGCCCGAGTCGCCCACCGCGATCTGCCGCGTATCGTTCACCTGAATCACGCGCTGGCCCGAATCGCCGTTGTACTGGGCGCCCTTGCCGGCCGTGTCGGTGAACACCTGCGACGTCTTCTGGAAGCCCGCGAACAGCATGTTGCCCTGGCCGTCGTTGGCGTTGGCGTACGAGAGCAGCTCGTTGCGGTAGCCCTCCATCTGCTTGGCGAGCGCTGCGCGGTTCGTATCGTTCAACGCGCCGCCGAGTGCTTCCGAAGCGATCGAATTGATGCCCTGCAGCGTGGTCGTGATGCTGGTGAGGGCGGTGCCCTCGATCTGCAGCGACGTGAGCGCCGTGCTCTGGTTCGACGCGTACTGCGTGAGCGTCGCGCTCGTGGACGAGAGGTGCACGGCCTGGGCTGCGCCGAGCGGGTTGTCGGCGGGGTTCGAGATCGCCACGCCCGACGAAACCTGCTGCTCGATCTGCAGAAGCTGGGACTGCTGGTTCTCCATCGTCGCGAGGCTCGTGGAGTAAAACTCGGAAGTTGCGATACGCATGGGTCAGCGCCTTACTGGATGATGCCGATCAGGGTCTGGAAGAGCGAAGCCGCGGTCTGGATGACCTTGCTGTTGGCCTGGTAGAGCTGCTGGTACTGAAGCAGCTTCGCGGCCTCTTCGTCCATGTTCACCCCCTGCACGGACTGCTGCTGCGAGGTGATCTGCGAAACGAGCGATTGCTGCGACGTGCTGTTCGCCTGGAGCAGCGTCGCCGTATTGCCGATCGAATTCACGTAGTTCGCGTAAGCGCTCGTGAGCGTGGCCGAGCCGTTGAACGTCGTGCTGGACGCGAGGTTCGAGAGCAGCAGCGCATTGCGGCCGTCCTGCGCGCCGCCGGGGTTCGCCGCGATCGTGAACTTGTCGTTGTTGGCGGGCGTGCCCGTCATCGTGAAGCTCACGTTGGTCACGCCGTCGGTCGGATCGGTGATCGTGTACGCGTTGCCGGTGGCCGGCGCGTACGGCACGCCCGTCACGCCGGGCGGGTTGATCGTCACCGAGGTCGTCGTCGTCGAGCCCGGCGTCGAATACGTGATCGTCGTGCCGGTGGCGAAGCCCGTGAGCGTGCCCGTGGCGGCGTTGTAGGTGAGCTTGAACGGCGTCGCGGGCACCGTATAGCCCGCCGTGACCGTGCCGCCCGTGACGCTCCCCGAGCCGGTGTTGCCCACGCTCGCCGACACCAGCACGGGCGCCGTCGCCGCAATCGCCGCAGGATCGGTCGTCGCGAGCGAGAAGCTGTCGAGCGCGTTGCCGGTCGGCTGGATCGTGTAGGCGTCGCCGCTGTTCATCGTGCCCGTCGACGTGAGGCTCAGACCGCTGCCCGCCGGTGCGAACGGCGTGATCGTGCTCGGCGCGGTCGTGGTCGTCCAGGTCTGGTTCGTCGTCGTGTCGGTGAGCGTGTACGTGCCCGTGCCCGAGGCCGTGCTGTAGCCCAGCGTGAAGGTGTCCGTGGACGGCTGCGATGCGTTGGTGAGCGCCGCCGTCACCACGCCGTTGCCGGTGTTGGTCGCGTGGCCGGTGACGAGCGCCGGGTTCACGTTGAAAAGCGCAATGCCGGCGGTGCCGCCGAGGTTCAGGCCGAGCGCGTTCTGCGCATTGACCTGCCCCGCGAAACTGGTTGCAATCGCACCGAGCTTCGCTTCGCCCGGATCGAGCGTCTGCGTGACGAACGAGACGAGACCGCCGAGCGTGCCGCCCTGCAGCGCGGCGGACGTGAGCGGCTGCGGCGTGGTGGCCGATCCCGCGCCGCCGGCCCAGGCCACGCTCAGTTCGGCGCCGTTGCTGTTGGAGGGCTGCGCCGTGAGGCTGTAGTTCTGGGCGCTCACCACGAGCGGCTGGCCGTTGCCGAGAAACACGCTGTAGCTGCCGCTGCTCTGCACCACCGACACGCCGACCACCTTCGAGAGGTTCGCCACGGCCAGGTCGCGCTGGTCCAGCAACTGGTTCGGCGGCTGGCCCGTCGCGCTCGCGGTCGTGATCTGCGTGTTGAGGTCCGCGATCTGCTTCGAGTAGGTGTTGATCTGCGTGACCGCTTCCGAGAGCTGCGTATTCACGCTCTGGCGCATCTGGCTGTACTGCTGGCCCGCGGAGTTGATCTGGTCGGCGAGCGTCTGCGCATCGGAGAGCGCGGTCTGACGCGCCGCGCTGTCGTTCGGCGAGTTCGCGACGTTCTGAAGTCCCGAGAAAAACGACGTGATCGACGCGGCGATGCCCGAAGTCGGGCTGCCGACGAGATTCGAAAGCTGCTGCGCGAGCGTGTACGAAGCCGTGATCGAGCTGCTGGTGGCCTGCGCGTTGTTCAGCTGCGTCGTGAGGTACTGGCTGTAGGCGCGCTCCACCGACTGGGTGGTGACGCCGTTGCCGACATAACCCGAACCCAGGTTCTGGCCATTCGACTCGGCATAGTCCGGCCGTTCGACGTTATAGCCGGCGGTCGCCGAGTTGCTGATGTTCTCGCTCGACGTCGCGATGCCGATCTGGGCCGCCTGCAAACCGCTCAAGCCGATCGAAAAGATATTCGTGGTCATGCGTGATCCTCGTGAACCTCCGGCCGCCTCAATGCGACCGCGTGGTGGACTACCCCGTATAACGGCAGGACGTCGCGAAAATTGAGTGCCCGGACGCGCGGAAAACGTTTGGCGCGGAAGAGATCAAGGCGGAGATCAAAGCGGAGGTCAAGATGTCGAAGCGGAGGTCGAGGCACGCGCGCCGCCCAGGACTGCGGCAGCGTGCCTCGATGCGGGCGTCAGGCGCGCGCGAGCGAGCGGCGCTTCATCTCGAGTTGCGTGATGTAGCGCTGGAGGCTGTTTTCGGTCGAGCCGGGCAGCAGTTCGAAGCGAAAGCCGAGGTGATAGCGGCGCTCGCCATTCGGCAGGTCGATGAAACGCCGCACGACGAGCGCGAGATCGACGCGCAGCTTGCCGTTCGCGCGCAGATCCAGTTCGACGTCCGGAATATGCACGCCCATGCCGATCGCCTCGGCGCGCGGATCGGTCGTGCGCAGGCCCACGCCGCCGAGCGAGATGTCGTGCACGACGAAGGTGAAAGGCGAATCGTCGGGCAGCACGCCGCGGCAGATGCACGGATCCATTACCGGCGTATCGACGCGGAAGTACTCGCGGCGCTGGATGTAGTAGAGCACCTCGGGGAACGACGCGACGAATGCGGGCCGCCCTTCGTAGTCGGTGCGCTGCGGCGTGCGCGTCGTGAACTGCACGCGCACGCCCTCGGGCGACGCATGGAATTCGCATTGATCGGCATTGAGCACGCCGGTGTTCTGCTCGGCGAGCGCACCCCAGTCGAACACGAACGTCCGGTTTCGCGTATCGACATCGAGGATGCGGGTGACGATCTGCCCCCCGCGGTACTGAAGAGTCAGGAAGTCCCCGCGATTGACGAGGTTGCGCAACTGCACGCCCACTTCGAGCGGATTGCGTCGCGCGAATTCGGGGACGTCTTCTTCGCCCCCCACTTCTTCCTGTTGATTCGACTGAACGGTATTCATCGGCCTGCCGGTATTTCGTGGACGTGCCGGCGCGCGTGAGACGGACCCAGAGCGCGCCATTCGGACGGCATGCGCCGCCCCTTGTACTTACCCATCTCGTCTGCATTAGCGGCAGGATGACGGGAAAATTTAGGGCGCGCCACAAAAAAATCCGGCAAAAGATCCACCTGGCATGGCTTTGCGGCCATCGTGCCGGGATCGTCGCGCAGGCAACGTTTGCGACCGGCCAGGGGTTTTCGCGGGCCCGTTGCCGATGCGAACCGGCCTTAGCTCATCTGCTGCATGACCGAGAGAAGCTTCTCGGCGTAGTGCGGATCGGTCGCATAACCCGCGCGCTGCATGCCGTGCGCGAAACTTTCCGCGCTGTGCGAATTGTTGATGACCGACGCATAACGCGGGTTGCTCTTGAGCAGCGTGGCGTAGTCCGCCATTGCGTCTTCGTACGAGTCGTACGCGCGGAATTTCGCCACCACGCGGTGCGGCTCGCCGTTCACGTATTCGGTCGTGACCGTCGAGACGGTCTTGCCGGTCCAGTCCTTCGACGCCTTGATGCCGAAGACGTTGTGGCTCGCCGAGCCGTCCGCCCGCTTGATCTCGCGCTTGCCCCAGCCCGATTCCAGCGCGGCCTGGCCGATGATGAAGCGCGCCGGGATGCCGGTCGAGGCGCTCGCCTGCTGCGCGGCGTTGGCGAGCTTGTCGACGAACGCGTCGGCCGAGGCGTCGCCGTTGCCGTGCATCGCGGGCATGAGCGCGCTGTTGCCGCCGTAGCTCCGGCCGTTCGCGAGCGCGCCGTTGGCCGCCGCGTTGCCGTACGCGCGGCCGAGCGCGTTGAGCATCGCGAGGTTGCCCGCGCTGCCGTTGGCACCGGAATTTGCGAGACCCGTGAGCGTATTGGCCACGCCGCCCGTGCCCGCACCCTGGCCGCCGTCCGCGCCTAGCGCGGCGCCGCCCATGCTGCGCGTGAGCTGCTTGAGCATCGCGTTCGCGACGCCGATGCCCTTGTTCGACATCTGCTGCGCGAGCTGCTGGTCGAGCATCGACATGAACGTATTACCGTCGCGCGAGTCGAGCGGGCCGTCGTCGGGCGTCGCTTCGCGCATGCTCTTGAGCATCATCTGCGTGAAGACAGCGTCGAACTGCTTGGCCGCCATCTTGACGCCCTGCTGCGGCGCGGCGTTCGCGGCCGCGCGCATCGCATCGAAACCGTGGACGTCGAGCGCGAAGCGGTTGGTGATGTCAAGATTGTTATCGACCTTGGAACTGTCCATTTAGATAATCTCCAGGTCGGCGCGCAGTGCGCCCGCCGCCTTCATCGCCTGCAGGATCGACATCAGGTCCGCCGGTGTCGCGCCGAGCGCGTTGAGCGCCTTGACGACGTCGGCAAGATTGGCGCCCGCCGTCACGAGCTTGAGCGATCCGTTGTCCTGCTTCATCTGGATCTGCGACTGGCGTGCCGCCACCGTGTTGCCGTTCGAGAACGCGCCGGGCTGGCTCACCACGGTCTGCGTATTGATGACGACCGAGAGGTTGCCGTGCGCGACCGCGCAGCTATCGAGCGTCACCATCTGGTTCATCACGATCGAGCCGGTGCGCGCGTTGAGAATCACCTTCGCCGCAGGCTGGGCCGGGCGCACGTTCAGGCTCTGGATCTGCGCGATGAAGCCCACCTGCGCGGACGGATCGGCGGGGCCGCGAACCTGGATCGTGCGTCCGTCGAGCGGCGTGGCCGTGCCCGAGCCGAACATGTTGTTGATGGCCGCCACGATGCGCTGCGTCGTGTCGTAATCCATGTCGTTCACTTCGAGCTGCAGGATGCCGCCTTGCTGCGAGACGGGCGACGGCACCGCGCGCTCCACGATGGCGCCGCCCGCGATGCGGCCCGCCGCGAGCTGGTTCACCTGCACCTTGCTGCCGTTGGCCGACGCGCCCGCGCCGCCCACCGCCACGTTGCCCTGCGCGAGCGCGTACACCTGACCGTCCGCGCCCTTGAGCGGCGTGAGCAGCAGCGTGCCGCCGCGAATGCTCTTCGCGTTCGCGAGCGACGAAACCGTCACGTCGATCGGCTCGCCAGGCCGTGCGAACGGCGGCAGCACCGCCGTCACCATCACGGCGGCGACGTTCTTCAGTTGCATGTTGTTGAGCGTCTGCGACGCCTGGCCGTTCGCACTCGACGTGTTGTTGATCGAGATGCCGAGGTTCGCGAGCATGTTCGCGAGCGTCTGCGTCGTGAACGGCGCCTGGGTGGTCTGGTCGCCGGTGCCGTCGAGGCCCACGACGAGGCCGTAGCCGATCAGCGGGTTGTCGCGCACGCCCTGGAACGACGCGAGATCCTTCACGCGCTCGGCGCGCGCGGGCGTGGCGAGCGTGAAGAGCGCCACGCACGCGAAAAGACAGGAAAGGCAGCCGGCCGCTACGCGCAGCGCGGCGAACAGGTCTTTCGCGCGCGAGCGGCGCGCCTGCTTGATGCGGATCGTCACCATGGCGCGATGTTCAGGAAAAAGCGTTGCAGCCAGCCCATCGTCTCCGCCTCGTCGATCACGCCCTTCGCGGAGTATTCGATGCGCGCATCGGCGACGTCGGTGGAAAGCACGGAGTTGTCGCCGGCAACGGTGTTCGGGTTGACGACGCCGGAGAAGCGCACGAATTCATTGCCCTGGTTGATGAGCATCTGCTTCTCGCCGGACACGACGAGATTGCCGTTGGGCAGCACGTTCGTCACGGTGACGGTGATCACGCCGTTGAACGTGTTCGACGCCTTCGCGCCGCCCGTGGAGTCGAACTGGTTCGCGCCCGTCGCGTCCAGATTCATGCGCGAGAAGACGCCCGGCGCGAAGCCCGCGTTCGGCACGGTGAAGTTGGTGCTGCTGCCGCGCTTCGTGTTGGCGCCCGAGGACTTCTGCGCGTTGATGTTTTCGGCGATCACGATCGTCAGGATGTCGCCGATGTTGCGCGGGCGCTGGTCTTCGAAGAGCGGCCGGCCCGCGTAGCCCGGGTTGAAGATCGAACCCGGCGACGTGTTCACGGGCGGCGGCGGCGGCACCGCCGTCATGGGCTGCTGCGTAATCGGCGGCCGGTTGGGGATGTACGCGCAACCGCCGAGCGCAAGCAGGGCAGCGCCGGCCACGAGGGCCGCCGCGCGCATGCAAAGGTTGATACGTGCCGCCATGCTTTTCACCGTCTTCAGCGTCAAACCTGCATCTGGGTGAGCGTCTGCAACATCTGGTCCGACGTGTTGACGGCCTTGCTGTTGATTTCGTAAGCGCGCTGGGTCTCGATCATGTTCACGAGTTCCTGCACGACGTTCACGTTCGACGATTCGATGTAGCCCTGGTTGAGCGTGCCCGAGCCGTTCAGGCCGGGCGTCGTGATCGTGGGCGCGCCCGACGAAGCCGTTTCCGACACGAGGTTCTCGCCGTTCGACTGCAGGCCGGTCGGGTTGATGAACATCGCCAGCTGCAGCGAGCCGATCGTCGTGCTGGCGCTCGAACCGGCCGTCGTGACCGTGACCACGCCGTCGCTGCCGACGGTGAGCGAGGTCGCGTTCGAGGGCACCGTGATCGCCGGGATCACCTGGTAGCCGCTCGCCGTCACGAGCTGGCCCTGCGAGTTGGTCTGGAACGAGCCGTCGCGCGTGTAGTTGGTCGTGCCGTCCGGCATCTGCACCTGGAAGAAGCCCGCGCCGTTGATCGCGAGGTCCTTCGAGTTGCCGGTCTGCTGCAGGTTGCCCTGCGTGTACAGGCGCTCGGTGGCGATCTGCTGCACGCCGGTGCCGACCTGGCTGCCCGAGGGCAGTTCGGTTTGCTGCGTCGAGTTCGCGCCGGGCTGGCGCAGCGTCTGGTACATCAGGTCTTCGAACACGGCGCGCGAACCCTTGAAGCCGTTGGTGCTCACGTTCGCGAGGTTGTTCGAGATCACGTCCATCTGCGCCTGCTGCGCATTCATGCCGGTAGCGGCGATGTAAAGCGATCGATTCACGGTGTTTTTCTCCCGGTCGGGGCGCGCGGCACGCGGCCCTCAATGCTTAGGTGAACTGGAGCAGCTGGTTGGCGGTCTGTTCGTTCTGGTCGGCGGTCTGCATCAGCTTCGTCTGCATCTGGAACTGGCGCGCGTTGGTGATCATCGAGACCATCGCCGCGACCGGATTGACGTTGCTGCCTTCGATCGATTCCGTCGCGATCTGCACGGTCTGGTCGGCATCGGCCGGGTTGCCGTCGGCCGTGCGGAAGAGACCGTCGTCGCTGCGCGTGAGCGTGCCCGCGGGCGGGTTGACGAACTTGATCTGGTCGATCATCGCAATCGCCATGGGCTGGCTTCCGGGCGCGAGGGCCGAAACCGTGCCGTCCGAGCCGATCGTCACGGCCGAGCCGGGCGGCACCGCGATCGGGCCGCCGCTGCCGATCACCTGCAGGTTGTTGGCGGTCACGAGCTGGCCGTTCGGATCGACGTGCAGATCGCCCGCGCGCGTGTAGGCCTCGTTGCCGTCAGCCGTCTGCACGGCGAAGAAGCCCGAGCCCTGGATCGCGATGTCGAGCGGATTGCCGGTGCGCGAGATCGCGCCGGGCGTCATGTCCGAGCCGGGCGTGGCCGACAGCACGAACGTGCGCGTCGTCTGGTCGTTGACCGACGAGCCGTCGCCGAACGACATCGGCACGTCGCGGAAGTTGGCGAGCTGCGCGCGAAAACCCGTGGTCGAGACGTTCGCCAGGTTGTTCGCCACGACGGCCTGCTGTTCGAGCGCCTGGGTGGCGCCCGTCATTGCGGTGTAGATCAATCGGTCCATGGTTCGCCCGGAGCCTCAAGTGCCTGATGGGTGGCTTACAGCTGAAGCAGCGACTGGTCGACGGCCTGCTGCGTCTTGATCGTCTGCGCGTTCGCCTGGTAGTTGCGCTGCGCGGTGATCAGATCGACGAGCTGGTTCGTGAGGTCGACGTTCGACTGCTCCAGCGCGCCGCCCTGCAGCGAGCCGTGGTTCGTGCTGCCCGGCGCGGAGATCTGCGCGACGCCCGACTGGGTCGTCTGCTCGAACTGGTTGCCGCCGAGGTTCACGAGCCCGTTCGGGTTATTGAACGTCGCGAGCACGATCTGGCCGAGCGCCATGGTCTGGCCGTTCGAGTAGTTGCCGGTGATCGTGCCGTCCGCGCCGATCGAGAAGTTCGAGAGCGTGCCGCTCGTGTAACCGTTCTGCGAAAGGAAGTTCACGCCGCTCGCGCCGCCGTACTGGGTCGTGCCCTTGAAGTCGATGGTGAGGGTTTGCGGATTGGCGGCGCCGTCGGTCGGCGTCGTGGTGAACGTGAAGGAGCCCGCGCCGTTCGTCGCGGTCGCGAGCGAGACCGGCGCGAGCGCGGCGGCTCCGGTGCCGAGCGTCGAGCCCGAGATCTGACCCGACGAGTTGAACGCGATCTGGCCGAGGTCCGTCGTCTTGCCGTTCGACGTCACGTAGGCTTCGGCCTGCCCGACGGCGCTCTGCACGAAGTACATGTTGACCTGCTCCGAGCCGCCGAGCGTGTCGTAGGCCGTGATCGCAGTCGAGTAGCTGTAGCTGTTCGAATCGGCCGGGTTGAACGTCGTGACGGTCGGCGCCTTGGTCTGCGCATTCAGGTTCAGCTGCGCCTTGATGTTCGACGTCGCCAGCGGCGCGATGTTGGTGGTCGGCACCTGCAGCGGCACCGTCTGGGCCGTGTTGATGATGCCGGTCGAGCCCGCCGCGTAGCCCATCAGATCGTTGCCCGCGGCATCGACGATAAAGCCGTTCTTGTTGAGGTTGAACACGCCGTTGCGCGAGTACGTGATCGAGCCGTTGTTCGACATCTGGTAGAAACCGTTGCCGTTGATCGCGACGTCGAGCGCCTGGCCCGTCGTGTTGATCGTGCCCTGCGAGAACGACTGCTCAACCTCCGCCAGCGACGCGCCGAGACCGATCTGCATGTTGACCGAGGTCGCGATCGAGTTCGCATAGACGTCCGCGAACTGCGCCGTGCTCGACTTGAAGCCCACGGTGTTCGCATTGGCGATGTTGTTGCCGACCACGTCGAGATCGTTCGACGCCGCGGCGAGACCGCTCAGACCTTGCTGGTAACCCATGTTTTCTGCTCCGCGTTATGTCTTGATCAGAGGATGCCGGCCACGCTCGTGAGCGGGACAGTCTTGCCGTTGGCGAGCGACACGCTCGGGGTGCCGTCCGCCTGCTGCATCACGGCCTGGACCTGGCTCGCGACGAGCGCGGTGGCCGTGCCCTGGTTGCCGTTGATCGTGGAGGTCGCGGTGATGTTGTAAGTGCCGTCCGCGAGCGTGTTGCCCGACGCGTCCGCCGCCTTCCACGTGACCGGGACGGTGCCTGCCGCCTGCGGCCCGAGGTCGATCGAGCCGACGATCTTGCCCGACGCGTCGCTGACCGTGATCTTCACATCCGAGGCCGCCGCGGGCACCGAGACGCCGAGTTGCGGCACCGTGCCGCCCGACACCGTCACAGTGTTGCTCGGAGCGAGCACCGACGAGCCGATCAGCAGTGCAGCCTGGGCGTTCTGGCCTGCGGAAAGCTGCGTCGAGAGCGACGAGAGCGACGTATTGAGCTGGCTGATGCCCGACACCGTGTTGATCTGGGCAAGCTGCGAGGTCATCTGCGAGCTGTCCATCGGATTGGTCGGATCCTGGTTCTTCAGCTGGGCGACGAGCAGTTGCAGGAACGTGGTCTGCAGGTTGCTTGCGCTCGTGCTGCTCGAAGCCGAACTGGCCGAACTGGCGCTCGTGCCGTTCATCGTGTCGAGCAGTTGCGGCGACACGGTGGCGGAAGAGCCGCCGATAGTGGTGCTGGAGGTCAACGTGTTCTCCTCGGATGCGTTTCTGGTGCCGTTGCGCAGGGGTCGGCGCGGGGTGTGGCTTAACGTTTGCCTGAGCGGGCGAAAAAAACGCCGCTCAGGTGCCGATCGTCAGTGTCTTGAGCATCAATGCCTTGGCGGTGTTCAGCGTCTCCACGTTGGCCTGGTACGAGCGCGACGCCGAGATCATGTTCACCATTTCCTGGACCGGATCGACGTTCGGCATGGTCACGTAGCCGTCGGCGTTCGCTGCCGGGTTGCTCGGGTCGTAGGTCTCTTTCATCGGCGTCGGGTCGTCGACCACGCCCGTCACCTTCACGCCGCCCACCTGCTGGCCCGACGCCGTGCGCGAGCCGCCGAGCGGATCGACCGCGAACACCACCTGCTTGGCCTTGTACGGCTTGCCGTCCGGGCCGGTGGTGGAGCCGGCGTTGGCAAGATTGGACGCCGTCACGTTCAGGCGCTGCGACTCGGCCGTCATGGCGGAGCCCGCAACGCTGAAGATGTTCATCAGGGATGGCATGGTTTCATTGACCTCACGGAATACGTATTCCTGTCGCGCTGTCTGCTGCGCTACCTGCTGCGCCGTCTGTGGCGCTGCCGGCTGCGCTGTCTGCTCGTTACTGCCCGCTGGTTACCGCCTTGCTGCCGTTCTTTGCTGTCCTGCTGCTGCCCGACACACCGGGCGCCTCATGTCGAACCCGTTAGCTCGAACCCGACGTGATCGCCGAAAGCATCGTCTTGATCTGTTGCGAGAGCACGGTCATGCCCGATTCGAAGTGCAGCGCGTTGTCGGCGAACTGCACGCGCTCGGTGTCGAGATCGACCGTGTTGCCGTCGAGCGCGGGCTGCGTCGGGTTGCGGTACATCACCGGGCTCGCGTACTGCTCGGTCGGCCCGCCCGTCGGGATCAGCTTCGCGTTGCCCGCCATGTGGCCGGACTCCGTGGACGCCATCGTCATCCCGCTCGTCACGCCCGCGGGCTGCGACATCGCCAGCGGCACGCCGTTGCTGCCGCCCATGCCCGCCGTGCCCGCTCCACCCGAAATGCCCGAGCCGTTCGACGTGCCCGCGAGACCCACGCTGCCCATCGAGCCCGTGGCAGTCGCCATGCCGGCCGTGCCTGCCATCCCCGAAGCACCCGCAGCGCCGGCCGCGCCTGCGCGCCGCAGCGCGCCCGAGAGCGACGCCGAAAAATCCACGTCGCGCGCGAGGTAGCCTGGCGTATCGGCGTTCGCGATGTTCGCGGACAGCAGCGCCTGGCGGGTGGCGCGCACGTCGAGCGCTTCGCGGCCGAACGCGAATTCGGCGTCGAGTTTGTCCAGCATCGTGCGTTCTCCGTTACACGAAATGAGAGGCGGCAGGCGTGCGCGCAATGCGCAGACCTTTTCGCATGGAGTGGAATCTTAGGGGCGGGTGGCAAGAACCAATCGGACGAATAGCCGGGGAAGCGCCCCTCTATTCGACGCGAACATGCGGGGCAGGCCGCCTAGAATGCGATGCGTGTCAATGCATTAGATGGAGAACGACGATGCCGCAGACTGCCTCCGCCCGCGCGCCCGGTAACGGCGCGCAGCGTCGCCTGCGCGGCGTGTGCGGCATGTGTGGCCTGCGCGGCGTACGTGGCGCGCGCTTTGCGGTGCGTCTCCTTGCGCTGTGCTGCGCGCTTGCTGGCGGCGGCAGTGGCGGCGCGCTCGCGCAGACGCCGGGCGGCCAGATCTATATTGCGGGCCCGGGCGAGCGCGGCGGCGCCGATGCCGCGCAAATGGGCGCAATGCTCGATGCACCGGGGCGCGGCAGCGCGGCGTCCAACCCGAGCGCGCCTGCGGCGAGCGTGTATGCGCCTGCTTATGCGCCTGCTTATGCGCCCGCCGCCGCCCGCGAGAACGCCGTGCCCCCCGGCATGATCGCGATTCCCGGTCCGGGCGAGCGCCAGGCGGCGCAAGCGCCGGGCGAAGCGCCCAACATCGTCACGATTCCCGCGCCCGGCACACCGGCGACGCCTGCCGTCGCCGCGCGCCGCGCCGTACCGCCGCTCCCACCGCTGCCGCCGCTGCCGCGCGTGAACGTCGGCACGGCGTCGAGCCGCGTGGCGCCGGTCGTGGTCGACGCATCGGCCAGCGAGGGTGCAGCGAACACCACGGCAAACGCTGCCGCAAGCGCCACCCGCAGCCCGGCCAACGGCGCGGCGGAGATCAACGCAGCCAACGCGCGCGCGAACGCCATACAGCGCTACGCAGCCGCCGCGCTCGCTCAAAAAGGCGCGAACGCCAACGCCGTGAACAACGCCCAGGCCGCGCCGGTTCCGCCCGGCCAGGAGGACGGCGAGGTGATCCGCGCCGCCGCGCTCAAGTTCCTTCAGCAACAATCGGTCGGCCTGCCGGGCCGCATCACGGTCACCGTCGCGCCGGTCTTCCCGCGCGGCCTCGCCGCCTGCACGCAGCTCGAACCGTTCATGCCGCCCGGCGCGCGCACGTGGGGCCGAACGACCGTGGGCGTGCGCTGCATCGGCGAGAAGCCGTGGACGCTGTTCGTCAGCGCGCGCGTGGCCGTCGCCATCACCTATTACACGGCCGCGCACCAGATCGAGCCCAGCCAGGTGCTGACCGTCGCCGATCTCGTGCCGCGCGAGGGCGATCTCGCGTCGCTGCCGCGCACCGTCATCACCGATCCGTCACAGGCCACGGGCGCGCTCGCGCTCCTGCGCATCTCGGCGGGCCTGCCGCTGCGCACCGACATGCTGCGCAGCGCGCAGTCGGTGACCATCGGACAGACCGTGAGAGTGATCGCCGAGGGCGCCAACTTCACGATCTCCGCCGAAGGCAGCGCGCTCAACAACGCCGCGCCCGGCCAGCAGGTGCGCGTGCGCACGGCCGGCGGCCAGATCATCACGGGCGTCGCGAAAGACGCGGGCACGGTGCAGGTCCAGATATGATCGTTTGCGCACGTAACAGCATGTAACGGTTGAGGTTTTGGGCTAAAGTTTCGGCCTTCGCCTGCCGATATCAGGATCAAATCGATCAGGAAGCCCATCGTGAAAGTCGACTCCACCACCCGCAACAGCGCACGTTCGCTGCAAAACGGCCTCGCGCGCGCGCAGCAGCAAGGCGAATCCGCGAGCACCGCAAATGCAGGCAGCACCGGCAGCGCAAGCACGGGCGCGCGTGCGCAGAGCAGCGCCGGCAGCGACGCGAACGTGAGCCTTTCGGCGATGTCGTCGACCCTGCGTTCGCTCCCCGCGAGCGGCGCGGCCGACATCGACGTGGCGCACGTCGAGTCGATCAAGGACGCGATCCGCAACGGCACCCTGCAAATCGACACGGGCAAGATCGCGGACGGCGTGCTGGAAACCGCGCGCAATCTGCTTTCGGCGCGGACGGCGAACTGAACGCGCCGCCGCAACTGATTTTTTCTCGACCATGAAAGACGCCCTGCTAGCCACGCTGATCGACGAACACGCCGCGGTCGAGGCGTTCGCCTCGCTGCTCGCAGTCGAACAGAAAGCGCTCACCAGCGTGGACGGCATAGACACGCTGCCGCAGATCGTCGAGCAGAAGACGGTGCTCACGCAGCGTCTCGCGGGCCTCGAAAAGGTCCGCGACGCCGAGCTTGCCGGACTCGGGCTGCCGGGGGGCCGCAAAGGCATCGAGATGGCGTGCGAAAACGACACGCGGCTTGCGGGCCAATGGGCGCTGCTGAAGAGTTCGACCGAGCGCGCGCGCCGCGCGAACATCACGGTCGGCATGATGATTCAGACGCGCATGGAACATAACCGCCGCTCGATCGCGATCCTGCGCGGCGATACCGGCGGCAAGAGCACGCAGATGCTGTACGGCCCGGATGGCCGGATGCCGTCGTTCGGATACTGAGCCGCCCCCGGATTCTGCTCAGGATTTCCGCAGCACATCACGCGCCCCGGTTGAGCCCCGGTTGAGCCCCGGTTGATCGCCGGACCAAGGTGGACTAGCATGGCCAAACCTGGTCCGGTTTAGTCCACATGGGGCACATCATGCATATGGTCAATATCCACGAGGCGAAAACCAACTTCTCGCGCCTCGTCGACGCAGCGGCTGCTGGCGAAGAGATTGTGATTGCCAAGGCAGGCAAGCCTGCGGCGCGTCTTGTTCCCATCCAGCCGGTCAAGCCGCAACGGCGCTTCGGCGGCCTGAAACACAAGGTACGGATCGCAGAAGACTTCGACGCGCCCCTGCCCGACGACGTGCTGGCTTCGTTCGAGGGACGTTAATGCGGCTGCTTCTGGATACGCACGTTTACCTGTGGTCTGTCCTTGACGACCCCAAGCTGTCCCAGGCCGCTCGCAAGCTCATCCTGGACGCCGACGAGGTCTTCGTCAGCGCCGCGACAATCTGGGAAGCGTCGATCAAAGTCGGCCTGGGGAAACTCGACGCCGACATAAACGAACTTGTCGCGGAGATTTCGGCCGCCGGTTTTGCGGAACTGCCGGTGCGCGCCGCGCATGCTGCGATGGTGCGGAATCTGCCCGACATTCATCGCGACCCGTTCGACCGGCTTCTCGTTGCACAGGCCATGACGGAGCCGTTGCGGCTCGTAACCGCAGACCGGCAGATCGCCAGATACACGGATCTCGTTATCGAGATCTAAGCGCCCCCCCTAATTCTCCGTCCCCGCCCACGCCATTTCGCGCAGCCGCGTGCGCAGCCGTGCGACCGCCTGGCTGTGCAGCTGGCATACGCGCGATTCGCTCACCTCCAGCACCGCGCCGATCTCGCGCAGGTTCATGCCGCGCTCGTAATAGAGCGACATCAGCAGCTTCTCGCGCTCGGGCAGGCGCTCGATCGCCTCGATCAGCGCGCCGCGCAGGCTGTCGTCGAGGAGGGCCGAAAGCGGGTCCGTGTGATCGACGCAGTAACGGTCGAGAAACGGCTCGTCTTCGGAGGAGCGGTCGAAATCCTCGTAGTAGATGAGCTGGCTGCCGTGCAGGTCCTGCAGCATCGACTGATATTCGTCGAGCGGCATGTTCAGATGACCGGCGATCTCCGTCTCGCTCGCGGCGCGGCCAAGGCGCTGCTCGACCTGGTGCACGGCGGATTCGACTTCGCGCGACGTGCGGCGCAGGCTGCGCGGCAGCCAGTCGTTGCTGCGCAGTTCATCGAGCATCGCGCCGCGAATGCGCTGGCTCGCGTAGGTCTCGAACTGCGCGCCCTGGTCTTCCTTGTAGCGGTTGGCCGCATCGAGCAGGCCGATCATGCCGGCCTGGATCAGATCGTCGAGGTCGACACTGGCGGGCATCTTGGCCACGAGCTGCAGTCCGAGGCGCCGCACGAGCGGCGCGTATTTCGCCAGCACGTCGGCCTGCGCGATTTTTCCTTGAGCGTTGTACATCGTGCTCTCCTGCTTCTCGTATCCCTTGCAAGGTCTCTCGGCGCCCGCGTCACGCGTGCTGCGTCGAGGGCCGCGGCGCGGGCGGGTCGGCCCGCCAGCCCTGCTGGGCCGGCGCGCGCTCGGATGAAACACCTGCAACGGCGGAATCGAATGCGTCGTCGTCCACTGCGCGCGCGAGGCGCGGCTCGCCCGGTTCGCCCGACGCGCCCGACAACTGCGCGTGCGACGACAGCGCGGGGCGCATCGGCCAGTTCTGCAGTTCGGCGGCAAGGCGGCGGTAGTCGCGCGCGGCGGCCGTCGACGGAAAGGCGTCGACGATGCAGCGCTCGAGCTGCACCGCGCGATGCATGTGCGGCTCGGCGGTAATGGGGCCCGCGACTTCCAGCGAGACGTTCAGGTAGCGGCTCGCGACGCCTGCGAGGTTTTCGAGTACGGCCTCGGCGTCGGCTGCGCTCGATACGTGCGTCGCCAGCACGCGGAACTGCCTGATCGCATGCGCGAAATGCAGGCGCTTCAGGCACGCGTAGGTATCGGTGATCGACTGCGCGGCGAGGCGCATCACGATCAGCACGTCATGCGCGTGCATGGCGAGCGGCGACAAGGCGCCATCGGCGTCCAGCTCGGCGTCGATCAGCACGAAGTCGGCGGGCCCGGCCACCAGTTCGCGCAACTGCGCGGCGGTGTAATGCGCGCGGTTTTCGCGCGAGGCCACCAGCACGCCGAAGCCGAGCGCATGGTGCCCCACGGCCTCGGCGAGCGACGTCTCGCCGCGCATGAACGCGGCGAACTTGCCCGTGCCGCGCACGGCGCCGAGCGTCGCGCACACCGACTGCGGGCCGAGGCATTCGTCGATCACGAGCACGTCTTTGCCGAGCGCGGTGAGCGCGGCGGCGAGATTGACCACGGTGGTCGTGCGACCCGCCGCGCCAGGGCCGCCCGTCACGGCGATCACGCGCGAACCCTCGCGCGCGAGCAGCCGCCGCAGCCCTTCGGCCTGGTCAACGGCGAACTTATCCAAACCGGACCTCGGGTGCCTGCGACCCCGTGCGTATCGACAGCGCCGAGAGCAGCGCCGGGATGTCGTCCTCGTGCGGAACGAACGGCGAATGCTCGCGCGGCACGCAGAATGCACTGCGGATCAGGAAGCGGCGCGTGGCCACATAAAGGTTCTCGGGCACTTTCTGGCCCGTCGAAACGTAATGCACCGGCAGCTTGTAGCGCAGCACCGTATCGAGCGCGCCGCCCAGGTTGGTCGCCTCGTCGAGCTTCGTGAGGATGCAGCCCGTGAGCGGCGCCCGGTCGGGCTCGCTCTGGTAGGCCTGCACGACTTCGTTGAGCGTGTCGCCGTGGTTGGTCGCCGAAAGCAGCAAGAGGCGCTGCACCGGACGGCCCGCGCCGCACAGCATGGCGATCTGGTCGGCCACGGCGCGGTCGCGCTGGCTCATGCCGATCGTGTCGATCAGCACGATGTGCTTGTTCTTCAGTTCGTTCAGCGCGAGGTGCAGATCCGCGCCGTCGCGCACCGCGTGCACCGAAACGCCGAGGATCTTGCCGAAAATGCGCAGTTGCTCGTGGCCGCCGATCCGGTAGCTGTCGGTCGTGAGGAGCGCCACGCGGCTCGCGCCGAAACGCATCACGCAGCGCGCCGCGACCTTGGCGGTCGTGGTCGTCTTGCCGACGCCCGTCGGGCCCATCAGCGCGAACACGCCGCCGCGCTCCATGAGCGCCTCTTCGTTTTCGAGGACCGGCAGGTTCGATTCGAGCACCGACTGGATCCACTCCATGCCGGCCGCTTCGGTTTCGACGGCGGGCAGGCGGTCGATCACCATCTTCACGAGCTGCGCCGAGAAACCGGCGGCGAACATCTGCTTCGTGAGCACGCCCTGCAGCGGGCTGCGGCGCTGGCGCTCGCCCCACACGAGGCCCGCGAACTGCTCTTCCATCATCCCGCGGATCGACGCGAGCTCGCTCATCACGGTCTCGTTGACCACCTGCTCGATGCGCGAGCGAATCGCTTCGCTCACGGTATGTGCGGGTTGCGGTGCGGCGTTGCCCGCGTTGCCCGCGTCGGCCGCCGGGCCGGCCGCTTCGGGGCCGTAGCCAAGACGCTGCGCGGCGCGGCGCGCGGCGACGTCGGCGGCTTCGCGCGCCCAGCCGGGCGTCGTGGCGTCGACATCGGGCGGCAGCACGGGATCGGCGGGCATGCCGAGGCCTTTGGCCGTCGCCGCCGACGGCGAAAGGCCCGCGGCGCGCGCGGCTTCCTGCTGGCTCGCGATACGGCGCGCGTGGTCGATGAGCCAGGGGTTCGATTCGGCCATCGTCGGATGGCGCTCGCCGGTGAGCGCATCGCCGTACGCGTGCGTGGCCGCCTGTTCGAGCATCGCGGCGGCTTCGTGCGGCGCAAGCGGATTCGACGCGTGGCGCGGCGTGAGCGGCGGCAGCATCGCCGACTGCGTGGCGCTGTTCATCGGCTTGCGGACGGGGGTTTTCGCGTTCCTGTTTGCACCGCTGTTTGCACCACCGTTTCCACCGACGTTTCCACCACCGTTACCCGGCGCGGACGCGTTGCGTGCCGCGTTCGGCCGCACCGAATCTAGCGCGACGGAAACGTCGGCGTCGGCGTTGCCGTCGGCATCGCCCGAATCGTCCGCGGCGCGCGCCATGTCGGAGAAGGCAAGCGCCGCGCCCTGCTGGGCACCGACTTCCGGGCTCGCGCCGAATACCGACGAGAACACATCGGGCATGCCGCTCGCGTAGGGGTTGGCGCCGCCCGCCGTGCGCGCGGACCTCGGCGCGCCTGATGCGGCAGAAGCGGCGGCGGAAGCTGCTGCGGAAGCATCGGCGGGCGTGATCGCCGCGAGATCGCGATCCGCCAGCGCGACGATTTCAACCGTGCCGTCATCGAGGGTGCGATTCGACAGCACGACCGCGTCTGCGCCGAGCGCTTCGCGCACGAGTCGCAACGCGTCGCGGCTGTTGCCGCCGATGAATTTCCGAATGTTCAAGCTGAACCCCCGATGAGGTGAGCGGCACGCACGCCGCCGTCATGTGCTGCTGTTCCAGCGCACCAACGTTGCCGTGGCGCCGCACTGGGACTTTTTCCGATGATTGAATTATTTCGAAGGCAGCCGCGCCATGATCGGTGGATCAAAACGGGGAAACACGGGCAATTCGGGCAATGGCGGGATGCCGCCAGGGTGGCCGGGAGGGCGGGAGTCCGGCGGGCGGCGTGGGGGGACGCGCGCTTCACGGCGCGCACGGCGCGGAGAGCAGTTACGCGCCGCGGCGTAACGTCCCAGGTCTGGCGGGCGATTCAGGAAAGGCGCAGCCCTTCCTCCCAGGCGGCAGCCGCAGCTTCGTAGATGCCGCCATCGCGGCGGCCGACCACGAGCACGACAATGTCCGGCGGATTTGCTTCGTCACGAACGAGATAGACCAGCCGGTAACCGACGCCGCGCAGCTTGATTTTGTAGCAATCGACGAGCGGAGCCCGCAGTTCAGCGCCCGGCACGCGCGGTATCTCCAGCCGCTTTTTCAGAGCCGTCTTGAATTGCGCCTTGACCGAACCGTCGAGTTCCGCCCAGTCCTTGAGCGCCTCGGGCACGAACCGCAGGTCGTGCGCCATCAGAGGTCGTCAAGGTTGACTTTGACCGCGCGGCCTACCGACTTCAGGCGCGACTCCACCAGCGTCGAAAGCTGGCGCTCGTCATACAGTTCGGCCATTTGAGCCATCAGTTCCGGCGAGACCGTGTAAAAGGCAGGCCGGTTATGGTTGAGCACGGCGACCGGCTGGCCCTGGGCTTCTTCGACCACCTTCCCGGGGTTTTGCTTGAACTCCGAGATGCTGACCGTCAGCAGGCTGTGGATATGTTCCATGTGCGATCCCAAAATAGGGCTAAATTTCGACCTATTTTACGCTGACCCAGGCTTCCGTACTGCGCCTCGATGAAAAAATGCCGCCTCCATCGGAAGCGGCATCGTGTTGAATCATTGCCGACCGAAGCGGCCCGTTTCGCTCCGTGCGGTTCCACCCGCAGCGCCCACGATCAAGCCCCGATCACATTCACGACCTTCACGTTGCGCGTATCGGGCACCTCGGCATACGAGAGCACCTTCAACTGCGGCAGGCTGCGGCGCAGGAAGCGCGAGAGCATCGGCCGCAGCGCGTGCTGCACGAGCAGCACCGGCGCGAGGCCCATGCCCTGCTGGCGCGCCATCGCGTTTTCCGTATGCGTGAGCAGCGTATGCGCGAGGCCCGGTTCGAGCCCCGGGTTCGGCCCGGACGTCAGCGTCTGCGAGAGCACGCGTTCGAGGTTCGCGTCGAGGCCCATGACCTGCATGTCGCCGGTGCCCGGGAACCATTGCTGGGTGATCGCGCGGCCCAGCGAGATGCGCACCGCCGCCGTGAGGTCGTGCGGGTCCGTGATGCGCGACGCGTGCTCGGCGAGCGACTCCATGATCGTGCGCATGTCGCGGATCGGCACGCCTTCTTCCAGCAGGTACTGCAGCACTTTCTGCAGCGTCGTGACCGGCAGCAGCTTCGGCACCAGATCCTCGACCAGCGCGGGCGTGTCCTTCTGCACCCGCTCGACCAGCGCCTGCACCTCGCGGCGTCCGAGCAGCTCGGAGGCGTGCATGACGACGAGGTGGTTCAGGTGCGTCGCGACCACCGTGCTCGAATCGACAACGGTGTAGCCGAACACCTGCGCCTGCTCGCGCATGTTCGTGTCGATCCAGATCGCGGGCAGGCCGAACGCCGGATCGGTGGTCGGCGTGCCGGGCAGCACCGCGCTCACCTGGCCGGGGTTGATCGCGAGCCACTGGCCCGGATACGCCTCGCCCGAGCCCACTTCGACGCCCTTGAGCGTGATGCGATAGGCGTTCGGGCGCAGTTCCAGGTTGTCGCGGATATGAATGACCGGCGGCAGATAGCCGATTTCCTGCGCGAACTTCTTGCGGATGCTCTTGATGCGCTTGAGCAGTTCGCCGTCGGTGTTCTTGTCGACGAGCGGAATCAGGCGGTAGCCCACTTCGAGGCCGAGCGTATCGATGAGCGCGACGTCGTCCCAGCTTGCCTCGGTGGTCTCGATGGGCGCCATCGCGGTCGGCACGGCGTCGGCGATCACCGCGCTCGCCTTCTTCGCTTCGGCGTTCTTCTTCAGCACGCGGCCAAGCTGGATCGCGCCGCCGCCGAGCAGCAAAAACGCGAAGTGCGGCATGCCCGGAATCAGGCCCATCATGCCCATGATCGTGCCGGTGATCATCAGCACGCGCGGGTTCGTGAAGAGCTGGCCGGTGAGCTGGGTGCCGATGTCCTCGTTGGTCGCCACGCGCGAGACGATCACGCCCGCGGCCGTCGAGATCACGAGCGACGGGATCTGCGCGACGAGGCCGTCACCGATGGTGAGCAGCGTGTAGGTCTTGCCCGCCGCCGCGAATTCCATGCCGTGCTGCACGACGCCGACAATCAGCCCGCCCAGGATGTTGATCACCATGATGAGCAGGCCCGCAACCGCGTCGCCGCGCACGAACTTGCTCGCACCGTCCATCGAACCGTAGAACTCGGCTTCCTGGGCGATCTCGGCGCGGCGCTTGCGCGCGGCTTCCTCGTTGATGAGGCCGGCGTTCAGGTCGGCGTCGATCGCCATCTGCTTGCCGGGCATCGCATCGAGCGTGAAGCGCGCGGACACTTCGGCGATACGGCCCGCGCCCTTCGTGATCACCATGAAGTTGATGACCATAAGAATCACGAACACGACGATACCGACGGCAAAATTGCCGCCCACGAGGAAATGGCCGAACGACTCGATCACCTTGCCCGCCGCGTCCGGGCCGGTGTGGCCTTCGAGCAGCACGATACGCGTGGACGCCACGTTCAGCGACAGCCGCAGCAGCGTGGAGAACAGCAGCACGCTCGGGAACGCGGCGAAGTCGAGCGGCTTCATCGTGTACATGCTGACGAGCAGCACCATCACCGACAACGCGATGTTGAACGTGAACAGCAGATCCAGCAGGAACGGCGGCAACGGCAGGATCATCATGCCGAGGATCATGCAGATGAGGATCGGCCCCGCGAGCGCGCGCAGGTTCGTGCCTTGCAGCACGTCCGGGCGGCGCGAGAGAAAACCGGTGCGGGCGTTCATTCAGATGCTCCTTCGTTGCCGCGGCGCGGTTTCGTCGCGCCGCCACTGCTGGTCTGGCCGTTCGCCGGCTGGCCCGGGCCGGGCGCGTCGCGGGCCTCTTCGTCCGTCTCGTCGTTGGCCTCGTCGTTGGCCTCTTCGTCGGCCTCGGCGTCGCTCACGGGGCCCTTGTCGAGTTCGGCCGGCACATCGAGATCGGTTGGCTCCATCGGCACGTCGCCGCCGTGCTCGCGAAAACGTTTGAGCTGGTAAACCCACGCGAGCACCTGTGCGACCGCGCCGTACAGCGGGTCCGGAATCTCGCGGTTCAGCTCCACGTTGTGATAGAGCGCGCGGGCGAGCGGCGGCGCTTCGAGGAGCGGCACATTGTGCTCCGCGGCGATTTCGCGGATCCGCGCCGCCACGAGGTTCACGCCCTTGGCAATCACTTTCGGCGCGCGCATCTCGCCGTCCGTGTACTGCAGCGCGACCGCGAAGTGCGTCGGGTTGGTCACCACCACGTCGGCTTTGGGCACCTGCGCCATCATCCGGCGGCGCGCCATCGCGCGCTGCTGCGCGCGGATGCGCCCCTTCACGTGCGGATCGCCTTCGTTCTCGCGGTGCTCGCGCTTGACCTCTTCCTTCGTCATGCGCAGCTTGCGGTAGTAGCTCCAGAGCTGGTAGGGCACGTCGAGCGCGGCGACCACGAACATCCCCGCGACGGTCGTGCCGCTGCAGACGGCGACGAGGCGAAACGCGTCGGCGAGCGCGCGCGGCGCGGGCTGCAGCGCGAGCCCCAGAATCTCTTCGTGCCGCTGCCAGACCGCCATGGTGCCGATCACGCCGACCACGAGCGTCTTCGCGAGCGACATGCCGAGCTGGATCGGGCCGTTCACCGAGAAGATGCGCCCCAGGCCCTCGATCGGGCTCAGGCGGCTGAATTTCGGTTCGAGCGATTTGGTGGAAAAGAGCCAGCCGCCGAGCGCCATCGGCGCGAGCAGGGCGGCGACGCCCGTGAGCGCGAGCACCGGCAGTGTCGCGTAGAGCCCCTCGCGCACGGCCACGGCCGCGCCGCTCAGCATCCGGCTGGTGTCGAACGCGCTCGCGTGGCTGAACGTGAACGCGCCGCGCAGCATGGCCTGCAGATGCCCGCCGATCGCGGTCGAGAGCATCCACGTGCCGTAGAAGCCCGCCGAGAGCAGTGCGAATGTCGACAGCTCCCGCGAACGCGCAACCTGCCCCTCCTCCCGCGCCTTCTGGAGGCGCTTGGGAGTGGCAGATTCGGTTTTTTCGAGGTCGCTGTCCTCAGCCACGCTTGCTCCGGTCGGTGGCGCACGGCCTCGCCTGGCCGCACACGCCCTTTTTCAGTGACAGCAATTATTGCCGTGGCGCACCAGCGCCGATTGCCGGAGTAAGCCGGAGAAACGGGGGTATTTCGGGGAATGGGCCGGACCGGCGCTCGGGCCTGCTCGGGCCGTCCGGCTGCGGCAAGGGCGGCGGCCGGTCTGCCAGACACAGGACGGCGAGTCGGCCGGATAGCAGGCGGCCAGACAGCGAACGCTGCTGGCGCGCCGCCCCGTGCGGGAGGGCTAGAAGCCGAGGCTGGCGAGCAGATCGTCGACCTGCTCCTGATCCTGCACGACGTCGGCCTTGCCTTCGGGGTTGATCTGCGGGCCGTTCAGCAGCGATGCGGGGCTGCCCGTCGGCGATTCGACGAACTGCGCCGCCGTCGCCGCGAACTGCTCGCGCCGCTCCGGCGCGATGTTCTCGACCAGCACGCCGAGCAGTTGCTGCTCGATCAGGTACACGACCTCCATGATCTTCTTGATCACCTGGCCGGTGAGATCCTGGAAGTCCTGCGCGAGCATGATCTCCAGCAGTTGCTGGTTGGTCGCGATGGTGACCTGCGGCACGCCGTCGACGAACGCGCGCGTTTCGTCCATCAGCACGCGCACTTCCTCGCGGCCGATCGGCGCGTCGTACCACGTCGCCCAGCGCTCCGAGAGCGCGCGCGCGTCGCGTTCTAGCTGCTCCTGCAACGGCTTGGCGACCTCGATCGCCGAGAGCACGCGCTCCGCGGCCTGCTCGGTCATGCTGGCGACGTAGCGCAGCCGCTCGCGCGCGTCGGGCACGGCTTCAGCCGCGCGTTCGATGTGCTTGTCGAAGCCGAGTTCGCGCATCGAGTCCCGCAATGTGCGCGTCACGTGGCCGATGCGTGCGAGGATGCGGTCGCCCGCGATCCCGGACAGATCGCCCGGCAGGCTGTCCGCGCCTTCCTGCAGCTCGCTGGGTAGTTCGTTCGGCAGCTCGCTGGGTAGTTCGTTGTGCAGCCCGTTCGGCAGCTCGCCCGCCTGCGCGCTGATGTGCTCGTTCACGTCAGCTCCCCGCTTTCGCCATCTTCTCGAGGATCTTGTTCAGCTTCTCATCGAGCGTCGCCGCCGTGAACGGCTTCACCACGTAGCCGCTCGCGCCGGCCTGCGCCGCCGCGATGATGTTTTCCTTCTTCGATTCCGCCGTCACCATCAGCACCGGCAGGTGCTTGAGGTTCGCATCGGCGCGGATCTCCTTGAGCATCGCGAGACCGTCGAGGTTCGGCATGTTCCAGTCGGAGATCACGAACTCATAGTTGCCGCTGCGCAGGCGTGCGAGACCCGCTGCGCCGTCTTCGGCTTCGTCGACGTTCGAGTAGCCCAGTTCCTTCAGCAGGTTGCGGACAATCCGGCGCATCGTCGGAAAATCGTCCACCACCAGAATCTTCATTCCCTTATCCATCGCAGTTCCATTCCTCAAGGCTTGCCCCGCGCAATTATCCAGACTCGCATGCCACGGGGCCAGTCAAATTAGTTTTTCACCGTTGCGCGCCCACGCCACGCGGCGCGCAATACAGGCGCGCATCATACCCGCTGTACGCGGTCTCCCATCTGCGCGAGGCGCGCCATCACGCGGCGGCTCATGTCCGAAAGCGGCGCGATTTCGTCGGCGGCGCCCGCCGCAATCGCCTCGCGCGGCATGCCGAACACGATACAGCTCGCCTCGTCCTGCGCGAACGTGTACGCACCCGCGCGGCGCATGTCGAGCAGGCCCGCAGCGCCGTCGCGGCCCATGCCCGTGAGGATCACGCCAATCGCGTTCTTGCCCGCGTGCTGCGCCGCCGAGCGGAACAGCACGTCGACCGACGGACGATGCCGGTTCACCGGCGGGTCGTCGGAGAGATGGGCAATGTAGTTCGCGCCGCTGCGCGCGAGCAGCAGGTGCGCGTGGCCCGGCGCGATGTACGCGTGGCCCGGCAGCACGCGCTCGCCGTGCTCGGCTTCCTTCACGCTGATGCGGCACAGGCCGTTCAGGCGCTGCGCGAACGACTTCGTGAAGCCGGGCGGCATGTGCTGCGCGATCAGCACGGCCGGCGCATCGGGCGGCAGCGGCGTGAGCACTTCGCGGATCGCTTCCGTGCCGCCCGTCGATGCGCCGATGATGATCAGCTTCTCGGTACTGAGCAGCGGGTTGTTGATCATCGGCGCGTGGGTCGCAGCCGGGGGCGCGCCCGGCGCGCCCGCATGGGCCGCGGCCGGTGCGGCGTGACGCGCCTGCACGCGTGCGCGCGCGGCGGCGCGCACCTTGTCCGCGAGCTTTTCCGCGTATTCGAGCATGCCGTCGCGAATGCCGACCTTCGGCTTGGTCACGAAATCGACGGCGCCCAGTTCGAGGGCGCGCAGCGTGACTTCGTTGCCGCGCTCGGTCAGCGACGACACCATCACGACCGGCATCGGGCGCAGGCGCATGAGCTTTTCGAGAAAGTCGAGGCCGTCCATGCGCGGCATTTCCACGTCGAGCGTGAGAACGTCCGGGTTGTGCTGCTTGATCAGCTCACGCGCGACGAGCGGGTCGGGTGCGGTGGCGACGACCATCATGTCCGGCTGATCGTTGATGATCTCCGTCATCAGACTACGGATGAGCGCCGAATCGTCGACACAGAGAACCTTGATTTTTTGCACGGTGTTCACGCCTCCTCTACCGTCTTGGCGTTGTTTTGACTGAGTGGCCGCAGCGGCGACGCGCCCGCCGCGCCGAAGAGTTCGACGCGGCTGCGCGTGCCCGCCTGCTGCGGTGAGGCCGGCTGCGGCACGCGGGCTGCGGCCTGGGTGCCCGCGAGTCCGAACAGCTCGACGCGCGCGCGCGCCTGGGCGAGCCTTTCGGCGCGCGCCTCGGGAGTTTGCCGCGCGAGCGCCTGTTCGCGCTCGGCGACGCCCGGATCCTGCGCAAGCCGCAGCTTTTTCACCATCACCTGGCCCGTACGCGGCAAGAACGCGACCTTGCGCGGATGCGGGCCCTGAAGATCCTCGGCAACGATGCGGATGCGTTCGGTTGCGAGATAGCGGCGCACGAACTCGGCGTTGCGGTCGCCGATATTTATCGTCGTCATGCCCGCGAGCACCGCCGCGCCGCCGAACACCTTCGCTTCGAAGCGCTCGCGCCGCCCGCCCGCCTTGATGAGCTCGTTGATGAGCACTTCCATCGCGTAGGCGCCGTAACGCATCGCGTCGGAGGCGGCCTGCGCGACGTCGGCGCCGTCGTCGGGCAGCATGAAATGGTTCATGCCGCCGATCCCCGCCGTGCGATCCTGGATGCACGCGGCCACGCACGAGCCGAGCACCGTCACGAGCACCATGTCCTCGGCGGTCGTATAGAACTCGTTCGGCAACAGCTTCACGCCCTGGCGGTGGAAGTGGTTGTCGTAATAGAGATTGGTCGCGATCGGCAGCGTGGTGCTCATGCAGGCGTTCCGATCGTGTCACCGGCGCGGCGCGCGGCCGACGTGGCGGCGGTAGCCGCGGTCGCCGCAGCGGCTCTGTTCCGCGCCAGCTCGTAGACGGTCTGGCCGCGCAGCCGGAAAGCCTGCGTGACGTAAGTGAAGTTTTCCGAATGACCCGCGAACAGCAGTCCGTCCGGCTTCATCAGCGGCTCGAAGCGCGCGAGCACCCGCGACTGCGTCGGCTTGTCGAAGTAGATCATCACGTTACGGCAGAAAATCGCATCGAAGGGCTGCCGCAAACCGTAGTCCGCGTCGGTGAGATTGAGCTGCTCGAAGCGGATCATCTGGCGCAATTCCGGGCGCACCTTCACGAATCCGTCGTGCGCGCCAGTGCCCTTCAGGAAGAAGCGCTTCAGACGCTCCGCCGAAAGGTGCTTCACCTGGTCGTAGGCATAGACGCCCGCATTGGCCTTCGCGAGCACCTGGGTGTCGAGATCGGTCGCGAGCACGCGCGCGTCGCGCGCCGCGCGCTCGCCGAGCGCCTCGATCAGCGTCATGGCGATCGAATACGGCTCTTCGCCCGTGGAAGCCGCCGAACACCACACCGAAACCGGCTGCGTGCGCCGCTTCACGAACTCCGCGAGGATCGGAAAGTGATGCGCCTCGCGAAAGAACGCCGTGAGGTTCGTGGTGAGCGCATTCGTGAACGCCTCCCACTCCAGCGCATCGTTACCCGATTCGAGCTGGTCGAGATAGTCGCGGAAGCTGTCGAGCCCGAGCGCGCGCAGGCGCCGCGCAAGACGGCTGTACGCCATGTCGCGCTTGTGTTCCGAAAGCGAAATGCCCGCGCGGCGATGGATCAGCGCGCGAATACGCTCGAAGTCCGCCGGGGTGAAATCGAAATCGCGGTTACCCTCGGCTGGCGCCGCGCTCGCGCTCGCGTGCGTGGCGCGATCGTCCCGCCTTGAACGCAGATCGCTCATTGTCGTGCGCTCCCGCCGGATCTGGCCGCACGGCCGGCCGCGCGCGCGGCGGTTTGCAGAGCGCCATGCGAGCCGCGCCGTGCGGCCGTTTCGTCAACGGCAGCACGGTACGTTTCATCGCAGCCGTGGACACGCGTGTGCATTGCGTAACTCTTCGGATCTAGAACGTTTCCCAGTCGGCGTCCGCTGATGCGGCGCTCACGACCGGCTCGACGCGCGGCGCACCCTTCGGCGCCGGCCGCAGCAGAACCAGATCGGCAGCAGGCTTCGGCGACGCTGCGGGTGCTGCGGGTGCTGCGGATGCCGCCGCGCGCTTCGCGGCGGGCGCGGCCTGCGTGGCGACAGGAGCTGCCGACGCTGCGGACGTTGCTGACGTTGCCGCAGCGGAGCGCGCAGCCGCCGTGCGCGAGCGCGTGGACGCCGCGTCGGTGCGCCAGGTTCCGAGCACGGCCTGCAAATTGCGCGTCTGCTCTTCGAGCGAGGCCGCCGCTGCCGCTGCCTGTTCGACCAGCGCCGCGTTCTGCTGCGTGACCGTATCCATCTGCGTGACGGCGCGGTTCACCTGCTCGATGCCGCCCGCCTGTTCCTCGGAGGCCGAGCTGATCTCGCCCATGATGTCGGTGACGCGCCGCACGGCGAGGAGGATGTCGTCCATCGTCGTGCCCGCGCGGCCCACGAGCTGCGAGCCGCTTTGCACCTTCTGCGCGGAATCGTTGATCAGTTCCTTGATTTCCTTGGCCGCGCTCGCGCTGCGCTGCGCAAGATTGCGCACCTCGCCCGCGACCACCGCGAAGCCGCGGCCCTGCTCACCCGCACGGGCGGCCTCGACCGCCGCGTTGAGCGCCAGAATGTTGGTCTGGAACGCGATGCCCTCGATCACGCTGATGATGTCGACGATCTTCGCCGAGCTGGCCGCGATGTCCTGCATCGTGTGAACCACTTCGCCGACCACTTCGCCGCCGCGCGTCGCGATGTCCGACGCGTTGACCGCAAGCTGGCTCGCCTGGCGTGCGTTTTCGGCGTTCTGCTTCACGGTGCCGGTGAGCTGCTCCATGCTCGATGCGGTTTCCTGCAGCGAGGCCGCCTGCTGCTCGGTGCGCTGCGACAGATCGGTGTTGCCCATCGCGATTTCGCGCGCGCCGATGTCGATCGAACCCGCGCCCGTGTTCACGGCGTCCACGAGCGAGACAAGGCTCTCCTGCATGCGCTTGAGGCCCACGAAGAGGCGGCCGATTTCGTTCGTGCGGTCGACGACGATGGACTTCGAGAGATCGCCTTGCGCGATGCGCTCGCAGCAATCCGCGGCGTCCTGGAGCGGTTGCACGATGATCCCGCGCAGCGCGAAGCGGATCACGAGCACGACGACGAGCGCGACGGCGCACATGACGACGATCAGCGTACGCATGACCGCGATCCGCTCGCGCGCAGCGGCTTCGCGCTGTTGCGCGCCGTTCTGCAGGGCCTGGGCAAGCGGCGCGGCAACATTGTCGTAATCGACGAACATCGGGCTGATCTTCGCGTCCGCGACCGCGTGATAAGCGGCCTGATCGTTCGCGCGCAGCGCCGCCAGCTCGGGCTGCACGCCGTCTTGCAGCAGCGTCGCGCGCTTTTGCGCGAGCGTGTCGGGCGCAGCGGCGTCGATACCGCTCTTCGGCGCGGCCTGGAACGCCTTCCACGCGTCGTTGCCCTTGGCGAGCAGTTCGTCGGCGCGATCGAGCGCCTGCTTCGATTCGTCGGCCTGGTTCGCCACGGCAAGCGCGCTCGCGCGCTCAAGCGAGATGCGCGCGCGCAGCAGGTACGACGAGGCGTCGTTCAGCGAGCGCATCGCGACGACGTCGCCGTGCGCAATCGCGCTGAGCGAGTCGCTCGCGCTACCGAGCGCAAAAAGGCCCAGCGCACCGACGACGAAGGTCAGCAGGATCTGTACGGCGCCGACGCTGGTTAGCGTCGCGCGAATCGACCACTTGTGCAGCATCTCAATGGCTCCTGTGCTGTGCGAAAGGTTCAGTGAGCGTCGCACAAATCGTTGTTTGCAGCGCGCCAAACAAAGGGCAGCTTGCCGCTCTTTTCGGCGGCTTGCTGCTCTTTCGCGCCAGCCCACATCGTGGGCTCCCCCGATACGGATCCGCCGCGCCTACCTGGCGAGCGCCTCGATCAGCGCCATTTCGCGGCTCGTCATCAGCTTTTCGATGTCCATCAGGATCAGCATGCGGCCGTCCACCGTGCCGAGGCCCGTGAGGAATTCGGTGGTGAGCGTCGCGCCGAATTCCGGCGCTGGCATGATCTGGTCCTGCTGCAGCGTGAGCACGTCGGACACGCCGTCCACGACCATGCCGACGACGCGATGCGCGACGTTCAGGATGATGACGACCGTCTGGTGGTCGTATTCGACGCGGCCCAGATGGAACTTGATGCGCATGTCCACGATCGGGACGATGATGCCGCGCAGGTTGATGACGCCCTTGATGAATTCGGGCGCATTGGCGATGCGCGTCACGCTGTCGTAGCCGCGGATCTCCTGCACCTTGAGGATGTCGATGCCGTACTCTTCCGCGCCGAGCGTGAAGACGAGGAATTCCTGACCGCCTGCTTCGGCCTGCTGCGCGTCGCGCCGGTGTGCGAGGGCTCCGCCTGCGCCGTTGCCGCCGTTGCCGCCGTTGCCATTGATGGGTTGGACTTCTGCCACGTTAGCCCCTGAACAGTTTGAATTGGGTTGCGAAAGTAAGTCTGAAGCGCAAGCGGTCAGGCAAATTCGGCGAATGCGCCCGCGGCCTGCCCCGCGCCGTGGCTCAACCGCGTTTCGCGATTGAGCGCCGCCACGTCGACGATCAGCGCGACGCTGCCGTCACCGAGAATCGTCGCCGCGGAAATGCCGTGCACCTTGCGGTAATTCGTCTCGAGGTTCTTCACCACCACCTGCTGCTGGCCGACGAGTTCGTCGATCAGCATCGCGAAGCGGCGTCCTTCGGTTTCCATGATCGTCACGATGCCCTGCGTCGGCTCGGTGCGCGCGCCTTCCACGTTGAACACCTGATGAAGCGCAACCAGCGGCAGGTATTCGCCGCGCACGCGCACGACGCGGTCGCCGTTCGTCACCGTGTAGATGTCTTCGAGGCGCGGCTGCAGCGACTCCATCACGAAGTTCAGCGGCAGAATGAAGATCTCGCTGCCGACCTTGACCGACATGCCGTCGAGAATCGCCAGCGTGAGCGGCAGCACGATGCGCGTCGTCGTGCCCTTGCCCGCGTACGACGTGATTTCGACGTGACCGCCCATCGCCTGGATGTTGCGCTTCACGACGTCCATGCCGACGCCGCGGCCCGACACGTCGGTAACCTGTTCGGCGGTCGAGAAGCCCGGCGCGAAGATGAGATTCCAGACCTCTTCGTCCGGCATCGTTTCGCTGACCGACATGCCCTGCTTGATCGCCTTGGCGAGAATCTTGTCGCGGCGCAGGCCCGCGCCGTCGTCGCTGACCTCGATCACGATGTTGCCGCCGTGATGCGCGGCGGACAGCACGAGCTGGCCGGTCGCGTCCTTGCCCGCGGCGCGGCGCGCTTCCACCGTTTCGATGCCGTGGTCGAGCGAGTTGCGCACGAGGTGCGTGAGCGGATCGATGATGCGCTCGATCAGGCTCTTGTCGAGTTCGGTCGCCTGACCGAACGTCACGAGTTCCACGTCCTTGCCGAGCTTGGCCGCGAGGTCGCGCACGAGACGCGGGAAGCGGCTGAACACGTAGTCCATCGGCATCATGCGGATCGACATCACCGCTTCCTGCAGATCGCGCGCGTTGCGTTCGAGCTGCGCCATGCCGTTGAAGAGCCGGTCGTGCAGCGCCGGGTCGAACGCATTGGCCGTTTCGGCGAGCATCGCCTGGGTGATGACGAGTTCGCCGACGAGGTTGATGAGCTGGTCGACTTTCTCGACGCCCACGCGAATCGAGCTGCCCTCCGCCGATGCGGCGGCGGCGGCCGGGCGCTGCTTGCGCTCGGCCTCGTGGGCATGCGCCGCGCCTGGCTGGGCCGACGCGGCTTCGTGATCGGGATGAGCGGGATGAGCAGGCGCTGCGGCAGGCGCGGCTTGCGCGACTTGTGCTTCAGGCGCCACGGGCGCAGCCAGCGCCGTTGCGGGCGCGCTCGCTGCGGCCGGTGCCGCGACGGGCGCTGCGGCTTCGGCCACGGCCTCGGGCTGTGCGACAGCGGCAGCCGGTGCGGCTTCGCCCTGGGGCGCCGCGCCGCGTCCGATCGAGATCTGGCTATCGTCGATCACGAAACAGCACACGGCGATGATGTCGTCCGAGGACACCTCGGTTTCGAGCCAGAGCGTGATGTCGTCGCCGGTCTTCACCTGCGCGACCACGCGGCCAAGGTTGCCGAGTTCTTCGGCGAGCAGCTCCTGATCCTTCGCATCGACACGGCGCAAGGTGATGCGCAGATGCGGGCCGTTCTCCGCGCCGCCGCCGCTTGTGGCGGTTGCGCCGCTTGCGGTCATCGCTTCATCGACGACGTGCTCGGGCGCGCCGTTTACCGATGCAGCCGGTGCGGCGGGTGCTGCCGCAGCGGGTGCGGCAGGCGCAGCGGCAGGTGCAGCAGGCGCGGGAGCGGCAGCAGGCGCTGCAGGCGCTGCGGGCGCGGGCGCAGGAGCCGCGCCGCGGCTTTCCGCGTAGAGCCGTTCGAGCTTCGCGCGCACGGCGGCAGCCGCCGCCGCATCGGGCTCGGCGCTCGCGCGGTAGTCGGCGAGCTGGCCCGAGAGCACGTCCTTCGTTTCGAGGAACGTGTCGATCATGTCCTTGCGCAGCACGAGTTCGTTGTTGCGCGCGCGGTCGAGCAGCGATTCGAGAATGTGCGTCGTTTCGGTGAGCGCGGTGAAGCCGAACGTCGCCGCGCCGCCCTTGATCGAATGTGCCGCGCGAAAGATCGCGGCGAGATCCTCGGGATCGGGCTGGGCGACATTCAGGTTCAGCAGCAGCTGCTCCATCTGTGCGAGCAGCTCGTCAGCTTCATCGAAGAACGTCTGATAGAACTGAGTGATGTCGAGTGTCATGCCTGATTCACCGCGATATGTACTTGTTGGGGGTTGCCGTTGCCGCTGTCTCGTGCGATGCGCCTTATGCCTGCGCCTCGCAGAGCGCGCTCGCAAGATCGAGGAGCAGATCCGGATCCACCGGTTTTTCCAGCCAGCCCGTCGCACCGGCATCGCGCAAGGCTGTCTTGAAGGTCTGATCCGATTCGGTCGTGAGAATGAGAATCGGCGTTTCGAAATACGAGGGGTTCGCGCGCAGCTTGCGGACCAGTTCGAGGCCGCTCACGCGCGGCATGTGCAGGTCGCTCAGCACGAGGTCGAAGTGCTGCGCGAGCGCGTGCTCGAGCCCTTCGTCGCCGTCCGTCGCGAGCGTCACTTCATAGCCCGCCTGGCCGAGCGCCGCCCGCAGGATCTCCCGCATGGATGCCGAATCGTCGATCGCCAGAATGTTTCTGATCATCGGTTTCTCGCTCGCGCTATACCCAGGCCCGAATGCTTCATCGGGCGGGCGGCTGCGCCGCACCCGGCGCTGTCGTTGCCGTTGTCCCTGCGGTTGCCGCCGCAGTCGTTCCTGCAGTTGCCGCCACGGTCGTCCCTGCGGTTGTCCCCGCGGTTGTCCCCGCGGTTGTCCCCGCGGTTGTCCCTACGGTCGGCGCCGGCATCCCGGCGACCTTCATCGCGGGCTTGATCCGCACCGGCGCCGCCTGCCCGGCCGCCGGATGAAGCATGACTCCCGGCAGAAGCGGCTGGCCGGAACGCGCAGCGTCGTCGGACAGCGGCGTCGCCGTCGTGTCGTCGTGCATCAGCGCATCTTCCGACTTCTTGTTGAGCACGATGATGCTGATGCGCCGGTTCTCCGGATCGAGCGGATCGGCCTTGTTCAGGTTCTGCGTGGAAGCGAGGCCGATCACGCGCAGCACCTTGCCGTCGTCGAGGCCGCCCGCCACCAGTTCGCGGCGCGACGCGTTCGCGCGGTCCGCCGAAAGCTCCCAGTTGCTGTAGCCCTTCTCGCCGCCCGCGTACGGCACGGCGTCGGTGTGGCCCTGGACAACGATGCGGTTCGGCACGTCGTTGAGCGTCTTGCCGATCGCGAGCAGGATGTCGCGCATGTACGGCTCGACCACGTCGCGCGCGGTCGCGAACATCGGCCGCTTCTGCGTATCGACGATTTCGATGCGCAGGCCGGTGAGCGTCGAGTCGATGCGGATCTGCTGCCGGTACTGGCGCAGCACCGGATTCGCCTTGATCGCGGCCATCAGCTTGACCTGCAGATCGTGCAGGCGCTCCTGTTCGCGGCGCTCGAGCGAGCCTTGCTGCTGCTTCGACGCTTCTTCATCGTTAAAGCGCACCGAGGTGCGCTCCGATTGCAGCGTCTGGCCTTCGCTCTGGCGCATGACGCCTTGCTTGTCGGTCGAGATGTCGCGGCCGCCGCCCTTGAGGATGCTCGAATCCTCGGCGCTGCGGTCGCCGCCCCAGAGCGCAACCTTCAACGGCTGGTTGAAGTATTCGGCAATGCCGCGCAACTCCTTCGTGGTCACCGAGCTCAACAGCCACATCAGCAGGAAGAACGCCATCATCGCGGTCATGAAGTCCGCATAGGCGAGCTTCCACGCCCCGCCGTGATGGCCGTGGCGCGCGGGCGCGACGCGCTTCACGACGATCGTGCGATCCTTGTCCTTGCTCATCGTGCGCTTCCTTGCTCGTTCATCCCGTCTGCCTTACTTCGCCTTCACGCGGCGCACGTGATCTTCGAGTTCCGAGAACGACGGACGCTCGGTCGAGAACAGCACCTTGCGGCCGAATTCCACGGCGATGGCAGGCGCGTAGCCGTTCAGGCTCGCGAGGATCGTCACCTTGATGCACTGGAACATCTTGGTGGACTCGGTCACGCGCTGTTCGGCGAGGCTCGCGAGCGGCCCGATCAGGCCGTACGAAAGCAGAATGCCGAGGAAGGTGCCGACCAGCGCCTGGGCGATCATCTCGCCGAGCACGGCGGGCGGGCGGTCCGCGGACGCCATCGTGTGCACCACGCCCATCACCGCGGCGACGATGCCGAACGCCGGCATCGCGTCGCCCGTCTTGGCGAGCGCGTTGGCAGGCGCCGCGCCTTCGGCGTGGTGGGTTTCGATTTCCTCGTCCATAAGGCTTTCGATTTCGAAAGCATTCATGTTGCCGCCGACCATCAGACGCAGGTAGTCGGTGACGAATTCGATCACGTGCGGATCCGCGAGAACGCGCGGATATTGCGTGAAGATCGGGCTTTTCAGCGGCTCGTCGATGTCCGCTTCGAGGGTCAGGGTGCCTTCCTTGCGCGCCTTGGCGAGCAGGACGTAGAGCAGCGCGAGCAGCTCCATATAGACGTCCTTGTTGTACTTCGAGCCCTTGAAGAGCGCCGGAATGACGCGTACGGTCGACTTGATCGTCTTGATGCCGTTGCCGAGGACGAAAGCGCCGATGCCCGCACCGCCGATCATGAGCAGCTCCATGGGCTGCATCATGGCCGCAAGATGGCCACCCTCCAATACATAGCCGCCGAAGACGGACAGGATCGTTACGAGTGTTCCCACGAAAATCAGCACAGCCGGATCCTCACTAGAGAATGTGCCGCGTACCGCCATCGGCCCGCGTCCTTAGCTGGTTTACGGCATGGATGGGAAAAACTTTGGGATTGGCCGAGTGCAGGACAGCGACACACCGCCGCTGATTTCGGGGACGGGTCTCGGCGCCAGTCGTTCAGGGGCTGAAACGCCTGTCCGCGCCGGTCAGTTCAAGGTCGCTGCGCCGTTCTTGCCGGACGCGCCGGATGCACTGCCCGTGGTGCCCGTGGTGCCCGTGGCGCCCGTGGTATTGGCAGCGCCTGCGCCGGACACGCGGCGCGTTCGGCCCGCACGCGAAGGCGGCTGGCACAGTCCGCAGACGTAGCCGCGCTGCGGATCGTGCGCATGCGCGACGAAGCGGCCGCCGCAACGGCAGCACGGGCTCGCCTGCAAGAGCCCCGACGAGAAGTAGCGCACGAGCGTCCACGCGCGCGTGAGACTGAGCACGGGCGCCTCTTCCTGGAGGCGCATGTGTTCGAGATAGAGCCGGTAACTTTTCACGATTGCGTGAATCGGCTCACAGCGCGTTTCGCGGACGATGAACCGGTACGTGCCGTGAAACAGCGACGAATGGACGTTGGGCTGCCACGTCATGAACCAGTCGGTCGAGAACGGCAGCATGCCCTTGGGCGGCGATTCGCCCTTCACTTCTTTGTAGAGACGGATCAAGCGGTCGCGAGAGAGCGAAGTCTCCGCTTCGAGCACCTGCAGCCGCGCGCCGAGTTCGATCAGCTCGATCGCGAGCGCGATCTCCCTGACCTCGAGTACCACGCTCTTGGTCGCCATAGAGGCCCGATGAATACGGGAATGAGCCGTCACGCCAGCCGCCAGGCCGGCCGCGGCGAAACGCCGCGCCAGGCCCTCGCGGGCGGCGCGGCGGGCCACAGGCAGACTCAGCCGATCTGGGCGACCGCCTGGCCCGCCATCAGGATGGCGGAGTGAGTGTGAGCCGACTTGCCCTTGTCGGCGAGCGTGCCGAGGATGGTGTGGTCGTCGAACCGGAAGCGGCAGAGCATCTGGTTCGACGCGGCGAGCCGCACGGTTTGCGCCATCGAAAGACCGGCGAGCACGTCGGCGACCTGCTCGGAAATGCCCATGCGGAACATGCCGGCCGGCTTGTCCTCGCGCAGCAGGCGTTGCGCCAGCAACAGGTACGACAGGTTCACGTCCTTGATCTCACTGAGCATCTCGTTGTTCGTCGCGCCCATGGATTCCCCCCCGGGATTCGTATCGATTCGGCTGGTCAGGCCTACGTAAAACGTTTGCCCGTTCACTTCCGTAAAAGCTGGCTGAACGGCTCATATAAATTGAACGGGCAATTGTGGCGAGGCCGTGCAGCTTTGGATATTGGACGAATGCCGCGACGATCTGCGAGACATTGCCGCGTAATCGCGTAGGAATTTTTCTGACAACAGGGGAATGGGAAGGCGAGACGGGCGTGCGCCCATGTGCGCTGCATCGGTGATGCGCGAGGCGTGTGCTGCAGGGAGTGCGAATTATAGGACGTTTCCTTGCTGTAGCTCAAATTTGCCGATCTCCCGTGCGGACCGGTCGTGGCGGATGGCTGGCGGATGGCTGGCGTGTGGCTGGCATAGGGATTGCGAATCGCGTCGCGCTGCTGTACCCGCCCGCTGTAACAGATCGCTGTTACAACGTTAAGCGATTGCAAAAGGACTCGTATCGGTGAGCCACATCCCCATAATCGGCCTCAGGGATAACCCGATACCGCAGCGTCCGCGCTGCCTTCGCCTTCACCCGTAGCGTCGCCCCGGCCTATGCACACGGAGAACATGCCCATGCGAATCGCACAGATTGCGCCGCTTTACGAAGCGGTCCCGCCGAAACTCTACGGCGGCACCGAGCGCGTCGTGTCCTACCTGACAGAAGCGCTCGTCGACCTGGGCCACGACGTGACGCTGTTCGCGAGCGGCGATTCGGTCACCGCCGCGAAGCTCGAACCGGCCTGGCCGCGTGCGCTGCGGCTCGATCCGACGATCCGCGACGCTCTCGCGCCGCACATGGTGCTGCTCGAGCGCGTGCGCCGCGTCGCCCACGAGTTCGACGTGCTGCACTTTCACCTCGACTATCTGCCGTTTCCGCTTTTTTCGACGCTCGACACGCCGTTCGTCACGACGCTGCACGGCCGCCTCGACCTGCCCGAGCTGCAGCCGGTGTTCAACACGTTCGCGGACACGCCGGTGATCTCGATCTCGGATTCGCAGCGCCAGCCGCTCCGGCAGGCCAACTGGCAGGGCACGATCTACCACGGCCTGCCCGCCGGCCTGCTCACGCCGCAAACCGGCCGCGAGCCGCAATATCTGGCGTTTCTCGGCCGCATCTGCCCGGAAAAGCGCGTGGACACCGCGATCCGGATTGCGGCGCAAAGCGGCCTGCCGCTGAAGATCGCGGCCAAGGTCGACAAGGTGGATCAGGACTATTTCAAGGCCGAAATCGAGCCGCTGCTTTCGCAGGCGCACGTCGAATTCATCGGTGAAATCGACGAGTCGCAAAAGCCGGCCTTCCTGTCCGGCGCGAAAGCGCTGCTATTTCCGATTGACTGGTCCGAGCCGTTCGGGCTCGTCATGATCGAAGCGATGGCTTGCGGTACGCCTGTGATTGCTTTCAATCGCGGATCAGTGCCCGAAGTGATCGATCCGGGCGTGACCGGCTTTATTGTCGAGGACGTGCAAGGCGCAGTGGCGGCACTCGATAAAATCGAATCGCTTTCTCGCAAAGCCATTCGCGCACAGTTCGACCGCCGTTTCACGTCGCATACCATGGCGCGCAATTACGTCGACGCGTATACCGCACTCATCGAAGGCGTTGGCCGTCAGGCACTGCGCTGTGTCGCCGCCGGTTGAATGGCATCCGACATGAAACACTGAGATAAAACCGACGAATACGTCATCCAAATCGTGTGCGTACTGTCGATTAGCGCCATTACCTTATTCGCATAAAAAAGCGCCGCATGGAACCATGCGGCGCTTTTCGCATGCACGCATGCGGCATGCACAACCGGCGCAATAGCCGGGTTGCGGGCGCGCGCTTAAACCTCGCTGGCGCACGCCGCTTAACCTGGCAATCGCTGGCAATCGCAGGCTTTAGCTGGCTAAAGCCTGCTTGAACTGGCTTAGGCCATCAGAAAGCGTTCGCGATTTTTTCCCGCAATCCATTTAGGCGGCTTGCCGCGCCCGCTCCAGGTCGCGCCGGTTTTCGGATCCTGGTAGCGCGGAGGCAGCGGCGCCTTCTTCGGCGGGCGTCCGCGCCGGGCCGCAGCCACGAAGCCGAGGTCCTGGGCGCTCAGCCCGTATTCCACAATCTTTTCGCGAATCATGGCAATCACATCCGCGATTTCGGTACGCCGCGCTTCTTCGGCCTGTGCCTGGAGCCTGGCGATCTGGGCTTTGAGTTCTGAATATTGCGACATTCCGATCCCCTTTGATTACAAAGCTAAGCAACTCGCACCGAGATTAGTCGTAACGACAAGAATTAGCAATCACTATTAATACCGCTTTATCGGAATATTTCCAATATTTAACCATTGATCGCCCGCAGTCAAACCGTGGATCTGTAGTACGCAATAATGCGACCCGAGGTATCGGAATTGACAATCTTTGACACCCGCCGATCAATCGACTGCCTAGAATCGACCACTCGCAGACTCGATTCAGTTTTGTAAGCCCCTTTCAAAACATCTATTCGAGGTGTCACATGATGCACTTATCCAAACGGCTTGCCGCCGAACTGTTCGGCACATTCTGGCTGGTACTCGGCGGCTGCGGCAGCGCCGTGCTCGCCGCCAGTTTCGGCAACCACGGCCTCGGCATCGGTTTTGCGGGCGTCGCGCTGGCATTTGGCCTGACGGTACTCACCATGGCCTTTGCCATCGGGCACATTTCCGGTTGTCACCTGAATCCGGCGGTGAGCATCGGCCTCGTGGTCGCCGGACGCTTTCCCGCGCGCGATCTCATCCCGTATATCGCGGTGCAGGTGATCGGCGCCACGCTCGGCGCGTTCACGCTGTACCTCATCGCCCTCGGCAATCCGGATTTCGACCTTGCCACGAACAGCTTTGGAACGAACGGCTATGGCGAGCGCTCGCCCGGCCAGTATTCGTTGATTGCCGCTTTCCTGTGCGAAGCGGTGATGACAGGCTTCTTCCTGTTCGTGATTCTCGGCGCCACCGACCCACGCGCGCCCGCCGGCTTCGCGCCGATTGCGATCGGCCTGTGCCTCACGCTGATCCACCTCATCTCGATCCCGGTCACCAACACGTCCGTGAACCCGGCGCGCTCGACCGGCCCGGCGCTCGTCAGCGGCGTCGAAGCGCTCTCCCAACTCTGGCTCTTCTGGGTGGCGCCGATCGCAGGCGCGATCGTCGCAAGTCTGGTCTATCCGGCAGTGGCTTGCCGCCGCCAGGCAAGCTGAGGGGCATTCTGCTTCTGCTGTATACAACTGCACCGGGCAACGCACAGCAAAACCCAGCAACACACACCGACACACACCGACACCCAGCGGGAGCGCTCGACGGCGCCGCCCGCACATGAGAACGGGCGCCACGGCGCCCGTCTTCCTTTCCGGCCCGGCTGCCCGCACGCGCTGCTAGAATCGGGCGACCCACCGATCTTCCCGCCACGGCCCGCACCATGGAGCGCTCCTTCGCCTCGCTTATCCGCATCGTCCTGTGCTTCGCGGCGGCGTTAAGCGTCTGCACGAAAGCGGCCGCTGCACCCACAGCGCCCACAGCACCCTCGGCGCAAAGCAATATCGAAACGCTCGTATTCGTCCGGCACGCCGAAAAACCGCCCACCGGTCTCGGCCAGCTCAGCTGCAAGGGATTGAATCGCGCGCTTGCGCTGCCGGCGGTGATCGCCGCGAAATACGGCAAGCCCGACGCCATCTACGCACCGGACCCGGGCGAGCGCAAAAACGACAACGGCCAGCCATACTACTACGTGCGCCCGCTCGCGACCATCGAGCCAACCGCGATCCAGTTCGGCCTGCCGGTGCAGACGCCGTACGGCTTTTCGCAGATTGGCGAGCTTGGCGGCGCGCTCATCGATCCGAAGTGGGCGAACCGGACCGTGCTCGTGGCCTGGGAACATCGCGAGGTCGAGGAGCTGGCGCGGCAGATCGTCGGCGCGCACGGCGGCGCAGCCAGCGACGTACCGTCATGGAAAAGCAACGATTTCGACAGCATCTACGTCGTGCGCATCGACTGGAGCGGCGGCACGCCACGGGCGCATTTCTCGCACGAGCACGAAGACCTCGACGACCGCGCCGACGACTGCCCCTGTGCCGCACTGCCGCCCGCGCGCTGACGCGCCTGGCTTACGAAACGGATTCGTCGCCGAGCGCGAAAAGCTTGCGCAGATGCCGCGCAACGCCCGCTTCGAAGTTGTTGCCGATGCGCGGAACCTTCGGCAGACGTGCGATGAGATCGGGATTCGCGTTGTTCATCATGAACGGATGCCCGGCTGTTTCAAGCAGGTCGATGTCGTTCATGTTGTCGCCGAACGCGACGCAGCCCGCCGTCGCGACGCCGAGCCGCTCAAGCACGACGCGCAGCGCGCGCCCCTTCGAAACGCCCGCCACCATCACTTCGAGACAATCCGGCAGCGAATACGTGACGTAGAGCGCGTCGCCGAATTCGTCCGCGAGCCGCTGCGATACCTGCGCGAGATCGGCGGGGTCGCCGATATAAAGCGCCTTGGCGATGCCCACGCCGTCATGCGTGCGCAGATCGGTCACACGATAGGTAAAGCCCGAATCCTGGTGAAAAGCGAGCAGTTCGGGCGCGTCGCGGTCGATGAACCAGGCATCGTCGGCGAAGAGGCTCACGATCACGCGGCCGTGCGTGCCGGTTACCTCGGGCGCGACCAGACGCTGGACGATCGTTTCGGGCAGGTTCGCGGCGTCGATCAGCGTATCGTCCGGTGCATGGACGCGCGCACCGTTCGAGGTGATCAGATACGGCCGGATGCCCAGCAGATCCCGGATGCCGGCGACGTCGCAGTAGTGGCGCCCGGTCGCGATGACAAACCGCAGACCTTGTGCGTCGAGGGTATTGAGCGTGGCAACCGTGAACGGATCGAGCTGGTGATCGGAGTTGAGCAGCGTGCCGTCAAGATCGGTTGCGATGACCTTGTACATGGGAGTCGTCGGGCAGCAGATGTTAAACGCTTAATGCTAACACCGCCTCAGTAACGCTGCGCCGTTCGTTCCTGCTCGATTTCTGCTCCCTAATTACGAACTGGCGTTGCGCCCGGCGCGCCGCCTCCTAGTCCACGCTTACTACGCTTGCCGCGCTTACGTCTATGCCTGCGCAAGTCGTGCGGCTTCGCGCTGCGCGAGCCGCAGCGCGCCACTCGCCGAATCGGCGAGTGGCGCGCGCAGCCGCGCGCGCACCGCCTGCGGCACCCATTCGCGCAGCGGCTGGCCAAGCCCGCCCGAGAGCGCCGCGGGCAACGTGGCAGTAGGGTCGAGCGCGCCGATGAACTGCGCGATGGCTTCGCCCGCTTCGGCCAGTAGCTTCGCGGCAAACGGATGCTCGCGATGCGCGAGCACCACGGGCGCGAGGCTGGCGTAGGCAGTCTGGTTCGCCGCGCACAGCCAGACGATGAGACTGTCGCGATCGGTCGAGCCGGTGTGGGCGAGCAGCGCCTGTGCGAAGGCATCGAGCGGCGCGCGGCCATCCAGCGCCTGCTGCGCCCGGACGATTGCACGCAGGCCAAACCAGGCGCCGCTCGCCTCGTCGCCGGACGGAAAGCCGAAGCCGCCTGCGATCCGGCACGCGCCCGTACTGTCGAGAGCAGCGGCGATGCTGCCCGTGCCAAGCGCAACCACCACGCCGGGCTCGCCGCCGTGCGCGCCGAGCAACGTCGTGTAGGCGTCGCTTTCCACGGCGAGGCCCGCCACCTGCGGCACCTGCTGGCGAAACGCGGCGAGCCAGTCCGGGTTGTTCACGCCCGCGAGCCCGCAGCCGAGCACGCAGCGCGACCAGTCGAACGTAAGCCCCGCGTTGGCGAACGCGGCACGGCAACCCGACTCGATGGATTCCCACGCGCGGGCGATGCCGAGCCCGAGGCCCGAAGGGCCGGCGGCGGCGCGCGCGAGCTCCGCGCCATTCGCGTCGCCGAGCGCCACGCGCGTGCCGGTGCCGCCGCCGTCCACGCCGATCAGCCAGGTGTGTGTCTGCATGATGATGAGTGCCGCGTCTGTTGCGGGTCTGTTTGGTGATGAGCCGTGCCGCAGAGACTAACGGGTCCGTGGCGTTCGCACAATTGGCCGGATGACCAGGGTGGCCCGGCATTCGCGATCCGCTATGCTGGCGTGAACTGAACGAACTGGCGGCAAGGAGAGATCGACGTGACCGACGTGACTGGCGTAAGCGACGTGACCGGGGCAGCGCAGCGCTGCAACTGGGCGACGACCGAAGCGATGGCGCATTACCACGACACCGAGTGGGGCGTGCCGTCGCGCGACGACCAGCATCTATACGAGATGCTCGTGCTGGAGGGCGCACAGGCGGGTCTTTCGTGGTCCACGATCCTGAACAAGCGCGAGGGATACCGGCGTGCATTCGCGCAGTTCGACATCCAGAAAGTCGCGCGCTTCACGCCGAAGCACGTCGAAACGCTCATGCAGGACGCATCCATCGTGCGCAATCGCGCCAAGATCGAGGCGGCCATCGTCAATGCGCGTGCGGTGCTGGAAATTCAGGCCGAGCACGGCTCGCTTGCGAAATTCATCTGGTCGTTCGTGGACGACACACCGATCCAGAACGACTGGCCCTCGTATCGCGACGCGCCGGCCTCTACGGATATCTCGGACGCGCTCAGCAAGGCGCTCAAGAAATACGGCTGCAAATTCGTCGGCACGACGATCTGCTATGCGTTCATGCAGGCGGTGGGCATGGTCAACGACCATGAGCGCAACTGCATCTGCCATGCGAACTGCGCGGCGCAGGGCAAGCCGCGCCGTGCGGCGCGTAACGTATAACGCCTGATCGTGCCCTCGTGATGGACGCGCCGCCGCCCCAAATGCAAACGGCGGCGCAGCTTCTGACGAAGCATGCGCCGCCGTCGGCGGAACGCTTGAAACGCGAAAAAGCTTAGTGGAGCTTCTTCGGCAGCTGCTGGCTGCGCAGGCGCTTGTGCAGGCGCTTGACTGCAGCGGCCTTCTTGCGCTTACGAACAGCCGTCGGCTTTTCGTACGACTGGCGCTCACGCAGTTCAGCGATCAGGCCGTTCTTTTCGATTGCACGGCGAAAGCGACGGATCGCAACTTCGAACGGCTCGTTTTCTTTCAGGAGAATCGTCGTCATTTCTATACCTTTAAATTACTGAATCGGGTTGGTCTTGCACGAATGGCATGGGCCTCATGCATCTGCCTGCATCCACCTCATGCCGGTGAGGAGCCACTTCCGAAGCTACCAATACTACGGGCGCTACCCCACCTGTTTCGTCGCAGCAAGAATCACCCCCTAAAGGCGCGACGAATAAAAAATTTGGGTAAAAATTCCATCGAGCCGGGGATTGTACCTGAAAAATCAGGATTCGCACAGGATTGCGCCTCGCCTCGTTCTTTTTCCCCATTCGGATCAGGCACTTAGAAAATCACCCATCTATGCGCTCGCGTCGTTGAGCGCCTGAATATCGGCGGGATCGAGCTTCAGGCGCACCGCCGCCGCAAGGCTTTGCAGCTGTTCGAGCGAGGTCGCGCTCGCAATCGGCGCCGTAATGCTGGGCCGCGCGATCAGCCACGCGAGCGCCACGGCCGCCAGCGTCGCGCCGTGCCGCTGGGCGATGTGGTCGAGCGCCGCCAGAATCCGGATGCCGCGGTGGTCCAGATATTTCTCGACGCGCGAGCCGCGCACGCTCTTGGCCAGATCTTCACGCGAACGGTATTTGCCCGACAGGAAGCCGCTTGCGAGACTGTAATAGGGCACGACTGCAAGCTGCTGTGCGAGCGCGACCGGTTCGAGATCGGCTTCGTAGTGCGCACGGTCGTACAGATTGTATTCAGGCTGAATAATCTGCCAGGCGGGCAACCCGCTCTTGCGCGCGACGGCCAGCGCCTCCTCGATACGCGCGCCGCTGTAGTTCGACGCGCCGATCACGCGCACCTTGCCCGCGTCGATCAGCCGCTGATACGCGCCCAGGGTCTCTTCGAGCGGCACCTTCTGGTCGTCCTCGTGCGAGAAATAGACGTCGATATAGTCCGTCTGCAAGCGCCGCAACGAGTCCTCCACGGCCGCCGCGATGTTGGACGCCGACAGGCCCGGGCGCTGCGCGGACTTCGCCACTTTGGTTGCGATCACCACTTTCTCGCGCTTGCTGGTTTTCGCGAACCACTTACCGATGATCGTCTCCGATTCCCCGCCCCGGTTGCCGGGCACCCAGGCCGAGTAAACGTCCGCGGTGTCGATGAAGTTCAGGCCTGCGTCCGTGAAGGCGTCGAGAATCGAAAACGAGGTTGCTTCGTCGGCGGTCCAGCCGAACACGTTGCCGCCGAACATGAGCGGTGCGACCTGCAAGGCGGAAGTGCCGATCCTGCGCTGTTCCATGGACGATGTCTCCATATGAGTGTCGGGGCCGCTGCAAGCCCGGAATATCGAGCATACGCCGGCTCCCGGCGGGTTGCAGACGCCGGCGCCTGGAAGGTGCATAACCCTTCCTTCACACCAATGTTTGCATCCGGGCCTCAAGTTTTGTTTACCAGCGCCGTCAACCTTCACTGAGGCGGCCAGCAATGAAGTAGTGTGCTTCCGCCGATTGCAACGTGGCCCAAGTTCACAGACTAAAGCCTCAACGGAGAATTAAATGCTCTCGATCAATACCAACGTATCGTCGCTGATTGCACAAAACAACGTGACGAACACCGGCAGCGCGCTCAGGGAAGCGATCACGCGCCTGTCGTCGGGCAAGCGCATCAACAGCGCAGCAGACGATCCCGCAGGTATCGCTATTGCCAGCACGCTGCAAACGTCGATCAACGGCCTGAACCAAGGTGTTGCGAACGCGAACAACGCGGTTTCGATGGTCCAGACGGCCGGTTCGACGCTGATGCAGATCCAGAACGCACTCCAGTCGATCTACCAGGCTGCCGACAATGCACTGGGACCGGATAACACGGCTGCCAACATGCAGTCGTACCAGAAGACGGTTTCGCAGCAAATCGCTGAAGTGAACCGTATCGCTTCGCAAACCACGTTCAACGGCCTGAACCTGCTGAACGGCACGGCTGGCGTGCTGCACGTGCAAGTCGGCGTGAACGTCGGTCAGACCGTTTCGCTCGACATGAGCCAAAGCCTCTCGGCTGCCAATATCGGCGGCGGCTATGTCCAGTCCGGCAACACGCTGGGCCAGCTCACGGGCCTGAACCTGAACACGGACGGCTCGTCGAACACGTCGGGCAACCCGGGCTCGATCACGTCGATCAACGTGGTGTCGAACGGCGCAGGCGGCTTCATCTACACCGACCAGAACAACCAGGTTCTGTCGTCGGGCACGTCGGGCACCCTGTTCTCGACGGTGACGAGCGGCGGTGTCACGTCGATCGAACTGAATTCGAATGCAACGAGCGGCCTGCTGGCCAGCAACGCGATCAAGTCGATCGACACCGCATTCAACACCGCAGGCTCCACGGCACTGACGGGTACGGTGTTCGGCACGATTTCGGGCCTCAACATCGATCCGTCGACGGGCAAGGACGAAACGACCCCGGGCACCGCAGGCGTGATCACGTCGATCACCGTCGAATCCGACGGCAACAAGGGCATGCTGTTCCTTGACCAGAACGGCAACCAGATCTCGAACAACGCCGTTCAGGGCATGTTCAGCAACGCCGGCGCAAGCAACATGAGCCTCGTCTCCGCCACGGGCGTGGAAAACACGTTCGACGGCAAGGTGGGTTCGACGGGCGGCGCCTCGACGACGGCAACCGCCGACAAGTCGGGCGTGGTCTCGACCCTTGGCCAGATCAACCAGAACAACGCACCGACCAACGTTGCCAACATCAACGTCAGCACGGTTGCAGGCGCGAACCTCGGCCTCGAAGTCGTCAACAACGCACTGGCCACGATCGCCAACCAGCTCGCCACGCTCGGTTCGGTCCAGACCCGCTTCACCGGTCTGGCAACGGCTCAGCAAGCTGCTTCGACGAACATGTCGAGCGCACAGTCGACGATTCAGGACGCGGACTTCGCATCTGAATCGGCTGCAATGAGCAAGGCGCAGGTTCTGCAGCAAGCCGGCATCTCGGTGCTGGCCCAGGCGAACTCGCAGCCGCAGCAGATCCTCAAGCTGCTCCAGTAAGGCCGCATGCAGTAAGCTCTCCTCGCCCCTGTTCACAGGGGCGAGCGCGGACAAGCGGCCGGGTTCTCCCAGCGCTTGTCCGTTTCGCTTCAGGTTTCGCTTCATCCCAGGACGCGTGCAGAATTCGCAGATCCGCGCGCACCCGATCCCGAATTTTTGGCCCGGACCGCACGCCGGCCGGCGCCAGACGAGGAGTATGCCGTGTCGACCATTTCCGGAACGTCGAGCCAGACCCCAACCGTGGCTTCGGCCCAGGCCGCCGCACAGGCTGCATCGGCCGCCGCGCAGCAGGCGCTGAAACAAGCCGGGCAATCGCTGATCAGCGGCTCGACCGGCAATACTTCTCTCGATCCGCAAAGCATGGTCACCGCGCTCGTCAATGCGAAGGTGGCCGGCCAGCAGGCGTCGCTGCAAATCGAGGCGGCGATGGACAACGCCGCAATCTCCAATATCGGCCAGCTCTCCGCCTCGCTGGCGGGATTGCAGGCCGCGCTCACGCCGCTTCAGAGCGGCGCGCTGATGAACGCATTCACGGCCAGCGCGAGCGGCAACGGCATCGCCGCGACCGCCGGTTCCGGCGCGTCGGCCAGCGGATACGCCGTGTATGTCGGCCAGATCGCCCAGACGCAGAGCCTCACGTCGGCTGCCATTCCGGTCGCCAGCACCGCGGCGATGGGCACCGGCTCGATGACGATTTCGGTCGGCAGCCAGTCCATGACGCTCAAGATCGGCTCCGGCAGCCAGAGCCTGAGCCAGATCGTTTCGGCCATCAATTCGTCGAGCACCAACCCGGGCATTTCGGCTTCGATCGTGACCGGCTCGGACGGCTCGCACCTTGTGCTGAGTTCGACGCTGACCGGCGAGGCCAACACGATCAACGTATCGGTCAAGCCGGACTCCCCCACCAGCGCACTCGCCAAGCTCGGCAACGTGCAGACGATCCAGGGCGGCACCTATGCGTCAGCCGGTATTGCCGGCACGCCGACGGCGAGCGGCAACGGCGCCAGCCTGACCATCAGCGTCGGCGGCAGCTCGTTTTCGGTCACGCCCAAGGCCGGCGACACGCTGGCGAATATCGCGTCCGAAATCAACACGGCCGGTTCTGGCGCGAAGGTGACCGCCAGCGTCGTCACGGACAGCGGCGGACAGCAGCACCTCGTCGTCACCCAGCCGGGCGGCAGCTCCGCCGCGCCCGTGACGGTCACGGCGAATCCCTCGACGGACCCGATGCTCACGGCAATCGCCAAGGCGTTGCCCCCGTCGACCCCCGCGCCGGCCACCGGCACGTCAGTCGGCGCATCGTCGATCATCGCGCTCAGCGGCGCCGGCTGGACCCAGACGTCGGCCGCGCAAAGCGCCCAGCTCACGATCAACGGCACGCAGATCACGAGCGCGCTGAACACCGTCAATTCGCTGTCCGGCGTGACGCTGAGCCTCTCGTCGGCAGCGGTGGGCACGAACCAGACGCTGACCGTCGCGCAAGACACGACGACGATGGCCAATGAGATCAGCACGTTCGTGTCCAGCTACAACACCGTGGTCAGCACGATCAGCTCGCTGACCCAGTTCGACGCGACCAACCCGACCGGGTCCGGCACGATGCTCGGCGATTCGATGATCAATGCGATCACCTCGAGCTTCGGCACGATCATCGGCGGGCGCATCAAGGGCTCGGGCGTGACCGCCACGCTCTCGGATCTCGGCGTCACGCTGAACTCGAACGGCACGCTGACACTGAACTCGACGACGCTCGGTAACGCGCTGCAGAACAATTCGTCGAAAGTCGCGGCGGTGTTCAATTCGAAGAACGGCATCGGCCAGCAGCTCTATTCGAAGCTCAAGACGTTCACGCAGACGGGCGGCGCCATCTCCCTGCGCGAAACCGCACTGAGCAACGATCTGAAGAGCGTCACGACACAGACGACCAAGCTGCAGACGTACATTACGCAGCTCACGTCGATGTATCAGGACCAGTTCACGCTGCTGAACAGCATCATGTCGACGACCAACAACGAGACGCAGTATCTGACGCAATTGTTCGGCGGCGCCAACAACACGGGCACGCTGAACAAGAGCTCGTAAGACGGACTGACCATTGCATGAACGCGCCCGACCTGCTCGAGCGCGTGCTCGATCTGACGCTTCAGATGGAGCACGCAGCACAGACTGACGACTGGGAATGCGCCGCGCGCCTCGCGCGCGAGCGCAATCCGCTTCTGCTGTCGCTGAGCGAGCCGAAAACGCCGGAGGTCCGGGCCGCCATCGAGCGGATCCAGACCCTGACGATCGCCATCAACCAGCGGGCCGAGACGGCTCGTTCGGTGCTTTCCTCCGAGTTCCGCGCGGCGATGAGCAACGCTTCGGGCGCCGCCGCCTACCAGCGCGCGGCCCGGCTCTAAACCTCCCGTTGCCGGTCCCCGGCGGCACGCCGTGGCCGCCGCCGTCCCTGTCCGCGCGGGGTTCGCGCAGCGTCTGAATTGCCGGACAAACCAGCGCCTGCTCGGTCAATTGCCGCGCCCGGCGTGCGGCTACACTCGGCGATCATGCTTCTCTGTCCGCCCTGCCATGACCGCCACGCCGCTTGCCCTAGCCGATTCGGCTAACGCCGACATCTCGTCTCTCGCCGCCACGCTCCCCGCCGATCAGCGCGCCGCGCTCGTGCACGACTTCGTCGCCACGATCGACAAGCTCACGTCGATCGAACAGCACGACGACGCCTGTGCGATTGCGCGTCAGATGACGCAGATCCTTCCCAACGAGGGCTACGGGTGGAAGACGCTCGCCTACGACCGCCTGCGCCGCGGCGATCTGCCGGGCTCGCGCGACCTGCTGCGCCAGGCGGCGCTGCTGCTGCCGCCCGATCCTCAGCTGGCAACGCACCTCGCAGCGGCCGAAGCGATGTTCGCAGCAGGGGCGGCAAGCCGTGCCGGGCAGCATGAAGAAGCGATCCGGCAATTCGAAACCGTACTGGCGGTGTATCCGCACTATCCGGACGCGAACCACGGGATCGCCATGGCCCTGCTTGCGCTCGGCCGGCCGCTTGAGGCGCTGCCACGGCTCGAAACGGCGCTCGGCATCAACCCGAACAACGGCCAGTACTGGGCGAACTACATCGATGCGCTGATTCACGCGAAGCGGCTGAAGGCCGCCTGGGTGGCTCTGGAACTCGGGCAGCGCCATGGGTTGCAAGGGCCCGTGGTGGACCAGCTGATCAACCTGATGGGCCAGCTCACGTCCGCGGCGGACTACACGGTCCAGGCCACCCACCAGGAGAGCGCAAAACCACAACCGGAGCCAACGGCCGAACCCACGCACACCACGCGCAAGAAGCGGGATCCCACGCGCAAACAGATCGAATCGCTTGCCACGCCGTACAACGACCGGCACTTCGATGTGGCGGAAAAAAATGCGCGCGCCTTCCTCAAACAATTTCCGGGCCACGCGTTGGGAATGAAGGTCCTTGGCGTCGCGCTGTTTTCAGTGGGAAAACTCGACGAGGCCCGGCAATGTTTAGGCGAAGCCTATGCGTTGAACCCCCAGGACGCCGATGTTCTGCATGCCTACGTGGCCACGCTGGAAGCAGCGGCCCGGCATAGCGAAGCGCTGGCGGTTTGCGAGAAACTGGTGGAATTCCACCCCGATCATGCCGAAGGCGCCCGGCTGCAGGGCGTGGTCCTGTTTTCGCTGGGCCGTCTCGACGAATCCGAGCGAAGCTTCGCGCAGGCGCGCCGACTCGGGGTCGACCCGACGAACCTCGCCGTCGCGCAGGGTGCGCTCTACGTCAGGCAAGGACGCCTCGGCGACGCCGCCGACCAATTCCGGCTTGCGCTCCAGCACACGCCGGACAATGGCGACGCCTGGGGCAACCTGATGTTTACGCTGGCGCACGACGAAACCGTGAGCGCGGATCAATTGTTCGCCGAGCATCGACGCTTCGGCGAGCACTTCGAATCGAAATTCCGGGCGCAATGGCCCGCGCACCCCAATACCCGCGAGCCCGGACGCAGGCTGCGCATCGGGATCGTCTCGGCCGATCTGCGCGCCCATGCAGTCGCGAACTTTTTGCTGCCGGTGCTGCCAGGTCTCGCGAAGGATCCGGGTCTTGAGCTTTACGCCTACTCCAACACGCCGGGCAGCGATCAAGTGACCACCAAACTGCGTGAGCATTTCGCGCATTGGCACACGATCACCCGCGTACCCGACGACGACGTCATCCGGCAGATTCGCGCCGACCGCATCGACATCCTGATCGACCTCGGCGGACACACCGCCGAGAACCGGCTCCTCGTATTCGCACGCAAACCCGCGCCGCTGGCGGCGTGCTGGATCGGCTACCCCGGCACCACGGGATTAAGCGCCGTCGATTACTTCATCGGCGACCGCTTCTGGGTGCCGAACGAGGCGTTCCGCGCGCGTTTCACCGAAAAGATCGCTTACCTGCCGGCCGTCGCGCCATTCTATGCCTCGACGATTGCGCCACCGATCAACGCACTGCCTGCGTTGTCGAATGGCTATGTGACGTTCGGCAGCTTCAACCGGCTCGAAAAACTGCGGCGCCACACGATTGCCCTGTGGGCGCAGTTGCTGCGCGCGATACCCACTGCCCGCATGCAGATCGGTGCAATGCCGAGCGACGAAACCGGCTCGAAACAACTGCTTGCCTGGTTCGACGAGGAGGGCATCGCGCGTGAGCGAATCAGCTTCCGCTCACGCGGTTCCCTTCAGGTGTTCCTGCAACAGCATTACGCGGTGGACATCTGTTTCGATTCGATTCCGTACGGCGGCCTGACCACGGCACTCCAGTCGTTGTGGATGGGCGTGCCGACGCTGACGCTCGCGGGCGAAACCGTGCCCGGACGCAGCGGCGCGACGGTGATGGGCCATGCGCAGCTCGATCGCTTCGTGGCCTGCGACAAACAGGACTTCGTGCGGCGCGGCGTCGAACTGGCCAACGACATCCCGGCGCTCGCCGAACTGCGCGCCACGGCGCGCGAGCGCTGCCTCGCCTCGCCGATGTTCCAGCCGGACGTCGTCGCGCAAAGCGTGAGCCGTGCGCTGCGCACGATGTGGCAGCGGTGGTGCGCCGGGTTGCCCGCGGAAACGTTCGACGTGACGACGCAAAACCCGGCCTCATGAGCGCCCTGCTCCCGACCCGCGAGCAAGGCGAATCGGCCGTCGCGCTATTCGATGCGGGCCGTCTCGACGAGGCCGATGCCGCAGGGCGCGCGTTGATCGAGCAATTCCCCGCACACCCGCTCGGCTGGAAAATACGCGCGCTCACGCTGTATCGGCTCGGCCGGCATCAGACGTGCGAAGCGTATTTGCGGCGCGCGCACGAACTGATTCCCCGCGACCCGGACGTGCTGCAAGTCTATGCCGCGCTGCTCGAAGCCCAGGGCGATCATGCGGGCGCGGAACGCCTCTGCCGCACGCTGCTCGACATCGCGCCCGCCCACGCGGAAGGCACGCGCCTGCTGGGCATCGTCCTGATGGCCGCCGAACGCGCGGGCGAGGCCGAGCCGTACCTGCTGCGCGCCGTGCAACTCGCGCCTCAATCGGCGCTCGCGTGGAACTCGCTCGGCTCGCTCTACCAGCGCCTCGGGCGCATCGAGGAAGCCGCGCAGCAATTCCGGCGCTCGCTCGAGTGCGCGCCAGGCGGTGCCGGGACCTGGAGCAATCTGCTGCTCTGCCTCACGCACAGCAGCAACGTCGATCCGGAAGCATTGTTCAACGCGCATCGCGGTTTCGCGCAGACGTTCGAAACACCGCTCAAGCCGCACTGGCCGCACCACGCCAATGTGCGCGAACCGGAGCGCACGCTGCGCATCGGCTTCGTTTCTGCCGATCTGCGTCGGCACGCCGTCGCCAGCTTCCTCGAACCCGTCTTGCCGCACCTCGCGCGCGACCCGGGCCTGCGCCTGTATGCGTATTCGAATACCGTGCAGCCGGACGCGGTCACGGCGCGGCTGCGCGGCCATTTTGCCGAATGGCGCGAAATCGGCGATCTGGACGACGCGGCCTTTGCGCAACGGGTCGAAGCCGACGGAATCGACATCCTGATCGACCTGTCCGGCCATACCGGCTATAACCGGCTCCCGGCGCTTGCCCGCAAACCCGCGCCCGTGCAGGCAAGCTGGATCGGCTATCCGGGCACGACCGGACTCACCGCAATCGACTACTTTCTCGCCGATCGCTTCTGGGCACCGCCCGCGCAATTCGAAAGCCAGTTCAGCGAGAAAATCGTCTGCCTGCCTGCCGTGGCGCCGTTTCAGCCGGAACAGGAAGCACCGCCGCTGAATGCGCTTCCGGCGCTGCGCAACGGCTATGTGACCTTCGGCAGCTTCAACCGCATCAACAAGTTGCAGCGCAACGTGATTTCGCTGTGGGCGCAACTACTGCACGCCGTACCGGCGGCCCGTCTGAAAATCGCGGCGTTACCCGTGAATGGCAACGTCGATGCGCAACTGGCCGCGTGGTTCGCGCAAGATGGCATCGCGCGCGAGCGGCTCGATTTCCATCCGCGCACGTCGGTCGCCAGCTATCTGCAATTGCACCACGAAGTCGATATCGCGCTCGACACGTTTCCGTTCGGCGGCCTGACGACCGCGCTGCAATCGCTCTGGATGGGCGTCCCCACCTTGACCTGGCCGGGCCGGACGGTGCCGGGCCGCAGCGGCGCAACGGTGATGGCGCACGCAAACCTCCAGCACTTCGTGGCCAGCGATGCGCAGGATTTCCTGCGGCGCGGCGCGGCGCTCGCCGCAGATCTGCCCGCGCTGGCCGAACTGCGCGCGGGCATGCGCGAGCGCTGCGCCGCCTCATCGATGTTTCGGGCCGAAGCAGTCGCATGCGGCGTCAGCGAAGCGTTGCGCACGATGTGGCGACGCTGGTGCACGGGACAGCCGCCGCAATCGTTCGACGTAGCGGGCGCATCCCTCCTCAAACCGTCCGTATTGCAAACGAACGTCGCGATGAAGAATTTCGTCTATCAGATTGATCGATCGCCCGAAACGCGAGCGGTGCTCGATCCGGGTTTCATCGCGCTCGACAACGCGGCGCAGCGGCCCACATCGGCCGACTGGCCCGAATACTGGCCGATCCGCCGTTTCCTGACCGAAAACACGCTCGACCCGGCGGCGCGCTACGGCTTTTTCCCGGCGGACTTCCACGAGAAAACGTCGCTCACGGCAAATCAGGTCCATCAGTTTCTGGCTTCCACACCGGACGATGTGGACATCGTGACGTTTTCGCCGGGCTTCACTCGCGCCGCGCTATTCAGGAACATGTTCGAGCAGGCGGAATATGGCACCCCGGGTATCGCAGCGGTGTTCGAGGGCGTGATTGAATCCATCGCGCCGGGTGCCGACGGCAAAACGGTGCTGGGCAACCTCGTCACGAGTTCCGTTGAAACGGTGTACGGCAATTATTTCGTCGCCAAGCCGCGTTTCTGGCAAAGCTGGCTGAGCGTGTGCGAGGCGATCTTCGCAGCCGCGCAAGCCAGCGACAGCGCGCTTGCCCGCCTGCTGAACGCACCCGTGCAGGGCGCGGCGCCCATGCTCGCGCGCACGCTGGTTATCGAGCGCATCGCGTCATTGCTCCTGAGCCTCGACCCCGCCGCCTGGAAGGTCCGGCCTTGCGATTCGATGTCCATGCCGGACGCGAACATTGCCAGTGCCTGCCGAAACGAACTGATCGAACTCGACGCGCTCAAGCTGGCCGCCATTCATACGGGTAATGAGGTGTATTGCCGTAAATTCCTCGAACTGCAGCGAGGCGTACTCAAGCGCATCGAAGCACTCGCCACGCCCAATCAGACGTCGGGACTTCGATGAAGCATTACCTCCATCAGATTTTCTACTCGCCCGAATCGCGTGCGAGGCTCGACCCGGGTTTCATTCCGCTCGACAACACCGGACAGCGTCCCGACTGGTACGAATACTGGCCGATCCGCCGCTTTTTGCTGGAAAACACGTTAGATCCGCATGCGCGCTACGGTTTCTTTTCGCCGAAATTCGCGGAAAAAACCGGCTTGACCTCCGCACAGGTCGCGCAGTTTCTGGCCGATACGCCCGACGACGTGGACGTCGTCACATTTTCGCCGTACTTCAGCAACATCGCGTTCTTCAAAAACGTGTTCGAGCAGGCCGAATACTGGCATCCTGGCATCGCCTCGACGCTCGCAGGCGTGCTGAAACTGATCGCGCCGCACCGGGATTGCGAACCGCTCATGAACGGCCTCGTCATGAGCGCCGCCGGAACGGTGTACTGCAATTACTTCGTTGCCAAACCGCGCTTCTGGCAGCACTGGCTCACGCTGTGCGAGCGCATTTTCGACGTTGCGGAAGCGCGCGGCACCGAGCTTGCCGCGCAACTGAACAGCGACCGCAGTTACGTGCTGCCGACGCCTGCCAAGGTGTTCGTGATCGAACGCATCGTGTCGATCATCCTGAGCACCGAGCCGGACCGCTGGAAAGTCAGAAATTACGATTCGACCGTGCTGCTCGCCGATAACGGGCTGCTGGACGGGAAATACCGCGAGGAAATGGTGGTGCTCGATGCGCTGAAATTCGCGGCGATCAGAACGGGTTCGCGACCTTACTACGACCAGTTTCTCAATGCACGGGAACGACTGCTGCAGCGCTATAAGGCGGAGACAGGCACACGAATTCCGAACGCGGGATAAGTGACGCCAGCAAGTGACGCCAGCAGCAGTCAACGGAAGTCAACCGAAGTCAACCGAAGTCAACGGAAGTCGGACATCGGCCGGATCGGCGCAGCAGTTCAACCGTCATCGCAACCAGATTACGGAAAGCAAACAGCGGCTGGCACGTCGTGCCGAAAATGCTCGCCGCACCTTTTGGCCAGTTCCGTGATTTGAAGGGCAAAACGCCCCTAGATCTACAGTAAGGCGCTACTTCTCATCCGTTAGTATGGTTCGCTGACTGACGAGCTGACTGCTCGCCGGCCACTCCGTTCGCACGGAATGCCTCTTTCGCCTGGCTCATTAAACGGGATAAGGGAAAGGACTGCCCGCACCAGCGGTATGCGATCTCGATGGGAAGGATAGGGCGATGTTCGACAATAAATCGATATTAATTACGGGTGGAACGGGTTCGTTCGGCCAGAAGTTCATCAAGACTCTGCTCGCGAAATGGCGGCCTGCGCGCGTCATCGTATTTTCGCGCGACGAACTCAAACAATACGAAATGCAGCAGGTGTACTCCGAACCTTGCATGCGCTATTTCCTTGGCGACGTACGAGACCCCGGACGCCTGAAGCAGGCAATGTGCGATGTCGATTACGTCGTGCACGCAGCAGCACTGAAACAAGTGCCGGCCGCTGAATACAATCCCACTGAATGTATCCGGACCAACGTCAACGGCGCCGAGAACATCATCAACGCGGCGATCGAGAACGGCGTCGAAAAAGTGGTTGCGCTATCGACGGACAAAGCGGCGAGCCCGATCAATCTGTATGGCGCGACGAAGCTTCTATCGGACAAACTGTTCGTTGCCGCGAATAATCTCGTTGGAAAACACCCGACGCGCTTTTCGATCGTTCGCTATGGCAACGTCGTCGGCTCACGCGGTTCCGTCGTACCGTATTTCCGCAAGCTGATTGCTGAAAGCGCCGGAGAATTGCCGATCACCGACGAGCGAATGACCCGCTTCTGGATCACGCTCGACCAGGGTGTCGAATTCGTGATGAAGAGCTTTCAGCGCATGCAAGGCGGCGAACTGTTCGTCCCGAAGATCCCGTCCGTGCGGATCACCGATCTCGCTCGCGCGATGGCGCCGGAATTTTCGCAACGCATCATCGGCATTCGGCCCGGCGAAAAGCTGCACGAGATGATGATCACGCGCGACGACAGCCTGAATACGATCGAATTTGACGACCACTACGTGATCACGCCGTCGATCCGTTTCATTGTGAAGGGCGATTACGCAATCAACGGCTTGCAGGAATCGGGCAAGCTGGTGACCGAAGGATTCAACTACACCTCCGACAACAATAACCACTTCCTGAGCATCGGAGAATTGCGGGCACTCGACCGGCAAATCGCATGAGCACATCGATTCCATACGGTCGCCAGTCAATCGACGAGTCGGACATCGCCGCCGTCACACGCGTGCTGCATTCCGACTGGCTCACGCAGGGTCCCGCTATTCCCGCCTTCGAAGCCGCGCTCGCCGCGCGTTGCGAAGCGAAGTACGCCGTGGCTGTTTCCAACGCGACATCGGCGTTGCACATTGCGTGCACTGCCGCCGGCCTGGGCCCCGGCGATCTGCTCTGGACGACGCCCAACACGTTCGTCGCGTCGGCGAACTGCGCGCGCTATTGCGGTGCCGACGTCGATTTCGTGGACATCGACCGCAACACCTGGTGCCTTGACGCGAACGCGCTCGAACGCAAACTCGTCGAGGCGGAGCGAAGCGGACGGTTGCCGAAGGTCGTCATTCCCGTTGCGTTTGCCGGTCGTAGCGCCGATATGCACGCGATCAAGCGTCTGGCGGATCGATTTGACTTCCTCGTTATCGAGGACGCGTCGCATGCCGTTGGCGCACGATATTGCGGTCGTCCCGTTGGTTGCGGCGACCATGCGCATATGACCGTCTTTAGCTTTCATCCGGTCAAGATCGTCACGACGGGTGAAGGCGGTGCCGTGCTCACGAACGATGCAACGCTCCATGAGCGGCTGCGAAGCCTGCGCAGTCATGGCATCACGCGCGATGTCTCGCGAATGGAAAGCGAAAGCGATGGACCGTGGTACTACGAAATGACCGAGCTGGGTTACAACTACCGGATGACGGACCTGCAGGCCGCCCTCGGTTTGTCGCAACTCGATCGTCTCGATACCTTTCTCTCGCGTCGCCGGGCGCTTGCCGCACGCTACGCCGTGCTGCTCGAAGGACTGCCGCTCGTCCTGCCGGAATATGACGTGCTCGATGAGTCGGCCTGGCACCTGTACGTCGTCCGGCTCAAGCTTGACGCGATACGCTTCACGCATCGCGACGTATTCGAACGAATGCGGCAGGCCGGCATCGGCGTAAATCTGCACTATATCCCCGTGCATTTGCAGCCCTACTACCGTCGACTGGGTTTCCGGCCGGGCCAATTTCCAGAATCCGAACAGTACTACCGGGAAGCAATCAGCCTGCCGATGTACGCAGCACTTTCCGACGACGCGCAAGCCCGGGTGGCCGACACCCTGAAGGCTGCACTGAGATGAGACGTATCGCAATCGTTCCGGCGCGCTGTTCGGCAGCCAATCCCGGTACCGAACTTCGGATACCTATCCGGCAATCACTCAAGCGGGGCACCCCGCTTTCCAGGATCCTTCTGAAATGAACCAAAGGCTGACAACGCCCAGTGCCGAGCTTCAACAGTCGGAGCTCATTCGCTGGAAAACAGACGCGTGGCAAGATCCGAACATGGTCAGTTGGTACTCGGGCCGTATGACCCAGCACGATTCGACCAACGCACTCAAAAACACGATCGAGATCAATACGATCCGGAAGTTCGCATGCGGACCGGAAATTATCGATATCGGGATTGGCACCGGGCGCGCTGCGTTGCCGCTGCTCGCCGATGGCTATCGCCTGACCGGCATTGACAGTTCGCGGGCGATGCTTGACGAAACCCGCCGTTTGGCGGGCGACGCGCCCATCACGCTGAAGGTCGGCGACGTATCGTCATTACCGGTTGGCGACCAGACATTCGATTGCGCTGTTTCGCTTAACGTACTCGTTCACTTTCCGAATTGGCGAGAGTCGCTGCTTGAATGGAAACGCGCGATTCGTCCAGGCGGACGCCTGATATTCGACATTCACTCCGCCGACAATGTGCTTGCATCTTGTGGCAGCGATAGCGCCAGATGGCCCGATGCGCTCAAGCAGACCGATGGCAGCACCAATTTCATCAATTACATGTCGCGCCTCAGCCTCGCCGACCTCGTCGACTTTGCTGATGAGGCCGGCTTTCGAATCGTCGCCGCGGTACCCTACGGCGCCTTTCTGGGCGGCGGTAACGTGAACTGGCTTTCGTATCCGGCGCTCGATGGAAAGCAGAGCTACCGACGCGTGCTGTCGTGGTTCGCCTACGATAAGGGCCTCTTTGATCTCGGTGTGTTCATCGAGGAATATCTGGTCAAGCACCTCACCCCTCGCATGTCGGGCCGTATATTCGTCGTGCTGGAAAACTGCCCTGACCGGGAAGCCAACGCACGGTACGCGGCAAACGTTGCCGCTCGCGACGCGGCGCTCGACCAGCACGACTTCGATGCGCTGCTGCCGTGGCTACCGCTTTCGCGTGAACAATATGCAGCCGAATTCGAGCGATTGCTGCAGCCGCTGCGCAGCCGGCATTTCTTTTACCTTCTGTATAAAACCCTGAAAACCCGTCTGCCGCAGTTCAATTTCCGCGGCGTCCTCCCGCAAGACGTGTGCGAACAATTCGAAGGATGGATGCAATACGCGCATCTCGATCGGCAGGCCACCCAGATCGCGCGCGAGTGGGCAGCCGGTGCGCCGTTCCGCGTCAAAGACGGCGTTGATGTAACGGTCGGAACAGAGTACAACCTGGTCAAGGCGCTTTTGGAAAAGTATTTCGGTATTTTCAACGGAGGCCAGCAATGATGCAGAAGGCCATTGTCAGTCTGCTGTGGGGCACGCAAATTGAAGCGTTGCGCCAGTTTCTGTTGATGCACGAGCCGATGGTCGTGATCATTCCGGAAGAGCCCACGCCGCAGATACGCAGCGTGATCGACAGTACCGGCAGCACGGTCGTCGGTCTGCAGGGTATGCTGGACGCCGCCCGCCACGCGGATTCCGTAGCGGAGACATCGCAACTGAACACCCGGTTCGCGACGTATCTGGGCACGCTCGCAAGCGAGAACCCCGCGCTAAGTCAGATGACTGAGGTCATCGCCGATACGGTGGCGACAGAATTGCCCGCAGCGGTTCGTCTCCTGTATTGCCTGGCCGAGGCGGCCAAACGCTACGAAATCGGATTGCTCGTTACGAGCGAAGACGTGACGAACGGCGGCAAGACCGCGACCAGTTGGGCCAAAGCACGCGGCATTCCGACGTTGCACGTCGCGCACGCCATCGCACTCGTGGATCCGTACACGGTACATGACCAGGTAATCGCCGACAAACTCGCTGTGTTTGGCCAACGCGGGATGGAAGGCTATCTTGATCAAGGCTATCCGGCAGAACGTTTCGTCGTGACGGGCAACCCTGCATGGGACTGCTACGCGGAGCTTCGAAACCGAAAACCCGCCTGCCGGCAATATCTCGACGGCAAATACCCAATCCGGCGCGGTATCCCGCTGATTGTTTTTGGCACGACGTGGTCGTCGCATTTCAGTGCTCAAGGTAACGAAAACGTCTACGACGATACGCTGGCCGTTTTTATAGCCAGTTGTGAAGCGTTGCGCGCCAGCGGCCTGCAATTCAATGCAATCATCAAGGACCGGTCGTCGAATGGCGCGTTTGGCGAGCAGCGCTATCGGCAAATTCTTCGTGATTTGGGCGCGGCGGATTCCGGTTACGTTTACTGCATGGACGACACGCAGGCGCTTGCCGCAGGCAGCGACCTGCTTATCGCAACCGATTCGAACTATCTGGTGGAGGGGATGCTGGCGCGTACCCCCGTCATCAACTTGCTGAGTGTGACGGGCATGGTGATGGGGCCATCGTTCGAAGCTGAAACAGGCGTCACCGAGGTTGAGGCGCAGAATCTCGCGGGCGCGATACACCTGCTGTTGACGAACGAAACGGTGCGCGCCGCTGCGGTCAATGCGGCGGCGGCACGCGTTAAACACTACAACGCAACGGAAAATGGTACGGCGGCTACGTGTGTCGCCGAGCTCATGGCCCGGATGGCTGCCGGCCTGACGCCGCGTGCAAAGCGTCATGTCTGGCAAGAATACCTGGACGTCGAATCCAGCTCTACGCGCGGGCTGTACCACACGGCCGGTCGTGCGGACCTCGCCAACATGTTGACGAACACGCCGTCCGTGATCCTCGACGTGGGTTGTGCAACCGGCAGCAACGCGGCACTGGTCAAGGAGCGGTTCCCCGGGAGCCGTGCCTTCGGCATCGAGATGAATCGGGAGGCGGCGAAGCTCGCAGGCGAGAAACTCGACCACGTGATGGTTGGACGCTTCGAAGACTTCGATCTGGAAAAGGAAGGCATCGCGCGCGGCTCGCTCGACGCGGTACTGCTGGCCGACGTGCTCGAGCACATGTACAACCCGTGGGACGTGATGGTCAAGCTGCGCGAATACATGTCGCCGACGGGCCAGCTGGTGCTCAGCATTCCCAACATCCGCAACCTCTGGATAATGGAAGAGCTCGGCAAGGGCAACTGGTCGTACGCAGATGCCGGGCTACTCGACATCACGCATATTCGCTTCTTCACCCGCAATGAAATGGTGAAGTTTTGCGAGGAAACGGGATACCGGATCGTTCAGACGTCCAATTCGCTCGACGGCCGGTTGAGGTCGTTCTGGCCGCAGAATCAGACGCAAACAGGACCGTTCAACATCGACCTCACCCGTCTGACGCTCAAAAACGTCACGCGCGAGGAGCTTCTGGAATATTACACGCTTCAATATTATTTGCTGATAGAAAAGGCACCGGATGCCGCACGCATCCGAACACACAACTAAAGCCATGCTGTCGTGAGCTTGCAGTGCCGCAATGCGGCACTGCAAACTCGATACGGCAATTCCTTTGAGCCTCGAAATTTCGCCTTTCAGCACGATGAAATCGATTGCCATCGTCCTTGCGCGATCCGGTAGCAAACGCATCCCGGGAAAGAACACCCGCCTGTTTCGAGAACGGCCCATGATGGCGTGGCCGCTTCAGGCCGCTCTCGATTCGGGCCTGTTCGATGAGGTGATGGTCAGCACGGATGGGCCAGAAATTGCCGCGCTTGCGCTCAGTATGGGAGCACGTGTTCCCTTCATGCGATCCGCGGAAACAGCAAGCGACGTAGCAACGACCGCCGATGTATTAACCGAGGTGCTGGGAAGTTACGGTGATCGCGGGCAGAAATTTGACCTCGCCTGCTGCCTGTATGCCGCTGCGCCTTTCGTCACCGTTGAATTATTGCGTCAATCGCGACAGATTCTGTTTGAAGAAAATTTCGATGTGGTAATGCCGGTCACGTCGTTTAGCTACCCGATTTTGAGATCGCTGCAACGTGATCCTGGCGGAAAAGTAGCGATGAATTGGCCCGAGTACGTTCAGACCCGATCTCAGGACCTGCCAGCGGCCTATCACGACGTGGGTCAGTTCTACTGGTTTCGTCCAGAGGTATTGGCGCGTGACGGCACGTTGCTGGGACGAAATACAGGATCCGTCGTGGTTCCCGAATCGCAGGTTCAGGATATCGATAACGAAGAAGATTGGTTGATGGCTGAGATCAAGCATCAACGGAGATTCGGATAATGAACGCTCTACTGCGCAGGCACCCGCTTGGTTTTTACGAAATTGCCGAAAAGCCTTCCAGGGAAGAGCTTCGAAACTATTACGCGCTGAAATATTATCAGACGAATCAGGGAAATTATCGCGCCCAGTACGACCAGGAAGAGCTGGATTATTTCAATTCCAGAATCGCCAGATACGCTCGTGTCGTCGAGAAGATTCGTGGCACGTCGCCCGGCCTCATGCTCGACGTGGGATGCGGCGAAGGGTTCGCCATGCAGTATTTTCTGGCCAAGAACTGGAAGGTCGAGGGATTGGATTTCAGTGCGGCCGGTGTCCAGAAAATGAATCCGTCGTGCCTGCCCTATCTGGAGACGGGGGATGTATTCGATCTGCTGTCCACCCGTGTTCAGAATGGTCGCCGATATGACGCAGTTTTTCTGAGTAATGTTCTGGAGCATGTCCTGGAGCCCGTCGAACTGATGGCGCAGTTGCGTGATCTGTTATCGACAGATGGGGTGCTCATCGTCACCGTTCCGAACGACTTCTCCGATCTACAGAATTTCTGCCTGGAGCGTGGACATATCGACAGAGAATTCTGGATCGCCACACCCGATCATCTGTCGTATTTCGATGCAGATAGCCTCAGGGCCGTTGGGATATCGGCCGGATATTTCTGCCGCAACGTGCTTGGCGAATTTCCGATAGATTGGTTTCTCCTGCATCCGAATGCAAATTATGTGATGAACAGGGAAAACGGCCCCGGCGCGAACCGTGCACGCATCCAGCTTGATAATCTGCTGGCCAGAAAACCGATCGATGACGTCATTGCATATTACGAAGCAATGGCGAAGGTGGGAATGGGGCGGCAGGTTGTGGCTTTTTTTACTCGAGGCCAGATATGAGGCGCTACGCTTGTCTTTCGAGTCAGATTTTTCGGGACGACGGGAGAGAGATCAGGCCTGTCCAGGATAGCGACATTGAAGCGATCCGACTATGGCGCAACGCGCAAATCGATGTTCTGCGCCAAAAGCAACCTATCACGGCGGAAAGTCAGCAGTCGTACTACGAGCGGCAAATCTGGCCAACGATGGCGCTGCCTCAGCCGGATAATCTATTGGTCGGCTACCTTAACGATGGCGAGCTTATCGGCTACGGCGGATTGGTGCACATTGCGTGGGAACACCGCAGGGCGGAAGTGTCCTTTTTGATGGATCCAGTGCGTGCAGGGGATGATGCGGTTTATCGCAGGGATTTTGCGCTATTTCTACAGCTTGTCAAAAGCCTGGCGTTCGATGATCTTGGTTTAAACCGGATATTCACCGAAACCTACGCTACCAGATCCAACCATATCGCCGTGCTTGAAGCATCCGGGTTTCGGTGCGAAGGAACGATGAGGCAGCACGTCGTTATCGATGAAAAACCGGTCGATGCACTTGTACATGGATATTTGAGGTCATATGAAAGGTAAGCGAGTATTCGTTAGCGGTGCAGCCGGTGTGATTGGCCGGGAGATGATCCCCCGGTTAGTTGCCCGGGGCGCCATTGTGCTGGCCGCTGATTTGAAGCCGCGTCCCGAGGGATTTCCCGCCCAGGTACAGTATCGGATGGGTGATCTCAATTGCATGACGCAAATTGAATGGGACACATTTGCCCCCGAAATATTCATTCATCTGGCTGCAACGTTCGAACGATCGGAAGAATCCTACGGGTTTTGGGAAGAAAATTTCCTGCACAACGTCCAGTTGAGCCATCACTTGATGAGCCTCGCAAGAAATGCGGTGGACCTGAAAAAAGTGGTGTTCGCTTCGAGCTATCTGATCTATGCGCCCGACCTGTACCAGTTCGATTCGCCGAGAGATCACGCAATCTCGCTCAAGGAAACCGACCCGGTCTATCCTCGCAATCTGACCGGCATGGCAAAGTTCGCGCACGAAATCGAACTTCGCTTCATCGATACGTTTTGCGGTGACCGCCTTTCGACGGTGTGCGCCCGTATTTACCGTGGATACGGCCGGAATTCGCGGGATGTGATTTCCCGCTGGGCCAGAGATTTGCTTCAGGGCAAGCCTGTAACGGTATATCGCCCGGAGGGGCAGTTCGACTATATCTATGCCGCCGATACAGCCGAAGGACTGATCCGGTTGGCCGGGCATCCCACGGCGTCCGGCATCATCAACCTGGGAACGGGCAGGGCCCGCAGCGTTTCCGACGTGGTGAATGTGTTTCGGAAATATTTCCCCGAAATGCAGGCAAACATGGAGGAGTCCGATATTCCGTACGAGGCCTCCCAAGCCGATATCTCGCGATATACGAGCCTCATCGGCTGGCAACCGGAATACGACATTGAGAAGGCGATTCCGGAAATCATCGAGTATGAGCGCAGTCAATCAGGCCGGACAACATCGCCGCACCTTCGATTCAGGGCGTTGATCAGTAGCGCGGCCGCCAAGGTTCCTCTGGTTCGCGCCATGCAAGCGGCAGTGCGCCAATTTGGCCCGGATGGAGCGGTCGTGGCTGGCGATCTCGATGCAAGGGCAGTTTCAGCCTATGTGGCGGACGAGTTCTGGCCAATGCCGCCTACCCGGAAAGAAAATTTTGCGCAGATCATGGAAGCACTGCGCAATCGCAACATTAATTGTGTGTTGCCTACCCGCGATGGCGAGTTGCTCTTTTGGGCACAACATAAAGATGAGCTAGCCAAAGCCGGGATACAGGTGATCGTTTCTCCGCCCGATTCGATCGCGCTGTGTCTGGACAAGTTGGCCTTTGCGCGTTACGGCCAACAGCGCGGTTTATCGTTCATCCCGGCCTCGGATAATCTCGACGAACTCACGGCAGATACCCTGGTCGTCAAAGAACGATATGGCGCAGGATCACGTTCACTGGGGTTGAATTTGACCAGGGAAGAAGCGAGACGTCACGCCACAGAACTGGAAGCGCCGATTTTTCAGCCGATGGTACACGGCATTGAAATCAGCATCGATGCCTGGCTGGATCGGACGCACAAGGTTAAGGGTCTGGTTTTGCGGCGGAGGGATCAGGTCGTCAATGGCGAATCGCGCGTCACCACGGTTTTTTCCGACGAGGCTATCGAGGCATCGGCCCGCATGATTCTGGAATCCTTGAAACTTTCCGGACCGGTGGTAATGCAGGCGTTTCTCGATGAGGCCGGTGGTCTGCAAGTGATCGAGTGCAATCCCAGATTCGGTGGCGCATCGACGGCAGGAATGGCTGCGGGGCTGGATGGCCTGCATTGGTCTTTGCTGGAGATCGCCGGTGCCGATCTTGGCGATTGGCCATTTCATCGTCGACCGGGGCGTTTCCGGCAAGTTCGTGTCGCCCAGGATTTATATGTCGCCGATTCTGATCTTTGATCTGGACGACACGCTCTATCCAGAGAAATCGTTCGTAGACAGCGGTTTCAGGGCTGTGGCAAGCTGGATGCAGCAACAGTACGGCTGGGATTATCAGTTATCGCTTGGAAGGATGGACGCGATTCTGGGCGAAAAGGGCAGAGGGGCCGTCTTCAATCAATGGCTGGCAGAAAACGGTGTTGCCAGTCGCAAGGCTGTGCTCCGATGCGTTCAGGTATACCGGCATCATATGCCTGCGATTTCGCTTTATCCCCAAGCGCGGTCCATACTCGCCAGACTCGGGAGAAAGCCGTACCTCGTAACGGATGGACACAAGATCGTCCAATACAACAAGGTCAAGGCTTTGCAACTGGAGGACCAGTGTGCCAAGGTTCTTCTGACCCATCGCTATGGCGTCCGGCATGAAAAGCCGTCCACGTTGTGTTTCCGGAGAATTCTCGAAAGGGAGCGGTGTGCCTGGACCGACTTGATCTATGTTGGAGACAATCCCGCCAAGGATTTCGTCGGGCTTAATCCCATCGGGGTAAGGACGGTCAGAGTGAAAACAGGCGGGCACGCCAATATGCTAGCCAAGCCGGGATTCGATGCACAACACACCATTGACAATCTCAGTCTACTTCCCGACGTATTGCCAGATATCGACTGGCGTTGATTGAAAATCTCGAGGCGAGCATCATCATGAATTCAACGATTCGCATTGCAGACTGCCTGATTGGCGTGGAACACCCGCCGTTCATCATCGCCGAAATGTCCGGCAACCATAACCAGTCTCTTGAGCGGGCATTTGAACTGGTGGACGCCGCTGCACGTGCCGGCGCGCATGCCATCAAACTGCAAACCTACACCGCAGATACGATCACGCTCAATGTCCGACGTGGCGAATTCAACATCTCCGACGAAAAAAGCCTGTGGAACGGCAGCAATCTGTATGACCTGTACAGCAAGGCGTATACGCCTTGGGAGTGGCACGCGCCCATCATGGAACGCGCCAAATCACATGGCTTGATTTGCTTCAGTTCCCCGTTCGACGAAACCGCCGTGGATTTTCTGGATCAGCTCGGAGTCCCCGCGTTCAAGATTGCTTCATTCGAGAATAATCACCTCCCCTTGATCCGCAAGGCAGCGCGCACCGGAAAGCCCATCATCATGTCGACGGGCATGGCTACGCTGGGGGAACTGGACGAGGCCGTGCAGACCGCTCGCGAGGCGGGCTGCAAAGAACTGGTGCTGCTCAAGTGCACCAGCACTTATCCCGCATCGCCTGAAAACACCAATATACGGACCATCCCTCACATGCGGGAATTGCTGGGATGTCAGGTGGGCTTGTCGGATCACACCATGGGCGTAGGCGTTTCGGTGGCGGCAGTGGCGTTGGGTGCCACGGTCATTGAAAAGCACTTCACTTTGCGCCGCGCAGACGGCGGCGTCGATAGTGCCTTTTCGCTCGAACCCGCGGAACTGGAGAGCCTGATCAGCGAAACGCACCGTGCATGGCTAGCACTGGGGCAGGTGACTTACGGACCTACGCCTGCGGAAATGAAATCGATCGAGCATCGCCGTTCGTTGTATGTCGCGAAGGACATGAAAGCGGGCGATGTCTTTACTACGGAAAATTTGCGCGTCGTCCGCCCCGGCGCCGGGCTTGCCCCGCGGCATTACGAAAGTTTGCTGGGAAAAAAAATACGGGTGGATGCACAAATTGGAACGGCGCTTCGCTGGGCAATGGTGGATTGATACCCACCGCTTAGAAAAAGACACGCCGATCACGCTCACATCGCAAATGTCGGCAAAATTGGCCTTGGTGAAAACAATTCGGATAGTGTTGAACGATGAAAACGCAACAACCCATTAATACCCTTTCAGGATCGACTCAGACAGAGATTTCCAGAAAGATTGCTTTGGCGGAAAGTCTTCGTGCGGCGCCTTTGCCGGATTCAGAATTGCTCGACAACCTGGGCCTGTTTCTGACGCGCCAGACATTGGCCCGCATCAACTTCATGCAGAAGCTGTATCAGCTGATCGTTCCTGTGCATGGTGTCATTATGGAGTTCGGCGTCCGGTGGGGCCAAAACATGGCCTTGTTCTCGGCGCTGCGCGGAATCCACGAACCTTTCAACTACAACCGAAGGCTGATTGGCTTTGATACGTTTGAGGGGTTCCCTGGAGTAGCGGATCAGGATGGCGGCATGGTCAAGACCGGAGACTATGCCGTGACCGCTGGATGGGAAGACCACCTTGAAGCCATTCTGAATTTTCACGAGCAAAATGCGCCCATCCCGCAAAAGACCAAGCACGAACTTGTCAAAGGCGATGCCACCGAAACGATCTCGGCTTATCTGGCGAGACATCCAGAAACGGTAGTAGCCATGGCGTATTTTGATTTTGACCTTTACAAGCCGACCAAGGATTGCCTGGAAGCCATTTTGCCGCACGTCACCAAAGGAACGGTATTGGCATTTGATGAATTGAATTGTCCAGAATTCCCGGGAGAGACGTTAGCCGTGCGAGAGGTGCTGGGACTGTCCAGATACGCATTGCGACGCGACCCGTCCAACCCGCTAACGTCATACCTCATTATTGATTGACGTTACATGATGGAATCCATCGTCTTCATTCTTGCGCGACTGGATTGGGTAGCGAGTATGTTCGGAGATAGAGGACAGTAATCCCGCTGCGAAAGCGGCAATGCCTGAAACGCGGATGACTGCCGGCGCCCCCAGGCTGTAACGTGTATATCGCAACTGTGGCAACTGTGCGCTCAGACATTGACATGCACTCAGTGGAGAATCACGCTGCGATCCTAAGCTAAGCGCCCCGCCCGGCGCCACGTTACGGTCATGGTTCCAATCGACTTGCGCGCGCGGAATCGCAAGGCCTCGGCATCCTCCCGCGCAACACCGCCCGAACCTGCTCCACCGCCGCCGCCCACTGCCCCTGCGCTCCCTGCCTGAACAATCGCACGCCCGGATACCAGGGCGAATCTTCCCGCTGATGCATCCAGCGCCAGTCGATATCCTGCGCGGGCAGCAGCACCCAGCACGGCGTGCCAACGGATCCCGCGATATGAGCCATCGCGGTATCCACGCAAATCACCAGATCGAGCTGCGCGACGATCGCGGCGCTATCGGCCAGATCGGCCACTTCAGATCCCAGATGCAGCAGCGGCTGTCCCTCTGGCGGCATGGCGGCCTCGTCCTCACCCTGCCCTTTCTGCAAACTGACGAACTGAACGCCCGGCACCTGCCACAGCGGTTCAAGCACGGCAAGCGAAGGCAGTGACCGATGTGCATCGTTGTGATGCTTCGGATTGCCCTTCCACACCAGACCCACGCGCAACCCGGGCGGCAACGCATCGAGACGCGCACGCCAGTGCTCGACCAGAACGGGATCGGGCTTCAGATACACCGCCGGCGAAAGCGCCTCGTCTTGCGCATGATCGACCATCCCCAGACGCAGCGGCACGCTCATCAGGCTGATCCAGCAATCGAATTCGGCCACGCGCGCCTGAGCATCTGCATGAACGACGACCTCATCCACACCATCCACGGCACGCAGTAACCGGTGCAGCGGCGGCAAACACGCCACCGTCAAACGTGAAACCCCGAGCGACTTCAAGCGCGCCAGATAACGGCCGAACTGCACCATATCGCCGAGCCCATCCTCCTGCCAGACCAGCAGCGAGCGGCCTTGCAACGACTCGCCGCGCCAACGCGGACAGGGCTGTAGCACCACCTCGCTCCTGCGATGAACGAAACGCTCCGGTTCGTAACGCGCCTCGTATTCGACCCACGCTTCTTCATACCGCCCAAAACTCAGCAGCAGCGTCGCGAGCCCGAAACGCGCATCGGCATAACGCGGATCGAGCGCAAGCGCCGCACGATATTCGACTTCGGCTTCGGCGAGGCAATCGAGGCTCTTGAGCACCGTCCCGAGGTTGTAATGCGTCACGCTCAGTTCCGGGCGCAGCGCCAGCGCCCTGCGGTAAAGCTCCGCGGCCTGCGCGGGCAACCCGCGAGCCTGTAGCACGCCGCCGAGATTGTTCAGTATTTCGACGCGCTCCGGGCGCAGCGCAAGCGCCTCGCGATAGCTCGCTTCCGCGTCATCGAGACGCTCCAGCGCGTGAAACACGATCCCGAGGTTGTAATGGCTTTCGGCGAAATCCGGGCGAATGGCTATCGCATGACGATAGGCCGTTTCGGCTTCGGGCAAGCGCCCGAGCTTTTCGAGGATCGTGCCGTGCGTGTTGAGCGCTTCGGGATACCGCGGCTGAATCGTCAGCGCACAGCGACACGCGAGTTCGGCCTCGATATAACGCTCGCGCAGCTTCAATACGCTCGCGAGATTATTCAGCGCAAGCGGATAGTGCGGACGAATTTCGATCGCCCGCCGATATGCAATCTCTGCCTCGTGCAGACGCCCGAGCGACTTCATCACGTTGCCGAGATTGTGATGCGACTCGGCGTGCGCGGGTTGAATCGTCAGCGCTTGCTGGTATTCGGCTTCAGCCTCGTGCAGACGGTTCGTCGCCTGCAATGTGAGCGCGAGGTTGTAGTGCGCCTCCAGATAGTCGGAGCGCAGCGCGAGTGCGTGCCGAAACGCATCCTCGGCCTCTTGCAGACGACCGAGGCGCTGCAGCATGGCACCGTGATTGTTGTGCGCTTCGGGGAATTCGGGGTGTTGTTCGCGAACCTGCCGATGAAGCCGTTCCGCATCCTCAGGTGAAAGGTCGGTCACTTCGACATCGAGTCCCGCGGGATCGTTTGTGTTCACGCGTCGCATTTCGGACGAAATCGCCGTCCGGCTGGGGAATTGGCACGACGCCATCATGATCCCTGGTCGCACGATTCAAATCCGCAATGTGCGAGAGACTTTGGTGCTTATTCCAGTGCTTATTCCAGTGCTTATTCCGGTGCTTATGCCGGTGCATATTCCCGCATCCAGTTACACGACGGCGCCGACATGAAACGTGCCCATGGCGGTCAGGCTGATCACCAGCGGCAACCAGAGTTTTTTGCGTGAACCTGAATTCGTTCACCCGCGCTCCACGACGTGACCAATGGGCCGTGCGCCCTTTTCCCATGGGGGCGCCCATTTGCGGCAGCGTGCTTACGCACGGCAAGCAATGGCAATACGTATGCGCGTGTAACCGTGAAATTCGCCAGGCCTCGGAGAACAGGACAGACCCGGCAGCGTGCATCTGCCTTCTTTGCTTTATCGACCGCCGTAAGCGAAAAATTTCTACTGTAAAACGCTTGTAAGGACGGGCGTATTTGATGATTCGTCCGGCACGCTTGGGGCTTCTGTGTGAGAAGCGCCACAAGCTTTGAGTGGGAGATTTAGGTGCCGATGAGAGGACTCGAATTCAGATGCAAAGTTCGTCATGACGACGACGTACCGCGCGACAACTTGCCCGGTTTCGCCCACGGGAAAAGGCTTTAAATTGTCATTGAGCGGTTAGGAAATAAGTAGCTAGCTGGACTAGCCGCCACGTGCGCCTTCGATGCTACGGGGAAGACGCGTCTGCCTGAAATTAACCCTGGAGGGCTGCCGCTGAATAATACCGACTCCGACCAACCTGTCTGCAAGCCGCTCGTGGCTTCGGTTAAGGGCCAGCGAGCATCCCAAGACTGTTTTTGAACAGTCGTAGATACGTCTACAGACGTGTCCTTGTTGTAATCAATCGCGCCGGTACGCAATGTCCGGCGCTTTGTTTTTCTGAGGCGGGCGAAGCTGCATTTCCCGGCCTTCGTGCCTTGGTGAGTGGTGTACGGAAGGCAATGCGAAGTACTCGATAACGGACGCGAATCGGTGGGATATTCGCGCACCGCTACGCCAACACCAGCAGATAAATCATTTATTCACATTACCCAGTGATTTGCCAGATCGAACGAAAGCTGTCGGTAGTGGCGAATCGATAGTAGATACGCCGTGTCTTTGATCTGGGCATACAGCAACAGATAGTGCGACATCACGTATTCCCGCAATTCGCTGCCGTCGGCAATGGCGTTCAGTTGTTCGGTCAGGCGGGTGATGCCGTTGCTCGTTTCAACGGAGCCAGCGGAGCGATCCATGAAGGATCGACCTATGCCGGAGAATTGCTCCAGGTTGGGGATCACGGTATGCGTCAGTTCGTCCAGTAGCGCATCGAAGGCCTGCGGGGCTTCGACTTCCTGCAGGAACGCGTCGATTTCATCGAGATTGCGCTCGAAGTTAGCTGTGAGTTTGACGGAGTGCTGGGCTGTCACGGCGAGTATTGGCCCATTAGTCGGCTGTTCTGGTGCGGCGCCGCTTTAGCGTGGCGAGGGTGCTACGGGCATCCTTCACCTTGCCGGCAGACACGTCGGCCAAGCCCTTGCTGGCATCTGCGATCAGCAGCAAGTGGATGCGCTCCCGCTCCAACCGGTGGTAGTAATCCAGCCGCTGCGCATCGATGATGGCAACGTAGCTCTCCCCGTTTTTCGTGACAATTTTCTCGGCGCCCGCCCTGACCTGATCGGCCAGCTCGGACAAATTGGCCCTGGCTTGAGATAGCGAAATCACATCGCTGGCTGAGATCGGCATAGTGCACTCCTGCGGCTCGAATTTTGTACAAAATTTGGACCATTATACTGCCTCATCCGGTACAGCGAGGGGTGTACGGGGTGGGTAGCAGCCAGTTGGAACACGTTTTCGCGGGCGCCACTCGAAAAGAACTAGCTAATACAAGCGCCGCAAACCGTTCGTGTGATCCGGGCATACGGCAAGATGCTTTCGAAGTCCGAATTTTGGCGGGCGTACAGTTCACTGCCATCCGCGAGGAAATATTCCTTCTCGCGAGGCTCTACATTCTTGATCTGCGAGTCGGTGAGATGTCCCACGCCGTACCCCAAAATCAGAATTGAGGAAAAAACATTCTGGGGTACATCACCGAGCACATGCGACTGATGGATTTTCCAGGATCTGCTCGGCTTTCCGCGGACGCAAAAATCCCGCAACGCCTTATCCGGCGGGGCTTTTCAGGATTTCATGGGATGTCTGCGGAAATGCAGATGGCGCGCCCGGCTGGGATCGAACCAGCAACCCCTGCCTTCGGAGGGCAGTACTCTATCCATTGAGCTACGGGCGCATTTATGCAAAAGCGCTGCAACCAGACCGAAGAATACGGGGATAGCAGCGCTGCGAAGAGACGGCAAGGATACCCGGTTTCGGTGAAACCGTCCACCGTGGGCGGCTGCCAGGCGGTCGCCCGTGTTGGCGGTATGCCGAAGCAGACCGCATCACCGGCAAACACGCCCGAAAAACCACCCCACCGCCACAGGGTCCAATCAAAAAATCAAAACCGCACAAAACGCACCACACCTCCGGGTAAACGCCCGCTACATAGCGGCCGCACACATGCACCTGATGCGGACCCATGCGTCTATAATTTTTCCTGTTTGATCCATCGCAAGGCTGTTGCCGTCCTGCTGTCACGCTCACCACCATCCCAATGGGAGACGAGACAAACATGAGCGAAGCGCCCAACGGAACCCCGATCAAAACACCCGGCCAGCTGATCGCGGCGGTCATCGCCGCGTTTGCCGTTCCTGTCACCATCATCATCCTGCTCGCCTACTACGTCGACAACACGACGCGCACCGGCGCGGGCACCGATGAACTCGCCCCCGACGCAGTCGCCCAGCGCATCGCGCCCATCGCGCAGGTCACCATTCGCGATGCTAACGCGCCGCATGTCTACAAGACCGGCGAGCAGGTCTTTCAGGCCGTCTGTTCGGCATGTCACGCGACGGGCGTAGCGGGCGCGCCGAAGTTCGGCAACCCGGGCGACTGGGCGCCGCGCATCGCACAAGGCTATGACACGCTCTGGCACACCGCACTCTCCGGCAAGGGCGCAATGCCGCCGCGCGGCGGCACCAGTCCCGACGACTACAGCGACTACGAAATCGGCCTCGCGGTGGCCTACATGGCGAACCACGGCGGCGCGAACTTCCCGGACCCGCCGAAGCCCGAGGCCAATGCCGCCAACGCGGCAGAAGCAGCACCAGGCGCAGCGACGGCAGCCGCAAGCGCACCGGGCGCCGCAGCGGCCGTGGCCGCGCCCGCCAGCATTGCGCAGACGGCTTCAGCTTCAGCCCCCGCCGCGCCGGCGCCTCCGACGCCAAAGTGAAGGCCGCCGTCGATTACATGGTGAGCGCTGCGAAGTAAGCCCACGCTCACAATCCATCAGGATCCGCAAGAACAAAGGGCTGCATCGCGCGATGCAGCCCTTTTCACGTTCAAAGATCCGAATCCAGAGTGGCGCGCCGCCGCGCCGTCGTGCAAATTCGTCAACCCTTCTGCAGCAGCGCCTTCAAGCTCGCAAGGCGGTCCTTCGGCGACATCGGCGCTTCTTCCGGCGTAGGCGGCGGCGCGTCGTCCAGTCCCATTTCGGGGATGAATCGCGACGCCTCGCACACCACCGTCTCTCTCGCGCGCTTGCGCTTCTTGCACCAGTTCAGATGCAGGCTGCGCTGCGCGCGCGTGATCGCGACGTACATCAGCCGCCGCTCTTCCTCGATGCGCGCGTCGTCGATCGGTTCGTCGTCGGCGCCGCCGCGATGGGGCATGATCCCCTCTTCCACGCCGACCAGAAACACGTGCGGGTACTCAAGCCCTTTCGACGCGTGCACGGTCGAAAGCCGCACCGCATCCGGGTCTTCTTCCTTGCCTTCGAGCATCGACATCAGCGCCACCGTCTGGATCAGGCCCAGCAGGTTCTTGCCGGTATCGGCGAGACCGTCGGCATTGTCGTAGCCCGTGGCTTCCGCATCGTCGCCAGAATCGGGGCCAAGTTCGGGCTCCGGCTTCGTCCCTTTGCGCTTGAGCCATTCGAGGAATTCGAGCACGTTCTGCCACTTCGACTGCGCCTGGCGTTCGTCGAAGGTGTCGTACAGATACGCTTCGTAGTGGATCGCTTCCATGAGGTCGTCGAGCACGACCGTCGCGGGGTCCTTCTCCGCGCGCTCGGCAAGACGCTGCATGAAGTCGCAGAACACGCGCATCGGCTCGACCTGGCGCGCCGAAAGCCGCGCTTCGATCCCGCCCATGTACACCGCCTCGAACAGCGACACTTTCGCCTGGCCCGCGAACGAGCCAAGCGCTTCGAGCGTCGTGTTGCCCACGCCGCGCCGCGGCGTCGTGATTGCGCGGATAAACGCGGGATCGTCGTCGGGGTTCGCGATCAGGCGCAGATACGCGCAGAGGTCCTTGATTTCGGCTTTGTCGAAGAACGATTGGCCACCCGAGAGCACGTACGGAATGCGCTCGCGCCGCAGCACCTGTTCGAAGATGCGCGCCTGGAAGTTGCCGCGATACAGGATCGCGTAATCGCGAAACTGCGCGCGCCGCTCGAACTTGTGCGCCGAGAGCCTGAACACCACAGATTCGGCTTCGTGTTCTTCGTCGTTGCACGGCGTGACGGTGATCGAGTCGCCCATGCCGTGCTCGGACCAGAGCTTCTTCTCGAACAGTTTCGGGTTGTTCGCGATGACGTTGTTCGCCGCCGTGAGAATGCGCACGGTCGAGCGATAGTTCTGTTCGAGCTTGACCACGTGCAGCTTCGGGAAGTCGCGGCCGAGCTGCGCAAGGTTTTCGAGCGTCGCGCCGCGCCAGCCGTAGATGGCCTGGTCGTCGTCGCCCACGGCCGTGAACGCCGCGCGCGGGCCCGCCAGCAGCTTGAGCAGTTCGTACTGGCAGGCGTTGGTGTCCTGGTACTCGTCGATCAGCAGATAGCGCAGCTTGTTCTGCCAGCGCTCGCGCACCGGTTCGTTCTGCGCGAAGAGTTCGCTCGGCAGGCGGATCAGGTCGTCGAAGTCGACGGCCTGGTACGCATGCAGCGTCGCCACGTAATTGCGGTAGACGATGGCCGCCTGGTGCTCGTCCTCGTTCGACGCCGTGGCGAGCGCTTCTTCGGGCATCACGAGGCCGTTTTTCCAGAGCGAGATGATCGACTGGATCTTGCGGATGAAGCCCTTGTCGGTCGAGCCGACCTGTTCCTGGATCATGGCGAAGCAGTCGTCCGAATCCATGATAGAAAACTGGGGCTTGAGGCCCAGATGCCCGGCTTCCTGGCGCAGGATCTGCACGCCGAGCGAGTGGAACGTGCAGACGGTGAGCTGGTTCACCGGCACCTTGCGGCCTTCCTTGCCGGGCGTCGTGAGCGTCTTGCCTTCGAGCAGCTTGCCCACGCGCTCGCGCATTTCGGCGGCGGCCTTGTTGGTGAACGTGACGGCGGCGATATGGCGCGGCTCGAAGCCTTTGACTTCGATGAGGTGCGCGATCTTCTGCGTGATCACGCGCGTCTTGCCGCTGCCCGCGCCGGCGAGCACGAGACAGGGACCGTCGAGATAGCGCACCGCTTCGCTTTGGGCGGGATTCAGGCCTGCGGACATCGTTGCTGGATTGGAAAAACGGGTGGATCAGACGGGGCGCGTGCGGCGAACCTGCCGTGCGCGATGGCGGCGAGCGCCCCGCTTGCGCGGGCTCGGGCACGCGGCGCGTGGACAACGCCCCGCGCGGTGTGCGATTGCGGGTGGGATGTTAACACGGCGAACCGATCGGCCACCGAGGGCCCGCCGTCCGCCACCCGCCGCGTGCCACAATAACGCCCACCCGCCCACCACGGCCGCGGCTCATGCCGCGCCCACCTTGCAGGAGCCGCCCCATGACTTCACCGCTGAAAATCGGCCTGATGGGCTATGGCTTCGCCGGCCAGACCTTCCACGCACCCGTGATCGCACACTGCGCAGCCACGGCACTCGCTGCAATTGCCACGGGCCAGCCCGAGCGCGCGCGCGCCGACTTTCCGGATGCCGCCATCGTCCCCGATCTCGACGCGCTGCTCGCACTCGACGACATCGAATGCGTCGTGATCGCGACGCCCAACGACACGCACTTCGACCTCGCGCGCCGCGCGCTGGAGCGCGGCAAGCACGTCCTCGTGGACAAGCCGGTCACGCTGAACGCCGCCGAGGCGCGCACGCTTGCCGCGCTTGCATCGGCGCGCGGCCTTGTGTTCGCACCCTTTCACAACCGCCGCTGGGATGGAGATTTCCTCACCGTGCGCACGCTCCTGGCAAGCGGCGAACTGGGCCGCGTGACGCACTTCGAATCGCATTTCGACCGCTTTCGCCCACAGGTGCGCCAGCGCTGGCGCGAGGATGCCGCGCGCGGCGGCGGCCTGCTCTACGACCTCGGGCCGCATCTGGTCGATCAGGCGCTCGCGCTCTTCGGCGCGCCCGAATCGGTCACCGCCTTCGTGCGCACGCGCCGCGATGACGCGACGGCACCCGACTACGTCCATCTCGTGCTCGGCTACGCGAATCACGACGCGGTGCTGCACGCGAGCGCGCTCGCCGCGTTCTCGCCGCGCTTCGTGATCAACGGCACGCGCGGCGGCTATCTGAAGAACGGCCTCGACACGCAGGAGGACCAGTTGAAGGCGGGCCTGCGCCCGGGCGAGGCGGGGTTCGGCGCGGGCAACGAGGCGGGACGGCTGCACGTCCTGCTGGATGCCGCCTCGGGCGGCAGCGAGAGCGAACGCGCGCTGCCCACCGTCGACGGCGACTACACGGGTCTCTATCGCGCGCTGGCCGCGTCGATCCACGACGGTGTGCCGTTTCCGGTGAGCCCGCAGGACGCCATCGACGTGATGACGGTCATCGAGCTGGCGATGCAAAGCGCCGCCGAGGGCCGCACGCTCCCGTTCGTGCGCGCAGGCTGACTGGGCACGTGTCCTACGATTCGGGCGCGAAGCGCCCGAATTTCCCCTCGCGAGGGTTAGTGTGCACAGCGCGTGCGCGCGCGGTCATCGCGCGGCGTCCATGAAACGTTGGATTCAGGGACAACGCTTCAAATCGCGCTTCAAATCGCGCCTCAGATCAGACCACAAGCGCGACAACGACCAGAAAGGAGTTTTGCATGTCCCGCATCGCCCGCGCGCTCGCCGCCAGCGCACTCGTCTCGACGCTCGCCGCGTGCGTCATCACCGGGCCGCAGCAGCGCCCCGCAGGTCCGGCGCCGCACGCGCTCTCCATCGACCGGCTGCATCAGGTGGAAAGCCGTATCGACAACCTGGGCCGCCGCCTCGACACACGCGTGAACGAGGGCTACTACCCGCAGCCGCAGGGCGCTGCGGTCCATCGCCGTCTTGACGAGATCCGCCGCGAAGCGCGTGACATGGCGGCTCAGCACGGCGGCGGTCTCTCGTCCGACGAAGAGCACGTGCTCAACGAGGAACTCGACACGGCCGCGCGCGCGATCGGCGAATAATTTCCTCGACGCGCATGTCAAGCGTCTCAAGCGTCTCCGGCATCCCCGGCTTCCGCCCTGGGCGCGTGACGCGCCGCCTCGCGTGCAATACCCGCGCAACACCCGCGCAACGCCGCTTGCAGGCCTTCGTCGCACCTTCCCTGCGACACGCACGTTCAGGCATGCGCGCCCATCCGTCCCCTGCGCGCGGGGAATTTTCCGCATTGACACGCCCCGTGCGCGTCGCGCACAATCGCTGCGCGCGCCGGGAGAGCGCGCTGGCAGCCGCTTGAGATGCAAGCAAACGAAGCAGACAAGCGCCGCCAGCGCCGCCGAAGGGGCAACCCACAAACTCTCAGGCAAAAGGACCGTGCGCGCCGGACCGCTGATCCATCTGCTTGCGCGTTTTTCGCGCGCAGCGAATGGAAACGCGTGAACGTCCGCACTCTGGAGAGCGACAGTAGAACGGCGGCTCAGCCGCGTTCAGGCTGCCCACCGAAGGGGCGCGCGCCGCGAAGCGCTGCCACACGCAGCGAACGGCGCAATCTCTCAGGTACCGAGGACAGAGGGGCCATGCACGAAGCGTCCACAGGCACACCGCCTGCGGCGTTTCATGCATGGCCTTTTTCGTTTTCGACCGTGACGAGATCGCCCCATGACCGAACTGAAACACACTCCGCTCAACGCCACGCACCGCGCGCTTAACGCCCGTATGGTCGATTTCGGCGGCTGGGATATGCCCGTCAACTACGGCTCGCAGATCGACGAGCATCACGCCGTGCGCACCGACGCCGGCATGTTCGACGTTTCGCACATGTGCGTCGTCGATTTCGCGGGCCCGAAGGCGCGCGAATTCTTCTCCCACGCCATCGCCAACAACGTCGCGAAGCTCACGACGCCGGGCCGCGCGCTCTACTCGTGCATGCTGAACCCGCAAGGCGGCGTGATCGACGACCTGATCGTCTATTACTTCGCCGACGACCAGTTCCGCACCGTCGTCAACGCGGGCACCGCCGAGAAAGACATCGCCTGGTTCCAGAAGCTGAACGCCGACGGCGGCTTCGGCCTCACCATCACGCCGCGCCGCGATCTCGCGATCGTCGCCGTGCAGGGCCCGAACGCCCGCGACAAGGTCTGGCAGGTTGCGCCGTCCGCGCGCAGCTGCACCGAAACGCTCAAGCCCTTCAACGCCGCGAAGATCGACGTCACGCCGTTCGGCGAATTGATGATCGCGCGCACGGGCTACACCGGCGAAGACGGCTTCGAAGTCGTGCTGCCGGTCGCCGCCGTGTGCGAGTTCTGGGACGCCTTGCAGCGCGAGGGCGTAAAGCCCTGCGGCCTCGGCGCGCGCGACACGCTGCGCCTCGAAGCCGGCATGAACCTCTACGGCCAGGACATGGACGACAACGTCTCGCCGCTCGACGCAGGCCTCGCCTGGACCGTCGACATGAAGGAGCCGCGCGACTTCGTCGGCCGCGCCGCGCTCGAAGCCAACGGCTCGCGCATGGCGTTCGTCGGCCTTATCCTGCAGCGTGAAAACGGCAAGGCGGGCGGCGTGCTGCGCGCGCACCAGAAGGTGCTCACGCCGCATGGCGAAGGCGAAATCACGAGCGGCACGTTCTCGCCGACGATGCAGGAATCGATCGCCTTCGCGCGCGTGCCCAGGAGTGCACAACAAAGCGTGCAGCCGGGCGACGTCGTGCAGGTGCAGATCCGCGACAAGGCGCTTTCCGCGACCGTGGTAAAACTCCCGTTCGTGCGCAACGGCAAGGTGCTCGTCGCCTGACCGGCGCCCTCTTTGCGCCGCGCACGCCCCCTCTTTTCAAGCATTAGCAAACCCATACCGCGAACCACGCACTGGAGCATTCAATGAGCATCCCGGCCGATCTGAAATACACCGAATCGCACGAATGGGTCCGCACGGAAGCCGACGGCACGTTGACCGTCGGCATCACCGACCACGCCCAGGAAGCGCTCGGCGACATCGTGTTCCTGGAACTGCCCGAAGCGGGCCGCACGGTCGGCGCGGGCGATGCCGTCGCGGTGATCGAGTCGGTCAAGGCCGCCTCGGACATCTACGCGCCGGTTGCAGGCGAGATCGTCGAATCGAACAGCGCGCTCGTCGACACGCCCGACGTCGTGAACGGCACGCCCTATGAATCGTGGCTCTTCAAGATCAAGCCGGCTGCGGGCGCGTCGCTCGACAAGCTGCTCGACGCCGCCGGCTACGAAAAGGCCATCGGCGCTTAACCCCCACCGCTTACGGCGCGGCAGCCCGTGCGCGGCCGCCGCGCCCCGCTCTGCATGGGATGGCAGCAAGCGCTGAAGCATTCCAGCGCCAACTGCGATCGACCGCTTTGCGTGGGATGGCAGTCAGCGCTGAAGCGCTGACTGCCATCGACAGGAAAAAACCCATGAAGCTCGAACACCCGGATCATCTGATGAACACTTCCCTCACGCTCGCTGCGCTTGAATCGCACGACGCCTTCGCCGGCCGCCACATCGGCCCCGATGCGGCCGACCAGCAGGCGATGCTCGACACGCTCGGCTTCACCTCGCGCGCCGCACTGATCGAAGCTGTGATTCCGGCCGCCATCCGCCGCAAGGAAGCGCTGCCGCTCGGCCCGTTCGCCGCGCCGCGCACCGAAGCCGAAGCCCTCACGGGCCTGCGCGCGCTCGCGGACAAGAACCAGGTGTTCCGCTCGTACATCGGGCAGGGCTACTACGACACGCACACGCCCGCCGTCATCCTGCGCAACGTGCTCGAAAACCCGGCGTGGTACACCGCGTACACGCCGTATCAGCCGGAAATCTCGCAGGGCCGCCTCGAAGCGCTCCTGAACTTCCAGCAGATGATCATCGACCTCACCGGTCTCGCAATCTCCAACGCGTCGCTGCTCGACGAAGCCACCGCCGCCGCCGAAGCGATGACGCTCGTGCAGCGCACCAGCAAGTCGAAGTCGAAGGTCTTCTTCGTCGCCGACGACGTGCTGCCGCAAACCCTCGAAGTCGTGAAGACGCGCGCGAAGCCGATCGGCATCGAAGTCAAGGTCGGCCCGGCGCAGGAAGCGCCGCAAGCCGGCGCGTTCGGCGTGCTGCTGCAATATCCGGGCGTCAACGGCGACGTGCGCGACTACCGCGAACTCGCTCAAGCCGTGCACGCCGCGGGCGGCGCGGTGATCGCCGCCGCCGACCTGCTCGCGCTCACGATCCTCACGCCGCCGGGCGTCTGGGGCGCGGACGTGGCCATCGGCAACGCGCAGCGTTTCGGCGTGCCGATGGGCTTCGGCGGCCCGCACGCCGCCTACATGGCCGTGCGCGACGAACTCAAGCGCCAGATGCCGGGCCGTCTCGTCGGCGTGACCGTCGACGCGCAAGGCAACCCCGCTCTGCGCCTCGCGCTGCAAACCCGCGAACAGCACATCCGCCGCGAGAAGGCCACGTCGAACGTCTGCACGGCGCAGGCGCTGCTCGCGATCATGGCGAGCATGTACGCGGTCTATCACGGCCCGCACGGCCTGAAGACCATCGCGCAGCGCGTGAACCGCGTCGCGGCGATCCTCGCAGCCGGTGCGAAGCAGCTCGGCTACGCGCTCGTGAACGAGACCTTCTTCGACACGCTCACGTTCGAATCGGGCCCGCGCACCCAGGCGCTCATCGACGCAGCGCTCGCGCGCGGCATGAACCTGCGCCACGTCGGCGAAACGCGCGTGGGCGTGTCCGTCGACGAAACGACGACGCGCGCCGATCTCGCCGATCTGCTCGCCGTGTTCGCGCAAGCCGCGTTCGCGGACGCCGCGCCGTCGGTCGATGCGCTCGACGCAGAAATTTCGAAGCAAAGCGCGACGTCGTTCCCGGCCTCGCTCGTGCGCGAAGGCGCGTATCTCGCGCATCCGGTGTTCAACCGCCACCATTCGGAAACGGAAATGCTGCGCTACCTGCGCAGCCTCTCCGACAAGGACCTCGCGCTCGACCGTGCGATGATCCCGCTCGGCTCGTGCACGATGAAGCTCAACGCCACCGCGGAAATGCTGCCGGTCACGTGGCCCGAGTTCGGCCGCATTCACCCGTTCGCGCCCGCCGAGCAGACGGTCGGCTATCGCGAGATGATCGATCAGCTCGAACAGATGCTCGTGGCCGCAACCGGCTACGCCGCCGTCTCGCTGCAGCCGAACGCCGGCTCGCAAGGCGAGTACTCGGGCCTGCTCATCATCCACGCGTATCACGCCTCGCGCGGCGAAGGGCATCGCAACGTCTGCCTGATTCCGGCATCGGCGCACGGCACGAATCCGGCGTCGGCGCAGATGGCGGGCATGCAGGTCGTCGTCGTCGCCTGCGACGCGCAAGGCAACATCGACATCGCCGATCTGAAGGCGAAGGCCGCACAGCACGCCGCGAATCTCGCGGCGATCATGATCACGTATCCCTCGACGCACGGCGTGTTCGAACAGAACGTGCGCGAAGTCTGCGAGATCGTGCACGCGCACGGCGGCCAGGTCTATGTGGACGGCGCGAACATGAACGCAATGGTCGGCCTCGCCGCGCCCGGTCAGTTCGGCGGCGACGTTTCGCACCTGAACCTGCACAAGACCTTCTGCATCCCGCACGGCGGCGGCGGACCGGGCGTCGGCCCGATCGCGGTCGGCGCGCATCTCGCCAGGTTCCTGCCGAACCAGCTTTCGAGCGGCTACAAGCGCGACGATCACGGCATCGGCGCGGTGAGCGCGGCGCCTTACGGCTCGGCTTCGATCCTGCCGATCTCGTGGATGTACATCGCGATGATGGGCGCGGCCAACCTCACGGCCGCCACCGAATCCGCGATCCTGAACGCGAACTACGTCGCGAAGCAGCTCGCGTCGCACTTCCCGGTGCTCTACAGCGGCCCGGGCGGACTCGTCGCGCACGAGTGCATTCTCGATCTGCGCCCCATCAAGGATGCGAGCGGCATCAGCGTCGACGACGTCGCCAAGCGCCTGATGGACTACGGCTTCCACGCGCCCACGATGAGCTTCCCGGTGCCGGGCACGCTGATGGTCGAGCCGACCGAATCGGAATCGAAGGAAGAACTCGACCGCTTCATCGCCGCGATGATCGCGATCCGCGAGGAAATCCGCGCCGTGGAAGAAGGCCGCGCCGACAAGGAAGACAATCCGCTGAAGCACGCGCCGCACACGGCAGCCGTGGTGGTCGCCGACGACTGGAAGCACGCGTACTCGCGCGAACAGGCCGCGTACCCCGTGCGCTCGCTGGTGGCGCAGAAGTACTGGCCGCCGGTTGGCCGCGCCGACAATGCCTACGGCGACCGCAACCTGTTCTGCTCGTGCGTGCCGGTCGGCGAGTATGAAGAAGCGCAGGCCGCAGAGGCACAGCAGGCGTAAAGCGCGGCCAATGCCGCCGGGCAGCGCCGCCGGTTATCGGCGCGCCCGGCTGGCGCCGCACTCACATTTGCCGCCACAAACCGTTACCATCACACACCTGTCAGGCTTGAATCAGGGAGTCCCGCATGGCGCGGAAGGTGCGAACGGTCTCAACCCGGGCGTCGGCCCGGCGGATGCGCCACGGCGCAAAACTCGCCTGTGCGCTGGCTGCGGCAGGCGCCTGGTTCGCCTCGGCGCCCGCGGCACACGCGGCAATGAATTTCTGCGCGGCACCCGCGCTGCAAACGAGCGAGCGCACCAACGCGGACCCCGGCGTGAAGACGCTCGTCGCGCAAGTTGCGGCGCGTGTGAACGACATGCCGCACCCGGTCGCCACCCTGCACACCGAAGGCACCCTGCCGCACGAGGGCATCTACGACCAGAGCGTCGAGGCCGCGAACGAGCTCGACCTCATGCGCGACGCCGCACTCGCATGGCGCGCGACGAGCGACGATCGCTTTCTGAAGCTCGTCGACCGCTTTCTCACGGCCTGGGTCGCCACCTATCGGCCGAGTTTCAATCCGATCGACGAAACGCGCTTCGAAGGGCTGATCCTCGCCTACGACATGACCGCGAGCGCGCTGCCCGTCAAGACGCGCAACGCGACCATGGCGTTCCTGAACCGCTTCGCGAACGGCTACATCGCACAGGTGGACGCGCAGCCGCGTCCGCTCAAGGGCAATTTCGCGAACAACTGGCAGAGCCATCGGGTCAAACTGATAGCGATGATCGCGTTCACGCTCGACAACCGGAAGATGATTGCGACGGCGCAGCGGCTCTTCGTGGAGCACATCGGCGACAACATCGCGCCCGACGGCTCGACGCGCGATTTCGCCGAGCGCGACGCGCTGCACTACGTCGCGTACGACCTGCAGCCGCTCGTGACCGCCGCGCTCGCCGCGCGCCGCCACAACCGCAACTGGCTCAACGAGCGGGCGGCGAACGGCGCGACGCTCACGCGGGCGCTCGACTGGCTCGCGCCCTACGCGATGGGCGAGAAGACGCACGAGGAGTTCGTGCACTCGACGGTGGCCTTCGACGCGCGGCGGCGCGAAGCCGGCCTGCCCGGCTTCGCCGGCCCGTGGGATCCGAAGAACGCCGCCGAACTGTTCCACCTGGCGGCCCGGCTGAACGGCCGCTTTGCGCCGATCGCGCTCAGGCTCGCGCCGAAGCCCCCCGCCTGGCTCGCCGTGTGCCTGCCGCTGCCCGCGCGCTAGGAGCGCCAGGAGCACCAGAAGCGCCGGGCGGCCCAGGCCACGCGGCGCACAAGTACCCACAAGCGCGCGGTCAAAAGTATGACCATGCGCGCGGTTATTAAACGAGACAGCAGTTTTTAGCAAGCAGGAGTAGTCCAAATGGCAGTCAGCGTTTTCGATCTCTTCAAAATCGGCATCGGACCATCCAGTTCACACACGGTCGGCCCCATGCGGGCGGCGCTGATGTTCGTCGAAGGACTTGAGCGTGACGGTCTGCTCACGGCCACGGCATCGGTGAAATGCGAGCTGTACGGCTCGCTCGGCGCGACCGGCAAGGGCCACGGCACCGACCGCGGCGTCATGCTCGGGCTGATGGGCGACGCCCCCGACACGGTGAACCCCGACACCATCGCCGAACGGCTCGAAGCCGTGCGCGCATCGCGCAGCCTCGCGCTCGCCGGTCATCACACGATCCCGTTCGTGCAGAAGGAGCACATCGCGTTCTATCGTCAGGCGCTGCCCGAGCATCCGAACGGCATGAAGCTGCGCGCGTACGATGCCGACGGCGCGACGCTGCGCGAAAGCACCTATTTGTCCGTGGGCGGCGGTTTTGTCGTGACAGCCGGTGCGGCGAACACGAAGGTGCTGGCCGCCGCAGCGCAACTGCCGCGGCCGTTTCGCACGGGCAACGAGCTACTCGCGCTGTGCGCCTCGACCGGCAAGAGCATCGCGGAACTGATGCTCGAAAACGAGCGCGTCTGGCATACCGACGACGAAATCCGCAGCGGCCTGCTGCGCATCTGGGGCGTGATGCAGTCGTGCGTCTCGCGCGGCATCGGCGTCGGCAATCCGGCTGCCGAAGGCACGCTGCCGGGCCCGTTCAACGTGAAGCGCCGCGCGCCGCAGCTGTATCGCGCACTCACGGGCAACCCGGAGCGCGCGCTGCAAGACCCGCTCTCGATGATCGACTGGATCAACGTCTACGCAATCGCCGTGAACGAAGAAAACGCCGCGGGCGGGCGCGTCGTCACCGCGCCGACCAACGGCGCCGCGGGCATCATCCCGGCCGTGCTGCACTACTACGTGCGCTTCACGCCGGGCGCGACCGAACAGGGCGTGATCGACTTCCTGCTCACCGCCGCGGCTATCGGCATTCTCTACAAGCTCAACGCATCGCTTTCCGGCGCCGAAGTGGGCTGCCAGGGCGAAGTGGGCGTCGCGTGCTCGATGGCCGCGGGTGCGCTCGCCGCCGTGCTCGGCGGCACGCCGCAGCAAGTCGAGAACGCCGCCGAGATCGGCATGGAACACAACCTCGGCCTCACCTGCGACCCGGTCGGCGGCATGGTGCAGATTCCCTGCATCGAGCGCAACGCGATGGCGTCCGTGAAGGCCGTCAACGCCGCGCGCATGGCGCTGCGCGGCGACGGTGAGCACTATGTCTCGCTCGACTCGGTCATCAAGACCATGCGCGAGACCGGCGCCGACATGAAGACGAAGTACAAGGAGACCTCGCGCGGCGGCCTCGCGGTGAATATCGTCGAGTGCTGACGCGCTACGTGCGTCTTCCCTGGCTGCGCCGCGCGCGTCGTCCTTTGCTGAGGTGCGCGCGTCGTCCTTGCCTTTAAAACAAACAACAGGAGACAGCAACACATGACCGCGACCACGCCGCCGCACGATTCCGCCAGCCACGTAAACGCCCCGACAACCACGGGTGCGCGCCTCCTCGTCGATGCCCTTGCCACGAACGGCGTGACACGCGTGTTCTGCGTGCCGGGCGAGAGCTACCTCGCGGTGCTCGACGCGCTCTACGACGTCACGGACCGCATCGAAACCATCGTGTGCCGTCACGAAGCTTCGGCCGCGAACATGGCCGAAGCCGCGGGCAAGCTCACCGGCAAGCCCGGCATCGCATTCGTCACGCGCGGGCCGGGCGCGACGCACGCGTCGATCGGCGTGCATACGGCGTTCCAGGACTCGTCGCCGATGATCCTGCTGATCGGCCAGGTCGCACGCGAGCAGATGGACCGCGAGGCGTTTCAGGAAGTCGACTATCGGCGCATGTTCGGCCAGATGGCGAAGTGGGTCGCGCAGATCGACGACGCGCGCCGCGTGCCCGAATACCTGAGCCACGCATTCCATATCGCGACTTCGGGACGCCCCGGGCCGGTCGTGCTCGCGCTGCCCGAGGACATGCTGAGCGATGCGTTTCCCGCCGCCGACGCGCAGCCCGTCGCGCCCGCCGCGCAGCGCGTGCAGGCCTCGCCATCGGCTGCGCAGATCGAGCAGTTGCGCACGCTGCTCGCGAACGCGAAAAAGCCATTCGTGATCGCGGGCGGCCACGGCTGGACCAGCGCGGCCTGTGCGGATCTGCAGCGCTTCGTCGAGAACTGGCGCTTGCCCATCGGACTCGCGTTCCGCTTCCAGGACACACTCGACAACGATCACCCGAACTATGCGGGCGACGTGGGCCTCGGCGTGAATCCGGCGCTGGCGCAGCGCATCCGCGAGGCCGACGTGCTGCTCGCGCTCGGTCCGCGCCTCGGCGAAGCGACCACGGGCGGCTACGCGCTCCTCGACATTCCGAAGACGAAGCAGACGCTGATCCACGTCCACCAGGGCGCAGAAGAACTCGGGCGCGTCTATGCGGCCGATCTGCCGATCGTATCGGGCCTGCCCGAAATCGCGTCGATGCTCGCGGCGCTCGACGCGCCTGCCGCGTGCGCATGGGACGGAAGCGCCGAGGAAGCGCACCGCGCGTATCTGGCGTGGCGCGAGCCGCGCCCGATGCCCGGCGATGTTCAGATGGGCGAAATAATCCGGCAACTGCGCGCGCGCCTGCCCGACGACGCCATCGTCACGAACGGCGCGGGCAATTACGCGACGTGGCTGCACCGGCATTTCGCGTACCGTCACTTCCGCTCGCAGCTTGCGCCCACCAGCGGCGCGATGGGTTATGGCGTGCCCGCCGCGATTGCCGCGAAGTCGCTCTATCCGTCGCGCACCGTGGTCGCGCTCGCGGGCGACGGGTGCTTCATGATGTCGGCGCCGGAAATCGCCACAGCGATGCAGTACGGGCTCAACGTCGTGTTCATCGTCGTGAACAACGGGCACTACGGCACGATCCGCATGCATCAGGAGCGCCATTATCCTGGGCGCGTCCACGGCACCCAGCTTACGAACCCGGATTTCGCGGCCTTCGCGCACGCGTTCGGCGCGCACGGCGAAGTCGTCGAGTCCACGGCGGCGTTCCTGCCCGCGCTGGAACGCGCGCTCGATGCGGGACGGCCCGCGCTCATCGAGATCCGCATCCCGAAGGACGCGAGCACGCCCGCCATGACGCTCACGCAGATTCGCGAAGCGGCGCTCAAGAAGGGCATGTAAGCGGTGAACGGGCATCCACAGGATGCCCGTTCACCCTGATGGCTGACATTCTGCAGGCACTATGACGCTGAAATTACCGCCGCCAAGGTCGTGCATTGGCGGCGCAACGATTTGAGATTCGGCCCTCCATAAAATATAGGACTCCTCTCAGCATCAGTTCACGGGGCCGTCACATTAGGTCCCCAACATCCCCTTTCATTTTCGAAAGAAACGCCATCGGTTCACGCCGGTTTAAATAAGCATCACTAATCGAATCGAAATGGCGGGATTGCTGAATGCTTCATACGCTTGCCGGATGCACTCGCGATAGCAGTACACGATTACGAGCAACGTAATTCAAGTCTCCCCCGATAAACACATACCGAGAAACATGCAAAAGAAATTCATGAGAAAGGGTGTCATCACGCTCGTCGCCGCCTCGGCGGTACTCGCCGGCTGCGCTACGCCGGGAATGGAAAGCAAGGCCGACTCATACAGCGTGCTCGATGTGAATCAGCGTCAGGAAGTGCGCACCGTCGAGATTCTGACGATCCTGCCGGGCAAGGTGCAGGTCAGCAACGCCGAGAACAAGAAGGCGGCTCAAATGGCCGGTGCGGTGCTTGGCGCACTCGCAGGTGCGGCGGTCGGCGGATCGACCGGCCCGGGCGGCTGGGAGCGCACGGGGGTGGGTACTGTCGCAGGCGGCGCCGCAGGGGCGGTGGCGGGCTCGATGGTGAGTGACACGGTTCTGGTCGATGGCGTGCAGATCATGTACCGCGACGGCAAGTCGGCGTTTGCCTCGGCTCAGGTCGGCCGGGTATGCGAATTCAAGCCCGGCCCTGCGATGATGGTCGGTTCCGGTACGACGACGCGTATTCAGCCAAACGCACAATGTCCGGTTGCTGACGCGGCGAAAAAACCGGAGCAGCAGGTGAGCAAATGAAACGCGGCGTTTTAGCGCTTTTAATGCTCTCGGCCATTCCGGCTTTCGCGCAAGAGCAAGCGCCCGTCAATCTCGACAATGGCCTCGCGCGCATGCAGGCGCTTGAATCGAACGCGGAAAACGAACGCGCCGCGCAGCAGCAAAAAGCCGAAGCCGAATACCGCAAGCAGCGACAGCAGGAAGCAACGGCCCAACGCAAACGCGCAGAGGCGAAGGCTGCTGCACAAGAGCAGGCCAATCGCGAGCGGCAGGCTTCGATTAACCGCAAGCGTGAGATCGAGGATCAGGACCGCAGCTACGAGAACCGCTACAAGGAACTGCAACTGAAAAAGCTGGAAACACAGGTTAGCCGTGAGAACGATAAGATCAACGCGGATCTGGCGCGCTCGAAAGCGGAAACGGATGCGGTGCAATCCGGCGCAGATGCTTCCCGCAACATCAGTAGGGGCCTTCAAAAGAATCTGCAGAACGCCAATCGGCACTGGTGGGAAAAATGAGGTTCTTCGTGGATTTCCGGGCCAGGCGGTGTTGATCTTGACGAAGAGGTAGGCGTTGCTGCGATAGCCGTAGACCCTACCAGGATTGCACTGCACGCACGTCGTAATGACAACGTCATTGCGGCGTGCTAGAGTGCAATCGATCAATAGCATTGGAGGGTCACGGCCATGACTGCGCGGAATGCACTGCCCGCCAAGCGGGAAACCCTGAACATTCGCATCAAGCCTGAAGAGCGAAGCCTGATTGATCGGGCCGCGAAACTACGGGGAAAAAACCGCACTGATTTCGTGCTGGAAGCCGCTCGCAATGCCGCGGAAGAGGCGCTACTCGATCAGACCATCATCACGAGTTCGCCGGACGCCTACGCGGCCTTTCTGACGCGCCTCGACATGCCCCCGCAGCCGAATGAGCGCTTGCGCAAAATGCTCCAGACGCTGGCGCCGTGGGATAAGGATCGATGATAGGAGCCCCCGAGCCGCTCGCGTCACATCACGAACTGGACTTGTTCAGATCGGGAGTAGAAAGCCTGGATCAATGGTTGAAGCGCCGGGCATTGAAGAACCAGGGCACAGGCGCATCACGGACATTCGTCGCCGCCGAAGGGCAGCGGGTGCTTGCTTACTATGCTCTGGCATCGAGTGCCGTCACAGTAGACGCGGCTCCCGGCCGCTTCCGCCGGAACATGCCAGACCCGATTCCTGTAGTCGTTCTGGGACGGCTGGCCGTCGACCAATCATTGCATGGCCGAGGCATCGGCCGCGCTCTGGTTCGTGATGCTTGCCTGCGTGTGATCCAGGCCGCTGATACGATCGGCATCCGGGGGATGCTGGTACACGCCCTCTCGGAGGAAGCACAGACGTTCTACGAGCGCATGGGGTTCGAACGATCACTCCTCGATCCCATGACACTACTGGTGACGCTTGCCGATTTAAAAGCCAGCCTCTAGAAAATTGAAAAGCCCCGCAGGGAAATCTCCCTGCGGGGCTTTGACTTGCTGCACGACATCAGCCGCGGCGCGCGGCACCCGATACTCCGGCTGCCGCTCACGCCGCGAGGCGCATTCGCTTTACTTGCCGCCCACGCTTTGCAGCGTCGTCCACTTGCCGTCGACAACCTTGTACAGCGTGATGCCGCCGTTCTTCAGGTCGCCGTGCGCGTCGTACGCGAGTTCCTTCGACGTCACAGCCGGCATGTTCGTCTTCGCGAGGTACGGCAGGTACTTCGCCGGATCCGTCGAGTTCGCGGCCTTCATCGCTGCGAACATCGCCATCGCGCCGTCGTAGGCATACGGCGAGTACGTCTGGACGTCTTCACCGAAGCGCTTCTTGTACTTCTCCACGTAGCCCTTGCCGCCCGGCATTTCGTCCAGCGGCAGACCCGCGAGCGACGCCACCGTGCCGTTCGCCGCGTCGCCTGCGATCTTCAGGAAGGTCGGCGTATGAACCATTTCGCCGCCCATCAGCGGAGCCTTCATGCCAAGCGACTTCATCTGCTTGACCATCGGAGCCGCCTGCGAATCCGCGCCGCCGAAATAGATCAGGTCAGGATTCTGCGCCTTCAGCTTGGTCAGGATCGACTTGAAGTCCACGGCCTTGTCGTTCGTGTACTCACGGTCGATGATCGTGCCGCCCGCGCCCTTCGCCGCCTTCGCGAACTGGTCCGCGAGGCCCTGGCCGTAGGCCGTGCGGTCGTCAACCACGGCGATCTTCTTCATGCCGAGCGACTTGACGGCAAACGCGCCTGCCACCGAACCCTGCTGCGTGTCGGAGGTCATCATGCGGAAGGTCGTCTTGAAGCCTTGCTGCGTGTATTCCGGCGCGGTCGCCATCGCGATCTGCGGGATGCCCGCGTTCGCGTAGATGCGCGAAGCCGGGATCGTCGTGCCCGAGTTGAAGTGGCCGAGCATGCCCTTGATGCCGTCGTCCACGAGCTTCTGCGCGACGGTCGTGCCCGTGCGCGGGTCGGCCTGGTCGTCAGCTGCGTCGAGCACGAAGTGAATCTGCTTGCCGCCGATCACCGGCTTGGTTGCGTTCTCTTCCTCGACAGCAAGCGTGATGCCGTTCTGGAAATCCTTGCCATAGTGCGCCTGCCCACCGGTCATCGGACCAGCGAAGCCGATCTTCACTTCCTCGACTTGCTGCGCGTGCGCGGTCCCGGCCAGCGACATGGCGGCAACAATCGTTGCGCCTGCCAGCTGCTTCATGGTGTGCTGCATATCTTCTCCTTGCTACCAGGTATGGAACGGAGCGGCTTCAGCGAACGCCGTGCCGCTTCCTTGTCATTGAGACGACCGACAGTATGGCGGCTGCTTAACCGATCGTCATCAAATTCGCATTGCCGCCCGCCGCGGCTGTGTTCACGCTCACAGAACGCTCGGTCAGGAGACGTTCCAGGGCGTAATCTTCGTCGCCGTTCGCAAGTGCGTGGGCTGCAACGCCCTGCACCGACACGATCGGCCCTGCACGCTTTGCCACTTCCTTCACGAGCGCGAGCAGCTCGTCGCTGTCGCCTTCGAAGAGCACTGCGTCGTACTTCGCATCACTGCCTCCATCCTTGCCCTTGTGCACGGCGGCCTGCGCCTTCAACTGCGCCGGCAGTGCGCTCACGAGCGCTTCGCCCGCCGCGCCCGAGAAGAGCGCGCGGTTGCCCGTCGCGAGGGCAGCGGCAAATTGCGCACGCGCGCCGGTCGCCGTCGACGGCACGCACAGCACCGTGCCGCGCGCCGAAAGCGTGTAGGTATTGCGCTCGCCCGTCGGCCCCGGCAGCACGGCGGTTGCGCCCGCCAGCACATATTCGAGGTAGCCGTCACAGCGTGCGGCCAGCGCCGGTTCGCGTTCGGCGATCAGCCAGTCGCGCAGCGACGTGAGTGCGGCGTGCGACGAGTGGACCGGCTCGCCATTTTCGCTCTGCGGCACATCGACCACGAGCGCCTGCGCCAGCGACGCCGGCAGTCCGGCCGGACGCTTCGCGAGCAGACGCGACAGATACAGTGCGCCACCCGCCTTCGGGCCTGTGCCCGACAGCCCTTCGCCGCCGAACGGCTGCACGCCGACCACCGCGCCGATCACGTTGCGGTTCACGTAGATGTTGCCCACATGCGCGTTGCTGACCACGTGCGCAATGGTTTCGTCGATACGCGTATGGATGCCGAGCGTGAGGCCGTAACCGGTCGCGCGGATCTGTTCGAGCAACTTGTCGAGCTGGCTTCGGCGATAGCGGATCACGTGCAGCACCGGGCCGAACACTTCGCGCTTCAGTTCGTCGATGCTGTCGAGTTCGATGAGCGTCGGCGGCACGAACGTGCCTGCGGCGCAGCCTTCCGGCATCGGCAGTTGCGTGACGTTGCGGCCCTTCTCGCGCAGCGCGGCGACGTGCGTGTCGATGCCGCGCTTCGCGTCGGCGTCGATGACGGGGCCGACATCGGTCGAGAGGCGATCAGGATTGCCGATCGCCAGTTCCTTCATGGCGCCCGAGAGCATTTCGAGCGTGCGCTCCGCCACGTCGTCCTGCAGGCAGAGCACGCGCAGCGCCGAGCAGCGCTGGCCTGCCGAGTCAAACGCCGATTGCAGCACGTCAGCGACAACCTGTTCCGCGAGCGCCGACGAATCGACGATCATCGCGTTCTGGCCGCCGGTTTCGGCGATCAGCGGAATCGGACGGCCTTCGGAATCGAGGCGCTCCGAAAGCGTCTTGTTGATGAGGCGCGCGACTTCGGTCGAGCCGGTGAACATCACGGCGCGCGTGCGCGCATCGGCGACGAGCGCCGCGCCCACGGTTTCGCCATCGCCCGGCAGCAGTTGCACGGCGCCGGCCGGAACGCCCGCTTCGCGCAGGATGCGCACAGCCTGGGCTGCGATCAGCGGCGTCTGTTCGGCGGGCTTCGCGAGTACCGTGTTACCGGCTGCGAGCGCGGCGGCCACCTGGCCCATGAAGATCGCGAGCGGGAAGTTCCACGGGCTGATACACACGACCGGGCCGAGCGGACGATGGGTATCGTTCGAGAATTCCTGGCGGATCTGCGTCGAGTAGTAGCGCAGGAAGTCGGTTGCTTCGCGGATTTCGGCAATGGCGTTCGGCAGCGACTTGCCCGCTTCGCGCACGATCAGGCCCATCAGCGTGTGCATCTGCGCTTCGAGCAGGTCGGCGGCGCGCGCGAGACAGTCGGCGCGCGCTTCGATGGGCGTCGCCTGCCAGATCGGCGCAGCGGCCACGGCATGTGCGAGCGCGGCGCTCACGTCTTCGGACGTTGCCTCCACAACGGTGCCGACGAGGTCGCGGTGATCGGCCGGATTGCGCACGTCGCGTGCCACGCCCGAGGCGCTCGCCAGCTCGCCGCCCTCCAGCATCGGCGCGGCGCGCCACGGATGGTGCGCGCTCGCGAGCAACGCCGACGAGAGCGATGCGAGACGATGCTCGTTCGACAGATCGAGGCCCATCGAGTTGAGGCGCTCGTTGCCGTAGAGATCGCGCGGCAGCGGGATCTTCGTGTGCGGCGCACCGGCGGGTACGACCTTCGAGGCATCGTCGACGGGGTTCGTGACGAGTTCGGCGACCGGCACCGTTTCGTCGGCGATGCGGTTCACGAACGACGTGTTCGCGCCGTTTTCAAGCAGACGGCGCACGAGGTACGCGAGCAGCGTTTCATGCGTGCCGACCGGCGCGTAGACGCGGCACGGACGGTTGAGCTTGCCCGCCGAGAGCGGCCCCGTGACTTCTTCGTACAGCGGCTCGCCCATGCCGTGCAGGCACTGGAACTCGTACTGGCCGGGATAGTAGTTCTGGCCCGCGAGGTGATAGATCGCCGCGAGCGTGTAGGCGTTGTGCGTCGCGAACTGCGGATACACGGCATCGGGCGCGCCGAGCAGCTTCTTCGCGCACGCGAGATACGAGACGTCGGTGTAGACCTTGCGCGTGTACACCGGATAGCCTTCGAGGCCGTCGATCTGGGCGCGCTTGATTTCGCTGTCCCAGTACGCGCCCTTCACGAGGCGCACCATGATGCGGTGACGGCTGCGGCGGGCGAGATCGACGATGTAGTCGATCACGAACGGGCAGCGCTTCTGGTACGCCTGCACCACGAAGCCGATGCCGTTCCAGCCCTGCAGTTCCGGATCGAAGCACAGCGCTTCGAGCAGATCGAGCGAGATTTCGAGCCGGTCGGCTTCTTCGGCGTCGATGTTCAGGCCGATGTCGTAGCGGCGCGCCAGCACGGCGAGCGCACGCACGCGCGGCAGCAGCTCGCCCATCGTGCGTTCCTGTTGCGCGCGCGAATAGCGCGCATGCAGCGCCGACAGCTTGATCGAGATGCCCGGGCCTTCGTAGATGCCGCGGCCGCCAGCAGCCTTGCCGATCGCGTGAATCGCCTGCTCGTACGAGGCGTAGTAGCGCAGGGCGTCGGCTTCGGTCGTCGCCGCTTCGCCGAGCATGTCGTACGAGTAGCGGAAGCCGCGCGCTTCGAACTTGCGGCTGTTCGCGAGCGCGTCGGAGATGTTCTCGCCCGTGACGAACTGCTCGCCCATGAGGCGCATCGACATGTCGACGCCCTTGCGGATCAGCGGCTCGCCGCCCTTGCCGATCAAACGCGTGAGCGCCGACGAAAGCCCCGCCTCGCTGTTCGTCGTGACGAGCTTGCCGGTGATCATGAGGCCCCACGTCGCCGCGTTCACGAACAGGGACGGCGCATGGCCGACGTGGGATTTCCAGTCGCCCTTGCTGATCTTGTCGCGAATCAGCGCGTCGCGCGTGGCGCGGTCGGGAATGCGCAGCAGCGCTTCGGCAAGGCACATCAGCGCCACGCCTTCCTGGCTCGACAGCGCGAACTCGTGAATCAGGCCCTCGACGCCGCCGCCGGTGCGCTTGGCGCGCAGCGTCTCGACGAGGCGCGTGGCGAGCTTCGACACGTCGCCCGTGAGGTTCGCGGGCAGGCGCGCTTCGCCGATCAGGAACGGCACGCACTCCGGCTCGGGACGGCGGTACGCCGCCGTGATCGCCGCGCGCAGCACCGACTGCGGCTGCACGTTCTGCGCGAATTCGAGGAACGGGTGCGAGACGCCTTCGTCATCGGCATCGGAACCGGCGCCGTCGGACACATCGGCCACACCTGCGTGTCCCGCGAGTTCGGCGGGCAACTGGCCGTGCTCGATTCTTTCGAGGTAAGCGAAGATCGCCTGCTTGATGAGCCAGTGCGGTGTGCGCTCGAGGCGCGTGGCGGCATCTTTCAGCCGTGAGCGGAGAACGTCGTCGACTTTGACGCCAAGAGTGGTGCTAGCCATGTTTCCTTCGTTTGCCGGGCAAACCGCGCCGGCGAAAGACTAAAAAGTTGGCGAATCGTACGCCTCCAATATAAAAGGTGCAACCACTCTATGACTAAGGTTGCACCCCTGAAAACCCTTATACCTCGGGAGTTTGCGGCGAACGCCCCGCCCGCCGGGCAACCGGTTGCGCTCGGTATTTTCCCTGGGCACAACTTATTTTGATAACCCTCAGCGAATCCGGTCTTGCGCCGTTATAACGGTGACACGGGACAACAAGCACCCAGAAAAAAGGGCACGGTGGAGACGATGGAGAAGGTCATGGTGACGATCGGAATCTGGAGCATGTGCGCGCTATGCGCGTTGCTGTTCATCCGCGGCGCGTCGGCGCCCGTCGCGCGGCACAAGGCAACCCGGCGCATTCAAGTGAGGGGCGAGTGAGGAACCAATGAGCGGCGCATGAGCCGCCGTTGCGCGCTTGCCTAGATATCGAGCGGATCGACTTCGAGGTTCCAGCGCAGCACGCCACGCAAGGTGCGCAGCATCGGCTGCCACGCGCGCAACGTCGCCTGTAGCGCGGCACGCGACTGGCTCTCCACGAGCAGTTGCGCACGATGGACGTTCATCACTTTCACGATCGTGAGCGGCACGGCGTCGTAGACGCTCACCCGCTCCGCCGCCGGGATCGCGGCGAGCGCCTGCGCGGCCTCGCCGAGAAACGCGAGCGCAGCCTCCAGCGTGCGGCCTTCGGCGCGCAGCAGCGCCTGATAGACGAACGGCGGCAGATGCGCGTCGCGACGCTCCGAGAGCTGCGCATTCGCGAATCCGACGTAGTCGTGCCGCGCGAGCGCGTGATAGAGCGCGTGCCGCGGATAGCGCGTCTGCACCATCACTTCGCCCGGCAGACCGCTGCGGCCCGCGCGCCCGCTCACCTGCATCAGTTGCGCGAAGAGCCGCTCGCTCGCACGGAAATCGTGCGAAAAGAGCGCGTTATCGGCGTTGAGCACGCCCACGAGCGACACGCGCTGGAAATCGTGGCCCTTCGCGATCATCTGCGTGCCGACCAGGATATCGACGTCGCCCGCGTGAACATCCGAAAAGAGCGCCTGTGCGCTGCCCTTGCGGCGCGTGCTGTCGGCGTCGATGCGCAACACGCGCGCGCCCGGCACCGCACTCGTGAGCGCCTCCTCGATGCGCTGCGTGCCGCGCCCCATCGGCGCGATATCAACGTTGCCGCAATCGGGACATGAGCGCGGGATGCGCGATTCCCAGCCGCAGTGGTGGCAGCGCAGCGCCCGCTCCGGCTTGTGCAGCACGACGTAGGCGCTGCAGCGGGGACAGCCCGCGACCCAGCCGCAGGCATCGCACGAAAGCACCGGCGCGTAACCGCGCCGGTTCAGGAACACGAGACTTTGCTCGCCGCGCTCGAGGCGCGCCTTCATGGCCGCGACCAGCGGCCCCGACAATCCCTCGAACGACGCACGGCCGCGTCGGCGTTCGTCTTCGAGATCGATCAGCCGGATGGCGGGCAGCACGGCGTCGGCCACCGCGCGCCGCGAGAGCGTGAGGCGCGTGTAGCGGCCCTGTTCGGCCTGCCACCAGCTTTCGAGCGACGGCGTCGCCGACCCGAGCACGACCGGCACGTCGAGCTGCTTCGCCCGCCACACGGCAAGATCGCGCGCCGAATAGCGCAGCCCTTCTTGCTGCTTGTAGGCGGGATCGTGCTCCTCGTCGACCACGAGCATCGCGAGACGCGGCAGCGAAGCGAGGACGGCCAGCCGTGTGCCGAGCACGATGCGCGCGCGGCCCACGTGGGCCGCGAGCCAGTTGCGCGCGCGCTCGCCTTCGGCAAGACCGCTGTGGAGCGTGACGATCGCATCGTCGGCGAGCGTGGCCGCGAAGCGCGTGCGAAACGCCGCCTCGAACTGCGGCGTCAGATTGATTTCGGGGACGAGGACGAGCGCCTGGGCATCGGGCTCGCGTTCGAGCAGCGCGGCCAGCGCGCGCAGATAAACCTCGGTCTTGCCGCTGCCCGTCACGCCGTGCAGCAGAAAAGGCGCGAAGCCGCGCGCGGCGACGATCGATTCGACGGCGGCGGTCTGCTCGTCGCTCAGGGTCGGAACCTGAGCGACATCGACGTTGTTGGACGCGTTGTTGGACTCGTCGTTGGACGTTGCTGCGCCGGGCGCCGAGCCGAACTCGACGCGCTCGTATTCGACCCAGCCCGCCTCGCGCCAGTTTTCGAGCGTGGGAACCGCCTTCGGGTGAAGCGCTTTGGCATCGGCGAGATCGAGCGCGCCCGTTTCTGCGAGCGCCTGGGCGAGTCGGCGCAGCGCCTGCGCGCGGGCTGGCAGGGCCTCGGGCAACGCCGCACGCCCGGCCGGCAGCAGGCGGTAACGCTCCTCGGGCGCGAGCAGGCGCTCCCAGCGCGACGGGTCCCGCAGCGCCTGCGGCAGTGCGGGCAGCGCCACTTCGCCCAGGCCGCGCTGATAGTACGCGGCGGCAAAGGCGGCGAGCGAAAGCCACTGCTGACTGAGCGGCGGGCACGCCGCGCACACGGCGCTCACATCGCGGAGTTTGTCGGCCGCAACGTCGCTGTTAGTGCTCACTTCGCGAACGAGACCGACGACATCACGCCGGCCAAACGGCACGCGCACGAGCATGCCGGGCGTCGGAGCAGGCGCGCTGGCCGGGTAGCGGTAGTCGTAAAGCGCAGATAGCGGATGATCGAGCGCCACGCGCACGAACCCGGCAGTCAAGGGTTACTCCTGGTTTGTGTCTGTGCGCCAGCCCACGCTTCGCCGGACTTAAAGTAAAACTTTATATTCCGCGCTAAGTTTTGGATTCCGCAGAACAAACGTGGCTCTCGCCTCGTGCCTGTGGATAACTTTGTTAAGAACTTCCTGCCGGGCAGCTTCGAGCACCGTTGCGCGGGCATCCTGTGGGACGGCGCACAAAACGCCACGGAGCGCCGAAAGCCTTGTCTGTCAAGGGTCCGATTCATCGTTCGCGAACCACGATGTGCTGCTGCGGCAATCTTTCCCTCTTGCGCGGCGCAACGAGGAAAGTGTGAATAAGTCAAGTCTTGACATTACCGGAAGGGCCTGTGGAAGGATGCTCCGGCGCACCCGCTCCGCAGGCCCCGGTGAATCCAGGCTGGCGCACTGCAACAAAACTGCCGTCAAGCCTGACGTCGCATCTGTCCTCAAGCGCCGGCACGAATCTTCCGGCTATGGCTATGGACTTCGTCGACCAGTTCCGTGACGTTTTCAGGCGGCGTGAACTGCGAGATGCCGTGGCCCAGGTTGAATACGTGCCCCGGATGCGCGCCGAAATTGTCGAGCACGGCGCGCGCTTCGGCACGAATCGTCGCAGGCGAAGCGAACAGCACGTTCGGATCCAGATTGCCCTGCAACGCCACACGGTCGCCCACGCGCTCGCGTGCACGCCCGATGTTCACCGTCCAGTCGAGGCCGACCGCATCCACGCCCGTCGAAGCGATCTCGTCGAGCCAGAGGCCGCCGCCCTTCGTGAACGTGATGACCGGCACGCGGCGGCCGTCGTGCTCGCGCTTGAGCCCGGCGACGACCTGCTCGATGTAACGGAGCGAGAAGCGCTGGTAAGCGCCGTCCGCGAGCACGCCGCCCCAGGTATCGAAAATCATGACGGCCTGCGCGCCCGCTTCGATCTGCGCGTTCAGATAAGCGGCAACGGTCTTCGCGTTGACGTCGAGAATGCGCTCCATCAGATCCGGGCGCGCGTACAGCATCGACTTCACCGTGCGGAAGTCGTCCGAGCCGCCGCCTTCGACCATGTAGCACGCGAGCGTCCACGGGCTGCCCGAAAAGCCGATCAGCGGCACGCGCTGACGGCCCTGCGCGTCCGTGAGCGCACGGCGGATTTCCCGGACGGCGTCGGTGACGTAGCCCAGCGTCTCGCCGATATCCGGCACGGCGAGCTTCGCGACATCGGCTTCGGTGCGCACCGGATGGGCGAACTTCGGGCCCTCGCCCACCTGGAACGAGAGGCCGAGGCCCATCGCATCGGGAATCGTGAGGATGTCAGAGAACAGGATGGCGGCGTCGAGCGGATAGCGGTCGATCGGCTGCAGCGTCACTTCGGTTGCGTAATCCGGGTTCTTCGCGAGGCCGAGGAAGCTGCCCGCACGGGTGCGCGTGGCGTTGTATTCCGGCAGATAACGGCCCGCCTGGCGCATCAGCCAGATCGGCGTGTATTCGGTGGGCTGACGCAGCAGCGCGCGCAAAAATGTATCGTTCAGAAGGGTATTGGCCACGAGCGGATGCGCCGAAAAGCGCTTCAGAGTTTTCAGGATCAGTGGGGCATTTTACCGGATGCGCGTGCCGCTCCCCCGGCGTTCATGAATGGCATAGCGACGCTTCCACAAACAGATAAATCGCGGCTTAACTGTCTTCCGGAGGCGGGCTATCATCAACCGCCTTTCAGAATACGTATATCGAAGCATCCGGCGTCCGGGGGAGACACCATGAAGAAAGCGGCCATCCGTCGCGTCATCGCAATCGCCGCCGTGCGTGCCGTCGCCGTGACTGCCGCCGCGCTCTCGTTCGCACAACTCGCGCTCGCAGAACCCGCGTTCGCCCAAAACGCAGCCGCGCCGTCGCGGCTCGATGAAGTGATCGCGCGCGGCACGCTGCGCGCCTGCACGACCGGCGACTACAAGCCCTATTCGTTCTACCGCCCCGACGGCACGTTCGAAGGCATCGATATCGACATGACCGGGTCGCTCGCGAAATCGCTCGGCGTGAAGACGGAATTCGTGAAGACGACGTGGTCGAACCTGATGACCGACTTCCTCGCGAAATGCGACGTGGCCGTGGGCGGCGTATCGACATTGCTCGAACGCCAGAAGCACGCGTTCTTCACCGACGCGTATCAGGTGGACGGCAAGACGCCGATCGTGCGTTGCGGCGATGTCGGCAGATTTCAGACGGTTGCGCAGATCGATCAGCCTTCGACGCGCGTGATCGTGAATCCGGGTGGCACGAACGAACGTTTTGCACGGCAGTTTTTTCCGCACGCGAATCTCACCGTGTACCCGGACAACGTGACGATCTTCAGACAGATTCTCGCTGGCAAGGCGGACGTGATGGTCACCGATGCGTCAGAGACGCTGCTGCAGCAAAAGCTCAATCCGGGCCTGTGCTCCGTGCATCCGGACACGCCGTTTCAGTACGGCGAAAAGGCGTGGATGGTGCCGCGCGGCGACGTCGTATTCCAGCAATATGTCGATCAGTGGCTGCATCTGCTCAAGGCGAGCGGCGAATACCAGGCGATCTCGGACAAGTGGCTTAAGTGAGCCATCGCCCATAATCGCGCGGCGTTCATGACAGGCGCCGCGCGCACTCATGCAGGCAAGGAATAAAACCGGTTGAAACTGCGCATGGCCGAATAGAACGCAGACGGCATGTATTCTTTACATCGGCGAATAGCCTGCAATATCGGCACTGTGGGCGTTCACGCATGCGCCTGGCATTATCCGGCTCAATCGCTCTTCGGACTAATATCCCGGCAATAAATGCACCGATAATTACATCGATAAAGACATCGGTAAAAATGACTTTTCCGATGGCTTCGCGATAGCAAAAACGCCCGCAAAGCCTTATTTGGCGGGCGTTACAACCTGAAACACTTTGTTACCGCGAACGGTCATTAATTCGACCACAATGCCCTCAACGGTTTCAACACGGATGTGGTCCGGTGTCGGTATGAGCGGACATGAACCACCAGCCGGTCGGCATCATGCCGAAGCCCTTTGAAAGGGGGCATCCTTGTTGGAGCCGTGACCGGCGTGTTCGGCACGATCTACCGTCGGCTCCTCGTTTGGTCTCCTCGCGCTAACCCCGTAGCGTGTGGTTTTTAGCGGGCTCCAGGCCCGCTTTTTTTTCGCCTGTACGTTTCGGGTTTGGCGATATTCCGGAATGTTTCAGGATTTCCGGTCCCATTCAGTCCCATCTGCTTTGCAATTTCGCAATCCTGCTTTTTCCAGAACAGACTTTCAAACAGCCCGCGAAGCGTTCGCGCGTCGCACGCGGGCTGCCGTAATCATGCTGTCTTTTGCGCTTCGATCTTCAGTTCGTCGATCATGCGCGCGCGCATCACGAATTTTTGCACCTTGCCCGTGACGGTCATCGGCAGTTCGTCGACAAAGCGGATGTATTTCGGGATCTTGTAGTGCGCAATCTGCCCCTGGCAGAACGCCTGAATCTCTTCCGCGCTCGACTGCTCGCCCGGGCGCAGCACGATCCACGCGCACACCTCTTCGCCGTATTTCGGATCGGGTACGCCGAACACCTGCACGCTCTGCACCTTCGGATGCCGGAACAGGAATTCCTCGATCTCGCGCGGGTAGATGTTTTCGCCGCCGCGAATCAGCATGTCCTTGAGGCGGCCGACGATATTGCAGTAGCCATCGGCGTCGATCGTCGCGAGATCGCCGGTGTGCATCCAGCCGTCCACGACCGTTTCCGCCGTTTTTGCCTCGTCGTCCCAGTAGCCGAGCATCACCGAGTAGCCCTTCGTGCACAATTCGCCGGTTGCGCCGACCGGCACGACGTTGCCGCGTTCATCGACGATCTTCACCTCCAGATGCGGCTGAATTCGCCCGACCGTGGTCGTGCGCTTGTCGAGCGGATCGGTGGTCGAACTCTGGAACGATACGGGGCTCGTTTCCGTCATGCCGTAAGCGATGGTGATTTCCGCGAGATGCATCGTCGAGACCACGCGCTTCATCGTCTCGATCGGACACGGCGAGCCCGCCATGATGCCGGTGCGCAGGCGCGAGAGATCGAAGCGCGCGAAGTCGGGATGATCGAGTTCGGCGATGAACATCGTCGGCACGCCGTGCAGCGCGGTGCAACCCTCCTCCGCGACCGCTTCGAGCGTTGCGCGCGGGTCGAACGCCTCGCCCGGAAACACCATGGCCGCGCCCACTGACACGCATGCGAGCACCGCGAGCACCATGCCGAAACAGTGATACAGCGGCACAGGGATGCAAAGCGAATCCGCTTCGGTCAACCGCATCGCCATCGCGATGAAGCGCCCGTTATTGACGACGTTGCGGTGCGTGAGCGTCGCGCCCTTCGGATTGCCGGTCGTGCCGCTCGTGAACTGGATGTTGATCGGGTCGCCTGCCTGAAGCGTCGCGTCGATCGCATCCAGTTCCGCCTTGCCCGTCTTGCCCGTATTGTCGCTACGCGCGAGCCGCGCGCGGCCCGACTCGACCAGTTCGCTGAAATTCAGCATTCCGGGCGTTTCCGTGTCGCCCATGCGGATCACGGCGCGCAGATCCGGCAGGCGCGCGGCATGCAGATCGCCTGGCGTGGCGCTCGCCAGCTCGGGCGCGAGCGTCTGCAGCATGTCGAGGTATTGCGAGGTCTTGAAGCGCTCGGCAGCGACAATCGCCTTGCAGCCGACCTTGTTCAGCGCGTATTCGAGTTCGGCGAGACGGTAGGCAGGATTGATGTTGACCAGCACGGCGCCGATGCGCGCCGTCGCGAACTGCGTGAGCAGCCACTCCACGCGGTTCGGCGACCAGATGCCGACACGGTCGCCCTTGCCAATCCCGAGCGCGAGAAAACCAGCGGCAACCACGTCGACTTCTTCGGCAAACTCGCGCCAGTTCCACTCGATCCCCTGTTCGCGGAACGCCACCGCCGCGCGCTCCGGAAACCGTTGCGCGGTTTCCCGCAGGAATGCGCCGATGGTCGCTTCGCTCAGTGGTGCGTCGGCCGCGCCGCGCACGTAAGAAAGCCCGTCCTTCGGCACGATGAGCGCTTCGCGCGCGCCTGCTGCGTCGACTGCCATGGTGACTGCCTCCCTCGGGCGTCTGTCACCCGATTGAACAGAGTTGGAAATCATTCTGCCACCGTCGAAAAGCGCGGCAGCATCAAGTTTTACCCGCGGTGCATGGGCTGCGGTTGCGCGCTGCATCCGCGCCCGCTCAAGACACAAAGTTCTGATTTCGCATCACCCTTCCGTTAACGTCAAGTGTTTCCTGCGATGAACCAAAAAAAATGGGCTCCCTGAGGAGCCCATTTCCCTTCGCGTACCGCGGCGCGCGAGCGCCGCCTACGCGCCAGATCAATGCTGGTTCATCTTGCGCAGGCGCTGGATCGCCGCGAGTTGCGCGACCGCGTAGGCAAGTTCCGCCTGCGCCGTTGCGTACTCGATGTTCGAACCAGCGTTCTGCAGCGCCTCTTCGGCGCGCTTGCGCGCTTCGGCGGCCTTCGCTTCGTCGAGGTCCTTGCCGCGAATCGCGGTGTCGGCGAGCACCGTCACGGCGCCCGGCTGTACTTCGAGAATACCGCCAGCCACGAACACGAACTCTTCGTCGCCGTCTTCGCCGACGATGCGCACGGCACCCGGACGAATCCGCGTGATGAGCGGCGTGTGACCCGGCAGGATGCCCAGCTCGCCCGCCTCGCCCGGAAGCGCGACGAACTTCGCCTGGCCCGCGAAGATGCTCTCTTCGGCGCTGACGACGTCTACCTTGATGGTTGCTGCCATATTGTCGACTCCTGTGTCGTTGCGGCGGCACGGCGCTTCTGGAACGAAGCGCCGTGCCTCTTTGCCGGCAACTCAACCTTTACTGGATCTTCTTGGCCTTTTCGAAGGCTTCGTCGATCGTGCCGACCATGTAGAACGCCTGCTCCGGCAGGTGATCGCACTCGCCTTCGACGATCATCTTGAAGCCACGGATCGTTTCCTTCAGCGGCACGTACTTGCCCGGCGAGCCCGTGAAGACTTCCGCGACGTGGAACGGCTGCGACAGGAAACGCTGGATCTTACGCGCACGAGCCACGCTCAGCTTGTCTTCCGGCGACAGTTCGTCCATGCCCAGAATCGCGATAATGTCGCGCAGTTCCTTGTAGCGCTGCAGCGTTTGCTGAACGTTACGCGTGATCGTGTAGTGCTCTTCGCCGATCACGTTCGGGTCGATCTGGCGCGAGGTCGAGTCGAGCGGGTCGACTGCGGGGTAGATACCCAGCGAGGCGATGTCACGCGACAGCACGACGGTTGCGTCAAGGTGGCCGAAGGTCGTAGCCGGCGACGGGTCGGTCAAGTCGTCCGCAGGAACGTACACGGCCTGAACCGACGTGATCGAGCCGGTCTTGGTCGACGTGATGCGCTCTTGCAGCTTGCCCATTTCTTCAGCCAGCGTCGGCTGATAGCCCACGGCCGACGGCATACGGCCGAGCAGTGCGGACACTTCGGTACCGGCCAGCGTGAAACGGTAGATGTTGTCGACGAAGAACAGCACGTCGAGGCCTTCGTCACGGAAGTGCTCGGCCATCGTCAGGCCGGTCAGCGCGACGCGCAGACGGTTGCCCGGCGGCTCGTTCATCTGGCCGTACACCAGCGCGACCTTGTCGAGAACGTTCGAGTCCTTCATTTCGTGGTAGAAGTCGTTGCCCTCACGGGTACGCTCGCCCACGCCCGCGAACACGGAGAAACCGCCGTGCTCCTTCGCGATGTTGTTGATCAGCTCCATCATGTTGACGGTCTTGCCGACGCCGGCGCCACCGAACAGACCCACCTTGCCGCCCTTGGCGAACGGGCAGATCAGGTCGATAACCTTGATGCCGGTTTCGAGCAGTTCCGTCGACGGCGACAGTTCGTCGAACGCCGGAGCCTTCTGGTGGATCGAGCGCTTCGTTTCGCTCACGATCGGACCGGCTTCGTCGATCGGACGGCCGAGCACGTCCATGATGCGGCCGAGGGTCGGCTTGCCGACCGGCACGCTGATCGGGATGCCCGTGTTCTTGACCATCAGGCCGCGACGCAGACCGTCCGACGCGCCCAGACAGATGGTGCGCACGACGCCGTCGCCCAGCTGCTGCTGCACTTCGAGCGTCAGCTCCGACCCTTCGAGGATCAGCGCGTCGTAGATCTTCGGCATGTGCTCACGCGGGAATTCCACGTCGATCACCGCGCCGATGCACTGTACGATCTTGCCTTCTACCAAAGCAGTTGTACTCATCGATTTTCCTTTAGATACCTGAATTCTTCACTCGCCCACCGATGCACGGCGGCGCGGTTTCGCGTTCGGCGCTTGCACCCTGCGCCCGGTCAGACCGCTGCTGCACCGCCGACGATTTCCGAGAGTTCCTTCGTAATCGCGGCCTGGCGGCTCTTGTTGTACGAGAGCTGCAGTTCGTTGATGACCGTCTTCGCGTTGTCCGACGCCGCCTTCATCGCGACCATCCGTGCCGACTGCTCCGAAGCCATGTTCTCGGCGACGGCCTGATAGACCAGCGCTTCGACATAGCGGACCAGCAGTTCGTCCACGACGGTCTGCGCATCCGGCTCGTAGATGTAATCCCACGCGGACTTCGGCGTCGTGCCGTCGTCATTGCCCTCGAGGCGCTCGTTCGACAGCGGCAGCAGCTGCTCGATCACCGGCTCCTGCTTCATCGTATTGATGAAGCGCGTGTACGCGAGGTACACGGCGGAGATTTTGCCTTCCGCGTACTGGTCGAGCTGCACCTTCACCGCGCCGATCAGCTTTTCGAGATGCGGCGTGTCGCCGAGTTGCGCGACGTTCGAGACAACCTTCGCACGCAGACGGTTCAGGAAGCCGAGACCCTTGCTGCCGATTGCGGTCGCTTCGACCGACTTGCCGGCGGCTTCGAGATCCTTGAACTTCTGCAGCGTCGCGCGCAGCACGTTGGTGTTCATGCCGCCGCACAGACCCTTGTCGGTCGTGACGAGAATCAGGCCGGCCACCTTCGCATCGGCGTTTTCCGTCATGAACGGATGACGATACTCGGGGTTCGCACGGCTCATGTGCGCAGCGATGTCGCGGACCTTGTCGGCATACGGGCGGGCCGAGCGCATGCGCTCTTGGGCGCGGCGCATCTTCGATGCCGCGACCATTTCCATCGCCTTGGTGATCTTGCGCGTGTTTTGCACGCTCTTGATCTTGCCGCGAATTTCCTTCATTCCAGCCATTGCTTGCTCCTGAATCGAAGCGACGCGGATGTCACGACAACCCGTGCAACCCGCTTCGCTTCAATGTCCGTTTATCGTTGGATGATTCCCGGACGGATCAATATGCGCCGGACTTCTTGAAGTCCTTCAGAGCCGCGTGAAGCGCGTTCTCATCGTCCTTCGACAGGTCCTTGCTGTCCTCGATACGCTTCACGAGGTCCGCATGGCTCGTCTTCAGGTATTCGCGCAGACCCTTCTCGAACGACAGGACGTCCTTCACGTCGAGGTCGTCGAGGTAACCGTTGTTCGCTGCGAACAGCGAAACAGCCAGTTCCCACACCTGCAGCGGCTGATATTGCGGCTGCTTGAGCAGTTCGGTCACGCGGCGGCCGCGCTCGAGCTGCTTGCGGGTCGCTTCGTCGAGGTCCGATGCGAACTGTGCGAACGCTGCCAGTTCACGGTACTGTGCGAGGTCGGTACGGATACCGCCCGACAGCTTCTTCACGACCTTGGTCTGTGCCGCGCCACCCACACGCGACACCGACACGCCGGCGTTAATAGCCGGGCGGATACCTGCGTTGAAGAGGTCGGTTTCCAGGAAGATCTGGCCGTCGGTAATCGAGATCACGTTCGTCGGCACGAATGCCGTCACGTCGCCCGCTTGCGTTTCGATGACCGGCAGTGCCGTCAGCGAGCCGCTCTTGCCCTTCACTTCGCCGTTCGTGAACTTCTCGACGTACTCTTCCGAGACGCGAGCAGCACGCTCGAGCAGACGCGAGTGCAGATAGAACACGTCGCCCGGATACGCTTCGCGGCCCGGCGGACGGCGCAGCAGCAGCGAGATCTGACGATAGGCCCAGGCTTGCTTGGTCAAGTCGTCATAAATGATCAGCGCGTCCTGGCCGCGATCGCGGAAGTATTCGCCCATCGTGCAGCCGGCGTACGGCGCCAGGTACTGCATGGCGGCCGATTCCGAAGCCGAGGCGGCGACGACGATGGTGTACTCCATCGCGCCCGTTTCTTCGAGCTTGCGCACCACGTTCTGGATCGACGAAGCCTTCTGGCCGATCGCGACGTAGATACAGATGAGGTCCTTGCCCTTCTGGTTGATGATCGCGTCGACGGCCACGGCGGTCTTGCCGCACTGACGGTCGCCGATGATCAGCTCGCGCTGGCCGCGGCCGATCGGCACCATCGAGTCGATCGACTTCAGACCGGTCTGCACCGGCTGCGACACCGACTTACGCCAGATCACGCCCGGGGCGATCTTTTCGATTGCGTCCGTCAGCTTGGCGTTGATCGGGCCCTTGCCGTCGATCGGGTTGCCGAGCGCGTCGACCACGCGGCCGACCAGTTCCGGGCCGACCGGAACTTCGAGAATGCGGCCCGTCGTCTTGACGATGTCGCCTTCCGAGATGTGCTCGTATTCACCCAGAATCACCGCACCGACCGAGTCACGCTCGAGGTTCAGCGCGAGGCCGAAGGTGTTGCCCGGGAATTCGAGCATTTCGCCCTGCATCACGTCCGACAGGCCGTGGATACGCACGATACCGTCGGTCACGGAGATCACGGTGCCCTGGTTGCGAACGTCTGCGCTCGCTTCAAGGCCCTGGATCCGGCTCTTGATCAGCTCGCTGATCTCAGAGGGATTGAGTTGCATTATTCGCTCCTGATGTTCAATTCTGTTGCGTGCCAGCCGCAGCGCCCAAGGCGCTCAAGCGGTCAAAGCCACCTGCATGCTGGCGAGCCGCGCGCGGACCGAGGTATCGAGCACTTCGTCGCCGACCGTGACGCGCACGCCGCCGATCAACGAATTGTCGATTTCGACAGTGGGCTTCAGCTTGCGTTTGAACTTGTGTTCGAGGCTGGCGACGAGGTCGTTCAACTGGGCGCCTTCGAGCGGGAACGCGCTGACGATCAGCGCATCGGCTGCGCCTTCTTTTGCGTTCTTGAGCGCTTCGAATTGCTCGGCGACTTCCGGCAGCAGTTCGAGGCGACGGTTCGCGACCAGCATCTGCACGAGGTTTTTGGCCTCGGCGCTGCTCTTCAGCGGCGACTGCACCGCCGACAGCAGCAGGTCGACGACCTGTGCGTGGCTCACTTTCGGGCTGGAGGCGACCGATAGCACGTCGGGCAAGGCCGCAACCTGCGCCAGCTCCGCGACGAGCGTGGACCAGGCGGCGACGTCACCAGCTTCGGCCACGCCAAACAGCGCTTCTGCGTACGGGCGGGCGATGGTTGCAAGTTCGGCCATGATCAGAGCTCGGCTTTCAGTTGATTCAGCAGTTCGGCGTGGGCCGACTGGTCGACTTCGCGCTTCAGGATCTGCTCGGCGCCCTGGACAGCAAGTGCGGCGACTTGTGCGCGCAGTGCTTCACGCGCCTTGACGACCTGCTGGTCAGCGTCGGCTTTCGCCTGGGCGACGATGCGCGCCGCTTCCGCGTGGGCCTGAGCCTTGATTTCTTCGGCGACGGTCTGCGCGCGCTTTTCAGCGTCGGCGATGCGGTGCTGACCCTCATTGCGGGCCTGCGCCAGTTCTTCACCGACGCGCTTGTGCGCAGCTTCGAGTTCCGTCTTGCCCTTTTCGGCGGCTGCGAGGCCGTCGGCGATCTTCTTCGAGCGCTCGTCGAGGGCGTTGATCAACGGCGGCCACACGAACTTCATCGTGAACCACGCGAGGATCAGGAACACGACCATTTGCGCAAACAGGGTTGCGTTGAGATTCACGGTGTTTCCTTAATCGTTGCTATTCCGGGGAATTGAAACGGCAAGGCGCTCATCGGTTGTGAAACTCGATCAGCGCCTCGTCACCCGTTCCGCTATGCGCCCGCTCTATGGTTATAGGTCAGGCGCAACCTTCCAGGGAACTTAGCCCGCGAGCTTCGAGAGCAGCGGGTTAGCGAACGCGAACAGCATTGCAACACCCACGCCAATCAGGAACGCCGCGTCGATCAGACCGGCCAGCAGGAACATCTTCGTTTGCAGCGGGTTCATCAGCTCAGGCTGACGCGCGCAGGCTTCGATGTACTTGCCACCCATCAGGCCGATACCGATACAGGCGCCAATAGCACCCAGGCCAATGATGATGCCGATACCGATGGCCGTGAAACCCTGGATGTTGGCGATGAAAGCTTGCATGATCACTCCTTTATGAGATTTTCTGGAACTGGGATTTAAAACTGCAATTCTTGAGTCCGACAACCCGCCTTAGTGGGTGTCGTGTGCCTGGCCGATGTACACCAGCGTCAGCATCATGAAAATGAACGCCTGCAGCAGAACGATCAGGATGTGGAAGACCGCCCACACGCTGCCGGCAATCACATGGCCGATGAAGCCAAGCACCGTCGTGTCCGCGCCGAAGCTCCACAGACTGCCCAGCAGGGCGATCAGCAGGAACAGCAGTTCGCCTGCATACATGTTGCCGAACAACCGCAGGGCGAGCGAAACCGTCTTTGCGACGAACTCGATGATGTTGAGTGCAAGGTTCGGGATCCACAGCAGCGGATGCGCGCCGAACGGAGCGGAGAGCAGCTCGTGCACGAAGCCGCCTGCGCCCTTGATCTTGAAGTTGTAATAGATCATCAGTGCGAACACGCCGAGCGAGATGCCGAACGTGCCGTTAAGATCGGCGGTCGGGACGATGCGCTGGTGCGGGAGCACTTCCGAGAGGCCGAGCCAGCCGATCACGCGGGTCGGGAGGTCGACGGGGATGAAGTCGAGCGAGTTCATCAGCGCGACCCAGATGAACACGGTCAGCGCGAGCGGTGCAATGAAGGTACGGTTGCCGTGGACGATGGCCTTCGACTGGTCTTCGACCATTTCGACCAGCATCTCGATGGCGCACTGGAAGCGGCCCGGAACGCCCGACGTTGCCTTGCGTGCGGCGAGGCGCAGCAGGAAGATGGTGGCGAGACCGCAGAGAATCGACCAAAACAGCGTGTCGATATTCAGGATGTGAAAATCGACGATCGACGTCTGATGCGAGGTGGAAAAGTTCTGCAAGTGGTGCGCAATGTACTCGGACGGATCCAGAGCGCGCGTTCCTTCGCTAGCTGCCATATCGTTAAAGACACCCAAATTGTCGAAAATCGTTTCCGGCCATTCCCGCCGCCGTGCCTCTTCGCGGGAATGCGCCGCCGCGGATCACATCCAGCCCGCACGTCAGCCGTTCACTTGCCGCTTCGTTCAACCGGCGCCTCCAAAGAAGCGCCGCAGTTGTAACCGCCGTTGGAACCGCAGTTGCAACGACAGTCAGCGACAGGTCAGCGCCATGCAAGCGCGATCCAGTAAGTCTTGAGTGCGATCAGGTAAGTCACGAGCAACGGAATCCACCGCACTTCGTGATACCAGGCCGCGATAGCAACGAACATCGCAATCGTCGCCCCCATCTTGAATGCTTCACCGAGCATCCAGTTCATCACGGTGCCGACGCCGCCGAGATGCTTCAGGCGCGCAGCGAACAGCGCGCCCGGCAACCAGCAGATCGCCCCTCCCAGGAACGATGACAACGCAGCTGCGCCCGGCGGCTTGTAGAACAGCCACCACGCCAGCGTTGCGACCAGGGACAAAACCATTTGCGCTGCCACGACACGAAACGGCGTGACGCGCGATGGCCGGCTAACCTGCGGGCCAAAGAGCTTCTCGGCTTCGACCCGGGTAAGCGGAACGATGTCGTTGTTATCTTGCTGCTGATCGGCGTCCCACAACGCGTTGTGATCTTCGTGCATGGCGGTGAGCCGGGACGTATCCTGTTCGCTGCCGGAAGGTCCGACCCCGCGTTGCGGTTCATCGGACCCTTCATGCGCCTTGGGCGCTTTGTCTGGTCTCTGATCCACCATCGCAGTTATTCCGCGCAGTTATCCTGGATATTCGCGACATTCACCCCTATGCACGCGCTGATACAACGCACTTACAGGTCGCCAACCAAATAAATCCGGGCGATTGTAAGCGATAGTTGCAGGCAATTCAAGACTTTACGATGTTCGGAAACGCCCGTGAAATGGGGCTTCACGATACGAAAAACAGGCTCTCGAACAAGGCTGCGGGCGCATCTGTAAGGAGTGGAAAGTACCCTTGTGCGGACATAAAAATGGAATGGATATTTTGCCTGTCAGGCCGATTCTGGCGGGCGATATCAGAGAAAATGCAAAGGCAGCGCGCCGAGGAGAATGGCTATTAGCCAGAACGGCAACGATATGATATGGAACGGCAGCCATAAACCCCGCTCATTAGAAAGACGCACGGCAATCAGATTTGCGAGCGAGCCGATCGCCACGCCAAAGCCGCCTACGCTCACGCCAAACGCAACCGCACGCCAGTCATGGCTGAAGCCCGCAAGCACGATCGCTGCCGGGACGTTGCTGATGACCTGTGAAAGCACCGCCCCTGCGACATAGGACCGCAAGGGCGTCTGTAGCGACAATCCGCCCATCAGGCCGTGAATCCAGGGTAATGCGGCCGCGCTGCGCAAGACGATAAACATCAGCACGAAAATCAGCAGCAGCAGCCAGTCGATCTTCAGTACGATGCGCGTGCGCCAGATCAAGAAACCAGCGGCCACGCCCGCGAGCGCGATTCCGGCACGATGCGCGTCCGCAAGCAATACGAACGCCACGAAGAGCAGCGCGGCAACCAGCGCGAGCGCGCGGTCGACCGGATGGGGATCCGTATCGGTCGAGAGATCGAGCGGGCGCGGCTTGAAAAGGCATATGGCCAGCACGATCAGCATCGTCATCAACAGTGCGCAAAGCGGCGCAAGCTCCGCGACGAAGCGGCCAAACGCAACGCCGCTTAGTTGCCACAGAAACAGGTTCTGCGGATTGCCGAGCGGCGTCAGCACCGATCCTGCGTTTACGGCCAGCGCAACCACAATCACGAGCCGCTTGAGCGGCAGCGCTGTAAGCCTGTGCAGCGACAGCAGCAGCGGTACGACGACGAAGAGTGCCACATCGTTCGTCACGAACATCGAGAGCGCCGCGGCCAGCGCAATCAGCAACAGCGCGAGCGAGCGCTCCGAATGAATGTGACGCACGAGGCGATGCGCGAGCCACGTCAGCAGTCCTGAGTATTCGATCGCTTTCGTCAGAATCAGCAGGCCCGCGAGCGTCATTACGGTCTGCCAGTCGACGAGCGCGGGCAGCGAAGCCCATGCGTGCGGCGCGAATATCTGAAGCAATACGAGTGCTGCGACGAGGATGGCCAGCACCGGCTCGCCAGCCACGAATCCGAGGAACGTGCGCAGGCGAGCCTGCGTGGCTGCTTGAATCTGCTGCATGGAGAAGTTGGGCTGCGCGTGCGGCACTGCCGCGTCAGGCAGCCGTTTCGCCGCGCAGGCGCAGAAGAATGCCGTCGAGTGCGTCGAGGTCGCCGAAATCGACGCTCAACTGCCCCCGCCCGCGACGACCCAACTTGATCTTGACCGTCGCGGCCAGCAGATCAGAAAGTTCTTCTTCGAGACGCCGCGTGTCGCGGCCGCCATCGTGCACTACCTTCGCCTTTACCGTCGGCGCGGCCTTCGTCGTGGCCGACACCAGCCGCTCGGTCTCGCGCACCGACATGCCCTTGTTGACCACCTGATTGGCCAGCTGGATCTGCGTGGCGGAATCGACAGCCAGCAGCGCGCGCGCATGGCCCATATCGAGGTCGCCGGCGAGCAACATGGTTTGCACCGGAGCGGCGAGATTCAGAAGACGCAGCAGATTCGACACCGCACTGCGCGAGCGGCCCACCGATTCCGCAGCCTGCTCGTGCGTGAAATGGAATTCGTCGAGCAAGCGCTGAATGCCCTGCGCCTCTTCGAGCGGATTGAGATCCTCGCGCTGGATGTTCTCGATCAGCGCCATGGCGGCGGCGGCCTGGTCGGGCACGTCCTTCACCAGAACCGGCACCTCGATCAGTCCTGCGAGGTGCGCCGCGCGGAAACGCCGCTCGCCCGCGATGATCTCGTAGCGATCCGTGTCGATCGGCCGAACGAGGATCGGCTGCATGAGCCCCTGTGCGCGGATGCTCGCGGCCAGTTCCTGCAGCGCGCCCTCGTCCATGCGCGTACGCGGCTGGTACTTGCCCGCCTGCATCTTCGTGAGCGGCAGCGTATTCGGCGCGCTGTCGATCTTCACCGCTTCGGTAATGTCGGCACTGCCGCCAAGCAGTGCTTCCAGCCCGCGGCCCAGCCCTTTTTTCCGTGCTACTGCGTTCATCGTGATTCCTTAGTCTCCAGTGGACGCGGCGAGCATCAGAGTGCACGCACCCGTTCGATCATTTCGGCGCCAAACTGCACGTACGCCTGCGCGCCGCGTGATGCGCGATCGAACACCACGCCCGGTAGTCCGTAGCTGGGCGCCTCTGCGAGGCGCACGTTACGCGGAATCACCGCGTCGAAAACCTTGTCGCCGAAATGCTCTTTCAGCTGATCCGATACCTGCTGCTGAAGCGTAATACGCGGGTCGAACATCACGCGCAGCAAGCCGAGCACCTTCAGGTCGCGATTCATGTTCGCGTGAACCTGCTTGATCGTGTTGACCAGATCGGAGAGCCCTTCGAGGGCGAAGTACTCGCACTGCATCGGAATCACGACGCCGTGCGCGGCGCACAGGCCGTTGAGCGTCAGCAGCGACAGCGCGGGCGGGCAATCGATCAGCACGAAGTCGTAGTCGGCGTCGACTTCGGCGAGTGCGTTTTTTAAGCGACGCTCGCGCTGCGCCACCGAAACCAGTTCCACTTCCGCACCGGCCAGTTCCCGATTCGCGGGAAGCACGTCGTAGCCCACCGCCTCGGGACGCGTGCGCGCGTCCGGCACGGTCACGCCGTCCACCAGCACTTCGTATACGGTGTTCTCGCATGCGGCCTTGTCGATGCCGCTGCCCATCGTGGCGTTGCCTTGCGGGTCGAGATCGATGAGAAGGACACGCTGTCCCTGCGATGCGAGGCTCGCGGCGAGATTGACCGTTGTCGTCGTCTTGCCGACGCCGCCCTTCTGGTTCGCAACGCAGAAGATTTTTGCCATCTTTGGGGTGTCCCTTTTGCTGCCGTAAAGAGTTTGCTTACGTTATCACGCGTATACCGCGCGTCGACCTGGCCGTTGGTTCGATTGACGCCCGGCGCAGGCAGAGAATCATGCTGCTGCCGGCTCGACCGACACTTCGATCAGGTGCCGCTCGGCATCGAGCATCGGCACCGTGAGCCGGATGGTCTGAAGCACCTGTGCGCCATCCGGCAATCGCTCGATCTCGCCTTCCGGGCGCACACCCTTCATCGCCCAGATTGCGCCGCCGTCAGCGACCAGATGCCGGGCCAGTGTAACGAAATCGACCAGTTCCGCGAATGCCCGCGAGACGATCAAATCGAATTTTTTCGGGATTTCGCCCCCTGGACGCAACGACTCGACGCGTCCCGTCACCACCGCAAGGTTTGCGAGACCCAGTTCGGCCTTCGCCTGAGACTGGAACGCGCTCTTCTTGTGCACGATGTCGTTGAGCGTCACTTGCCAGTTGGGCCGGGCAATGGCGAGCACGATGCCCGGCAGCCCGCCACCGGAGCCGACGTCCAGCACCGCCAAGTCGTCACGCGCCGGAAGATGCGGCAGGATCGAGAGCGAATCGAGGATGTGCTGGATCATCATCTGGCGCGGATCGCGGATCGCGGTCAGGTTATAGACCGCGTTCCACTTCGCGAGCAGCGCGACGTAATCGAGCAGCTGCGCGCGCTGCCGATCGCTGAGTTCGACGCCGAGCGCCTGCGCGCCCTCCTCCAGCATTTGCGCCAGGGCCGCGCGATCCGCGATGCCGGGTTGCCGTGCGCGCCCCGTCATTGGGCCACCGGCGTGTTGTCGGTGCCGGAATCGGCTGGGTCCTGGCGCCGACGGCCGAGGCCGCGCTTCAGGTGAACCATCAGCAGCGAGATCGCGGCGGGCGTGATACCCGAGATACGCGACGCTTGGCCGATGGTTTCCGGGCGATGCTGATTGAGCTTCTGGCGAGCCTCGAACGACAGACCACGCACCTCGGCGTAATCGATGCCTTCCGGCAGCCGTGTATTCTCATGGGCGCCGTTACGCTCGATCTCGTCGGCCTGACGGTCGATGTAGCCCTGATATTTGATGCCGATCTCGATCTGCTCCTTGATCTGCGCAAGCAGGATTTCGTCGTCGGCCAGCGGAGTATCGGGACCGCACGTCCCCTCGCGTAAGCCACACACGCCGTCGTAGCTGACGCCCGGGCGGCGCAGCAGATCCGCAAGGTTGTATTCGCGGTCGATCGGCTTGCCGAGCAGCGCCGTTGCTTCATCGGCAGACAGCGTTTTTGGATTCACCCATGTCGACTTCAGGCGCTCTGTTTCACGTGAAACAGCGTCGCGCTTGCGGCAGAACGCATCCCAGCGGGCATCGTCCACCACGCCCAGTTCGCGGCCGATCTCGGTCAAGCGCATGTCCGCGTTGTCTTCGCGCAGGCTCAGGCGGTACTCGGCACGGCTCGTGAACATACGATACGGCTCAGACACACCGCGCGTCACCAGATCGTCGACCAGCACACCCAGATAGGCTTCGTCGCGGCGCGGGCACCATGCGTCCCTGCCCTGTACTTGCAGGCCAGCGTTAATCCCGGCCAGCAGACCCTGTGCGGCGGCTTCTTCGTAACCGGTCGTTCCATTGATCTGGCCTGCAAAGAACAGGCCGCTCATCGACTTCGTCTCCAGCGACGACTTCAAGCCGCGCGGGTCGAAATAGTCGTACTCGATCGCGTAACCCGGACGCAGGATATGTGCGTGCTCCAGGCCGCGCATCGAGTGAACAAGCTCGAGCTGGACGTCGAACGGCAAGCTCGTCGAGATCCCGTTCGGGTAGAACTCATTGGTCGTCAGCCCTTCCGGCTCGAGGAAGATCTGGTGCGATTCCTTCGATGCAAAGCGGTGAATCTTGTCCTCGATCGACGGGCAGTAGCGCGGGCCCACGCCTTCGATCACGCCCGTGTACATCGGCGAGCGGTCGAGGCCGCCGCGGATGATGTCGTGCGTGCGTGCATTCGTATGCGTGACCCAGCACGGAATCTGGCGCGGATGCTGCTCGGCGCGGCCAAGGAACGAGAACACCGGCACCGGATCCAGATCGCCCGGCTGCTCTTCGAGTACCGAAAAATCGATGGTGCGGCCATCGATACGCGGCGGCGTCCCGGTCTTCAGGCGCCCTTGGGGAAGCTTCAGTTCCTTCAGGCGCGCAGAGAGCGTCACCGCAGCCGGGTCACCGGCCCGCCCGCCCGTGTAGTTGTTCAGGCCAACGTGGATCTTGCCGTCGAGGAATGTTCCCGCCGTCAGCACGACTGCACGACTGCGGAAACGAATGCCGACTTGCGTCACCGCACCCACCACGCGGTCGCCTTCGACCATCAGATCCTCGACAGCTTGCTGGAACAACCAGAGATTCGGCTGATTTTCCAGGCGGCGGCGGATCGCGGCTTTGTACAGGATACGGTCGGCCTGGGCGCGGGTTGCCCGCACTGCGGGACCCTTTGAGGAATTGAGGATGCTGAACTGGATGCCGCCCTCGTCCGTGGCAGCCGCCATGGCGCCACCGAGGGCATCGACTTCCTTGACCAGATGACCTTTGCCAATACCGCCGATAGACGGATTGCAGCTCATCTGACCGAGCGTTTCGATGTTGTGCGTGAGCAGAAGCGTCTTGACGCCCATACGGGCGGCAGCAAGCGCGGCCTCGGTACCGGCGTGACCGCCACCGACAACGATTACGTCAAACTCTGTGGGATAAAGCATGGCCGGAACTCACGCACGGCGAACCGCGTGAGCCTTCTCAGAAAAGTGTGGGATGCGCGAATTATAACGGTTTCGAGATTTGGGCCGTTCACGCCCGAATTTCGTTCCATGTGTGAGCGAAAAAATCTGGCTGTTTCACGTGAAACACGCGGCTTCGTGAACAACATACAGAGCATGCAGATGGGTTTCTTCGTCCGGGTTTATTCATCCGGGTTTATTCATCCGGGTTTATTCGTCCGATTGAGACAGGTTTCGGTCGTTCGTGGATTCTGCACCAATTCGCCGGTGTGGTTATCTGGCGTCGGGTCGCCAGTTTCCCGCACGCAGTCATGGCCTGGAATCTGCCGCACGGTGCACTTGTTCTGCTCGATGAGCAGCCGTCCCCCGCCTCTGACGCATCGCACCGACGACGTGTGAAATCCTTTTCACGATGAGCATTTGTCACTCGCCTCTGGAAATCTTGTCTGCCGCTTGTAATCGCACCGATAAAGAAAGCGGCACTTCCCCGCCCGCTAGCGCCGATACGCGACCGATGTCCTCTTGCTCGACAGGTAGCGCACCGCCCATCGCCAGCTTGCGCGCTGCGCCCGCATGATTGCGTTGAAAACCGCCGACTGGCTGGCACCGCTCGATCTATCACCAACACAATCTGCTCCGCCGCTACCTTCCTCACCACGCGGTCAAGCGCCTCGAACCCGCTGCTGCGAATCACGACGCTCGAAACGTCCGGGGCACCGTAAGTCGATCCCCATCATTTCCCTCCACCCAGAAACGTATCTCGCACGACAGGGTTCGTTTGCATATCCTCTGCAAGTCGCCGCCGACCCGTACACCGAACTCCATCGAAACCAGCCACTCTGCCCAATTCTTCACAAAGCCCATACGATATTCGGCTACACGCGTGCACAGCGACGTGGCCAGCTGCTCGTTTCCGCTACCGCAGCCGAATTCCGTTTTGTTGAGCCCTGCGCCCGACACGTGCGCGATACCACTCACCACTGCGATGAGCAGATATCCGAAGCCGCGATTCCAGCCGAACGGCTTTGCCGTCTCGGCACGCAAGTCGCACACACTGCGCCCTTATTAAGCGAGCCAAAAATAAAGACACCGTAAGCAGCACACCGATCCAGTTTAGGTAGATCTGCAACGGCAACGCAGCGCGCACTTTACGAAACAAACGCGCCTTTTAAAATGAAGATCGCCCGTAGGACGAAAAACGCCAGCGACCGCAACACGAAGATCGTATCTCTACAGTGACGCCGTCCTGCGCGAGAATCGCGGCGATTGACCCTTCCATGCACGCCGCTTCCAGGAACCAGACGACGACGAAAAAGTGGAAGCACTCAGATGTCAAAAAAACAGAGCCACAGGATCGGCGGCGACGTGCTGCGTACCGGAAGACTGCAGGTGGCAAGAACGGCGTAAGTACACGCCTTTCGCGTGACGCTAAACCGTCCGTACGGACGGTCGTCAATATCGTTGCAATTGGTGGCCGCCAGTTCATGATGCCCGCGTGATGCCCGTGCAAGGCGCGCAGATCATTCACGCTCACAAGTGCAACGCCTCTCTCTGCACCCCACCGCCCTGTTTTCAGCACCACAAGAATCGCGTGCTACAACAACAAAGCCGTAGCGCACATACAACCCGGGCCGATTACACGAAGTGGTTCCAGTCAGCGACCGCATCGCCCCTCGCAAGCGAATTCAGCACGCCGAATTCGGTCACCACATTAACCAGGCATTTTGATCGGCGAAGAAAGATGAATCGAGCGAAACGGCTGTTGCGCCTGCAAGCGCATCCCGCCGGATAACAGCCGTGCAGACAGCGGGCTTCAACTGCGCCACACGCTGACTTTCACGCCAAAGAGAGGAACGTATTTGCGCGCACGAGAAACGCGACGCGCTACAAGGAAAAACAGGGGAATAAAGCAGAGGAAAGCCGCACGGCAGAAAAACCGTCGGCTAAAATGAAAAGCGCTGTTGGACTCTCGTCCAACAGCGCTTCCTTTTCCGGGCACTTTGTGCCTCAGTTGTCTCCTCGTCCTCCACCTGCAAATTCGGTGCATCAGAACTAGCACAGACTTTAATCGTCAGCCCCTTGCGCGACAACTAGCATTTACCCTAGTGATGCAGCGCGGCACCGAATTGGCGCGCCCCGATCTCGATCACGCACGCGACGAAAACACCGGCATATCACAACGCAAACGCAGCGCAAACACAGCGTAAGCCGCACGCACAACAAAGCAAACGCGCTAACTCACGCTCGCAAGATCCTTGCACGCGCAACAATCTCGCCGACAATGCCGCGCCGGAATGCCAGCACGCACGCGATGAAAATAAGGCCCATAACGATCGTCGCCGACTCGCCAAGCGAGTTGAACCAGCCAACGCCCGTGACGGACGCCAGCGCCGTGCCGATATCGCCCAGCCGGTCCTCGAGCGAAACGATCAGCGCCGCCCCGACGATGGGTCCGAAAACCGTCCCCATGCCGCCGACGAGCGTCATCAGGATCACGAGCCCGGACAGCGTCCAGTACGCGTCGCCAAGCGTCTCGAAGCCGAGCACGAGCACCTTGAGCGAACCGGCGAGTCCCGCAAGCCCCGCCGACAGCACGAAGGCGAGCAGCTTGAAGCGGTCGGTGTCGTAGCCGAGTGAAACCGCGCGCGGCTCGTTCTCCTTGATTGCGCCCAGCACCTGTCCGAACGGCGAATGTACGATGCGCGCGATCAGCAAGAACGCGAGCACCATCACGACGAGCACGACGTAATAGAGCACGAGATCCGACGCGAGCGGCAGCACCCCGAACAGATTGCCTCGCGGCACGCCCTGCAAGCCGTCCTCGCCGTGCGTAAACGGCGCCTGCAAGTAGAGGAAATAGACCATCTGCGCGAGCGCGAGCGTCACCATCGAGAAGTAGATGCCCCGTCGACGGATCGCGAACAAGCCGGTCACGACGCCGATCAGCGTTGCGGCCGCCGTGCCGGCCAGCACGCCAAGTTCGGGCGTGAAGTTCAGCGACTGCATCGTATAGCCGGTCAGATAGCCCGCGGTCGCGAGGAACATCGCGTGACCGAACGAGAGCAATCCCGTGTAGCCGATCAACAGATTGAATGCCGCGGCGAACAGCGCGAAACACAGCACCTTCATCACGAAGAGCGGATACACACCCGCAAACGGCGCAACGATCAGGCCGATCAGCAGCAGTCCATAAAGCGCTTTTCTTTGCATCACCGTTCCTTGCCGAAGAGGCCTGCCGGGCGAATCAGCAGGACGATCGCCATGATCACGAACACCACCGTTGCTGACGCTTCGGGCCAGAACACGCGCGTGAAGCCCTCGATCACGCCCAGCAGCAGGCCAGTGAGAATAGAACCCATGATCGATCCCATGCCGCCGATCACGACCACGGCGAACACGGTGATGATCATCGGCTGGCCCATGAGCGGCGACACCTGAATCACCGGCGCGGCCAGCACGCCTGCGAATGCCGCAAGCGCGACGCCAAAGCCGTAGGTGAGCGTGATCAAGAGCGGCACGTTGATGCCGAACGCCTCGACGAGCTTCGGGTTTTCCGTGCCTGCGCGCAAATAGGCGCCAAGCCGCGTCTTCTCGATGATGAACCAGGTCGCGAAGCACACGGCAAGCGAAGCGACGACCACCCACGCGCGATAGTTCGGCAAATACATGAAGCCGAGATTGGTTGCGCCGGAGAGCAACTCCGGCACGTCATAAGGTTGGCCGGAGGAGCCGTAGATCGCACGGAACACGCCTTCCACGACGAGCGTGATGCCGAAAGTCAGCAGGAGTCCGTACAGATGATCGAGCCGGTAAAGCCAGCGCAGCATCGTACGCTCGATCACGATGCCGAACGCGCCCACCACCAGCGGCGCGGCCACGAGCATCACCCAGTACGGCAGATCGAAATACGCAAGGCCCATCCACGTGAGCATCGCGCCCAGCATGAACAACGCGCCGTGGGCAAAGTTGATCACGTTGAGCATGCCGAAGATCACCGCGAGACCGAGACTCAGGATCGCGTAGAACGACCCGTTCACGAGCCCGAGCAACAACTGGCTCAGCATTGCCGGCAGCGGAATGCCAAAGATCGTCATGAAAGCCGCCATTAACGGTTGTGCGCACTCAGGACCCCACGCGGCGCCTTGCGTGCGCCGCATGGGGTCATGCCAGATCGCAAATACGCTTACTTCCAGAGCGCGCAGGTGCTGTCCTTCTTCAACGTATAGGCCTGATCGCCCGGGATCGTCGCGACGATCTTGTAGAGATCCCACGGGCTCTTCGACTCCGACGGCTTCTTGACCTGCGCGAGATACATGTCGTGAATCAGCACGCCGTCCTGGCGGATATAGCCGCCCTGCGTATAGAAGTCGTTGATCCTGGTGCTCTTCAGCTTCGCCATGACCTTGTCCGGGTCGGTCGTACCCGCCGCCTGCACCGCCTTCAGGTAATTCATGGTGAACGAATAGTCGGCGGCCTGAAGTTCAGACGGCATCTTCTTCGTCTGGTCGTAATAACGCTGCGCCCACTTGCGCGACGCATCGGTCTGGTCCCAATACCAGCCGGTCGTCAGCACGAGGCCCTGCGTCGTGTCGAGCCCGAGGCTCTTCACGTCGGGCAGGAACATCAGCAGCGCGGCGGTCTTCATCGTCTTGTCGATGCCGAATTCCTTCGCGGCCTTGATCGCGTTGACCGTGTCGCCGCCCGCGTTAGCGAGGCCGAGAATCTGTGCCTTCGACGACTGCGCCTGCAGCAGGAACGACGAGAAGTCCGACGCGGAAAGCGGATGGCGCACCTCGCCGACCACCTGGCCGCCGTTCTCCTTGACGACGTCGGCCGTATTCTTTTCCAGCGACTTGCCGAACGCGTAGTCGGCGGTCAGGAAGAACCAGGACTTGCCGCCCTGCTTGACCACCGCAAGGCCGGTGCCCTTTGCGAGCGCAACCGTGTCGTAACCGTAGTGAATCGTGTACGGCGTGCACTGCTTGTTCGTGAGATCGTCCGTGCCCGCGCCGGTGTTGACGTACACCACCTTCTTTTTCTCTTTCGCGACGTCGTTCATCGCGAGCGCCGCCGCCGAGTTCGTACCGCCGAACAGCAAGGTGATGCCGTCGCGGTCGATCCACTCGCGCGCCTTCGACGCTGCAATGTCCGCCTTGTTTTGGTGGTCCGCGTACACGAGGTCGATCGGTTTGCCGAGCACCTTGCCGCCGAAGTCGGCAATCGCCATCTTGATCGCCGTGAGCCCCCCCGGGCCGTCGTCGTCCGCATAGAGTCCCGACATGTCCGTGATGAAGCCGATCTTCACCGTGTCGCCAGCAGCCTGCGCGTTGCCTGCGCCAAGCGTCATCGATGCCGCTGCGGCGGTGATCAGGCCCGCGAGCCGCGCGAACGTCGTTTTCCTCATTGCAGTCTCCTTCTTTGGTTGCATGGTCATAGTTATCGAAGCGATAAGCCGGATCGAAACATCGAATCGATACATCAAAGCAGCAAATTGCGGCAAGACTTGTCGCGTGCGGCGCCTCGCGCCTCGCGCCGCGCGCCGCGCGCCGCGCGCAATCCGAAACCCGGAACGCTAGACGCCTAGCAGTTCGTGCAGCACGGGCATCTTGCCCTCGAGTTCGGCGACGCCGAAGTGCTCGACGATACGGCCGTGCTCCATCACGTAGAACCGGTCGGCCAGCGGCGCAGCGAAGCGAAAGTTCTGTTCGACCATGACGACCGTGTAGCCGCGCGCCTTGAGCGTGAGAATCATGCGCGCGAGCGTCTGCACGATCACGGGTGCAAGGCCTTCGGAGATCTCGTCGAGCAGCAGCAGATTCGCACCCGTGCGCAGGATGCGCGCGACGGCCAGCATCTGCTGCTCGCCGCCGGAAAGGCGCGTGCCCTGGCTGTGACGGCGCTCCGCGAGATTCGGAAACATCGAGTAGATCTCGTCGAGCGACATGCCGTTCGAGCCGGCGTTCACGAGCGGCGGCAGCAGCAGGTTCTCCTCGCACGAGAGGCTCGAAAAAATGCCGCGCTCCTCCGGGCAATAGCCGACGCCGCAATGCGCGATGCGATAGGTGGGCATATGGATCGTCTCGCGCCCGCCGATGTGGATCGACCCCGTGCGGCGTCCCGTGAGGCCCATGATCGCGCGCAGCGTGGTCGTGCGCCCGGCCCCGTTGCGCCCGAGCAGCGTGACGACTTCGCCGCGCGCCACGGAGAGATCCACGCCGTGCAGGATGTGCGATTCGCCGTACCAGGTTTGCAGCCCCGAGATCGCGAGCGCGGGCTCGCCCGCCACGGCGGCGGCGTCGACGTGTTCGTTTTCCGTCACGGTGCTCATGCGTGGGCTCCGACGAGGGTCGCGTCCGCGCTGCCCATATAGGCTTCGGCCACGAGCGGATTCTTCGACACTTCGGCGTAGCTGCCTTCCGCCAGCACTTCGCCGCGTTGCAGGACGGTGATCGTGTCGGAGATGCCCGCAATCACGTTCATGTTGTGCTCGACCATCAGGATCGTGCGCCCGCTCGCAACCTTCTTGATAAGCGCCGTCACGCGGTCCACGTCCTCGTGGCCCATGCCCTGCGTGGGCTCGTCGAGCAGCATCAGTTCGGGTTCCATCGCGAGCGTCGTGGCGATTTCGAGCGCGCGCTTGCGTCCGTAAGCGAGTTCGACGGTCGGCACAGCGGCGAAGTCGGTCAGGCCGACCTGCGTGAGCAGATCCATTGCGCGGTCATCGAGTTCGGCGAGCGTGCGCTCGCTTTTCCAGAAGTGATAAGCGGTGCCAAGCGAGCGCTGCAAGCCGATGCGCACGTTCTGCAGCGCCGTGAGGTGCGGAAACACCGCGGAAATCTGAAACGACCGGATGATGCCGCGCCGCGCGATCTGCGCGGGCCGCTCATGCGTGATGTCGACACCGTTGAATACGATGCGCCCCGCGCTCGGCTCAAGAAATTTGGTGAGCAGATTAAAGCAGGTGGTCTTGCCTGCGCCGTTGGGTCCGATCAGCGCGTGGATCGTGCCGCGGCACACGCGCAGATTCACGCCGTTCACGGCCGTAAAGCCCTTGAACTGCTTGGTCAGTCCGCGCGTCTCCAGAATCGTGTCGCTGAGAATCATGTCCCCTTCCACGCGTAGTAAAGGCGCGGCGCGCTGTCTGCGCTCTGCCCGCTCCCGCGCATTGTCGCGCCAATGATGCACCGCAATCATTGGGATTTGCACTTATGGGGCAAACACTTCATCCCGCGTCGCGCTCAATGCGCTTCGCGCCCTTCGCGTCCGCTTCAAACGTCCGTTTTTACACTACCGCGTTCACACTTCCGTCATATGCGCGGCGGAATCGACGCGTGCGTTCGCGCCCTCGTTGCGATCGGCGAGCAGCATCGCCGCCGCGCGCTCGGCAATCATTAGCGTCGGCGAATTCGTGTTGCCCGACGTGATGAACGGCATGATCGATGCATCGGCCACGCGCAAGCCCGTCACGCCGCGCACGCGCAGGCGCGAATCGACGACAGCGTCGGCGTCGTCGGCGCGGCCCATGCGGCAGGTGCCCACCGGATGAAAGATCGTCGTGCCGACCTTACCCGCCGCTTCGACCAGTTGTTCTTCGGTCTGGAACGCCACGCCGGGCAAAATTTCCCGCGGCTTGTAGCGCGCGAGCGCGGGCGACGCCGCAATGCGGCGCGTGAGACGCAACGCATTGGCGGCGACGTGCCGGTCGTAATCGGTAGAAAGGTAATTCGGCGCGATAGCGGGCGCTGTTGCCGGATCGGCAGAAACGATGTGGATGCTGCCGCGCGACGTGGGCCGCAAATTGCAGACCGATGCGGTGAATGCATTGAAGCGGTGCAGCGGCTCGCCGAAACGGTCGAGCGAAAGCGGCTGCACGTGATATTCGAGGTCGGGGCGCGTGAGCGCGGGCTCGCCTGGATCGGACCTGGCGAACGCACCGAGCTGCGACGGCGACATCGACATCGGCCCGCTTTGAAACAGCGCGTATTGAAGGCCGATTTTCAGCTTGCCCCACCAGTGCGCCGACGCCGTGTTGAGCGTGCGCACACCGTCTACGCGATACGCCATGCGCAGTTGCAAATGGTCCTGCAGGTTCTCGCCCACGCCGGGCAGATCCTGCACGACGCCGATGCCGAGCGACGCGAGCCGCCGCGCATCGCCGATGCCGGAGAGTTCGAGCAATTGCGGCGAATTCACCGCGCCCGCACTCAGGATCACTTCGCCGCGCACCCGAGCGACGTAAGCGACATCAGCGACCTCGCCGCCGCGATATTCGACGCCAACGCATCTGCGTCCTTCGAAGATCACGCGTTCGGTGAGCGCGCCCGTCACGACGGTCATGTTTGGCCGCTTCATCGCGGCGCGCAAAAACGCCTTCGACGCGTTCCAGCGCACGCCGCGTTTCTGGTTCACGTCGAAATAGCCGACGCCGCTGTTATCGCCGCGATTGAAATCGTCGGTGGCGGCAATGCCCTGCTCCTGCGCCGCCTGCGCGAACGATTCGAGAATCTTCCACTTGAGCCGCTGTTTCTCGACGCGCCATTCGCCGCCCGCGCCGTGAAATTCGCTCGCGCCGCCGTGATAGTCCTCGCTTTTGCGAAACACCGGCAGCACGGATTCCCACGACCACCCTGCATCGCCGGATGCGCGCGCCCACGCGTCGTAATCCTCACGCTGGCCGCGCATGTAGATCATGCCGTTGATCGACGACGATCCGCCCAGCACACGCCCGCGCGGATAGGAGAGCGTGCGTCCGTTCAGGCCTGCTTCGGCAACGGTTTTATAGAGCCAGTCGGTGCGCGGATTGCCGATGCAGTAGAGATAGCCGACCGGAATGTGAATCCAGCGATAGTCGTCCTTGCCGCCCGCTTCGAGCAGCAGCACGGAGATGTTGGGGTCGGCGCTCAGACGGTTGGCGAGCACGCAACCCGCGGTGCCAGCGCCGACGATCACATAATCGAATTCGCCTTCGAGGCGACGCGAGGACGACGATGCACGAGTTGCTTCGCTCGTTGCTGGCATTTTTGTCTCCCATCCGGTCCGGCGCAGGCGGGCCGCCGTGCGGACCCGCTGCGTTACATGCCGACTGTATTTTTGCAGGCGTCGGCACACGCCGCCGCCTGTTCACTGCAAGCGTTACGCGGACGCTTACTTCGCGACGGGCATCGTGAATTCCGCGCCCTTGGCGATGCTGTCCGGCCAGCGCTGCATGATGCTCTTGTAGCGCGTGTAAAAACGCACGCCTTCTTCGCCGTAAGCATGATGGTCGCCGAACAGCGAGCGCTTCCAGCCGCCGAACGAATGCCACGCCATCGGCACCGGAATCGGCACGTTGATCCCCACCATGCCGACCTTGATCTGCCGCGAGAACGCGCGCGCGATGCCGCCATCCGATGTAAAGAGCGCAACGCCATTGGCGAACTCATGCGCGTTGATGAGTTCGACGGCGCTCGCAAAGTCGGGCACGCGCACCACCGCAAGCACCGGACCGAAGATCTCTTCCTTGTAGATCGTCATATCGGTCTTCACGTTGTCGAACAGCGTGCCGCCGAGGAAGAAACCGTCTTCCTGACCTTCGGGCGCATGCGCGCGGCCGTCGACCACGAGCTTCGCGCCCGCCTTCACGCCGGCATCGATATAGCCCTTCACTTTCTCGCGGTGCGCCGCCGTCACGAGCGGCCCCATCTCCGACGCGCTGTCCATGCCGTTGCCGATCTTGAGCGCCTTCACGCGCGGCGTAAGACGCTCGATCAGTTCGTCGGCGACATGGCCCACGGCCACCGCCACCGAAATCGCCATGCAGCGCTCGCCCGCCGAACCATAGGCCGCGCCGATCAGCGCGTCGACGGCCTGATCGAGATTGGCGTCGGGCATCACGACAAGGTGATTCTTCGCGCCGCCCAGCGCCTGCACGCGCTTGCCGTGCCTTGCGCCTTCCGTATAGATGTACTCGGCGATCGGCGTCGAGCCGACGAACGAAAGCGCCGCGACGTCCGGGTGCGCAAGCAGCGCGTCCACGGCCACCTTGTCGCCGTGGACGACGTTGAACACGCCATCGGGCAAGCCCGCTTCCTTGAGCAGTTCGGCGAGGCGAAGCGATGCCGAGGGATCGCGCTCCGAAGGCTTCAGCACGAACGTGTTGCCGCACGCGAGCGCGACCGGGAACATCCAGCACGGCACCATCATCGGGAAGTTGAACGGCGTGACGCCGGCCACGACGCCCAGCGGCTGGCGCAGGTTCCAGTTATCGATGCCGCCGCCGATCTGGTCGGTGAAGTCGGTCTTCAGCAGGTTCGGAATGCCGCACGCGAATTCGACGACCTCGATGCCGCGCATGACCTCGCCTTTCGCATCCGAAAACACCTTGCCGTGCTCGCGCGTGATCAGCTCGGCGAGTTCGTCGTGGTGCTGGTCGAGCAGATCCTTGAACTTGAACAGAATGCGCGCGCGCTTGACGGGCGCCATCTCGCTCCACGCCGGGAATGCGGCCTCGGCTGCGGCGACGGCCGCGTTCACGTCGGCCACGCTCGCGAGCGGCACGCGCGCGCTCACCTTGCCGAGCGCGGGATTGAAAACGTCGGCGTAACGCTCGCTTTTGGTGTCGAGCGGCTTGCCGCCGATGAAATGCGTCAGCGTGCGAACGCCGGTTTCGTTCAGATGTGTCTCGCCCATGGATGCCTCGTTTGTTGGAAGAATGTGCGGCGTTGTGTGTGGTATTCGCGCTCGGTCGGCATGCGACCACACACCTCACCGTCTGGGTAATCAGAAGCCTAATCGGCAATACGCGCCGCAATCCAATGATTAATGCTCAACAGCGATATAAGGCGGGCTAATATCAGGATATGGACCTGACCTTGCTTCGCGCGTTCGTCACGGTCGCACGCGAGGGCAACCTCACGCGCGCCGCCACGCACCTGCATCTGACCCAGCCGGCCGTGAGCCTGCAGATCAAGCACTTGCAGGAAGCGCTCGGCGTGACGCTCTTCACGCGCACCGCTCACGGCCTCGCGCTCACGCGCGACGGCCAGGCGCTGCTGCCGCACGCCGAGCGCGCGCTCGCCGCAGCAGGCGACGTCCAGCGCGCCGCTGCTGCACTGCGTCACGAAGTGCGCGGCAAGCTGCGCATCGGCACGATCCTCGACCCGGCGTTTCTGCGCCTCGGCGGGTTCCTGCACCAACTCGTCGAAACCTGGCCGCAGATCGAAACCGCGCTGCGCCACGGCATGTCGGGCTGGGTGCTCGACCAGGTGCGCGCGCGCGAGCTCGATGTCGGCTACTACATCGGCCAGCCGGGCCCGGACGCCGATACTTTCCACGCCATCACACTCACGCGCTTCCAGTACCGCGTGCTCGCACCCGCAGGCTGGAAAGACCGCGTAAAAGGCGCGCGCGACTGGCGCGCGCTCGCCGCCTTGCCGTGGATCTGGACGCCGCCCGCCTCCGCGCACAATCGTCTGCTCACGCATCTTTTCGAGGCGGTCGACGCAAAACCCGTGAAAGTCGCGGAAGTCGATCAGGAGCCGTCGATGCTCGACCTCGTGAAATCGGGCGTCGGGCTGACGCTCGCGCGCGATTCCATCGCCATTGCGGAGGCGCATGCGCACGCGCTGACGATCGTCGAAGGCGTAACGGTGCCCACCGAACTCACCTTCATCACGCTCGCGTCGCGCCGCAACGAGCCCGCCATCGCTGCGGCGCTCAAGGCCATCGAAACGCAGTGGGCGATATGAGCCGCGCTCATGAGAGCGCCGCTGTACGCAACGAGTACGCAACGAGTACGCAACGAGCGCGCACCAGGCGCGAAGACATCGGCGGTGTAACGGCGTCGTCACGCAAGGTTTGCTAGATTCGATGTTCGCCCGCGCCGATCACCCGTCTCTCTCCGGTCGATGACCCGTCGAAGCCGGACGATCCGGTTAGGCGCGGCGCGTTTCGTGCCCCGCTCATCGTTACCTCGTTCCACAGGAGCCCTGCATGGCCCGCAACATCGAAATCAAAGCCCGCGCCCGCGACTTCGACGCGCTGCGTGCGCGTGCCGCCCAGCTTGCATCCGACGCGCCGCTGATCTTTCGCCAACAGGACTTTTTCTACGACGTGCCCCGCGGCCGGCTGAAGCTGCGCCAGTTCGACGACGGCACGCCGCCCGAGCTGATCTTTTATCAGCGCGACGACCGCGACGGTCCGAAAGTCTCGTATTACACGCGCAGCCCGGTCGCGAACGCCGAAGCGATGCATGCGCTGCTCGCCACGGCGCTGACCACGCGCGGGATCGTCTCGAAGGAGCGCCATGTGTATCTGGCGGGCCGCACGCGCATCCATCTGGACCGCGTGGACGGCCTGGGCGATTTCGTCGAACTGGAAGTGGTGCTCGCACCCGATGACGACGAGCAAGGCGGCGAAGCCGAGGCGCACGCGATGTTCGCAAAGCTCGGCGTCGCGGAAAGCGATCTTGTGGCGCGTGCCTACGTCGATCTGCTCAATGCGCCGGTAGCGGCGTGAAATGCGGGCCTGAAATGCGGGCCTGAAATACCGCCCTGATGCGTTGCGTCAGGCCGCGGAATAACGCGTGGATAAAGGCCGCGGAGTCAGGGCGCGGACGCGCCCGGCTCCAGATGCCCGAGCGGCAGCGGCCCGTTGCGCTTGAACGTGGTGAGCACGATGTTCGAGCGCACGCTGTCGACGCCGGTCACATGCATCAGTTTCTTCATCACGAACGACGACAGCGCGTTCAGATCCGGCGCGACGATCCGCAGCAAATAATCGGCGTCGCCCACCACCGCATGGCATTCCAGCACTTCGGGCAGCATGTCGATCTGCTGCCGGAACTGCTCCATCACCGAATCCCCATGATGTTTCAGCTTCAGGCTCGTGAACGCCGTGACGCCGAGCCCGAGCTTTTCGGGCCGCAGCACGACGCGAAAGCCGTCGATCACGCCCGTTGCCTCCAGCCGCTGCAACCGCCTGCCGATCTGCGACGGCGAGAGCGGCACCCGCTCCGCGAGCTGCTGGTGCGTCGCACGGCCAAAACGCTGCAGCACGTCGAGCAGCGCGAGATCAAAGTGATCGAGTTCCAGCATGACGAAATTACGCACGAATCCGGTTATTAATGCGCGATTATTGCATGACGCGCCATAGCCGGGCCCCATTCCTGCGAAGCCGGGCGGTGCGGTCTTGCCGTCTCGCGGGAGCGCTCGCACCCTGCCGATATCCGTGAAAAAATAGTCGATCTACCGCCATTCGTCCGCGCGCCACCCGCGCGCGCGGGTCTCGCGCGGTGTCCGGTGCCCGCACAGCCCCAAACGCCGGGCGGGCGCCCACTCCATGACAGGTGCAGACATGATCAACCGCCTCACATCAGAAGAGCGCGCCACCCAGCTCGCAGATCTTCACGGCTGGCAGTCCGTCGCGGGCCGCGACGCCATTGCGCGCACCTTCCGCTTCGCCGATTTCAACGAAGCGTTCGGCTTTATGACGCGCATCGCCATCAAGGCGCAGGAGATGAATCACCATCCCGAGTGGTTCAATGTTTATAACCGCGTCGAAATTACGCTGTCGACGCATGAAGCCGACGGCCTTACGGCACGCGACATTGCGCTCGCGCGCTTTATCGACTCGATTGCGCCAGGTCCGCTCAGTGTGTGAGCCTGCGCCGTTTGAAAGCTGAATGCAGGGTGAGAAGTTCCCAAACCTTCAAGGTTGAAGGCCATCCTTGAGGGATACGTAAGATTCCCAGGCGGCTCGGGCAATGGGGTCCAAACGTTCCGCCGACATGGTGTTCTGACGCTGTACAATCATCAGCGCATACGGCTTGGAAAGCGCGCCAGCTTCCTTGCACAACGAGAGTTCGTCGCCACGCGAGGGCGAGCGGTTGCGCCAGAAGTTAATCGCGGCTTCGAGTTCGGTAATCGAAATATCGGACATGTTGATCGTGACTCGCGCAATCGTTGCACGCGGCGCCGCTGGCTGTCGTGCAGATCACCTGCATCGAGCGGCGCTTCGCGAACTGCGTGCCTCATACGCTAAACCCATTTGTACTTGAGCGAATCCCATGCGACTCCTTCTGATCGAAGACGACCGCCCCATCGCACGCGGTATCCAGTCCAGCCTCGAGCAAGCCGGCTTCACGGTGGACATGGTTCACGACGGCATCTTCGCCGAGCAGGCCCTCACGCAGAATCGCCATGAACTCGTGATCCTCGACCTCGGTCTGCCCGGCATCGACGGCATGACGCTGCTCGCGCGTTTCCGCCAAAGCAACCGGCACACGCCCGTCATTATCCTCACCGCACGCGACGAGCTGAATGACCGCGTCCAGGGCCTGAATTCGGGCGCCGACGACTACATGCTCAAACCGTTCGAACCCGCGGAACTCGAAGCGCGCATTCGCGCCGTGATGCGCCGCAGCGGTCCGCACGGCGACGTGCCGCGCCCCGAAGTTTCGCTTGGCGGCGTGCGTCTTTCGGGCGTCGATCGCCGTATCTTCAACGAAGACAAGCCGCTCGAACTCTCGCCGCGCGAATTCGCCGTGCTCGAAATGCTGCTGCTGCGTCATGGCCGCGTCGTCAGCAAGGCGCAGCTTCAGGACCATCTCACGCACTTCGGCGGCGATCTCGGCGACACCGCGATCGAAGTCTACGTGCACCGCGTGCGCAAGAAGCTCGAAAACTGCCGCGTCGAAATCGTCACCGTGCGCGGCTTCGGCTATCTGCTGCAGGAAATTCGCCAGACGGCCTGAGGCTGCCATTTCCCCTGCCGGTCCGGCGCAACGCCGGACCGCTCGCCAGCGCGCCTGCCGTGCCGTCTGTGCGGTGGCCCGCGTACAATGAGCGAATTCGCGGCCGCACTTCAGGGCTGCACTTCAGGTCGCACGACACGCCGCGCGCGATGCATGCGCTGGACGCAATGCAGGCAACGCGTGTAAAAAGCGCGACGCACGCTGGCTGCCGGGCGCATCCGATTCATTCATCGCTCGAAACCATCATGTCCTATCCGGCCGCAAACAGTCTGCGCCGTACGCTGCTGCGCCGCCTGGCCGCGCCGCTGTCGCTGCTTGCGCTGATGAGCGGCCTCGTCGCCTACTGGCTTGCGTGGCAGTACACGCAGCACGTGGTGGACCGCTCGCTCGCCGACCTCGCAACCGCCGTTTCGAAGCAGATCCAGATCGCCGGACCCGACGCGGCGGTCACCGTGCCGCCGCTCGCGCAGGCCATGTTCTCCGATCCGATCGAGCGCCTCGTCTATCGCATCAGCGACGGCAACACGGAAATCGCCGGCGATCACAACATGCCGCTTCAGGGCACGAATGTGCGGCGCATGCACTACGCCTACGTGTTCGATACGGAGTATCAGGGCGTGCAATTACGCGTCGCACAGGTGCGCGTGGATCAACCCACGGGCAATCCGATCGTCGTCGAAGTCGGGCAGCCCGTGCACCTGCGCTCCAGCATCGCCGCCGAGTTTCTCGTCGCGATCATGATGCCGCTCCTGCTGTTGCTGCTCGCCGGCTGGGCGATCGTATGGCGCGTCGTGAATCAGCAGCTCAACCCGCTCACCGATCTCGCCGACTCGCTGAATCGCCAGACGCACACGTCGCTCGAACCGGTGGACGAGACGTACGTGCCCGTCGAGATCCGGCCGCTTACCGGCGCGCTCAACGCACTGCTCGGCCGCCTGAAGACCGCACTCGATGCGCAGCGTAAATTCATCGCCGACGCCGCGCATCAGTTGCGCACGCCGCTGACCGCCGTGAAGCTGCACGCGGAGCAGGCCGCCACGGCGCGCGAGCCGCAGCAGGTCACCAATGCGGTGCGCGAACTGCGCGCGGCCGCCGACCGCGCGGTGCGTCTGTCGAACCAGTTGCTCTCGCTTGCGCGTGCGGAACCGTCCGAACAGGCGGCGCGTTTTGTCGATATCGACGTCGCCGCGCTTGCGTTCGAAACCGGCGCGGAATGGGTGCCGCGCGCACTGGCAAGCCACGTCGACCTCGGCTTCCAGCGCCTCGACGCGCCCGAAAACGACGCGCCGCTGATGGCGCGCGGCAACCCGGTGCTGCTGCGCGAAGTGATTGCGAATCTGCTCGACAACGCGCTCAAGTACCTGCCGCCCGCGCGGCTCGACGGCGGGCGCATCACGGTCAGCGTGACGCAGAGCGTGGCCGACAACACGCCGATGGCCGAGATCGTCGTCGAGGACAACGGGCGCGGCGTGCCGCCCGCGCAGCAAGCCGATCTCTTCAAGCGCTTTTTCCGCGGCGACGGCCAGACCGAAAGCGGCGTGGACAGCGGCGCGGGTCTTGGCCTTGCCATCGTTCACGACATCATGGCGCTCCATCGCGGCAGCGTGCATTACGAAGATGCCCCGGAGGGCGGCGCGCGTTTCATCGTTCGCATCCCGCTCGCGCAACGCGGACCGGCCGATGCGGGCAGTGAGGCGTCGGCCGATAAACATCATCAGAAAGCCACCCTGGCGGCGAAACCGTCGCCGAATCAGGCGCCAAATCAGGCACCTACGCAGGCACCCACGCAGGCACCCAGGCAGGCACCCAGGCAGACGCCGGTCGATATCTGAGCCGCACGCGTCATTCATCGCCATATAAAACCACCGTTGCAAACCGCCGTTACAAACAACAAGGGCCGCTGTTCAACCAGCGGCCCTTTTTTGATTCGCGCACAGCGTAATCGCGGCGATCACTTCTTCTTTTTGCTTTTCCCCGGCTTGCCCGCTTTTACGCCCTTCTCCTTGCCCTTTTCTTTTTCCGGCGGCGCGAGCATCGTGCCACGGCACTTGCGCGCGCCGCAGCGGCATTCGTATTCGCGCTTGAGCTTGCGGGTCTGTTTTGCGTCGATCACGAGACCGTAGTCGTAAAACAGTTCCTCGCCTTCGGCGATTTCGTGCAGCGCATGAATGTACACATGGCCGTCGATCTCTTCCGCTTCACAATTCGGCGCGCACGAATGATTGATCCAGCGCGCACTGTTGCCCTTCACCTTGCCGTCGATGACGTCGCCGTCATCGAGCGCGAAATAGAACGTGTGGTTCGGGTCGTCCGGATTGTGCGGGTGGCGCCGCAACGCCTCCTTCCAGGAAATGCGCTCGCCCTTATATTCGATCAGGCGCGCGCCCGCCTCGATCGGCGCTGTCGCAAACACGCCCTTACCGTGTACGCCCGACTGGCGCACGACGATCCTGCGTACACTCATTGAATGCATCCTCGTGAAGGTACTAGCGAGACTATCCCTGCTGCGGCGAGCGGTGCGCTGAATGTGCGTCGAACGTGCTCTTTCGTGCGCTCTCGTGCTGCACCCGCCTCTCTACGCAAACGCGGCGCCGTGTCGGCGCCGCGTTCGTGCAGCGCCTCGCGCGCTACAACCGGCATCGTACACGTTCGCGCCATCTTCGTTCAACCCATGCAATCGCATACAACGCGCGCTGCCTGCCGCTGTCCGATTGTCGTCTCGCCAAAGAGCATTTTCTGATCGCGCGGCTGCGAGCGCCAGTCCTGCGGCGGCGTGTTTCACCGCTTGCGCAAACGGCACTTGATAGCCCGGTTCGGATGGATCAGATGCCAGTCGTTGGCCTCACCGCGAGCGGCGGAATACTGGCACATCGGCGAGACGACGATGCGATTGGCGAGCGTCACGCCGCGCAGTGCAATCGGAGTGAAGAGCGGCCTCATGGAAGAAAACTCGAACGGGAAAAAGGTGCGTTCGAGAATAGCACGCTGATTTTTCAGGTGCTCGCGCCCGGCGCGGCACGCTCAATGCAATCTCAGGGACGATTGACCGTGGCGGTCACAGAATCCGCGCCGGCAGCGCGCGCATCGACTGCATCGAGCCAGTCGCCGAACATGCGGCTCGCCTGCTGTTCCAGATGCGGACCATGCTGCGCCGTTTGCGCGCGCAGCGCGTTGACGTCGACGCCCGCGTGATCGATTTCAGCGGAATGGCCGATCAACCAGGGCTCGAAGCGGTCGGCGCGCACTTCGGGATGACATTGCAGGCCGAGCACATGATTGCCCCATGCGAAGGCCTGGTTCTCGCAGTGCGGCGTCAAGGCAAGACGCGTGGCGCCCGCCGGTAAATCGAACGTATCGCCGTGCCAGTGCAGCATCGACGTCGCCGCGCCGTCCAGATGACGCAGCGGCGATGCGCGCCCGGCATCGGTCAGCGTGAGCGGCGTCCAGCCGATTTCCGCTTCAGCCGCGCGATAGACGCGCGCGCCGAGCACGCGCGCGATCAATTGGGCGCCGAGGCAGATGCCGAGCGTCGGAAGCCCGGCGTGAATGCGCTTTTCGATCAGTGCGGCGAGCGCCGCAAGGGTGGGATAGCGCGCATCGTCGCAGGCGTTGATCGGCCCGCCGAGTATGACCATCAGCGACGCCGCGACCGGATTGAGCGCGCCGACGCGCGCAAAGCCCACGTCCACGTAACGGACGGGCCGCCCGCGCTCGCCGAGCACGCGCTCGAAGCTGCCGAGGTCCTCGAAATACACATGGCGGACCGCCAATACTTCGCGATTCATCGGCTCATTCCCCGGGGACAGCCATACCAGACGGGCCAAGCGGCGGCATGACGCCGCCGCTCGCCTGCATTACATCGCGAGACAGACCGCGCTACTCCGCGCGTTATTCTGCGACTTACTCCGCGACTTAAACCGCGAAGATCTTCCAGTTTTTCTTCTGGGTCGTCGCTTCAGCCTGTTCGTACACCGAGCAATCCAGCCGCAGATCGGTGTCGGCCATGTCGATGCCGAGCAGTTGGCAATGATGCGGCGTCTTCTTCGGATTCTTGCTGGCTTCGAAGTGCGAGCAGGTGAGGCACATCCGGTGCTGCGGGATGGCTTCCTGAACTTCGAGTTGATAGACGGTCTTCAAAAGGGTGCGATAGAACACCGCCTGCTCGTCGCCGCGCAGCGTGCCCACGGCCTTCGAGAGGAAGTCCGGCCATTGCGCCGCCTTCTTCGCGGCCGTGCGGCCACGCGCCGTGAGGCGCACGGCGAGCGCGCGGCCGTCGTCGAGCGCGCGGCGCTTTTCGACGAGCCCCTTCGTTTCGAGCGTGCTCACTGCATCGCTGGTCGTCGCTGCGGTCAGCGCTGTTTCCCGGGCAATCTCGCCGAGGCGCATCGGCCCCTTGCGCTGCATCAGCAGCACGAGAATTTCACCCTGAGTCGGCGTGAGCCCTGCTCCTTCGGCCCAGTCCCATGCCTGGCTCCGCATCGCCGTGCTGAGTCGCAACAGGCTATGGGTTACCCGCCCGGCTGCCTGCTCTCCGTATACGCCTTCGCTCATAATCTTTCGCTGGTTATTGGCAGCTTGCGCTGCATCGTCGGCCGCTGCATAGGCCGACGGCCTCATGGAAAAGGCCGCATCCGGCAACCCGGATCGCATGCCATCTCAAAAATCGGCGCTTTGCGTGACCGCCAAAAGGTCTCGCATCGCATATTCGTTCTTTCTCGCCGCGACGGTCTCAAGCGCCGTCCTCTTCCGGGGAGTACAACGACAATTCGACATTTTATGCGAGAGTAGCCAATCGCACAGCTAAGTTATCCACCTGAGACTGTGGATAACCCGTTGATAAACGCGCTGATGACGGGCGGACAGCGGCGTGATGACGCGCGGCACCCGCATCGGACGTTCCCAGGTTATCCCGTATTTCTTGCATAAACGCAATCAAAATCTGCACGGCTGTCACTTGCGCAAGACTTTGAGTATTCAGCGATTTTCCCGGTTACCCACAGGCAGATGGGCGCTCGGCTCGCTCGCGCCGCGTGCCTGATTGCCCATCGCCAGTGAAACAATCAGAACCCCGCAGTATCGCGAAATGACCGAGTAATATCTCGAAAAATCTTTTTCACAGAGTGCGGTTCTGCACACCCTGCTGCATGCCCCGCAGCACGCCCGAGCCGGTTCGGTGCCCGAAATGCTGGCAGATCGCCCTCCCTGGAGCCCTCCCGGGGCCGGCCGCCGGACGATCTGCCGCAACGCTCACGCGCGCCAGCGCAGGCACTGCTGGCGAACCGCTTCGTGCAGCGACTTCTCCTCGGCGACCACGCCCCGCAGCCAGGTGGCGTCGTTGGCATGCCCGCGCGCAATCAACCCGATTTCGGTCAGCGCGCGGGTCGCCCCCAGTGCCTCGCCGTGCGGCGCAATCTGCTCGAGTGTGCGGAGAATATCTTCCGAGATGGTTTGCCGCTCGCCCGTCTGCGGATTCACGCAGGTGCCGGCCAGCCCGAAGCGGCACGCCTGGAAGCGGTTGAACGTGTAGACGAGGTAGTCGTCCTCGCGCGGCACGATGGGCCGGTCCATCAGCAGATGGCGCGCGAGTGTCTGGATGTAGCACGCAATGGCCGCGGCCCGTTCGACCGAAAGCGGCGTATCCATCACGCGCACCTCGATCGTGCCGAAGCCGGGCTTCGGGCGAATGTCCCAGTAGAAATCCTTCATGCTGTTGACCACGCCCGTGTGGACCATCTTCGAGAAGTAGTCCTTGAACTCCTCCCAGCTCAGCACGAACGGCGCGCGGCCGGACAGCGGGAACGCGAAGACCGAATTCAGCCGTGCCGAGTGAAATCCGGTATCGACGCCCTGCACATACGGCGACGACGCCGAAAGCGCAATAAAGTGCGGAATGAAGCGCGAGAGCGAGTGCAGCAGGAACAGCGCGCTGTCCGCATCGGGGCAGCCGATGTGAACGTGCTGGCCGAACACCGTGAACTGCTTCGCCAGATATCCGTACAGCTCGGAGAGGTATTGAAAGCGCGGCGTATCGACGATGCGCCGGTCGCTCCACTGCTGAAACGCGTGCGTGCCGCCGCCGCACAAACCGACGTTCAGACGATCCGCGGCGGCGACGAGCGTATCGCGGATCCTGCGCAGGTCGGTCACCGCCTGCTCGTGCGTCGTGCAGATGCCGGTGGACAGCTCGATCATGCTTTCGGTGATCTCGGGCGTGATATTGCCCGGGATCTGCTGGTCCTTGACGAGGCGCATCAGGTCGCTGCCGGCCTTCGTGAGATCGTAGTCGTGCGTGTTGACGATCTGCATTTCGAGTTCGATGCCGAATGTGAACGGCTTCGAATCGACAAATGATTCCAGTGACATGACATCCCCTGTTGCAGGCGCACCGCGCGAAACGTCGGTCGCTGCGGCACGCGGTGTTGCATGATGAGCGGCACGCGGAAACGAACCGGCGCCGCCCGGTTCATCTCAGTTCATTTCTCGCCCCGTTCGCCCACGAGTGCAAGCGCTCGATAGACGAGCCACGGCCCCAGCAGTTGCAGCACGACGATTGCGCACATCACGATCGCGCGCAATTGAGGATCGAAGTTGGGGTAAAGCTCATAGGTATCCTCTGCAAGCAGTAGCGCGAGCGCCGACATCGGCGTGAGCGCGAGACCGAGCGCGACGCCCTGCTTCCATTCGAGACCGCTTGGCCGCGCAAAGATCAGCACGCCGACGAGCTTCGCAACCAGCCGCGCCACGATCAGTCCCGCGGCCGCCACGCCGCCGACCACGATGTCGTGCCATTCGAACGTCGTGAGCGTGAGCACGAAGAGGATCACGGTGAGCAGCCAGCCCGCCGTGCCGAAATGCTGCGGCCACAATTGCGGACGCGCTTCGAGGTTCTTCACGATGATGCCCGCGGCGAGCAGGCTCAGGATCGTCGACAGCTTGAGGACGTGCGAGATCGCAATCGCCAGCAGGACGAGACCGAAGAGCGCGACGAACGAATGCTCGTCTTGCGGGCTGAGCCGTCGATAGAACAGCGTGCAGGCGCGCGCGAGCGCGTACGCAAGAATCAGCGATCCGACGAGCAGATAGAGCGGCTGAAGAATCGTCGCGAACACATTGCCGTAAATCTCCTGATGCAGCCAGCCGGACGCGAGCTTGACGACGATCACCGCATACATGCTGTTCAGCGCGGTGAGCGTTAGCAAACGCTGCGTCACCTGCCCTTCGGCGCGCAATTCGGTTTTGAGCTGTATGACCATTGCCGGCGAAGTCGCCATCGCAATCGACGCGACCACCAGCGCGATCATGACCGGCACTTTGAGAAAGAGCAGCACGACAAGCACGAGCACGAACGTGAGCGTCGCTTCGGCGAGGCTCGACAGGATCAGCCAGGGATTGCGGCGGATCCAGCGCAGGTCGAGCCGGCTGCCGAGTTCGAACAGCAGCAGTCCGAGCGCGACGTCGAGCAGCGGGCGCGCGTTGTCGGCCATGTCGGCGTCGATCACACCAAAGCCAGCCGATCCGGCAATCAGGCCAATGACGGCGTAACCCGAAATGCGCGGCAGCCGCCAGGCGCGATAGCACAACTCGCCGCACAGTCCGGCGGCGAGCAGCGCGAGCCCGGCCCAGAAAATCCCATCGAACTGCAACGGCCAGGCGGGAAAGAACGAAAACGCCGACTTCATCGTGGTGGCTTCTCCTTGGCAGAAGACAGTCCGTCTATCCGACATCGCTCGACGACGACTGGCACACGGGCAAGCCGCGTGCCACATGACTTGATATTCGTCATCCGTTACACGGTTTGCAACGCGGATGGCAAGCAGCCGGGGCGCAATGAGCCGGCTGGAATTCGACTGCGGAAAGCACTACGCCCGGTTGCCGGATAAGGCGGACAGCCGTTGCGGGCGCTTGTGCGCGTATGTGCGCACCAGGCGCGCCCGCCGTGGATGAACGAACGCTGCTCGCCCTCCTCACGATTGAGATCAGGACAAGCGACATCCGTTCCTTGGACGCATCGGCCGTTTTGGTAGCACGACACGCAGGAAGAAGGCCGATTGTGCCATAGCTTTTTGGGAACGGCGCTCGCGTCCACAGACGAAGTCAAAGCGCGACGGCGATGGCTTTACCTTCGGGTTTACTGTTTACCGTATGTATACGTAGTAAGAGTTAACAAGGGGCCTCATTTTCTGTGGATAACCCTGGATAAGTATGGAAAATCAGTTGTTTGCCGAACGCACAACCGGTTGCACAGCATGTGCGGCGACGGCTGTGATCGATGAGTAACTTTTGGTCCCCTGGCAGGGTGCCGCGAGTTACCCCGTTTACGTCCACATGCATTACACACCTGGTTCACCTGCAATTCACGCGGTTGTCCACAGGCTCGCGTGGATAACGTGGCGCAGGTGGCTGCCCGGTGTGATCAGAGGCTGCGCAGACGCAGCGCACGTTGCAGAAACCGCGCGGGATCGACATGTTCGGCGAGTTCGCGCTCGAGCGGCCACGGCTCGCCTTCCAGTTGTGACGCGATCAGCTCCGCACCGAGCGCGGCCCACACGAGCCCGCGCGAACCGTACGCATAGGCGCCGTAGAGCCCTGGCATGCGCGGCAAATCGAGCGGCCATGCTCCACTGAGGCGCGACGCGTCGCGCCGTGCGGCGGCTTCGTCGCCGAGTTGGCCGATCATCGGCAGACGATCGCTCGTCACGCAGCGGAACCCGACGCGCCCGGCCAGGTCGTGGGCGCGCGCGGCATCGCGTGCCGCAACGAGTGCCGGCAGCATCCGCGCGACGCGTTCGAGGTTTTCGGCGTGACCGGCCTCGCGGATCGCGTTGTCTGCATCGTCGAGTTCGTAGGTGGCGCCGGTCAGCGTGACGCCGTCCGGGAGCGGCAGCGCGTAGCCCTCGCCGACCACGGGCACGCGCAGGCTGGCAAGCGGGCTGTGCTCCACGAGCGTCAACTGGCCGCGCACGAGGCGCGTCGGCGCATGGTCGAGCGCGGCCGCGCGCGAGGCGTCGTGTGCATTCGCAAAGATCATGACCGGCGCTTGCGCGATCAGCGCACCGTTGTCGTCGAAGGCGCGCCATGTGTCGCCCGCGCGTTCGATGCGCGCGACGCTCACGCCGAAATGCGCATCGAGGTGCGCACCGGCCGCTTCGCATTGCGCGCGGCACACGGCCGCCGGACTGATCGCGCCTGCGAGCGGATAGAACCAGCCGCCCTGCGCGAGCGCGACGCCTGCGATCTGCCCGGCACGTTCGCGCGAAACGGCAAGCGCGTATTCGGCGGGCCAGGCGAACGATTCGAGCGCTGCGGCAACGGCGCGCGATTCGTCGTCGGTGGCGATATGGAGCAGACCTTCGTGAGTCCGCATCGTTGCAAGGCCCGCCGCTTCGAGTTCGGACCAGCGTCGCAGCGCATAGAGGTAGCTCGCGCGCGTGATGCGCGACGTGCTGCTGTCGTCGCGCGAAATCAGCGGATGAAAGACGCCTGCCGGATTGCCCGACGCTTCGGATGCGGGCGCGGCGTGCCGCTCGATCAGCGTGACGCGCCAGCCGCGTGCGGCGAGCCGTTCGATGAGCGCGCAACCGGCCATTCCGGCGCCCACCACGATCGCATGCCGCTCGTGCACGGCGACGGGCAGCGGCGGTTCGTAACGCCGCACGCGCCAGCGCGGTGCAAAACGGCCCACAAGCATGGCGCGTTTCGAGCCGAAGCCCTCGATCTTGCGGTATTCGAAACCGTTGTCGACGAGCGCGTGTTTGACTTCTCCGGCGCAGCTCCACGTGGCGAATGTGGCGTCCTCGCCCGCCACGCGCGCGAGCGCCTTGAACATCGTCTGCGACCAGAGCTCGTGATTTTTTGCGGGCGCAAAGCCGTCGAGATAAAACGCGTCGGCACGCAACCACAGTTTGGGAAGTGCTTCGACCGCATCGCCGAAAACAAGCGTTAGCGTGACGCGGCCGCCCTCGAATTCGAGCCGGTGCGTACCGGGCACGAGCATCGGCCAGGCATCGGCGAGTTCCTGCGCGCGTGCGGCAAGCGATGTGTGCGCAACCACTGAACCGAGAACCGTGCGCAGATCTTCACGCGAAAACGGGTGCTTCTCCACCGATACAAAATGCAACCGCTCGCAGCGCGACGGATCTTCGCGCCATGCCTCCCAGGTCGTCAGGAAGTTCACGCCGAGGCCGAAACCCGTCTCCATTACCGTGAAAATCCGGCGGTTTTGCCATCGCCCGGGCAACGCGTTGCCATGCAGAAATACGCTTTCCGCCTGGGCGAGCGCGCCGGACGCGCTGTGATAAATATCATCGTAAAGCGGGGAAAACGGCGTGCCGTCGTTGCGAAAAGCGAGTGTGGCGGGTGTGAGGATGGCGGTCATAAGGAACGCGAATGGACAATTCGGCGCGCTAAAACGGCCTTGATCCAGCGAACCGGTGCGGTTGATGCAGTGCAACCGCCGCGCCCAGCATGGCTTTGCGGGCACTGGGCAACGGCTACCGGGCGTTGGTTGGACGCAACGCGCGCGTGTTGGAAATCGGAAATACGGCATTCTTTCGAGCGGCGGCCGCAAACAAATCCGAGTGCCCCACCTAATTCGGCTGAATACCGTTGCAAATCGTCGAAACCCTTGTCGTTATTGGGTTTGCGCTGCGCTATCATAGCAAGCGCCGCCCAGGGAAGCGGCAGCACGGCCGTCGCGGCACAGCATTCATTCGCGCCACGGCGCGAATCGCCGGGGAGCTCCGGAACCGTTGCTGCTCGACAGCGCGGCACGCGACCGTATAATCGGCGCGTTCGCGCTGTTCGTGTCAACCTAAACTGATAAGGAACTTCTCAATGAATAAACAGGAACTGATCGACGCCGTCGCAGGACAGACGGGCGCAAGCAAAGCGCAAACCGGCGAGACGCTGGACACGCTCCTCGACGTGATCAAGAAATCGGTGTCGAAGGGTGATGCGGTTCAACTGATCGGCTTCGGCAGCTTCGGTTCGGGCAAGCGTGCGGCACGCACCGGCCGTAATCCGAAGACGGGCGAAACCATCAAGATTCCGGCTGCCAAGACCGTCAAGTTCACGGCTGGCAAGGCGTTCAAGGACGCCGTCAACAAGCGCTAAGGCATTGCCGCTTCGAGTTGACACCCGCCCCTGGCGGGTTTTTTTTCGTCCGCGTTTTTGTCCGGTTTTTCGTCTGTTTTGTTTTTGCGGCTTTCGTAGCTTTCGTAGCTTTTGCGGCGTTCATACCTTTAATGCCGTTCATACGCGAGATGCGAAATATGCCGCATGGCGCGGCATATTTCTTCATCTCGATGGACCGGTTCAGTGCGGGGTTTAGTGCGGGCGATGAACGATTTCGCCTTCGCCGCTTTCGTGATCGTGATCGTGATCATGGTCGTCGTCGACGTCCCAATACGGAAACGGGTCGTTATACGTGCGCCAGGCTTCGGGGCCCGCCGCATATTCGGCATCGGTGAGCAGGCACCCATCGAGCTTCGCCTGCCATGCCGCACGATCCAGATCGACGCCGATCATCACCAGTTCCTGGCGCCGGTCGCCAATGTGCGCGTCGGCCGGATCGCCGTACCAGTCGCGCGCGATTTCGCTTTCCAGCGCGGCGTCCTGCGGCCAGCTTTCGCGCGGCTGTGCCGCCCACCACGTACCCGCCGGACCGTGACGGCACGCACCGCCCGCCTGCGATAGCGAACCGGCCACGTCGTTGCGCGTCGCGAGCCAGAAGAGCCCTTTCGTGCGCAGCACGCCCTTCCATTCTTCGTGCAGCAGCGACCAGAGCCGTTCAGGATGGAACGGCCGCCGTGCGCGATAGACGAAATTGCCGATGCCGAATTCGTCGGCTTCGCTGCGATGAGCGTGGTCGTGATCGTGTTCTTCAAGCGATGCGAGCCAGCCTGGCGCGCTCGCGGCGGCCTCGAAATCGAAGCGGCCCGTCTTCAGCACCTCGTTCAGCGGCACCGCGCCGAAACGGCTCACGACCTGCACGGCACGCGGATTGATGCGCGCGAGAATGCGCTGCAGGTGGGCGAGTTCGTCCTCGCTCACGAGGTCGGCCTTGTTGACGACGAGCACATCGCAGAACTCCACCTGTTCGATCAGCAATTCGACGATCGTGCGGTCATCTTCTTCGTTGGACGCGAGGCCGCGTTCGGCGAGTTCGTCGGCGCACGCGTAGTCGCGCAGGAAGTTGAATGCGTCCACCACGGTCACCAGCGTGTCGAGCTGGGCGACGTCGGCAAGCGACGTGCCGTCGTCGTCGACGTAGGCGAAGGTTTCGGCGATGGGCATGGGCTCGGCAATGCCGGTCGATTCGATCAGGATCGCGTCGAAACGCTGTTCCTGCGCAAGACGCCGGATCTCGCTCAGCAAGTCGTCGCGCAGCGTGCAGCAAATGCAGCCGTTCGACATCTCGACGAGCTTTTCTTCGAGGTGCGACAGCGCAGCCGCGTCGCGCACGAGCGCAGCGTCGATATTGACCGCAGCGAGGTCGTTGACGATCACGGCGACGCGCAGGCCGGCGCGATTCGCGAGGATATGGTTGAGCAGCGTGGTCTTGCCCGCGCCCAGAAAACCGGTGAGCACGGTGACGGGAAGTGGCGGCTGGTTCATCGCAGTGTGGGGATCAGAAAGACTTAAAACAGGAACAGGCCGCGCGCGCGGCGTGAGCCGACGCGTTGGCGAACGGGTGTGCCAACGGGTATGCCGGCGGGTGTGCCAAGGTTAGCCAGCATTGTGCATCATGCGGGCGCGGCGCGCAGGTTGTGCGGCGTACCCAGCGACCCGGGCCCTACTTCAGTAAATTCCATTGCCGCAGGATTTCAGCGATCTGCTGCGCGTAGCGATCACGCAGCGGCGGCGTTTCGGAGTGATAGGCGCCGACTGCGGTCCACGTGTTGCCGTATTTGTTCATTTCCCGGCGCAGATGCCAGGCGGCGATATAGACGTTCTTGCACGGCTCCATGAGCGTACTGCGCGAGATGCCGTACTGCGCGAGCGTCGGCAGATGCACGGAATTGATCTGCATGACGCCGAAGTCGGTCGAACCGTTCGCATTCCTGCGCATCGCATCGGGCCGGTTGTGCGATTCCTGCCAGGCGATTGCACGCAGGATCAGCGGATTCACCTTCTAATACTGGGCGGCTTCGTCGAAGCAGTCGGCGTGCGCAAGCGTGCTCGCATCGGCAAGCGCGAGCGTGGCGGCGGCAATCGTACGGAACCAGATCTTTTTCATCGGCACAGCGGGTGCAGCAAGTGAATATGCGGTGGGGAGCGCCCCGAACGATGCTCCAGGTAGCGTGTTTTTCGCTTGCAGGAGCGCCGGGTGATGCGCTTGCGCGGCTGCGGACCGCGACCGCGACCGCAAACGGCTCGTATGATACCGGCAGCCTGTGACGCGTGAACGTCGGCCAGGCGTTCGGACGAGGTAAAGCGGTGAATATCCTCGATGGCGGGCTTCCGGCGCTTGCAGTCGATGTGCAGCGTGGCCGGTTCAGTGCGGCTTGAAGCGGGCGTGATAGCGGCGGCGTTGCCGGGGGACATTACAATGGGCTGCCATGCCGGGTCGCCGTGTCGTGCTGCAAAGCGCCTTACCGCATGTGTCACGCCGTGCGGTTCCGTGACGGGCCCGGCGATGATCGCCCGGCCAGCCGCGCCCGGCAATATCGCGAGGAGGAAAGTCAGGTATGTCCATGTGGACTCAACGCCGTGCCGGAATCGAAGGCATGAGCGCTTGCCGCCGCCGCGGCTTCACGCTGCTCGAAGTCATGGTCGCGATTGCGATTGCCGGCATTCTCATTGCGCTGATCGTGTCGAAAGTCGTGTCCAGTCCCGACGAAGCGCGCCGCGTTATCGCGCGCCACGACATCGCCGTGATCGCGCAGGCGCTCAAACACTATCGACAGGACAACGGCGGCTTTCCGACCCAGTCGCAGGGCCTCCGGGCGCTGGTGCAAAAACCGTCCACCGTCCCCGTGCCTGGCAACTGGAAGGACGGCGGCTATCTCGAACGGCTGCCGGACGATCCGTGGGGTAATGCGTACCGCTACCTGAATCCGGGCGTGCACGACGAGGTCGATGTGTACACCTACGGCGCCGACGACCGGCCTGGCGGCGAAGGCAACGACGCCGACCTCGGATCCTGGCAGTAACGCGTGATTGCGGGGCGGCTCGCTTGGCGATACATGACCGGCTGTGCCGCGCCAGCCGGTTATTGCGGCCGTGCGGCTGCCGCAGAAGCCGAAGCGGCTGAGGGCGCCGGGCCCTGCTGCGTCTGCGCGGCCAACGGCGCGGGTGCGGCCATGCTGCCGGTCTCGCGATCCATCTGCGCGACGTTCCAGCCGCCGCCGAGCGCCTTCACGAGCCCGACCGACGACACCATCCGCTGTCCGCCGATGCTCGCCAGTTTCTGCTGCGCGACGAAGAACGTGGTCTGTGCGGACAGCACATTCAGGAAGCCGATCGTGCCCGCCTTATATTCGTTGATGACGATATCGAGCGCGTGCTGCGCCGATTCCACCGCCTGCTGCTGAACGACGACTTCCTGCGCGAGGATGCGCTGCGACGCGAGGTTGTCCTCGACGTCCTGGAACGCGGCCAGCACCGTCTGCCGGTAGGTGGCGACCTGCTGGTCGTACGCGGCGCGCGCGGCTTCGGTCTGTGCGCTGCGCAGACCGGCGTCGAAGATCGTGCTCGCGAGCGACGGCCCGAGCGTCCAGAAGCGCGACGGCATCGACAGCAATTGCGAAAACACCGAACTTTCGAAGCCGCCCGATGCGGAGATCGTGAGCGACGGGAAGAACGCCGACATCGCAACGCCGATCTGTTCGTTGGCGGCGGCAGCCTTGCGTTCCGCCGAGGCGATGTCGGGCCGGCGTTCGAGCAGCGCCGAAGGCATCGAGAGCGGTACGACGGGCGGCGTGGCGGCGAGCGGCGAAGGCGGGATCGAGAACGTGGAAGCCGGCTGGCCGACCAGCACGGCGATGGCGTGCTCGTTTTGCGCGCGGGCCACGCCGTTGTCGATGGCCGCCGCCTGCGCCGACTGAAGCTGCGTTTGCGCCTGGATCACGTCGGCGCGGCCCGCAACACCCTGCGCGTACCGGTTCTGGGTGAGCTGCAACGATCGCTGGTACGCCGAGACGGTTTCGTCGAGCAGCTTTTGCTGCGCGTCGAGCGAGCGCAACGTGAAGTACGTTTGTGCGAGCGTGGCCTGCGCCGAGAGGCGCGCGTTGGCGAGATCGGCGGCGGCGCCCTGCTGCCCGGCTTCCTGCGCACCCACCGTGCGGCTCACCTTGCCCCACAGATCGGGCTCCCAGCTTGCGTCGAGTCCGAGGTTGAAGCTGTTGCTGATCGTGCCGTTCGCGAAGCTGCTGTTCGCATTGCTCACGCGCGTGGGCGTGCGCGAACGCGTGGCGCCCGCCGACGCGCTGATCACCGGAAAGTACGCAGCCCGTGCTTCGCCGACCAGCGCGCGCGCCTGCCGGTACGCGGCGGCGAATTCGGCGATGGTCTGGTTCTCCGCGTTGAGCTGGTCTTCGAGCGCGTTCAGTTTCGCGTCGTCGTAGAGGGTCCACCAGGCGCCGCGATCCGCGTGATCGGACGGCTGCGCGACCTTCCAGCCTTCGGGCGCTTCCTTGAATGAAGCCGGAACGGCAGCGGCAGGCCGCTGGTAATCCGGGCCGACGGCACAACCGCCCAGCTGGAACGCGAGTGCGGCGGCCACAGCGACGAAAGCAAGCGCGGGGGCACGGCGGGAGGAAAGTTCGGACAAACGGACGGTACGGCGGAGCATGCAAGCAATCCTGTCGATGCGGCCAGCAAGAAACGTCGTGCGCTTCGTTACCGGATGCGCGTTGGCGCACAGCGGGTGGTCGTGACGCGGCAATGGTAGCGCACGCACGGCGGGCTGCGCGGAATGTGCAAGGGTAATGCGGGAGCGCTGCCGGTGTGTTACGGCGCGCGCCGGACAGGTTACGCGTCGTTACGGCGCCAGCGGAGCGTCGTCAGCTTGTGTAGCAGGAGCGCAATCAGGCCGCCGGGCAGGACGATCACCGCCGCGTAGAGCGCGAGCTTGCGCAGGCGCGGGGCGCGGCTGGCTGAGCGGGCTTTGTCAAAGGAACGTCGGGCAGCGTCGGTGACGGGACGGGCGATGTGGCGGATGACGTAACGACCGAGGCCGCCGAGGATGGTTTTCTTGTGCTGCATGGTGGGGGGCAGACTACAAAAAGCGATGAAAGCAAAATGAAGCGCTTGCCTGCCATAGTATTGACCAGGCAAGTAATTGCCAATTTTTTCTTGAGTTGCACCAGGGTTAGTGTGGTTTTTGCCGGGTCGGTCACCTTGTCGCACCCGCATTACTCCATTTATTTATCTGCTCATTTATCTGCTTAGGCAGTGAAATTAACCGCTAGAATCCACATTCGTTTCGACCCCGCCGATCCCGCCTCCCGACATGAACGAAGCGCCCTTTATACCCGAGCACATCGGCGTCGAGTCGAGTCTCGGCTACTTCCTCTCGACGGCCCGCAACGTCCTGGCCGCACGGATGGACCGTGCGGTTGCGCCGCTCGGGCTCACGTCGTCGCAGATCGGCGTGATCCTGCTGCTGTGGTACGAGCGTGCGCGCACGCCCAACGAGATGTCCCGCGTGCTGTCGTACGACACGGGATCGATGACGCGCATGCTCGACCGGCTCGAAAAGAAAGGCTTCCTTGTGCGTGAACGCAGCCAGGCCGACCGGCGCGTCGTGGAACTGGCGCTGACGCCGCCCGGCCGCGCTGCGGCGCAGAAACTGCCGGATCTGATTTCGACGGTTTTAAGCGCGCAGTTGCGCGGCTTTTCCTCTGACGAAGCGGCAACGCTCGTGCACCTTTTGCAGCGCTTCATCGCCAACGACGCGGCGACCGAAGTCGTGTGCAGCGGCGCGGCGGGCCGTCAGGCGACGCGGCATCCGCTGACGACGGGCGGCGACGAAACATAAACGGCAATACATGAGAGACGGCGGCATCACGCCCCTTTTTGCAGTCCGATAGCTGTCTGGGCAGAAAATGCCGAGGCATTGAAATGCAGACCGACAGCAGACCGACAGCAGACCGATGAGCGCGAGCGAATTCAGGCTGCGGCGCCGGTCCGACGTCAAAGGATTCAGGACAGATGAACGCTACTCCCGCGGCGCGCGTCGCCGCCGAGCCCGTGCCGCTGACGGGCGGCACGCTCGCGCTACTCACGGTCGGCCTCGCACTCGGCACGTTCATGGAGGTGCTCGACACCTCGATTGCGAACGTCGCCGTGCCGACCATCTCCGGCAACCTCGGTGTTGCCACAACCGAGGGCACATGGGTTATCTCGTCGTACTCGGTGGCTTCTGCCATCGCCGTGCCGCTGACCGGCTGGCTCGCGCGGCGCGTGGGCGAAGTGCGCCTTTTCACGCTTTCGGTGTTGCTGTTCACGCTTGCCTCGGCGGCATGCGGCTTCGCATCGAACTTCGAGACGCTGATTGCGTTCCGTCTCGTGCAAGGGCTCGTATCCGGGCCGATGGTGCCGCTCTCGCAGACCATCCTGATGCGTTCGTATCCGCTTGCGAAACGCGGCCTCGCGCTCGGCCTGTGGGCGATGACGGTGATCGTCGCGCCGATCTTCGGCCCGGTGATGGGCGGCTGGATCACCGACAACTACACCTGGCCGTGGATCTTCTACATCAACGTGCCGATCGGGCTTTTCTCGGCCGCGTGCGCGTACATGCTGCTGCGCGGCCGCGAAACGAAGACCACGACGCAGCGCATCGACGCCGTCGGCCTCGCGCTGCTCGTGATCGGCGTGTCGTGCCTGCAGATGATGCTCGACCTCGGCAAGGACCGCGACTGGTTCAACTCCACGTTCATCGTTGCGCTGGCGATCATCGCGGTGGTGTCGCTCGCATTCCTGCTCGCGTGGGAGGCCACGGAAAAAGAACCCGTCATCGATCTTTCGCTGTTTCGCGACCGCAACTTCGCCTTGGGCGCGCTCATCATCTCGTTCGGCTTCATGGCGTTCTTCGGCTCGGTGGTGATCTTTCCGCTCTGGCTGCAAACGGTGATGGGCTACACGGCCGGCATCGCAGGCCTTGCGACGGCGCCGGTCGGGCTGCTCGCGCTCGTGCTGTCGCCGCTGATCGGACGCAACATGCACAAGCTCGACCTGCGGATGGTCGCCAGCTTCGCGTTCCTGGTTTTTGCGCTGGTTTCGATCTGGAATTCCACTTTCACGCTCGACGTGCCGTTCAATCACGTGATCCTGCCGCGTCTTGTACAGGGCATCGGCGTTGCGTGCTTCTTCGTGCCGATGACGACGATCACGCTCTCGAGCATCTCCGACGAGCGCCTCGCGAGCGCCTCGGGGCTCTCGAATTTCTTGCGCACGCTGTCGGGTGCGATTGGCACGGCGGTGAGCACGACGTTCTGGGAAGACGATGCGATCTATCACCATGCCGTGCTGTCCGAATCGGTGAGCCAGTATTCGCAGAACACCAACGCTTATAGCGACGCGATGGCGAGCCTCGGTTTCGCAGGGCAGAGCGTGACTGCGCAACTCAACGAGATCGTCACGCAGCAGGGCTACATGATGGCGACGAACGACTTCTTCCGCATTTCGTTCGTGGTGTTTCTCGTCCTGGCTGCGCTCGTGTGGGTCACGAAGCCGAGTAAGGTCGCGGGACCTTCAATGGGGCACTGAGTGAGGCACCGAGTGGGATATCAGGCGGGGCATCGAGGCTCGCGCGGCCAGCCGGTGGGTTGACTGGCCGCCGCGCGTTGCTGGTTCCTTTGGCGATAATCAGGAAGCCGGATAAAACCGGTGCGACATCAAGGAGCGGCGGGCGGTTGTGCGCCGCCAGCCGCGGGTGCGGCCACGGCGTCGGCTCCGGGGATCGGCGCATCGACGCCCGAACGCACGAACTGCTTGAACGCCGCGCCCGCGCTCCAGGGATTCGGTTTGCAGCCGAGCGAGCTGTCGCAGTGCGCTGCGAACCCGATTGTCGCCGTGCCGTCGTTGTTCACGCTCTTCGTGATTTCATAGGCGAGCAGGCGTCTTCCGCCTCCCGGGCCCGTAGTCTGGATCAACGTGTCGGTGGCCGTCTGCACTTCGTATCTGGAGTGCGTGCGCACCCAGTCTTGTGCGCGTTGCCACCAGAGATCGCATTGCGTCTTGTCCGGGCAGGTAAGCGGGGCCGTGGCGATCTGCATGACGTCCGGATTGACCTGGCCGCCCGTCGAGCACGCCGCGGCGCTCGCGCAGAGCAGGATCGGCAGGATTCGTTTCATCGCGTTTTCTCCTCCCTTCGAGCGCCGCGCATCGCGCGCGGCGCGCTCGTTGGCCCGTGCGCCAACGTGCGCGCAGACAGGCCGATCGATAAGTATTGGACCGCTCCAGCGTGGCATTCGTTTCTAGCACGTGCAATGCCCGGCGACGATCTGTCACGCGCGCGGTTATGCGCGCCGTTACGTGCGCCGTTACGTGATATCGCGGTCGAGCGAGTAGGCGCTATACGCGGCGACGAACGCATCGAACGAGCCGCCATCCTCGTGTTCGAGCTTCGCCTGTTCGTCGAGCGATTCGCGCGCGAGCGCGTCGAAATACGCTGTTGCCGTGCTGTCGAGCGGCCGCGAGAGGAAATGCGCCGCGTGGCGTTCGCTTTGCGCGCGTGCGAATTCGAGGAAGGTTTGATTGCGCTCGCGCATCGCTTGCAGCACGCGCGCCGACGGCGTGAGCGACGCGTCTGCAAGCTTCACGCGTTGCGCAGCCACGGCGTGCGCGTGTTCGTCCGTGCCTCGCACGGCGTCGAGCGTTGCCGCGGCGCGTTCGATCTTCGCGAAGAGTTCGGCGGCCCAGTCCTGCATCGGCACGGTCGCGCCGTCACGCTTGAGTTCGAGCCCCGGACGGCGGCCTTCCTTCGTGACGCGGCCGAAATTGTCGTTGGCCTCGGCGTACGCGTGCGCGGGCAGCAGCGGGCTGTCGTCGAGCGCGCACGCAAGCAGATAGGCGTCGAGAAAGCGGGCCGTTTCGAGCGAAATGCCGGTGGGCTCGAACGGATCGATGTCCATGCAGCGTACTTCGACGTACTGCACGCCGCGCGCGGCGAGCGCATGCAGCGGCCGCTCGCCCGCATACGTGACGCGCTTCGGACGGATCGTCGAGTAGAACTCGTTTTCGATCTGCAGCACGTTCGTGTTGATCTGCACCCACTCGCCGTTGCGATGGGTGCCGATTGCCTCGTACGGCGGATACGGCTGGCTCACGGCTTCGGCGAGCGCATCGAGATAGCCGGGCAGGGTGTTGTAGTCGGCGTGCAGCGCGGACTGGCCCGTCGTATTCGAGTAGCCGAGGTCGCTCATGCGCAGGCTCGTTGCGTACGGCAGGTAGAGCGTTTCGCTGTCGAGCGCTTCGAGCGCGTGCGGCTGGCCGCGCAGGAAGCGCACGTCGAGCGCGGGCGACGCGCCGAACAGATACATCAGAAGCCAGCTCGTACGACGGAAGTTGCGGATGAGCGCGAGATAGCGCTCCGACTGGTAGTCGAGCGCCGTCGCGGCGGACCGCTCGTGCGCGTGCAGCGTCCGCCACACTTCTTCGTTAAGCGAATAGTTGTAGTGGATCCCGGCGATGCATTGCATCGTGCGCCCGTAGCGCAGCGCGAGGCCCATGCGATAGATGCGCTTTAACTGGCCGATGTTCGATGTGCCATACGCGGCGATCGGAATGCCGTCGTCGGTGGCGGGCAGGAGGCCCGGCATCGATTCGTTCCAGAGGATTTCGCCGTCGCGTGCGAGCACCGCATAGACGTAGCGATGCAGATCGTCGAGGCGTTCGAGCGTGATCGACGGATCGTGCTCGGGCGGCGTGATGATTTCGAGCAGCGCTTCCGAGTAGTCCGTGGTCAACGACGGATGCGTGAGCGCCGAGCCGAGCGTAGCCGGGTGCGGTGTCATCGCGAGCTGGCCGTCGCGCGTCACCCGCAGGCTCTCTTTTTCGATGCCGCGCAGACCGCGTGTAAGCGCGTCGCGCAGAGGTCCTGCGCTCAGCGCGTCAAGGCGCTGGGCGAGAACGTCGTTCGGGCGTGTGGAGGTCGTGTCGGGCATTGAGAAGGATCGGGCTCGGGCTAGCGGCGTGAAGCTTCGTGCGCGCGCACCAGCGTTATTTTTTCGTTAGCGGGCACTTTAACATCTCGCCAGCCGACCTGCTTGAGGCCGACTCCGGCGCGTCGGCGTGCCTTATGCGACGCCCCTGTGCGCGAATGTCGCGCCTGTTGTCGTGTCCTTTGTCGTGCCTGTCGTCATGCCTTTTGTCGTCCCGTTTTTTGCACCGCTTATTGCACCGCTTATAGCCCTGTATATTGCCCCGTCTATCGCCCCGTCTATCGCCCCGTCTATCGCGCGTCTTTCACCGGCGCTTCTCGCGGCTCGATGCGCGCCGGCTACGGCGTTTTGTGCCCTTCCGTATCCGTTAGCCCGGGCCCGCTAGCCGCCGCGTGCAGCACGCGTGCGATCGGCGATTTCGTTCCACAAATGCATCGCCGCGTAGGCGCGCCACGGCTGCCAGGCGTCGCTGCGTGCGCGCTGCTGTGACGGGCGCGCGAGCGCGGGGTCGCGTGCGGCGATGGCCTGCATCAGCACGAGATCGGTGGCGGGCCATGCGTTCGCGTCGCGCCATGCGCGCATCGCGACATATTCGACGGTCCACGGGCCAATGCCTGGCAGTGCGAGCAGCGCCGCGCGCATGGCGTCGAGATCGCGCGGATCGTCGGTTGCCGCACGCGTCTGGCCGTGACTGTCGCGTTCGATTGCGACGTTGCCGTTTGCCACCGCCTGTGCGAAGCCCAGCAGCGCGGCGACGCGCTTGCCGGGCATGCCGATGCCGCTCAGGTCCGCACCGGCGAGCGCGGCGGGCGTCGGGAAACGCCAGGCGGTGTGTTCGTGCGGATGCAACTCGATGCGCTGACCGACGCGCTGCACGAGGCGGCCGATGATCGTCGTCGCGGCCTTCACGCTCACTTGCTGGCCGACGATCGCGCGCACCACCAGTTCGAAGCCGGACCACGCGCCCGGCACGCGCAGGCCGGGCGCGGCGGCGACGAGCGGAGCGAGCCACGGATCGCGCGCGAAATGCGCGGCGATGGCTGCGGGGTCCGTCTGCGTATCGAACATGCGGGCGAGCGGGGCGGCGAGGGCGGCTGCGTGCGCGCTCACCGGTCCGTCGATCTGCACGACGAGGCAGCGCTTGCGCGCATGGCGGCGCACGGCGAGCGTGCCGCTTGTATCGCGAAAGTCGATGGCGCGCTGCCAGGCACCGTCTTCGACGACCTCGACGCCGGGTATTGCGCGGCCCGCGAAGAAGCGCAGGACGCGCGGCCAGTCGTAGGGCGCGCGCACGGGCAGTTCGAACGTGGCGCTGCTATCGGGCAGCGGCATTTCGGCCCGCTGTGCCTGCGGCAGCGGCTGGGGCGCGGCGGCGCTCAAGCGGCCGTCTCCGGCGAGTCGGCGCGGGCGGCACGCTGGCCGCTTCGCGTCGAGCGGGCATCGGCTGCGGCTTCATCCTGGTCATGTGGGGCTGCACCGGGCGCGGGCGTCTCGCGGCCTCTCGCCTCCGCATCGATCAACGCGGCCTTGCGCGCGAGCCCCCAGCGGTAACCCGCGAGCGAGCCGCTTTTCTGCACCACGCGGTGGCACGGAATCGCCAGCGCCACGGGATTCGACGCGCATGCGCTCGCCACGGCCCGCACCGCACGCGGCGCACCGAGCGTTTCGGCGATCTGCGTGTAGCTGCGGGTCTCGCCGTACGGAATGTGCTGCAGCGCGTCCCACACGCGCTGCTGGAACGCTGTCGGCGCAAGGTCGAGCGGCAGGTCGAAGCGTTCGCGCCGCCCGTGCAGATACGCATCGATCTGCGCGATGAACGGCGCAACCGCTTCGTGGTCCTCGACGCAGTCGGCATTCGAGAACCCGGCGTGCAGCGCGGCGGCGAGGGCGGGCGCATCGTCGCCGAATGCGATCTGGCAGATGCCCTTGTTCGTGGCCGCGACGAGCACGAGGCCGAGCGGCGTCGGCGCACTGGCGTAGCGAATCGTGAGGCCCGCGCCCTTGCGGCGGTACGCGGAGGGCGCCATGCCCAGTTCGGCCGCCACGCTCTGGTAGAGCCGCGACGTGGAGCCGAAGCCCGCATCGGCGCTCGCCCGCGTCACGTTCGCGCCCTGGCCGAGCGCGTCGCGCAGCACGGCGCCGCGCCGCGCCGCCTGATACTGGCGCGGCGAAACGCCGAGCACGCGCTTGAAGAGGCGTTGCAGATGGAACGGACTCAGATGCACGGCGTCGCTCAGATCGGCGAGCGTGAGGCGCGCCTGCGGATCGGCGTCGAGCACGGCGCGGGCGCGCTGCACGATCTCCAGTTCGCGCGGCAGCCCGCCCGGGCGGCAGCGCTTGCATTCGCGAAAACCGGCGCTGCGGGCTGCGTCGGCGGTGTCGAAGAACGCGACGTTGTCCCGGCGCGGCAGCCGCGATGCGCACGACGGACGGCAGAACACGCCGGTCGTGCGCACGCCGTAGAAGAAGGCGCCGTCGGCGTGGCTGTCGCGCGCGGCGAGGGCTTGCCAGCGTTCGGCGTCGGTTGCCCAGCGCCCAGGCTGATCATGCGATGGGGTCGAAGCGGCGGTCATGGCGTGACTCCCGGAAATGGCGGTTTCGATGGCCCCCACTGTAGACGCCTGCTCGCGCGCCGACGCGCCGGATCTTGCGGTGTCATCCACGGTCATCTGTTCCGATGTAAGGCGCGTAGATGCCGATCCGGCGTTCTGACGCGGTTTCCCGTGCTGCTGCGACAAACCGGCACGATTGCGGGTTTTCCCTTAAAAAGTTGTTGCGTCGCGTCAGGCCGCTGTGTATAGTTGCTCCTGTCTCCTCCATGTCTCCTCCTGATATGGATTAAGCCCGCTCACTGCAGCGGGCTTTTTTTCGTCCAGCGTTTCCTGTATATCCCGCCAGCGATCATTAGCACGTTGGCGCACACGTCGGCGCGTTCAGTGCGTTCAGTGCGTTCAGCGACGCCTCAATTTTCCGCTAGTTTTCGGGCGCCCGCCGGTGATGGCCTGGGCCGTGGCTGGCGCTGTTCCGCGCACACCGTGCAGAAACCGGGCGTCTATGCGGACGCGGGCCATCTGGTTCAAGATGATCGAGACGACAGCCGTGCGCTGCACTACGAGGTCAGATCATGCAGATTGAGATCCGCGAAATCGATCACGTCGTTATCCGGGCGGCCGATCCCGCCGCCATGACGAGCTTCTACTGCGATGCACTGGGTTGCCGCGTCGAACGCGAGCAGCCGGAACTGGGGCTTGTTCAGCTGCGTGCCGGGCGCTCGCTGATCGATCTGATCGCAATCGGCGGGAAGCTCGACCGCGACGGCTCCGAAGGAAGCAAGCGCACTGCGGCTTGGCGGAACATGGATCATCTATGCCTGCGCGTCGAGCCGTTCGACGGTGACGCGCTCAAGACACATCTCGCGCGGTTCGGCGCGCGGCCGGGCGACGTCGTGCAACGCTATGGCGCCGAAGGCTTCGGACCATCGCTTTATCTGTTCGATCCCGAGGGGAACATGGTGGAGCTAAAAGGGCCGCCTGGCGCGCCCTGACGCCGCTGTGCGCGTGCGCTAGACCTTCTCCGGCGCCTTGAGCACGGTCCATTCGACGGCGACCGGTTCGTCACTGCCGTTGCCGATCCACGCGGCGCCGTCCTGCACCGTGCACTGCAGGCGCATGGTGCGTTCGGTGAGCTTGCCGAGCGCTTCCGCGACGCCGTCGGCGAGCGACCAGACCGTCACGTTACGCAGACGATCTGTCTTGCCGCGCACGCCCTGCCACCAGATCTCCGAGGTGCGGCCGCCATAGGCGATCACGATCACTTCATCCGCCCGCCCGCTTGCCTTGGCGATGCGGCGCTCGTCGGGCTGGCCGACCTCGATCCACGTTTCGATCGCGCCCGTATAGTCCTTGCGCCAGAGATCGGGTTCGTCGGTGTCGGACAAACCCTTGCAGAATTCGAGCCGCTCGTTCGCGAAGAGCGCGAACGCGGCGATGCGGACCATCATCCGGTCGTTCGTCTCGGACGGATGGCAGGCGATTGTCAGCGCATGGTCGGCGTAGTAGTGCCGATCCATGTCCGCGATCTGAAGTTCTGCCTTGTAAATGGTCGATTTGAGGGCCATGCCGAATTCCGGGCTACGCAAGAGGCGCACATGATAACGAACTTTTGAGCAAGCGACGTGCCGCATCCACTTACGGCGCACGCCGCCCAAGGTGGAGGGTCGGCCGGGAAAATGACCGCTGTTTGACAGGGTTACCCCTACACGCCGCCCAGCGTGAATGACTTGCAGGCCGCCCGACTTCATGGATAAATCGGACGTCTCTTCAGGAGAAATCCCATGACCCTTGCGCACTGGCTGCCGTTTGCGATTGCATCGGCGATTCTCGTCGCGATTCCCGGCCCGACCGTTCTGCTCGTCGTGTCGTACGCCCTCACGCACGGTCGCCGCTACGCGCTCGCGACCACGGCGGGCGTCGCGCTCGGCGACTTCACGGCGATGACGGCGTCGATGCTCGGCCTTGGCGTGATTCTCGCGGCATCGGCGGCGCTGTTTTCGGTGCTGAAGTGGATCGGCGCGGCGTACCTGATCTATCTCGGCATCAAGCTCTGGCGCGCGCCCGCCGTACAAAGCGAAACGCCCGACACCACGGAAACGCGCACGGGCCGCATTTTTGCGCACGCCTACGCGGTCACCGCGCTCAATCCGAAAAGCATCGTTTTCTTCGTGGCGTTCGTGCCGCAGTTCATCAATCCGCATATGCCCGCGTTGCCGCAGATCGTCATCTTCGAAGCGACGTTCCTCGTGCTCGCAACGCTCAATGCCTTCGGCTATGCGATGCTCGCCGCCGCCGCGCGCAAGGCGGTGCGCCGCCCGCGCGTGCAGCGCATCGTCAATCTCACGGGCGGGTCGCTGCTGATCGGCGCCGGGGTCTTCGCCGCCGTGTGGAGGAAAACCTCGGCTTGAGTGTCCGGGCGCTGCGCGGGCCGGCGGCGCCCGCTTATGTGCTCGCCTATGTGCCCCTTTATGTGCCGGTTTGTGCGCCCATGAACGGTGCGCCGTGATCCCCTGCGGTTATTCCTTTCACGTGGACCGGATGCTACGCGCGGTTGCTCTGCGGGTTTGTCTGCGAGTTTGTCTGATATTCACCGCGCGAATCCCCAATTTGCCCTCGTGCGACGTCCCATTCGGGCTCCGTTGGACTCCGTTAAGTGAGTAAGTATTTGCCCACGGTGCAATCTGTCGCGTGGCGACTACAATAGAAACGCAATCGCTTGACAACCAGGAGGCAATCGTGACCGAACACGTAATACTGGGCGCGTTTTTGTTGATTCCCCTTGTCATCGTCGTCTTTCTGTTTTCTGACGAAATTCTCGAGGAGCACCGGCAGCGCGTGCAAGCGGGAGCGCATCATATCGACTGGCGCCATCCTTTGCGCAGCATCCTGCACCACTAAGTGGTGCCGCCCGAACGCGACGCGCCAGGGGGCGCGATGATCAAAGGAGGTACTCGTGGAAATCGAGTTCTCCTGGATGACGTACTTCGTGTCGCTGTTCGTGCTGGTGGTGCTGTCTATCGCACTTAGCCTGCTTTGCCCTTCCGGCGGATGGCGGGATCCGACCGTTGACGATCGCGCTGAGCAGCATCCCGGCAGCGAACGCTGAGCGCGTTCGCCTCGTCCTGCGCGTTGTCTCCGTTGCCTCCGCTGTATCCGCTATATCCGTTGTGTCAGTCCGCACGGCGCGAGTGTTTGCGTGCGCCGTGCATCGTATGTATTCAAACGCTGTTGAGAAGCGCGCCGTGCGCATGGCGACGACTTTTGCACGTGCGCTCGTGTTTTCCGTGTCTCTTGCGCCTCGGTGAAATTAATTCGGCATGCGAAACAGACAATGAAATAAGGCAGCTTCAGCCGGTCTGCTCGACCGGGCGCACACGCAGCGTGAGCTTGTGCGTTAGCCGGATCACCGTGATCTCCACCTCGCGATCGATGCGCGTGGCATCCATCAGCCGCTGCAGCGCGTCGATGCTTTCAACCGGCAAGCCGTCGATGGCGACGATCGTGTCGTCCACGCGCAAGCCGCTCAACGCCGCCGGGCTGCCTTTCACGACTTCCATCACGCGCACGCCGCTCGTCGTCGTGAGTTCGAAGTAGCGCTGCACCTTGCGTGCGATCGGCACGTTGGTGCCCGCGATGCCGACGTGCGCGCGCCGCACGCGGCCATGTGCGAAGAGTTGCGTGATGACCCACTTCGCCGTGTCGATTGCGGTCGCGAAGCAGATGGACTGGGCGCCGGGAATGATCGCCGTGTTCACGCCAATGACCTGTCCCGCCGAGTTGACGAGCGGCCCGCCCGAATTGCCGGGGTTGAGCGCGGCATCGGTCTGGATCACGTCGTAGATCATGCGGCCGGAGCGGGAGCGCAAGGAGCGCCCAAGTGCCGAAACCACCCCCGTCGTCACCGTCTGCGCGAGGCCGAGCGGACTGCCCACCGCAATTGCGATCTGCCCGGCGCGCAACCGCGCGGATTCGCCGAGTTCGGCATGCGGCAGCGCTTCGGCCGCGCCGATGCGCAGCACGGCGAGGTCGGTGCTCGGATCGTCGCCGACGAGGTCCGCTTCATAGGTGGCACCGTCGGCGAGTGTCGCGCGCACGGCCTTGGCGCCGTGCACGACGTGGCTGTTCGTCAGGAGGTAGCCGTCCGGGGTGAAGAGAAAACCCGAGCCGCTGCCGCCGCCGTCCGTGCGCCGCTCGACGGCGATGAAGGCGACCGCGGGCTGAACGCGTTCGAGCGCGCCGATGATGGTGCGCGAGTAGGCGTCGAGCAGGGCGGTATCGTCGCCGGGTGGCGGACTGGAGCGGTCGGCCAGGTCGCGGCTGAGATCGTCGATGAAGGAAGGACGGCTGCCCACGATCGGAAGTCTCCGATGGAATGTGGGCAGTACATGCAGGGGGCGCGCGGCGTTTTCAAGAGGGCGGCGAAGCCGCCGTCACAGCGGGCGTCGCGCGAATCTGCTGGCGGCTTGCTCGTGGTTTGCTTCTAGTTCGCCACGGCTGGAACGCCGGGGCGCTTTCGGCCAGTTTTCGGCCAGTTTCCGGCCAGCGGGGCCTGGTTTAGTCGGTAATCGCGATGTGCGTGCTGTCGTTGGCGTCGAGTCGAAACTCGTTGACCCGGCCCGCGCGGACATCGAGCAACAGCCGATCCAGCACTTCGAGCTTCGCGGGGTCGTTGCCGGCCGGCTGGATCAGCGGCGAGCTGTGTCCCGAGGCCGATGCGTGGGCTTGCACCAGCAGGTGAACAGCTTCGTCCCGTGTCATGAAAATGCGCTTCATGGTCTCTCCGTCTGGGTGCGAGATCGCAGATCGCGCGGCGATGCCCGCCAACAACGTGTTGGTTGATTTTGCGTCGAGCGACAACCGGCTTGCGCCGGGCTCCGCCGAACTCTTTGACGAGAACACGCGGCAGGCCAGCCGTGAGGCATGTGCCGGACGCGACGCTTGTCGAAGCCGCCGGAGTCCTCGAGCCTTTGCGCTTTTGTCCGGCTTTATCCGCTTACCTGGTGCGCGCGGCGTACTTCTTCGAGACGCGGGCGTGTGCCTTTTTCACGGGGGCTGCGGGCTTTACCGGATCGGGTGCATTCGCGACCGTGTCCGTTCCGAGCAGGCCCGTGTAACGGCCGGACGTCTCGAGTTCGAAGAGATCCATGCCCTTGTGTTTAGCGACCTGTTGCACGCGGTCCGCTTCCTTGTCGCACATTTGCGCCTGCTGGGACCACTTCGGATGGTCCATCCCGGAGTTCTCAAGCCACGCGTTCTTGATCTTGCCGAGCTTGACGTAATAGTGCGTCAGCCTGGATGGGCTCATATGGGCGAGCGTTGCAGCGGGCTTCGGCGTGCACTCGGCGCCAAACGCCGAGAGTGCTGGCAGCAGTAACAACACGTGAAGTACCGTCTTCTTATTCATTTTTGGTCTGATTCGAAATGGACTGTCTAACGACGACTGTCAGACGCGCGTCGTTTCCCCGTCGCGAGATTATCAAAGAAAAAGCCGTATTGCGACCGGCTGTTAGCTTGAAGTAAGCGAAATGTACATTTCGAATGCGCGCATCATCGATCGGGCGCTGCGTGCCGGAACCTATCCCGACCATCTTGCGCATGTCCGCAAAATGGTCTTCCACCTGTTGCCCACTCTGACGGCAGGCTTCCCGCGCCTTATCCAGCACCGGCAGAAAGTTGCGCCATTGCGGGTAATGGATGGCGCCAGGGAAGCGCGTCCATGAATTGATGCGCGGCTCGCAAGCGATGGACTCACGATAGACAGCACGTTCAGAGAGATCGAGGCGCCGCCGAAGCTGGCTGGCGGCGATCCACGATGGGGGCGGCAGATGCACACCACTGGACAAAGTCAGTCCGATCCGATCGGACGATGCCCGGTTGCGAGGTTTATCTGAAAAAGCGCCCGGACCACGAAGGCCCGGGCGAAGCCATCGGGAGTTCGATGACGGAGGTATTCGATGCGAGACTGGCCTGCTGCCGGACATTGCCGCGCTGGCGAGCCAGTTCTTTAAACAGGAACGCGCTGGGGTGCTGCGCGCTCAGACTGCGATGCTCAGGCCAGATACTTTTGGCATCCTGCCAGGGCGTCCGAAATCAATGCATCAGGGGTGGTTGTACATCGCGTTCCAGTCGGCCTTCGACACTGCCGGGCGTGCTGCGTCAGACGAACCACTCACGACACCGCCGTAACCGCTCGTTGCGCCGTTTTCTGCCGCCACTTTGGCTTCGGCAGCCTGAATGTCGGCCGGGTAGTACGGGTCTTGGCCGCGAGCCGGGTTATAGCCGGCCTTTTCGAGTTGAACCAGTTCAGCACGCACTTGTGCGCGGGTGACGGGCTGGTTCGATTGAGCGAACACAGCAACCGGAGCAGCAAGGGCGGCGGCAACAACAACGGCTTGAATCAGGGACTTCATGGTACTTACCTCCAGACTTTGTTTTGTCCTGCTACGAACAGCCCTGTTCGTAAATCAGTGACTACAGTCTATGAGGATCGCGGTCAAGGGTTAACCCCTAGTATGAGAAGGCATTCTTTCAGTCCGCAGCAGAATCCCGGCATCTCCGCGCAAACGCTCGTCAAGCTTCGGGTCTTATGAAGGTTCTTTGGCCTCACGTACCAGAATGGACTGTTGTCGACGGTGCCGCGGAAGCGCGCACACCAATCGATGCGCGGCTCCGGAGCGATGGGCTGACGATCGATGACGAGGTGCGGGAGATCAAGGAGCCGCCGAAGCTGGCTGGCGGCGATCCTCGATGGGGACGATAGATGCGCACCACTGGACAGCGTCAATCCGATCGGATCAAACGATGCCCAGTTGCGAGGTTCTTCCGAAAAAGCGCCCAGGCCGTCAGGCCCGAGCGAAGCCATCGGGAGTCCAATGGCGGAGGTACTCGAAATGGAGCGGGTCCGCTACCGGACATTGCCGCGTTAGCGAGCCCGCTCTTTAAACAGGAACGCGCAGGGGTGTTGCGCGCTCTGCCTGCGATGCTCAGGCCAGATACTTTTGGCATCCTGCCAGTACATCCGAAATCAATGCATTAGTGATGGCTGTACATCGCGTTCCAGTCGGCCTTCGACACTGCCGGGCGTCCTGCATCGGACGAACCACTCACGACACCGCCGTAACCGCTCGTTGCGCCGTTTTGCGCAGCCACCTTCGCTTCGGCGGCCTGGATCGCGTCGGGGTAGTGCGCTTGATCGCCATCGCCAACGTGATACCCCGCCTTCTCAAGCTGAATGAGTTCCTCGCGTACCTGGGCGCGGGTCACCGGGCCGTTCGACTGTGCGAACGAGGCAACCGGTACAACAAGGGCAACGGCAACCGCAACGGCCGGGATCAGGGACTTCATGATTACTACCTCCATTGACTTTTGTTAGCGGTGCGACAACTTGTCTGCATCCGATGAGTGAAAGTCTAGGAGCGTTGAGTTCAAGGGTTAACCCCTAGTACGCTAAGGCATTGTTCCAGTCCGCAGCAGAATCCCGGCATCTCCGCGCAAACGCCCGTCAAGCAAGGCGAAGCGGCCCCCCCGGACCGAACAGCGCAGCACTGCCAGCCGCACCACCTTGAAAATTTCGCCCGTACAGCTGGCGGGCAAGCCAGCCATTCGCGGCAAGGTTGTACGCAGTGTCACTGCCTGGCGAACCGATCGCGTTGGAGATCCTGTCCGATTCCCTGAAGCGTGCCGAGGCCGTTAATCGCCAATCGTGACCATTGGCTGGCGCTCGCCATGCAGTGCGTACCGGTAGCGCCAGACCCTGGAGCCGGACGTCATCGACGTTGGACAACCTTGAGCAACCGGTTATTTCCCAATACAAAACCGGCTGAAAATTACGCCGAGTAAATCATCGGAGGTGAATTCGCCCGTGATGGAATTAAGCGCCTCCTGAGCAAGCCGCAATTCCTCGGCGAAAAGATCGAGCGCCTGCGCATTCTGGTCCGCATGCGCGCTCGCCTGGCCGAGATGTTCGCGCGCTTCGCGCAGCGCGATCAGATGACGCTCGCGCGCCAGATAGACGCTCTGCGCGTCGGCCTGCCACCCGGCGATGCGCAGCAGTTCGGCACGCAGCAGCCCAATACCGTCGCCCTGTTTCGCCGAGAGCCGCACTTCGCACAGCTCGCCGCCATCGGGTAGCGCGAGCGTGGCGGCAGCCGGCGCGGCGTCGGTCAGGTCCGTCTTGTTGAGCACGCGCACCACAGGAACGCCCGCGGGAAAACGCGCCGCAATCGCGTGGTCTTCCGCCGTCATCCCCGTGCGGGCGTCGAGCAGATGCAGCACGACATCGGCGCGGCCGATCTCGTTCCACGTGCGCTCGATGCCGATCTTCTCGACCTCGTCTTCCGTATCGCGCAGGCCCGCCGTGTCGATTACGTGCAGCGGGATGCCCTCGATCTGGATCGTCTGCGAGATTTTGTCGCGAGTCGTCCCGGCCACCGGCGTCACGATCGCGAGTTCGGCGCCCGCGAGCGCGTTCAGCAACGACGACTTGCCGACGTTAGGCTGTCCCGCGAGCACGACCGCGAGACCTTCGCGCAACAGCGCGCCCTGACGCGCTTCCGAAAGCACGTGATCGAGCTGGGCGCGAATGTGCGCGAGCTTGCCGCGCGCGTCGGCGGCTTCGAGAAAGTCGATCTCTTCCTCGGGAAAGTCGAGCGTTGCTTCGACGAGCATGCGCAGCGTGACCACGTCGTCGACGAGTGCGTGGATATCGCGCGAAAACGCGCCTTCGAGCGAACGTCCCGCCGATCGCACTGCGGCTTCGGTGCTGGCCTCGATCAGGTCGGCGACGGCCTCGGCTTGCGCGAGGTCGAGCTTGTCGTTGAGGAACGCACGGCGCGTGAATTCGCCGGGCTCGGCGAGCCGCAGACCGAACCCGCGCCCGACCTCGATGCAGCGCTGCAGCACGAGCTGGAGCACGATCGGGCCGCCGTGGCCCTGCAGTTCGACCACGTGTTCGCCAGTGTACGAATTCGGCGCAGGGAAGTAGAGCGCGATGCCGCGGTCGAGCGCTTCGCCGTTGCCGTCGAGGAACGGCACGTAATGCGCGTGGCGCGACGCGAGCGCCTGGCCCGTGAGGGCGTGCATCAGCGCTTCGGCGGCGGCGGTGCCGGCGCGGCCCGCCGACACGCGCACGACGCCGATCCCGCCGCGTCCGGGCGCAGTGGCAATGGCGACGATGGGATCGGAATCGGTGGCGAGCATGGCTGACGGAGGGTTCGATTGCGGGAGAAGCGGAACGAAATGCGCCGTGGTTTCGGACGCGAAAGTGCGTGGCATTGTAACGCGGCGAAGTGAGGCGCTTTTCGCGAAGCCGCGGCGCATGTCAGGCCTGGAGATCCGGTAAATCCGGTTCTATCTTGTATTAGATAAGATTGATCTTGCCATTGCCCGTCGGAGCTCTTGAGCTTCCCGCGTAAATTCTGTCAGAATTCAGGTGTCTGTGATGCTTGCGCTAATTGATCGCGATACAGTCTTCCGGGCTGGCCCAGGCGAAGTGTTGCGTACATACGCTAAATGTAGCCCGATTGGTTGCCTTCTTCGTCGAAATAGGGTCGCACAATCTCGGCCATGCCGACCATGGAAGAAAAAGCCGCTTTTTCCGAACGTTTGAAGTTCGCGATGAAGCGCGCATCAGAAAAGCTGCGCGGCAGCACCGACCTCGCCTTGCACTTCAACCTGCGCCACCACGGAGAGCATCCGGTGTCGCCGCAGACCGTGCACAAGTGGCTGAGCGGCCGGACCATTCCCACCGACGACAAACTCCGCACCCTCGCCGACTGGTTCAAGGTCGATGTCCACTGGCTGCATTACGGGCCGCCGCCGAGCGGCATGACGTCGGCGGTGCCCAAACCGCTCCGGCGCGACGAGAAATATCCGCTGTCGCCGGAGACGATCGAACTGGCCTCGAAAATCGAAGCGCTGAGTCCGCATCACCGCTATCTGGTTCAGGAGCTGATCGCCGAGTTCTACGGCGATGCCGAACGCCGCTGACGCGCGCCCGCCTCGCAGCGCAGTACACCACCGCAGTACATCACCGCAGTACATCACATCTCACAGGCGATAAAAAAGCCGCCCGGCTTGACCGGGCGGCTTTGTCATTTACGGCTCGACGTCGAGCGGGCGCGGACGGCGTCGCCACCGCCCGCTTAAGGCTCAGCTGGCTTTTTCCAGCTTGTTGCCTTTGCCCATCATGCGCGTGATGTAGTACTGCTGCGCGATCGAGAGCACGTTGTTGACGACGTAGTACAACACGAGGCCAGCCGGGAAGAAGAAGAACATGACCGAGAACGCGATCGGCATGAACATCATCATCTTGGCCTGCACGGGGTCCGGCGGCGTCGGGTTCAGGCGGGTCTGCACGAACATCGAGACGGCCATCAGCACCGGCAGGATGTAGAACGGATCCTGTTGCGACAGGTCGTGAATCCAGAGAATCCACGGCGCGCCGCGCATTTCCACCGACGAAAGCAGCACCCAGTACAGCGAGATGAACACCGGAATCTGGATCACGACCGGCAGGCAGCCGCCGAACGGATTGACCTTCTCGGTCTTGTACAACTCCATGAGCGCGGCGTTCATCTTCTGCGGATCGCCCTTGAAGCGTTCGCGCAGCGCCTGCATGCGCGGCGTGATCTCCTTCATGCGCGCCATCGACTTGTAGCTGGCCGCCGACAGCGGGAAGAACACCGCCTTGATGAGCACCGTGAGCAGGACGATCGACCAGCCCCAGTTGCCGACGAAGGCGTGGATCTTCTCGAGCAGCCAGAAGAGCGGCTTCGCGATGATCGTGACCCAGCCGTAATCCTTCACGAGTTCGAGGCCCGGGGCGACGCCTTCGAGCATGCGCTCCTCTTGCGGACCGGCGAACAGGCGCGCCTGCACGTTCTGGGTCGCGCCCGGCGCGATTGCGCCGAGCTGCTGCTGCACGCCGACGCGATAGAGCGAGTTGTCGAAACGCTCGACGTAGACCTTGCGGTTCACGCCCGGCTGCGGAATCCACGCCGTCGCGAAGTAGTGCTGCACCATCGCGACCCAGCCGTTGTCGGCCTGCTTCGAGAAGTCAGCCTTGCCCTTGTCGATGTCGGAGAAGGTGATCTTCTGGAAGTGGTGCTCGTTCGAGTAGACCGCCGGTCCGATGAAGGTGTGCGAGAAGCGCGGCGTTTCCACCGGCTGGCTGTCGCGCACGAGCTCCATGTAGAGCGTGGGCGAAACCGGCGCCGTGCCGACGTTCTGCACCTTCCAGTCCACGCCGATCACATAGCTGCCGCGCGTGAACGTGTAGGTCTTCGTGACCTTTACGCCGCCCTTCACCGGCGAATCGAAGCTGATCTGGAACGAGTTGGCGTCGCCCGTCAGCTCGCGCGGACCGGAGCCGGGCGTGAACACGTCGGTGTGGTTCGGGAAGTCGCCGCCGAACAGGCCCGTACGCGCGAGGTACGTGTGGTCGTTCGTGTGGTCGAACAGCGTGACGAACTGGTTCGGGTGCGTGCCGTCGGCTTCCTTGACGAGCGCGAGCCGCATGAGCGTGCCGCCGCGCGTGTCGATCGTGCCGTCGTAGACGTCCGTGCGGAAGTGCACGAGCTGCGCTGCGGCTTCAGCGGGCTGCGCTGCGTTCGTCGCGTTCACCGGCGCCTGGCCGGTCGCGGCGGCCGACGGCAGTTCAGCCGCGGCTGCGGGCGAGCCCGGCTGGGGCGGTGAGCTCGTGGCGTTTTGCGTCTGCGTCGCGCTCGGGAAGAACATCGACTGGCGTCCGTGGTCGCGCTGCCAGTTGTCGTACAACATGACAGCTGACATGAAGAAGATGACCCATAGGACGGTGCGTTTGATATCCATGCGTTGTCTCAGTGTCGATGGAATGGCGCGTCAGCGCTTGTTCGGGGTGACTGGCGGAACCGGATCGTAGCCGCCCGCGGAAAACGGGTGGCAGCGGCACAGTCGCCGCGCGGCGAGGTAAGTACCATGCGCGGCGCCATGATACTGGATTGCCTCGCGCGCGTAATCCGAACACGAAGGATAAAAACGGCATCGGCTGCCGAGCAGGGGGCTCACGGCCAGCTTGTAGAAACGCAGTAACGCGATCAAAACCGTTTGCATGGCGTTGCGGCCGGACTGCGCCGCTCCGAAAAACGAATGGCGGGCCACGCGCGCGGTCGCGGCGGGGACGCCTGACTCGCGCGTGCGACTCATGATGCGGCCGGGGCGTCCGGCACGTCCGGCGAACCCGGAACCGGCCTGGCCGCATCGGCCTTTTCAGCCTGTCCGGCTGTTCCAGCCGGCGCCTCTTTGGCCGTATTGGCCTGCGGCGCGCTACGCGCGCGCGCCGCTTCGCGCGCGGCCTTGCCCAGCAGCATCTCGATCTCGTCGCGGCACAAGGCCTTGAGCGACGGCGACGACGCGCCCGGCATCGCCTTGCGGTCGAACTTCGTGTGCAGACGCAGGAGCAGATCGAACCCGTCGAACTGCGCGCGCTTCACGCGAAACGCCTCGCGCGCGATACGTCGCACAAGATTGCGCGTGACCGCGCGCGGCGCGAATTTCTTGCCGATCACCAGCCCGAGGCGTGCGTCGCCTCCCGTCTGCCGACCGTACACGACGAAGTGCGCGGAGCGGCGCCACGGGCGCAAACGAAAAACGGATGAGAACTCATCCGTTTTCAGTAGCCTTGCGGCCTTCGGGAAAGCGGCTTGCGTTCGCGACGGCATGATATCCGCATCGTCCGCTGTGTCGGCTTTCGCTGCAAGCGCATGCGACGCGCTACGGCTGGTATCGCGAACGGCGATTCTGCCCGACGCAGTGGTCTGCACGGTCGTCAGAGCAGTGACCTGCGCAGTTGCCAGCTTAAACGGCGAGACGCTTGCGACCCTTCGCACGGCGTGCGTTGATCACTTTGCGGCCACCGGCGGTCTTCATGCGGACGCGGAAGCCGTGGGTGCGCTTACGGCGCGTAACGGAAGGTTGGAAAGTACGTTTCATGTTGCTCTCACTTGTTGAGAATTGACCGCGGCGAGCATCGCGGAAAAAAGCAATGGCCGGTGGTACAGGGATTGGTTTTCGCGGAACCCGCTATTTAAGCCGGTTTTTCGTTGGCCGTCAATAGGTTAGGGTGTTGAAACGCGTTGTGCGCTGCACGCGGGGTACGCGCGGATTACCTTGCGGCGCCTTGATCGGTCCCTGTGGATAACTTCCTGGCCGGGGGATTTCGGCGGTAGAATCTCGCCTATCCAAGAATCCTGCATGCCGCTCCGGCCAGCCTGTCAGTCGCAAATTCGTTGCGCTACGGGCACCCGGAGCTGTTGCCGTCGCCTGTCAGGGCCTCGTCGCGCAAAGGTAGTCCCTGTGCGGCTGGAGCGGCGCGGCGGCAATGCGTGCAGACAAAACTAACACAGCAACTCGATGAACGATTTCTGGCAACACTGTTCCGCACTGCTGGAGCGTGAGCTGACGCCCCAGCAGTACGTGACGTGGATTAAACCGTTGGCCCCGGTTGCCTTCGATGCTGCTGCGAACACGCTGCAGATCGCCGCTCCTAACCGCTTCAAACTCGACTGGGTCAAGAGCCAGTTCTCGGGCCGCATCTCCGATCTGGCGCGCGATTTCTGGCAGATGCCGGTCGACGTCCAGTTCATCCTCGATCCGAAAGCAGGCATGCGCGCGCCGGTTGCGGCCGCACCGCGCATGCCGCTCGCAAGCAGCGCGGGCATGCCCGAAACGGCTGCTGCGCCTGCGATACAGGCGGGCATGCAGGCCGGCGGCCTCGCCGCGAGCCTCGCGGCCCTGACGCAGACGTTGCCGGCGTCCGCTACGGCGCCGGGCGCGGCTGCCCATGTGGCCGAAGACGCAGCCGACCTCGACCTGCCCAGCCTCGACGCCAACGAAGCGGCTGCGGGCCGCCGCGCATGGCGCCCGGGCCAGGGCGCAGCCGCAGCGGCGTCGGGCAGCGAGTCCGATCCGTCCTACGAGCGCTCGAAGCTGAACCCGGTCCTCACGTTCGACAATTTCGTCACCGGCAAGGCGAACCAGCTTGCGCGCGCGGCGGCGATCCAGGTCGCCGACAACCCCGGCATCTCCTACAACCCGCTTTTCCTGTACGGCGGCGTCGGCCTCGGCAAGACCCACTTGACCCACGCGATCGGCAACCAGTTGCTGATGGACAAGCCGGGCGCGCGGATCCGCTACATCCACGCCGAACAGTACGTTTCGGACGTCGTGAAGGCGTACCAGCGCAAGGCGTTCGACGACTTCAAGCGCTACTACCACTCGCTCGACCTGCTGCTGATCGACGACATCCAGTTCTTCTCGGGCAAGTCGCGCACGCAGGAGGAATTCTTCTACGCGTTCGAGGCGCTGGTCGCGAACAAGGCGCAGGTCATCATCACGAGCGACACGTACCCGAAGGAAATCTCCGGCATCGACGACCGCCTGATCTCGCGCTTCGACTCCGGCCTGACGGTGGCGATCGAGCCGCCCGAGCTGGAAATGCGCGTGGCGATCCTGATGCGCAAGGCCCAGTCGGAAGGCGTGAGCCTGAACGAGGACGTCGCATTCTTCGTCGCCAAGCACCTGCGCTCGAACGTGCGCGAACTGGAAGGCGCGCTGCGCAAGATCCTCGCGTATTCGAAGTTCCATGGCCGCGAAATCTCGATCGAGCTGACCAGGGAAGCGCTCAAAGACCTGCTGACGGTTCAGAACCGGCAGATTTCGGTCGAAAACATTCAGAAGACGGTCGCCGATTTTTACAGCATCAAGGTCGCCGACATGTATTCGAAGAAGCGTCCGGCGAACATCGCGCGGCCACGGCAGATCGCCATGTACCTCGCGAAGGAGCTGACGCAGAAGAGTCTGCCGGAGATCGGCGAGCTGTTCGGCGGCCGCGACCACACGACGGTGCTGCACGCGGTGCGCAAGATCGCCGACGAGCGCGGCAAGGATGCGCAGTTGAACCACGAGTTGCACGTGCTCGAGCAGACGCTCAAGGGCTGAGCCCCGCGTTGAACGGCGCGGGCGGCGCGTTTCGCGTAGGGAAGCCTGTTTATTGCGCGGATCAGCCCCAATTTAGGGAACTGAACTGTTTTCAGGCACAATATGGGTTTAACCGCCCGCAGGACCGGCCGGGTCGGCAAGGCCGGCTGCCGGGGCGGAATTCACGCCGCGGCTGCTCGCGGCTACCGGCGCCTGGATCGCTGATCGGGCGCTGGACGGGGTGCGCAGGCCGTCACATCAACGAAGGAACTTTATGCAACTGGTCAAGACCGAACGCGATAACCTCCTCAGGCCGCTGCAAACGGTGAGCGGCATTGTCGAACGCCGCCACACGTTGCCGATCCTCGCCAATCTGCTGATCACCAAGAACGGTTCCGACGTCTCGTTCCTTTCGACGGATCTCGAGCTGCAGATCACCACGCACGCCGATTTCGGCGTGGGCAATGACCAGGTTGCCACGACCGTCGCCGCCCGCAAGCTGCTCGACATCCTGCGCGCGATGCCCGACGGCCAGGTCACGCTCACGCTCGCCGACAAGCGCCTGACCGTGCAGTCGGGCAAGAGCCGCTTCGCGCTGCAGACGCTCGCCGCCGACGAATTTCCCACCGTCGCCCAGACCACGGATTTCGGCGCGAGCCTCGCGGTGCCGCAAAAGACCTTCCGGCAGCTGCTCGGCATGGTCTACTTCGCGATGGCGCAGCAGGACATCCGCTACTACCTGAACGGCATGCTGCTCGTCGTGGACGGCGACCAGCTCATGGCGGTCGCGACCGACGGCCACCGCCTCGCGTTTTCGTCGATGAAGATCGAAGGCTCGTTCGCGCGCCAGGAAGTCATCATCCCGCGCAAGACGATCCTCGAACTCCAGCGCCTGCTCGAAGACATCGACGACGTGCTGAAGATCGACATCGGCTCGACCCAGGTGAAGTTCACCTTCGGCCAGGTCGAACTCGTCTCGAAGCTCGTGGAAGGCAAGTTCCCCGACTTCCAGCGCGTCATTCCGAAGGCGCACAAGAACACCTTCCTGATCGGCCGCGAAGAGCTGCAGCGCTCGCTCCAGCGCGCGGCGATTCTCACGTCCGACAAGTTCAAGGGCGTGCGCTGCATCGTCGAGCCGGGCCAGCTCAAGATCATGTCGACGAACGCGGATCAGGAAGAGGCCCAGGAAGAACTGGAAATCGCCTACCAGGGCGACACCATCGACATCGGGTTCAACGTCACGTATCTGCTCGACGTCCTGGCGAACCTGAAGATCGACATGCTGGAAGTGAGCCTCGGCGACTCCAGCTCCAGCGCGCTCATCACGATTCCCGAAAACGAGGAATTCAAATACGTGGTGATGCCGATGCGCATTTAAAAAGCGCGACAGAAGAAGAACTCCAGGGGGCGCTGCGCCCCTTTGGCGTTTTTATGGCTTTTCGAAAAGCCCCGAGCAGTAACGCTGGCAGTACAGCAGAACCGGAAAAATTCCATGACTGATACGAACAACTCCCAACCCGACAACAGCTACGGCGCCTCGTCGATCCAGATCCTCGAGGGTCTGGAGGCCGTGCGCAAGCGGCCCGGGATGTATATCGGCGACACATCGGACGGCACCGGTCTGCATCACCTCGTCTTCGAAGTGCTCGACAACTCCATCGACGAAGCGCTCGCGGGCTATTGCAACGACATCCGCGTCGTGATTCACGCGGACAACTCGATCTCCATCAGCGACAACGGCCGCGGCGTCCCCACGGGCGTCAAGATGGACGACAAGCACGACCCGAAGCGCAGCGCAGCCGAAATCGTGATGACCGAACTGCACGCGGGCGGCAAGTTCGACCAGAACAGCTACAAGGTTTCGGGCGGGCTGCACGGCGTGGGCGTGTCGTGCGTGAACGCGCTCTCCAGCTGGCTGCGCCTCACGGTGCGCCGCGACGGCAAGAAGCGCTTCATGGAATTCCACCGCGGCGTCGCGCAGAACCGCATGATCGAAGACGTGGACGGCGTGCCGACCTCGCCGATGCAACTGATCGGCGACACCGAAAACCGCGGCACCGAAGTGCACTTCATGGCCGACGAAACGATCTTCGGCAGCGTCGAGTACCACTACGACATCCTCGCGAAGCGCATCCGCGAACTCTCGTTCCTGAACAACGGCGTGCGCATCCGTCTGACCGACCAGCGCACCGGCAAGGAAGACGACTTCGCGTTCGCGGGCGGCGTGAAGGGCTTTGTCGAGTACATCAACAAGCAAAAGACCGTGCTGCACCCGACCATTTTCTACGTGCAGGGCGAGAAAGACGGCGTGGGCGTGGAAGTAGCGATGCAGTGGAACGACAGCTACAACGAAAGCGTGCTGTGCTTCACGAACAACATTCCGCAGCGCGACGGCGGCACGCACCTCACGGGCTTGCGCGCCGCGATGACGCGCGTGATCAACAAGTACATCGCCGACAACGAAATCGCCCGGAAGGCCAAGGTCGAAACGTCCGGCGACGACATGCGCGAAGGCCTCTCGTGCGTGCTTTCCGTGAAGGTACCCGAGCCGAAGTTCAGCTCGCAGACGAAGGACAAGCTCGTTTCGTCGGAAGTGCGCGCGCCGGTTGAAGACGTCGTGGCGAAGGCGCTCGAAGAATTCCTGCTCGAAACGCCGAACGACGCGAAGATCATCTGCGGCAAGATCGTCGACGCTGCACGCGCGCGCGACGCCGCACGCAAGGCGCGCGAAATGACGCGACGCAAAGGCGTGCTGGACGGCGTGGGCCTGCCCGGCAAGCTCGCGGACTGCCAGGAAAAGGATCCGGCGAAGTCGGAAATCTATATCGTCGAGGGCGACTCGGCAGGCGGCTCGGCAAAGCAGGGCCGCGACCGCAAGTTCCAGGCGATTCTGCCGCTGCGCGGCAAGGTGCTCAACGTCGAGAAGGCGCGCTACGACAAGCTGCTGTCGTCGGAGCAGATCGTCACGCTGATTACGGCGCTCGGCTGCGGCATCGGCAAGGACGACTACAACCTCGAAAAGCTGCGCTACCACCGCATCATCATCATGACCGACGCGGACGTGGACGGCGCACACATCCGCACGCTGCTGCTCACGTTCTTCTATCGCCAGATGCCGGAGATGATCGAGCGCGGCTATGTGTACATCGCGCAGCCGCCGCTCTACAAGCTGAAGGCGGGCAAGGACGAGCGCTATCTCAAGGACGACGCGGACCTCAACGCGCACATGCTGCGGCTCGCGCTGCAAGGCTCGGAACTGCTGCCGAACGAAGGCGCGACGCCGATCGCAGGCGACGCGCTCGGCGAACTCGCGCGCTCGTATCAGCTTGCGCGTGGCGTGGTCGATCGGCTGAGCCGCCTTTACGACGAGCGCGCGCTCGAAGCGATCATGGACGGCGTTGCGATCGACCTGTCGAGCGAGGCCTCGACGCAAAGCTCGGCTACCGCACTCGAATCGGCACTGCGCGACGATGCGCAAAAGCCCGAGGTGAGCGTCGTCGCCATGTACGACCCGGTGCGCGAAGTGCGTTCGCTGCGCGTCGAGCGTCGTCATCACGGCAACGTGAAGGTGTCGGTGATCGACGAGGAGTTCCAGCTCACCGCCGATTATCAGCAGCTCGTGAATACGGCCAATACGTTCAAGGGCTTGATCGGCAAGGGCGCATTCATCCGTCGCGGCGAGCGCAACATGGCCGTGAGCGACTTCAAGAGCGCGATGAAGTGGCTGATTGCCGATGCCGAACGCAATGTCTCCAAGCAGCGTTACAAAGGTCTCGGCGAGATGAATCCCGGGCAGCTTTGGGAAACGACGATGGATCCGGCCGTGCGGCGCCTGTTGCGCGTGCAGATCGAAGACGCGATTGCGGCCGATGGCATCTTCACGACGCTCATGGGCGACGATGTCGAGCCGCGTAGGGCGTTTATCGAGAACAATGCGCTTCGGGCAGGGAATATTGATGTTTGAGGTGTAGTGTAGCGGGAGTCATAAAGCTGGATTTTGGGAGGCATCCATCTGGATTTTTATTGGTGGATGCCTCTCGATAGCTGAGGTTGATGGTTTCCCGCCGTACAATTCGTTAGGCAAGGACAACGGCCGCCCCCAATCTCCGCGCGGCCCATGTAGGTCAATATCGGCTGTCGTCAGCCCATGGAAAATGGCTGATAACACCGCACGGCGCCAATCACCGTCGCACGACGGCGAATCATTTACCGCGGTTCTGCCGGTATTCTCGGGTCAGACGGAACAGCTCAGCCTGGTAGACAGCGTCTTGAACAGCCGTGTGATTTCCCTTCTGCGTCGGATGCAGACAGCCTGTCATCGCACTCGAGCGCGTGTCTCGCCAGGAGCAGCCCATCACTCCCATGTAATAAGCCTTGATGTCGAGTGCCGTGAAACCGAACGGGTTCTCGCCGTTGAATCGGTGGAAGTAGTAATTGATGAAGGACCAATCGAATGGAGCGTTCAACCCGACGAACACCGGGACGTCTCCTTCGCTACAGGCAGCTTTGACCCAAGCATCGAATTCGGTCATGGCTTGGCGGGGTTCCGTTCCACACTGCTCGAGCTGCTGAAGCGAAAACCCGGTCACCGCCAGCGCTTCGGGGTCAGCGTTCCGATTCAACGGCTTCAAAGTGCGCTCGAAACTTGTCTCCGGTGTATCGACCAAGCACGCGCCGATGGACAGCATGCTGTACTCGCCGGGGATAGGGCCAGACGTTTCAACGTCGACCGATACAAAAATCTCGTTCCGGACTTCCATCGAAATCTCCGCCTTTATCGTATCGGATGGTTGTAACGGGCAAATCACTCGGCTGTCCGCGAAATTCGAACCAGCACTGCCAGCCACCACCTTTCTCCGCCGACCAGACCGTCATGGCCGGTGTTTCCCCATGATTCCCGACGATGACCATCAGGTATCGCTCGCGGTCATCGCCAAAGGCATCAAGGTAATCTTCCGTCGTCGCTCTATCACGCCCTGATGGGCTGGGCTGCGGCTCCGGATGTGTGTGCCACAAACCGACGGCATGTCGGCCGCGCTCGTACTCCGCGTTGCGCGCGCGCGTTGCGGATGCGACATCCGGATTGTACGCATGCCTGCCGCGCCGGTCCTTCGGGTGCGGGCCTGTGACGGCATCAACAAGAAGACTTGGGGAGTACGGCGTCGGCGAGTAGATTTCGCCTCCTGCTTCCGTCTGATTCCACCGGCGCTGAGCGTAGCTGTACATGTGTTGAAGCACGCTCTCGGGGAACAACACGTAGCGCGCTTTGTCTGGCGAAAAGAAGGTGCGGCAACTCATATGAACGGCCGCTCCTTCGTAATGCCGACATGTTCCGTAGCGTCCGCTGCCCAGTCTCGGTACGTCAAACCTTGCCACTGCCTATCCAGGAATTGCCGTCCTCGCACCCAGCTGAGAATTTTGGAGCTCTCCACTTCGCCGTCGATGAGCTGCAGAATATTTTCTGACACCAGTGCGACGGCGTACGCCGCATTGGCTGAAGTGTATGCCTGGAAGCGGCTACTGCATCCAGGAACCTGCCGGATAACCTCGCCAGGCCAATCGATGGCTTCGAGTAGCTTGAGCCGGTCCGTGCGGTTCGCATTCGGAAACCAGAGCGTACTTGGCGTCAGCAAGCAGACGTGCGCCGCGGCGACAAACGGCTCCATCCAGCCGACAACGAGGGGGCACGCCTCTTGGCGGCGGGCTTCGTTCAGATACCACTGCACCGTGGGCTCACCGGTCAGGTCGACAGCCAAATCATAGTCACCGAGCGAGTTTCCCTGAAGCCACTTCTGCGCCGTTCCCGCAAAAGGAGTAACGACGCAGGACGGGTGACCTTTGTTTACAACGTCGGCGACCGCTGTGACTTTGCGATGGCCCACGTGCTGGAGACCGAGCAGATGGCGGCCGATATTCGCGGGTTCCATGATGTCGTAATCGACGAGCGTGATGTGGCCGACCCCCGCCTTTGCAAGCTGCTCGACGACAGGGCTGCCGAGGGCTCCCGCACCGAACACGACAATGCGCGTGGCCTGTCGAGGATGCACCTGCGGAAACTGGTCCCGTCCGACCGTCCAATCGGGGTCAACTCGCTCGACGAGCATCGGCTGGATGCCTTGCCGTGACCGAGCACGGAGTCCGCGGTATGGACGTGCGGCCGGACGGACCGTTGGTGGGCCGCCGGGCAGCGCAAACGCGAAGGCGCTGTCATGAGCGCGAAACAGGGCTATCCGGTGTTCTCGCTCCCGTTGCCGGCGTATGCTTTGGTCGTGAAAACGATTGAAGTCCGCTGCCTTCAGCCTTGCTTTCAAGATGCGCCGCAACGCCTCAACGTTTCGTGGCCACGTCGCCGGCACGAAGGGATGGGAGATGGGAATATCGGCGATGAGAACGCGGCGTTGCGGCGACGCGTTTCGACCAAGCGTCTTGATAAGCCGCTGCACAAACGGATTGTCGTCCGTTCCTGCCAAGATGAGCCCCACTCCCTGCAGCAGCAAGCCTTCCCGAATCTGCGCCCTTCGCGGGACGGAGTCGACAGTCCAGACCTCGCGAGCTGCGTCATCCTTTGTCGCAAGACGGGCGACATAAATTTGCCAATAGTTCTGCGATTCTTTCGCGAAGTCGTCGGCGAGTCCTCCGTTTGCCCATGGAACGAGGAACTGCTCCTGGAAACTGATAAGGAGGCTTTGCACTCGCTCGAGCGGGTTCAGCCCCCGCCCGGGACCAGGCTCACCGTCGATGCAAAGGAATCCGCCTTCTTCGACGTGCGGCACCTGAAGCACGGCATCCGAAGAAAGGCGGATGCGTGCGATAGCGTGGTCAGGAAACCCTTTAGGGAAGACGATTTCGGCGGTCGAAATTGGCCCCCATGCCGGAACGTTCGACAGCGCGAGCCTGTACGCGGTAGAGCCGTCATTGCCTCGAGTCGGAGGTCCAAGAAGAACCTCGGCGAGCTCATCACGAATAGACGCGAGGTCGACGCTCATGCAATACGCCGTTATGCCAAGCCCGGAGTGCTGGGCGCAGGCTTCGGCGGACGCGGAACCGAGATGTACGGCGCGGAGCCGCCCGAACCACCGGAGCCGGTCGGACCACTGCTCGCATGGCAGCCGAAGACTTCACGGGTTTCGGCTTCAATCTCCTTTGGGTCGGTCAGAGCGGCGATTCTCTCTAGGTCTGCGCGCAGAAGCCCACACCACACATCGAACGTCTGAGCGCGCTCGCCGTCGTCCTTATTCCAGCGCTCCGCAAAATTTTCGCCAACCACCGTTGGATTGGCCAACTGATAGCCGGTACCCGGATAGTCAATAATCATCTCGGGCAAGAGGTCTGCAATCGCGACGAGTGCATCCACCGGATGCGAAAAGGGTTGCAGCACCCCTTCATCAATCAGGTCTGCGAGGCCGTCGTAGCAGATAGTGACCAAGGTGACGAGAATGATGGAAATGGGTTGAAAATCTTTGGCGATTTCTTGCCTGTAAACGCGCATGTCTCGATGCCGCTTGAAGAGACGAATGGCCACCCGAAGGGTTTCTTCGACCTCAACGCTTTGCGGCGATACAGGTTGAATGTTTGCCCTTATAGACTTCGTGAACTCTTCCAGCACCAGGTTGGCGACGATGTTCCGTGCGGAGACGCGTTCGACCCAGTTTCGAATCCCCACCGGATTCGAAGTCTTCCACTTCTTGTCCGGGGTATCGACGACTGCCAGAGCAGTGCTCGCGAACTCCGGCATGGCAGGCTTGAGATGCGACGCTTCCCGCTGCGACGCAGGAATAGTCGCCAGAGGCACGGAAGGCGTGCATTCAATATAGAAGGGCTCGCCGTTGTACTTGATTTGCCAGCAGCGATTCTTGGCTACGACCTCCAGCCCATCCAATGCTGTGCCGACTGCCGCGAAGAAGGTCATAGGGTCTTGCGCCTGAACCTTCGTGATGTCGATTTCGCAGATGGCATCAATATCGAATTTTGTGCGGTCCGGCATGCGAATCAACGTTTTGGTACTTGCGGAGCCTTGCGGATGGATGCTGATGGCTTCTATCGGCCAATCGAGTTTTGCCACAAGACGTCGGGCAATATCATCGTAAGCGGCGGAAGCAGCTTCGATTTCCTCCGGCCGCACCGTGATGTGGTCGTTCACGATGCTCAGTGCATGCGCAAACGGTTCGCGCTGGCGAATGATTTTCGCGGGCAGGTCTGAGCGTTGGACGCTGCCGTACACGCTGTCCGCGTAAGTATGCGAAAAACTGTCCATGGCGATACCCATGGATTTCGTCAGCGCCGCGACACCACCGCGGCGCCTGATGGCTTGGTCAACGAGCTGAGCATTTTTGGTCAAGGCCACGCGAGGTCTCCTTCAGCGAATCGTTATAGGGGTTTGGTCAGACCCAGCAGGCGGAACGACGCTGTGGCCATTGATGGTGAAAGCTTCTCTGAACGGCTGTTCCCAGTTCGCGCGGTCGTACAGGGTGTATGCGGCGTGATGCCCGGCCTGCAGGAGCTGCCCAATGCTGAACGTAGCACTTGCCGGAGCGATGACGATAAGGTGCACACGTCGAGCGTGCATCTTGTCCTGGATGTCGTTGATGACCCTTCGAGCAACACTCATGACCTGGTCCAGGTCCTCTTTTCGCTGGAGGCACTCACCGTCCGGCGCGTCAGTCGTGAGTCGAATTCGGCGAAGAGCGCCGCTGGCGATGGCCGTGGCGAGGTTCGCCGGAATGGCGCTCTCGTCGAGATGTGCAGTCAGTTCGACCGTGAGCAGCATCTCATCGACCGGCGAGTCCGTATGGCCGATAACCTTGAAGGTACCGGCCGGCTGTACATCGGCGTCTTTGTTCCATAACCACGATTTGCGCCGGCGCGAAGGCTGAAACACCCGGACCCGGCGCGCTTCCCCAACGATGCGACCTGCGAGCACGAGCGTCGCCGAGTGATGCAGCGGAAAGACTGCCAGTTCGTCGGGCGAGGCCGCAGTGGGTCGACTGAGCGATTGCACCATCAGCCCGATTTGCAGCTGCATTTCCCGCAGGTAGTTTTCCCAGAAACCAGGAGCCGTACGGTCGTCACGGCTCTGATAGACCAGATGCCGTTTCACTTCCGGGTGCATGGAGAGCTCCTCAGAGAGCAGTGCCTCCATGAACTCGCTGTCAGGGAAGTGCGTGGGCGTCGCGCCGATGTCGCCGAAAATGGTCACCACTTGGGCTACGCGATGCCGCATTGCAGCGCGATAGCTCCGGACCTTCTCGGTGTGATGCCGCCGCATGTCGCGCAATCGTTGAGCGTCAAAGCGGTCGGGCGCGAAGCTGTCAATCAGCCGGTGATGCGCGTCGCACATCAACATGATGTTTTCAGCTACGTTGGACAGCCTGTGAGAGTCCTGGTCGGTTCCTCGCGGGCCGCAAGGGTCGGATGCGACGATGTGTGCAAGATAGGCGATGCGTGCCCCCTTGTTGTACAACGGAACGACGCTCAAATCGTGTCCGCAACCCTGGAACATGCAGCAGCCACCCGCATCAGCCCAGACCTGATTCGCAGTGTCCGGTGTGATTGCCTCCCCGCGCCCTTCAACGCGTCCCAGGTGCACCTTGCGCTGCTCGACGAACTCATCGATGTCTCGCTCCGACATCTCGTGAGGAAGCCAAGCTGCATTCACGGTCGCCGCCTCAGCGATTTCGGCCGGCGCAACCTCGACTGCGAGCAGGCGCCGCTGCCTTGCCAGCGCCTTGAAAACACTCTTCGACTTGCCTTCCGGGTCCGCCGACTGCAGAACACCGCGGGTGCTAGGCCTCTCGTATACCTTGCAGGTAGTTCCGGCGTGGACGAGAACGACCTCTTTCCTATCGGTCTTTTGTTGCCTCAGCCATGCGGCGAGAGCGGTGTCATCGAGTCCAGCTAGCGCAGCTGGGCTCGAGCCGGAATCGGATGACGCGGGAAGTGCGGTCGCAGCAGCAGTCATAGGCAAGGAGTCGTGGTCGCAAGCGAATGCTATATATGCACGTTCAAGACCTATTCAAGGCATCAACGAACGAATATTACGAAGTTATTTTCGACGGCAGGAACCGCGCCATTTCGCGGAATTTTCAACCAGCAAACTGCAAACGTTTGCCTAATGAAAAGCGAAAACTGATTCCCATGATGGATGACCAGCGTTCGAAGCGGACTCTCACGCACCGGAGAAAGCGCTTTCCCAATCTTCCTTCGTCCGTCGACCGTACATTTGATTGTCGGTCCCATTTTTGGTTGAAGGCCGGCTCGATTCATTGGTGCAAGTAACAAGCAACGCCACCGGTGCGCGCCGTCAGCCTCACCTTGGTCAGCCGCATTACGCTCTGCGCGCTTGGTTTATTGTTTCGCAATTGCCGGATAAGCCAGGCTTAGATACGTCGTTTTCGAGTGTCGAAAATCTTGTCGTAATTCCAGCCGTGTATCCTTCAGGTAGAGCTTCCAAGCGTTCGCCGCGATAGTCGTCGCGAAGCTCTTCGCGCCGCGGCGCATTGCAACGTAACTTCCGATGTAGCCCTTCGCAGCCCGAGGCGACATTTCAGGATAGGAATCGCGCAATGCTCGTTCGGCCTGCGGCAATTGCAGGCCTCCAGCGACAACCGCCCGAGCCAATTCAAGCGCAAGCTGAAATGCAGATGATGGAACAAGGTATCGAGGCATGTCCTGATTCTCGAAAGACAGCGACGTTGTGCATTGCGATGCACGAATCCAGCGGAGGCGCACGTTGGCGTCGCCGGCATAGAAGAGAGAGATTCAGCACGGTGACAAGGGCATGGGCGAATGACCGAAGGGCATTCTGTTCAAACGTACGCCACACCGCGCTGAAATTATGACGGCATGAACCGTCGTTTGGGTCGGTTCGTTGGCCATGAGCGACTTTTTCATCGCGGGACTGGCGCAGAGGTGTAGCTTTGTTCGAGCGACCGGTGCAGGGTCGAAGCGCGGGGGAAGAGTCTCGCGGTCGGGGCAACCCGGAAGGAAGCTGGCACTGATTTCTGCGACCTGGCAATGAAAACGGCGCCGGGCTTACAATGGCGACCGACTTATACGGCAGGTACCCCGCTGACCACAATCCAGACCAAATGGCTGCTTTGCAATCCGTCGCTCCACTCGCGAAATCACGCGCACCGCGCCGAACCTTGAGTTCGGCGGAGCGGTTGCGGCTGCTCGCGCGGATGTTCACGCGGCCGGTATTTGCAGATATTGCGCGGTCTGGAAACTGGGAGGTAGCGCTCGGGTTCCTGGCGGAGCATGGACTGTTGACGGCCGCCAAGGGCCAGCCGTTGGCATCATTATTTGAGTCTGCGTGGCTCGAGATTCGACGCGCGTACCGCAACGAGTTCGTCTACAAGACGGAAATTGCCGGCCGGATAGTCTTTGGAAGGCACAGTCCGAACACTGCGTCGCTGCATGTGGAGCTTCCCGTCGGGCGCTCAATCGTCGACGTTGCGGTCTTCAACGGCACGTCGACGGCCTACGAAATCAAAACTGAATTCGATACACCGCGACGCCTCACTACACAGACATCGGACTATCTGGCTGCGTTTGACCGCGTTTGTTTGGTGACTCATCCCCGCTGCGCGGAAAGCTACGCTGAAATCGTTGACCCGCGCGTTGGTGTCCTTGTCCTGACCGACCGGGGCTCCCTGCGACAGATTCGCGAGCCTTTGACCAACCGTAATAACGTATCACCCCAAACCATATTCAGCTGCCTTCAGAAAGCCGAATATATCGATGCTGTTTCGCTGAAAACCGGCGCGCCAGTAGTGAAACCATCCGGGATTATTCAAGCCTATTGCGGTGAGATTTTCAGGGAGTTTACGCCCTTGGAGGCGCATGCTATCTTCGTCCACGCACTAAGAAAAAGGAAAGCCGACGGGGAAACCGTGCGCTTTGTGACCGCGCTGCCGGAGAGCTTGCGCGTACTTGGCTACGCCACTCCGTTGTCAGGGCGCCAGAGAGAAACCGCACTCTCTGCGTTGAGAGAGAACGTCGACTTCCAGCTCGCCTGAGGCGCTCTCTCCGCCTGCATGGCGGAATGCGAGAGGGCCAAACTTTGTACTTTCCTTATCTCTACGCTCGGCAGTCGGAGACGTTGGCATTACGTTCGTTGCGTGGTAACTACCCGCTTCGAGACACCGTTATTCCAATACTTGAGCCGGTCAATCGCGCGCATGCGCCCCTGCAGCGACTGCTGAATGATTTCGGGGAGGCTGGTGACAATCTGATTGTCGTTACGAGCCCCTACCAGCACGAGTTCCATGGCCGCGGCCTCGACGGCTGGATTGAGCCTATCAAAGCTGCTATCGACGCGCACGATTCGCTTATTCCTGGCCTGCTGTGCTCGCAAGCGACGACCGCGGAGCAAATCAGAGATTTCCTCGCGCAATATCGCGACCGCGACGTTGCACTGTTGTACTTGAATGCCCGGCTGTCGGACGCGCAGGTGCAACGGCTGGCCGAAAGGGCGAACATTCGATTCCATATCAACCTGCACGAGCGGATGAGCGCGGCGCATCGAGCGATGCTTCCTCGTGAAAAGGTTGTGGACGTACGCGACGACTTCCAACGCAAAGCGCGCAATGCCGACTACGTCGGCATCGAATTCTTCACCGACCGACACCTGAACTATCAGCAAGGAGCAGTCGGATTCGGCGATTACACAATCCTCGGGGCAACGTTTGAAGCGGGTGGCGGGCCTGCCGCCGCAGTGGCGATACACGGCACGTTCAAGGAGCGAGGTGGAGACGTGTGGGTTGAACACTTCGTTTCCGACGACGTTGAACTCAACGTTGGCACAGTCGGCGAAAAATTCCTTCAGGCCGCGGGGAAACTTGTCGCGCGCGCTCGGCAGTTTCCGCGAAAGTTCGGCAACGACCAAGCGTTGCAGGATTACGCTGACGACGTCGCGGCACAGCACTACCCTGGATTGGGGAAGAGCAAAGAACGGCAGATTTATCACCATGTCGCTCTGATGCATCAATTGCTCACGGGCCGGCTCTAAGCGACGCGAGCCCCCATGCCATTGATGGTCGCGCTGCGGAACCGAAGCGGCGCGGCCGCTGTGGTCATGCCGCGCCCGCGCGTGGTATCCCGACTTATCCGTGCGGACCGGCGTCGGAACAAGCTATTGAAACAAGGAACGTCGCAGCTTCTTAGCCACCGAGACTTCATGGGTGGCACGGACAGCTCGGCGCCGCGCTTGAACACGCGTTAGTGATGGCGAGCTGAGGACGATGGTTTCGGAGCAAGTTCTTGCCCCACAGTTCCATCACGCAAATCATGACGAATGCGTCGCGTGGCGATGTCAGGAGAACAGCTCAAGGTCTCTACGACGCACTCACCAGCGTGCTGCCACCGTGAGGAGCCGCGCGGTATTCGGATGAGCGCCTCGATGTCCGCTCACGCCGAGGTCTGATTAGCCTCGATGTCAGATGGGGATGACACGCTCGGAGCGAGGTCTGCAAAGATTGCTGCGGTCCTAGAAATCTGTCGCTTCGAGACCGGATTGATGACCTCGTCGGAAGCCGCAAGCGGATGTCGTAGAAAGTGTTGTGTGATGACTTTGCGCAGGTCTGGTAAATCCCTCACGGTGTCTTCAATCTCGGGAGCGAGGAGCACCTTGATTGCGTACCGCTTGCGGTCTACGCTGGCCTGCATCGCTTTAATCTTCGCATCCGCCTCTGGTGACAGCTCCCCGGTGAGCCATAGCTCGAAAGTCAATGCGAGGTTCCTGAATTCCGGATTATCAAGCGTTTGGCTTCGAACGGTTGGGATGCGCTTGTTCAGCCACGCCTCGACGTCGGAATCCGGAAGCAAACGCCCCGGCAGCAGGCCCTTGCACTCGATAAACCGAATCTGTTGGCCAGGCACGACTACTCTAATGTCGACTTCTGCAACGTCCTTTCCATCCTGTCGGTAAATCTTGTTCATGGTGATGTTGGCGCCGGCAACCGTCCTTCTCATCACATCTGCGATTACAAATTCGAAGAGCGCTCCGCGAAGAGTCCCAGCTGCGCCTTCAATTTTTCCGAGCTTCTCGAACAACTGGGTGAACTTCTCAGGGTCGACCGCTTGCGTAGCTGCCTGCGTCAGTGTCGCGCTAAGCTCCATCAAGGCCCGCGCGACGTCGGTGCCGAAGAGGGATTCGGTTGTTGCCGGTACGACGCCCTCACGCCGGATTGCATCCAGCGCCTGAAGGGTGTAGCGATGCGCGACGAAGAACTGCATCGTTCGAACCCCGCGCACCTGCCGCAGCGACCTGCATTTGTAGATGAATGGCGAGAGGTCGTTAAGGTCAACCTCGTCTTTAAGCAACACATCGAGTACGATGAATCCGGGCTTGGGGCGGCCGGATTTGTTCCAGGTGGCCAACGCGCTTATATAGGAGGGCGCCGTCATATCCCACTCGAACACCGAAACGATAGGCCGTGCTGCAGCCAGACCACCTCGAAGTTTGAAGCTATTGAAGCTCCCGAGCCCAAGCTTTGCCGCCCATTCCTGAACCGACTGAAGAAGGACAGTCTCCGCTATCAGCCGTGCCCTGATGGGGGGCAGCAGTGCATCGAGATATGAGGCGTTCTTAGCGAAGGCGAAACATTGCCCCAACCCGGGCACCTCGATAGTCTCAAAGAGGCCGATGTCGACGAGGTTCTGCCAGACACGTTCGAACGGGATTTGACGCGGACCACCCGAGATGCCGGCGGCCGAAGCGAGATGGACCATCGGCATCAGCCCGCCGCGCGCTTTAAGCGCTCGTATGACTCGGGAATATGCGCCATTGCCTTTGTTGATTTGCACGGAATCCTGACCCACCCTACGCAGTAATTTGCATCGAATATTGACCCACGTAGAACACTGACCTGCTCGGCAACGGGCAGGGGAACGGAGTGATCGACGTGGCTAT
>NZ_SCRP01000031.1 GCF_004298475.1 Paraburkholderia sp. | reverse complement strand
AGACGCGCCCAGAAGCCCTCGTAATCGCGCTCGGCTTCCGCGCACAGTGCGTTGTAGGCATCCATGCCCGACACCGTCGCATTCGCCACCATTTGCGCGGACGGCGCGAACACGCGGTGCTCTTGAAGAACTGATTCAATCGTAGACATCTTCTCTCCCTGTCTCCTTCACTGCATATTCCGGCCGTTTCGCGGCCTGAACATGGTGAAACTGTTTAGAAAAATCTCCATTGATTCTGCGGCTCGAAGTGACCCGAATAACTGACAGCACGAACCGTGCCAAAGTCTGAAAGCGCCTGATTCCAAGGGAAAGGAGTAAAGACGCGCTCCCCCACTGCCCAAATACGACGCACCCTGATCATTTTCTGAACAGTTGCACGCCATACCCGTGATTTCGATAGCCGTTGCGCTGCCAAACAACCGCACGAAAACTATTCTTTGGCGCGAGTCCGACCGAATCGCACGTTGGCCCTCTTGTTGCATTCGACACAACCCCAGGCGCGTGACTGAACTAACGACGCTGTGATTCGTTTGTCTGAATGGACCTAATCTTCTGATTTTCAGTTTCGACGATGCCGCTCCCGGTATTTCGCAGCGAGCCGCAATTGATTTGATTTGATTTGTTTTGTATTGCGCGCAGACAGCAGCCAAGGCGCGGGTCCGTTCATCGGTACCTTGCTCGCCACCTGCCCTGGAAAATCGCGTATGCCGCGTGCTTGTTTGGCCCGGTACTTGCTTTATGGATTGAAAACAGTCCGGAAAACGACCGGCCACATTCTCCGGAGGAGACAATGCGCGATGACGTTCCTCAGGCGGCCGCGGCAGGCGGCACGCCGGCTAACCGGCCACCAGCGGAAATCAAGAAGGCCCACGAGCGATCCGAGACGTTCGGCCTGCTGGTGGGCACACGACCCGACTACGACGTCCTTTCGAGCACGGCGCTCGAACTCAAGCGCGAGCAGAACCACGTGTTGTGCATGCAAGCAATGCCGGTGATGGAGACGCTGCACGAACAGATCGCCAACACGCACAGCATGATCGTGCTCACCGACGCACAAGGCCTGATCCTGCACTCGATCGGCGACGACGACTTTCTTCCCCGCGCCGCGAAGGTCGCACTGCTAGCCGGTGCGAACTGGGCTGAAGACCAGCAGGGCACCAACGCGATCGGCACGGCGCTCGCCGAATTGCGCCCGATGGTCGTCCACGGCGATCAGCACTACCTCGCCGCGAATCACTTCATGACCTGTTCGAGCGTGCCGATCCTCGACCCGTACGGCGATGTGGCCGGCGTACTCGACGTAACCGGCGACCACCGCAGTTATCACCAGCACACGATGGCGCTCGCCAGGATGTCCGTGCAGATGATCGAGAACCATCTGTTTACGGCAACCTTTCGGGAAGCCCTGCGCGTGTCCTTCCATGGACGGCCCGAGTTCCTCGGTACGTTGATGGAAGGGATCGTCGCGTTCACGGCAGACGGCCGGTTCCTGTCCGCGAACCGCAGCGCGCAATTCCAGCTCGGTATGCCGCTCGCCGCGTTGCGCGCGCACACGCTGCCGTCGCTGTTCGACGTGACGTGCGCGCAACTGATCGAACGCATGCGCACCAGCGCCGACCAGCATCTGATGCTGAACCTCGGCAATAGTGCGGTGGTGTGCGCACGCGTGCAGTTCCGGCGCGCCGCACAAATGCCCGGCAACCGACCGCCCGAGGTGCACGACACGGCTAATCCATCCGCACGCGCGACCGGCGCTCAGGCTCAGGGCGCGGCGGCAGGATTATCGCGGCTCAAATATCTCGATACCGGAGACCCGCAGGTCGCGTCGGTGATCACCAAGGTGCGCAAGGTCATCGACAAGGACATCCCGATCTTGATCACCGGCGAAACCGGCACGGGCAAGGAACTGCTCGCGCAGGCGATCCATAACGATTCGTCGCGGCGTGACGGACCGTTCACGGCAGTCAATTGCGCGTCGATCCCGGAATCGCTGATCGAATCCGAACTGTTCGGCTATGAAGAAGGCGCATTTACCGGCGCGCGACGCAAGGGAGCCATCGGCAAACTGCTGCAGGCCGACGGCGGCACGCTTTTCCTCGACGAAATCGGCGACATGCCGCATCCGTTACAAGCGCGGCTGTTGCGCGTGCTGCAGGAGCGGGTCGTCAATCCGCTCGGTTCGACGAAGGCCATTCCCGTGAACCTCTCGATCATCTGCGCAACGCACCGCGACTTGCGCGACATGATCGCTCAGAACCGTTTCCGCGAGGACCTCTATTACCGGCTCAACGGCCTCACGGTGCGGCTGCCACCGTTGCGCGACCGTACCGACCTGGCCATCGTCGTCCAGAAGATGCTGCAGTACGAGTCGCACGGAAACGCGTACGGAAATGCGCAAGAGAGCGCGCACCAGCCGTCACTGAGCATCGAGCCCGAAGTGATGGCGCTATTCGAAAGCTGTGCCTGGCCGGGCAATTTCCGGCAGCTTTGCAACCTGCTGCGCACGGCTGCGGCCATGGTCGACGAAGATGGCGTAATCCGGCGCGAACATCTGCCCGACGATTTCTTCGACAACGTCAGTTGCCGCAATACGCCAACGCCGTGCGATACGCCGGGTACACCGGTTACGCCGGTTACACCAGTTGCGCAGCCCAATGCGGATGTCCAGGCCACGGCTAACACGCGCTTGCAGGACGTCGCGACGGCAGCAATCGCCTCCGCGCTCACCCACCATGGCGGAAACGTATCCGCGGCGGCGCGCGCGCTCGGCGTATCGCGCACCACCATCTACCGGCGAATGCCGTCGGTCGAGCCGACCGATCATTGACACATCGATCGCCGGCCAGCCACTGCGCGCATCTGTCACACGCAGCGCTCTAATTCACAACAGGTGTTCAATAAATGAACACCTGTTGTGACCGCAATGGCCCTCATTATTGTGTGGGCTTCCCTCATCTCGCTGCAATGCAGCGAAAGACGTCCGGCGAATGTGATTTCGAAGCGGCGTCGCTTTGAATAATCGGCATTCAGGCCGTGCGATCTAAATCAGCGCTCCGAAATATAAATATGTCTGCAATTGCGCCATAATTGTCCAGCAAGATGCGCCACCTGAACCAAATTGCAACACATGCCTGCTGCCCGATCACGATCCGGGTTCGCAGATAACGCTGCCAGATCGGTGTTCTTTAATCATGGTACGCATATTGCTTGAGATGCCCTTGCGACACTCACGTTGTTCTCCTCCAAACAATGAACCGGAGATACCAATTGAATCCCTTCGATCTGAAACAGCTTGGCATCGATATCGAATACCCCTATCGCAACCGGTACGACAACTACATCGGCGGCAAATGGGTCGCACCGATCAGCCAGGAATATTTCGAAAACATCTCGCCGATCAATGGCCGCGTGTTCTGTGAGATCCCGCGCTCGAACGCTGCCGATATCGATGCCGCTCTCGATGCCGCACACGCCGCCCGCCGCAAGTGGGCCAAGACGTCGGTCGCCAATCGCGCGAACCTGCTGCTCGCAGCGGCCGACAAGATGGAACAGAATCTCAAGCTTCTGGCAGTAGCGGAGACCATCGACAATGGCAAGCCGCTGCGCGAGACGATGGCTGCCGACGTGCCGCTCGCCATCGATCACTTCCGCTACTTCGCGGGCTGCATCCGCGCGCAGGAAGGCGGCATTTCGGAAATCGACGACAACACCGTCGCGTATCACTTCCACGAGCCGATCGGCGTGGTCGGCCAGATCATTCCCTGGAATTTCCCGCTGCTGATGGCGGCCTGGAAACTCGCGCCCGCACTGGCAGCAGGTTGTTGCATCGTGATGAAGCCCGCCGAGCAGACACCGGCATCGATTCTCGTCCTGATGGAATTGATCGGCGATCTGTTCCCGCCGGGCGTGATCAATATCGTGAACGGTTTTGGCAAGGAAGCTGGCGAAGCACTGGTCACCAGCACGCGCATCTCCAAGATCGCGTTCACGGGTTCGACGCCGGTCGGCAAGCGCATTCTGCGCGCGGCAGCCGAAAGCCTGATTCCCTCGACCGTCGAACTGGGCGGCAAGAGCCCGAACATCTTCTTCGCCGACGTGCTCGACCATGACGACGCGTTCCTCGACAAGGCACTGGAAGGCCTTGCGATGTTCGCCCTGAATCAAGGTGAAGTCTGCACCTGCCCGTCGCGTATCCTGATTCAGGAATCGATCTACGAGAAATTCATCGAACGCGCGGTGGCCCGCGTCGAACGCATCAAGGCCGGCAATCCGCTCGACATGCAGACGATGATCGGTGCGCAGGCATCGAAGCAACAGCTCGATAAAATCCTTTCGTATATCGACATCGGACGCAATGAAGGCGCGCAATGCCTGACCGGCGGCGCACGGGCTACGCCCGCATCCGATCTGGACGCAGGCTTCTATGTCAAGCCGACGATGCTGCTCGGCAACAACAAGATGCGTGTGTTCCAGGAGGAAATTTTCGGCCCGGTCGCATCGGTGATGACGTTCAAGAACGAAGAGGAAGCCATCGAGATCGCGAACGACACCTACTTCGGACTGGGTGCGGGCGTCTGGTCGCGTGACGGCTCCCGCGCGTATCGCATGGGCCGCGAGATCGAAGCCGGGCGCGTGTGGACCAATTGCTATCACCTGTATCCCGCGCACGCGGCGTTCGGTGGCTACAAGCAATCCGGCATTGGACGCGAGACGCACAAGATGGCACTGTCGAACTATCAGCAGACGAAGTGCCTGCTGGTGAGTTACGACGCCGACGCACTCGGTTTCTTCTGATTCCGATTGCCCGGTAACACGATGGCACGATGGCCCCCTAGGGGCCATCGTTCACTCCTGATGTGCCGATAAAAATCATGCGCCTATTCCAAAGCCATCTTGTCCGGCTGCACATCAGGCGCCGCGTGGGCCTCATCCTTACCTTCGGCACGACGCTTGCAGGTGTCCCGCACCTCGTCCTGGCACAGAGCACTCCGCCTGCCACGGCTGGCGACGACACGGCCGCAAAGCAACTCGCGCCCATCGTCGTGATCGGCACGACACCGCTGCTCGGCATCGGCACGCCGCTCACGCAGGTTCCCGCGAACGTGCAAACGGTACGCGCGCGCGACATCGAACAGCAACACCGCGCCACACTTTCCGACTACTTCGAGAAGAACCTCCAGAGCGTCGATATCAACGAGGCTCAGGGCAACGCGTGGCAAACCGACGTCAACTATCGCGGCTTCACGGCCTCGCCGCTGCTCGGCACGCCACAAGGGCTTTCGGTGTTCCTCGACGGCGTGCGCGTGAACGAACCGTTCGGCGACGTCGTCAACTGGGATCTGATTCCGCTCGCCGCCATCGACACGATCCAGCTGATTCCCGGCTCGAACCCGACTTACGGTTTCAATACGCTGGGCGGCGCGCTCGCATTGGCGACGAAGAATGGCCGCAATCATCCGGGGGGCAGCGCCGAAATCAGCGGCGGTTCGTGGGGACGAAAAACCGCACAAATCGAACAGGGCGGCACGATCGGCCCGAACCTCGACTACTACGTGACGGGCAACGTCGCGAACGATAACGGCTGGGCCGACCACAATGCGAGCAAGGTGCGCCAGGGCTTCGGCAAACTGCGTTACACGGACGCCGATACGACCCTCTCGCTCTCGGCAGGTGGCGCCGACAACACGCTCCAGGGGTCGCAAACGATCCCGCGCTCGTTCCTCGACAATCCGCGTCAGGCGTACACCTATCCGGACCAGAACCAGAACAGCGCCGCATGGGTCACGCTCTCGGGCGATCACTACTTTACCGACAACGTCGAATTGAGCGGCAATATCTACTATCGCCACTACGACAACCGGAATACCAGCAGCAACATCAACAACGATTTCGATCCGACCGATCCCACTTCGCCGGAAGGCACCAACGCGCTGTCCGACGTGACAACCGACAGCTACGGTTCGAGCCTGCAATTGACGCTGCTCGGCAAGCTGCTCGGGATGAAAAACGATCTGGTGCTCGGCGCAAGCGCGGACCTTGCGAATTCCCAATATCTGCAATCCGTACAGAACGCCACTTTCACTGCAACACGTGCGACAGTGGGCGTCGGCGATTTTCAGTTGCAGACCAACGCGAAGACGCATAGCGCGAACTACGGTTTCTACTTCAGCGACACGCTTTCACTCACGCAGCAACTCTCGGCCACGGTATCGGGCCGCTACGACTGGGCACGCGCCGACATCGGCGACGAAAGCGGCCTGCAGCCCGCGCTCGATGGGCGTCACACGTTCTCGCGCTTCAACCCCGCCGTCGGTCTGAACTGGAACCCGTCGACAGCGCTCACGGTATATGCGACCTACAACGAAGGCATGCGCTCGCCCACGGTGATCGAGCTCGCCTGCGCGGACCCGAATGCGCCCTGCTCGCTGCCGAACGACTTCATCGCCGATCCGGATCTGCGCCCCGTGATCGCAAAGACGTTCGAGATCGGCGCGCGCGGGCGGATCGGCTCGGCCACCACATGGAATGTGGCGGCCTGGCGTACGACGCTCTCCGACGACATTCAATTCATCAGCAGCGGCGCGAGCAGCCAGGGTTACTTCCAGAATGTCGGTAAAACGCGCCGCCAGGGCTTCGAAGCGGGTGCACGCACACGCATCGGGCGGGTCGGCATCGGCGCGAACTATAGCTACGTCGATGCGACCTATCAGTCGACTTTTGTTTCGCGCAGCCGGAGCAATTCGAGCGCCGATGCGAACGGCAACATCGTCGTGCGATCCGGCGACCGTATTCCGGGCATCCCGGCCAATTCAGTGAAGCTGAGGCTCGATTACACGCCGGTCTCGCAGGTCAATTTCGGTACGAATCTCACCTGGCGCGGCAGCATCTTTGCGCGCGGCGACGAAAACAACCAGGACGCGAATGGCAAGATCGCAAGCTATTTCCTGATCGATCTCGACGCGACGTGGAATGTGACAAAGCAGTTGCAGATCTTCGCAACCGTGACTAACCTGCTCGACAAGCAATACGCGAGTTTTGGCGTACTGGGAGAAAACTTCTTCAACGGACCGGGCCACTCGTTCGATCCCGCGAATCCCGTGAACGAACAGTTCGTCGGCGTGGGCGCACCGCGCGGCGCATGGGTGGGACTTCGCTATGCCTGGAGGTAATGGTGCGCCAGGCGTGTGGATAAAATACCCGGCGAACGAAGTCGTCGTCGTGTTCGCCGCCGTCCTCGCGCTCCATGCCGCACTCGCGTTGTGGTTGATGCGCGCGCAAACGGTGCGCGTGGTGCCGCTCGCAACACCACGCACAATCGTCGCGCGCCTGCTGACTACGCCGCCGAGCATCGTCGCAACTGCGCCGCAGCGCGCAATCGTTCCGGCACGCACACCGGCAATCGCACCCGCCCACTCGCAACCGCAGCCGCGACCGCAACCGCGCCAATTACCGAAAGCAAACCGGAATAACACCGCGCTACCGCAACCGGCGCAGCACATCGAAACAACACCACAGCGCGAAGCGAATGTTGCGCCGCCACCGTCAACTGCGCCCACCACTTCGCAACCGGCCACGCCGCCAATAGCACAACCGGCTTCGCCTCCGCAGGAAATACGCACCCCGAAACCGGTTTCGCATATCGATTGCAGCATCACGCAACCCGACTACCCCGAAGCGGCGCGCCGACGCGGCGAAACCGGCACGGCACTCGTGCGCTTCGTCGTGGACACGGAAGGGCACATTCAACACGCGCAATTAAAGCGTAGCAGCGGCTCGCCGCGCCTCGACGAAGCCGCGCTTGGCGCGTTGCAGGGCAGCACATGTCACCCGTATCTCGAAGCGGGCGTGCCCATTCCGGTAACGTTCGAACAGCCCTTCACCTTCGGGCTGGAGAACTGATCCGATCGAAAGAACCCGCAGCAGCGGTCACGGAGAATCACGGAGAACGCGTTATGCAACATTACGGACTTGAAAACGTCTGGTCGCAAGGCGATATCGTCTCGCGCTCAATCCTCATCGTGCTATTTACGATGTCGGTGCTCTCCTGGGTCGTAATCGTCGTGAAGCTCGTGCGCATCGTCCGGCTCGCACGCTACGTCGATAGCGCCGTTACGCCGTTCTGGCATGCGGGCTCATTCGAAGCCGGCGTACAAAGCCTGGACGCTGCCGGGACGAACCCACAGCACAACCCTTTACTCGCCCTCGCGCGCGCGGGCAAGACTGCCGCAGCGCATCATCGCGACGCCAATCCGCAAATCCACATGCGCATCGACGCTTCGGAATGGATCACACGCTGCCTCAAAGACACGCTCGACGAGTGGATCGCACGCATGCAGGGCGGTCTTGCGATGCTCGCGTCCATCGGCAGCACTGCGCCGTTCGTGGGCCTCTTCGGCACGGTCTGGGGGATTTATCACGCCCTCATGGCGATCGGCGCAAGCGGGACGGCCACGATCGATCATGTAGCGGGCCCGGTCGGCGAGTCGCTGATCATGACCGCATTCGGGCTCTTCGTCGCGATCCCGGCCGTGCTCGGCTATAACGCGCTGACGCGCGCCAATCGCACCGTCGTACACAAGCTCAACCGCTTCGCGCACGACTTGCATGCCTACCTCGTGGCGGACATGCGGCCTGGCTCGCGTGGCGCTGCGGTGGCGCGCACACAGCGCGTCGACGACAACAACGGAGCACTCGAATGGCAATGAATGCACCTTTCGGCGACGACGCCAACGACGATGCATTGATGAACGAGATCAACATGACGCCGCTCGTCGACGTCATGCTCGTACTGTTGATCGTGTTTATGGTGACGATACCCGCGCTACAGCATGCGCTGAAGATCGACTTGCCGCGCGTCGTCAGTCAGCCCGAGGCAACGGCGGCGCAGCATGTGGACGTGGGCATCGCGGCGGATGGATCGATCTTCTGGAATGGCACGCGTATCGAAAGCGGCGCGCTTTCCGCGCGACTGATCGCGGCAGCTGCGGCGAGCCCGCGTCCCGAGCTGCGTCTTCATGCGGACCGTGCCGTGCGCTACGAGCGTGTCGCGGACGTGATGGCTCAAGCGCAAGCGGCAGGAATGACACAAATCGGTTTTGTGACCGTTCCACAGGGACGGCCGTGAGCCGTCCCAGTTGCTCGCAATCCGGCTAGAACCGGTTGATCATGCCGATCTGCATGCCTCGCACCGGCGCGCCCGGCCAGGTGGGTGGCAGGCCCGTAACGTTCACGCCGCGCAGTGTAAACGCCGCCTTATTGCGGTTACGCAACCAGCCGGCGCTGGCATAGAACTGCAACCGCTTCGACAGACTGTACTCGCACATCGCGCTGAACTGGTCGGCGTTGTTTGCTTTGCCCGAACGGTCACGCACGTACGCGTAGCCAAGCGAAGCATCGAAGACAGGCGTGAACGCATAGCGCAGCGACACCGCAAGGCCGTCGTTGTGAAAAGCGGGTTTACCGGCTCCTGCATCGTTGAACCAGTCCGCAAACAAAGTCGCCTTTTGCACTTCGTATGAAGCACCGGCGATATTCGTACGTAGCGCGCCGCTGCCGTGCGTCTGCTGGTGCGCGTAGGCGAGCAGAGCCGGGCCGTGCCGATATGTGACGGTTTCGATATTTCCCGCGAGTCCATTGCCGTCGTTATCGCTGCTTGCCCGCAGCGACGCCATCACGGTCGCGTTAAAACCCGCGATCGTCGGCGACAGATAGGTCATGGCGTCGCTCAGATAAGGCGTGATCTTCGAGAAATTGTTCATCCCCGACGCGATCGTCCCGGCGCCAAACGCGTCGATCATGCCCTTGAACGGGATATAAATCGGCGAGTACTGTCGACCGACACGCACCTGGCCCCATCCGCCGCCAGCGCCAATCCACGCCTGGCGGCTGAACAGCGTGCCTGGCGTCGAAAGCGTCCCATCCGTCGTACCAAAACCGCTCTCGAGCGCGAACAGAATACTCGTGCCATCGAAGACCGGCTCGCTGCCGCGCAGCCCGATGCGCGGCCCGCGGTAGGCGCCCGAATCCATTCGGGACACCCACCGGCCGCCCGGATTGGTGGTCTCAATACTCGTATCCATCAGGCCGTAAAGCGTGACCGATGCCTGCGCTCGCGCATTGGGCGTCAATGCGAGCAATACGCCCAGCGCGCCGAACGCATATATACGTTGCGACACGCTGATACGGATACCAACGTGCCGCGAACCACGGCGCCAATACCCACCCCTCAAGATGCCTCTCCTCCGGGCACTTCGTCTTTCTATTCAGATGCCGATCAGAAGTGATGCATGATGCCGACGTTCGCCAGGACCGTCTTCGCACCCGCTGCAGTGCCGCCCGATACGATGGACGTCTTGAGTCCTTCGAGCGGATCGGCTGTTCCGACTACGCCGGCATCGACATAAGCGACCTGCGCATACAACGTGGTGCGTTTCGACAATGAAAAATTGTTGCTCAACACCAGTGATCGCGTGATGCTTCGGTGCGCGCCGCTATAGGTGTTGTAATAGCCGGCCAGCGTCAGCGTATTGGCGTAATTCCACCGGTAATCGATGCCGGGGCTGATCGAGCGAACGTTCGAGATGTCCGGCCCAAAGACCGAGCGATCGATCACGCCGAGATAGTTGAGCTTGCCGGTAAGCGGACCGTACGACATTGCCACGCCGAAATTCCACAGGCGACTGACGTTTTCCCCCGTCACACTGTCGGCAATCGACTGATACGCCGCCGATGCGGTAAACGGGCCGGTATAAGTCGCGCCCAACGACATTTCGCTTCCGTTCTTGAGGCTGCCGGGTACGCCGCCGAACGACCAGGCGCCGCCCACCCAGACCGGCCCCAGCGTATTCGAATACTGCACGGCATTGCCGATGAACACGCCAACGTCGTTGCCGGGATTGGTGCCCGCGCCTTCAGCATTGCCCGGCGCAGGCAACTGGTTGTATGCCCACGTATAAAGGTTCGAGAGATTCTCGGCAAAACCTCTCGGCTCGGTCGAAATGGCGGCCAGCAGCGACGGGCTATACATCCGTCCGAGGGTGACCGTGCCCCAGTGGGTGCTGAGTCCGATATTGGCCTGGCGCCGGAATATCTCCGACGTGAATCCAGGACCGCTCGTCAGCGTGCCGTTATTGCTGCTGAAATGCCCTTCGAGATTGAAAATGGCCTTCATGCCGCCGCCGAGGTCCTCAACCCCTCTAAACCCCCAGATGCTCGGGGCGATGCCGCCGGTTGCGAGTTGAACCTGACTGCCCGATCCCGTTGCCGCACGGTTCTGATACAGCACACCGGCATCGATCGTTCCGTACAAGGTCACAGACGATTGCGCCGACGCCACACCGGACGCTCCACCCAGCACCACCAACAGGAAGGTCTTTCGAAAATGTCTATTTTTCATTATGTCTCTAGTTATTCGAGTGATATTGGTTCACTTCGTTTGATTTCCCACCATCCCCTCCAATCAGGACATGGGATCGGACACGTCACGTTCTCCTATACGCGCCTCCTCGAATACATTGATTGTTATATTAATTGACAACGTCAGATATCAGCGAGCTACAGTCGAGACCTGCAGCTACGTTCGATCAGACGCGCTTCGCGTAGACGTTGCACCAGCCTTCTGCGGCCACGTTCTTGCCGGGAAACATCGGGCAAGTCCCCGATGCCTCGTTCGACGCCCCTTTAAAGAAGCGGCAGTTGGCACACTTCAGGCCGGCCTGGTATTTCGGGGTGTGAGCTGCATCGACCGTGCCTGCGTTGGCGTGGTAACCCAGACCCTTGGCAGCCGCATCGTTTTCGTCGACGAGCGGCACATCCGCTTTCGCGCCTTGCGCAATGGCGAGCGACGCGCATACGCCGATCGATTGAATCATGAACACTCGTCTTGCTTTAGAAATCATTTTCGCATTCCTCAATAAAAAAGTTTGAAGTCCAGTCGTTAGCCTGGACAATCCTCAGTTATTTGCGCGGCCCGGCGTTGAGCGGTGCCGTGGAGTCGTTCGCGATGTCTGCCGTCAGGTGACCCTTGCCGGCGTTGTAACCGTTCTGATAGAGCAGGAAGGCCATCAGGTCGGCATAATCCGCGTCCTTCATCTGGCCGGGGTGATCGGCGGGCATGTTGTTGGACATGTACTGGAAAATACCGCTGACCGTGATATGAGAATGCTCGGCGGGAGCGAATGCCGGACCGCTCAACGCGGGCCCAACGTTACCCTCCAGATTGTCGCCGTGGCATTTCGCGCAGGAACTGGTATAAAGCGCCTTTCCATGCGCCACCTGCTCTTTGTCGAACGACGGCACCCCCGCGGTGGCCGTACTGTCCGCCACCTTGATAAAACCGCCGCCGAAGGATGAGCCGGAAGAAGGTGTATAGCCTGCAAGGCGGATTCCACCGGACGCAGGCCGCGCATGGACCGGCCGGCTGACCGCCGCTGCCCGCAGGTTGTCGGGCAGCGCCCACTCACGCGTGAGCCTGGCCAGTGCGCCGCTCTCGCGCAATTTCGTCAGCGCCGCATCGATACGTTGGCGCAGGTCCTCGCTGCCCGAGTTCAGCGCGAACACGAGGGTCCAGTCCGAATAGTCGGAAGCCACCGGCGCCACATCGAAGCGCTGATGCGGATGCGCGCGCTCATAAGCCACGACCGCCGGATACCAGACGATGGCGCGTTGAGCACGCTTCGTCGCCACAGCGTTGACCGTTTGCTCCGAGGTGTTCTCCAGATCGTAGTGTGCATATCGCTGCTGGACTGCGATCAGTTGGGACGGGCTGGAATAAGTTGCGGCAATCGTTTCATGTTCCGGCGCCGCGGCGCCCGCGCCGTGCGGCGCAATGCTCACATAGCCGGAGTGCAGGTAAGGCTGCGAGTACAGCATGGACGTTCCGTGGCTGTCGGCGTCCGACGACACCGGGAATCCGGCGACCACGTCGCAATTGTGCGCCAGCGATTTTGCGAGCTCATGCGTCGAAACGCCATCGTCGTCACCGTCCTTGATGCCCTTTTCGCCGATCGTTGCTTCGATACCAGCAACACGAAACACTTCGCGCGCCACGGACGTGTCCAGCGCTGTCGTAGGGTTGCCAGGAAACATGCAAACCCGAACAGTCCGTGCAGAGGCAATTGAGGGCACACATGCCGCCCCTGCAGCGACCAGGGAGGCAAAAATCAGGGAGGTCGATCGAATATTCTTCATGATGCGTTCCGATTGAGGCAAGCAAGCCGTGCCCTGCGTGCAGCAGGGCAGGGCACGGATCAAACAAGACCAAACAAAAACAAACGTGACTAAACTAACTAGGCGTAACTAAGCGGGGATCAGTTCTGGCCAAGCGCGAACACGTACAGCGTGCCGCCGCGCGGAACATCCTTGGCGATGTCGGCCATCGGGCCACCCCAGATCGGATTCGCGCCGCCGTAGCCGGCCACCACCGCGACATATTCCTTGCCGTCGACTGCGAACACCGAAGGCTGCGCGATGACGCCGCTTGCGAGTTGCGGGCTCGTCCAGAGGATCTTGCCGGTTGCGGTATCGAACGCGTACAGGTGACCGTCGAGCGAACCGCTGAACGACAGACCGGTCGACGTCGTCGCTACGCCGCCATTCCAGGGCATCTTGGTCCAGTGGCTCCAGAGCTTCTTGCCCGTATTCACGTCGATGGCCTGCAGTTCGCCGAAGCCTTCGCTACCCGGTTCAGGCTTGATCTCGAAGCCCTCGCCCAGATACGGCAGCCCTTCCATATAGCTGACCCGTTTGCCGGACAAGCTCATGCAAGCATGCAGGGTCGGCACCACGGCGATATGGCGAACCGGGTCGTACGACATCGACCACCAGTTCTTGCCACCGAGAAAGCTCGGGCACGTATCGATCGTCGTACCCGCCTTCGGATACTTGCTTGCGTCCGCAACCGGGCGGCCATCGTCCGTGTAGCCGGTGACCGAGGTCGCCTTGACGAACGGCTTCGCGTAAATCAGCTTGCCGGTGTCGCGATCGATGGCAATGAAAAAGCCGTTGCGGTCGGCGTGGATGATTGCGTTGTGATCCTTGCCTTCATAGTTGATTTTGGCGAGGATCGGCGTGTTCACGCCGTCGTAGTCCCACGTATCGTTCTGCGTGTACTGGTAATGCCACTTGAGATCGCCGTTCGCCGGATTGAGCGCGAGCAGCGAATCCGAGTACAGGTTGTCGCCCGGGCGCAGCGCCGCCAGCCACGGGCCGGGGTTACCCACGCCCCAATACAGCGTCTTCGATTTCGGGTCGTACGTACCCGTCAGCCACGCGGCACCGCCGCCGTGCTCCTGCATGCCGTCGGGCCACGTTTCGCTGCCCTTCTCGCCCTTGCCCGGGATCGTGTAGCGCTTCCACTGGATCGAACCATCCTTCGGGCTCAGCGCCGCGATATAGCCGCGAATCCCATACTCGCCGCCCGACGTGCCCACGAGAATCGAATCGTTCAGCGCGAGCGGCGCCAGCGAGAACGCGTAGCCGAGGCCGGGATCGAACATCTGCTTCTTCCACACCAGATCGCCGGTTTTCGCGTCGAGCGCAGCCACTTCGCCGCTCAGCATCGCGATATAGACGTTCTTGCCGTACAGGGCGACACCGCGATTAACCACGTCACAGCAGGCCGTCTTGAACGACTCGGCGCCCAGCTTCGGTTCGTAGTTCCAGAGTTTTTCGCCGGTTTTTGCGTCGAATGCGTAGACGTTGTTCTTCGGCGTGGTGATGAACAGATAATTACCGTTGACGATCGGCGTCGCTTCGAAGCCCTGCTTCAATGCCTCGGGAAACTTATAGGTCCACGCCGCCTTGAGATCGCCCACATTCGCTGCGGTGATCTGATTGAGGGACGAGTGCGATTGACCGTTGTACGTGCGGTAGTAGGTCAGCCAGCCCGGATCGCTCTGCGCGTTTTCCAGCCGCTCGAAGGTCACGTCCTGATAGTCCGAAGCCGCCCGGGCCATGCCGCCGGCCAGCGTTGCAACGGCAGCGATTCCGATTGCCAACTTCGTCATTCGGTGTGCATAAACAGCACGTTTTCTCATTTTCGTCTCCAGATTTTGGATTGGCGTGACAGGCAGATAAACCGGACACCCAGGCAGGCACCGATTCAACTGACATCGTTAAAGCACACTCCGTGCCAGAATGCCGCACATCACAAAGATCAAGCTATCTTGAGATTTTCCGACGTTCAAGTCAGGGTTTGCCCGAGCACGATAGATGACTGCATCTGTCGCATTTCGTCACACCCCTCGTTTCACATGTCACCAAACAGGACACTGCTGCGTGGAGCACCCGCAAACAGCGGGTTGCTGAGCGCTACGGGAGATGCAATGGGCAGTGGTCTGATTGTCGATGTTGAACGCCGGATGACAGCCATTAGTTGGATGAGGCAGAAATGACGAGCGGCGACCACCAGAACGATGGTCACCGCGAGCATTGATCGCCGGGAATCGGCACTTCCCACCGGAATCGCTAACCAGGATGTGGGCGGTAGAACATCAGCCTTACCGCCTGCGGATGATCTATTGACCGGTTTTTCGGCCCTCAGAACCAGTGATTTACGGAGACAAGCGTTACCAATGGATCAAGCGTGATCTTCGCGACGCTTTTAACCGTCTCTCCTGCCGGGAGCGGGGTGGTCAGGCTGGCCCTGGTCGAAAACGGAAGATAAGAGATCGAAAACGCGGCCGACCAGTGTTTATCGAATTGGTACGCAATCCCTCCGTTGAACACGGGAGACCATTCGCTATCGACATGCGCGCGGGTTGGCAGCCCCGCTGTTGCACCGCGGGTCAACTGCATACTCAGTGCCTGCTGAAAAGCAGCCGACACGTGAGCATGGGTAAACCAGATGTAGCTGACGCCGAGGCCCAGCCAGGGTCGCCATCTCCCCTCAGGTTGCAGAAAATAGTACTTCAGCAACAGCGCCGGACTCCATTGCCGAACGTCTCCGAGTGGGTTAATTGAAGGCGACGCAAGAACTCCCGTACCTGAGAATTTGAATTTGGGCGGAATTCCGGTTACCGTTTCAAGCGCAATGCTATCGGTAAAGAAATGCGTGAATGTGATTCCCAGCGTATCGGCATTGTCGACATCCGCTCCGGTATTGGCAATCGATTGACCGCCGACGACTAGTCCATTGAACCAATGAAATTGCACCGATCTAAAGGTGCATGGGAAAAATGAATCTGAGTGAAGCCGAGCGCGAAGCACTGCTGTCGATGCAGCGCAGCCGAACGATGGCCGTTGGCCAAGTAAGGCGAGCGGCGGCTGATCCTGCTGCTCGACGAAGGGGCCTCGCGCGGGGCGATCATGAACGAATTGCGATGCGATTCGCGTTTCATTACCACATGGCAAACCCGCTTCGCCAGTGAACGTCTGGCAGGCCTGTATGGCAGGCACCCAGGTCGTGCGCCGCGCCGTGATGGAGCGCATCGAAAGCATTCTCGGCGCGCGCCTCGACGAATCCGGCTGGATTGCGAAGCTCGACATTGCGCTCAAGCTGTGCAACTCGCAGAAGTGAGCCATACGAAGTCTATCGAAGCGCTCACCGGTTTCGGCAAGAATCACAGCATGCGCTTCAGAACATTGTTCTTCGAGACGAAGTGATGCTTCAGTGCGGCGCCGGCATGGGCCGCCACCAGAACGGCCAGCGTGTAGCACGCAACCTTGTGCACCGCAAACCACTGCTCCGTGACCGGCCCGGCGGAGAACGGCGTTTTCACGAATACAGTCCAGAACAGCCAGTATCCATCAGGCACCATCATGAATCCGCTCAGAAGCACCACAGCGATAAGCGTGTAAATGAGCGAATGAACCAGATGCGCAATCGCGCGCTGCCTTTCTGGAATCGAATCAATTTCCGGCGGCGTCTCGCGGAAGAACGACCACAAATACCGCATCGGAAACAGGACGATCAGGCACGTCGCGAGCGACATGTTGAGCGTCGACACAAAACCCCAGATTTTCTGGTTCGTGATGAAGTGAAGCGAGATGCCTGCAACCATCGTGTAGAGAATGATGGCCGCAAATACCCAATGCAGCGCACGGGACAGCCGATCATATCGGCCGACGTTCGCCGATCGAGGGCATGCACTTGCCTGCGAAGCGGAAGACATGTCTAAACATCCTTTGTCTATGGCCGATCCATTGATCGGTATTACTCAACGATGAAAATTATCTTCACCGAATGAGAGGATGTACAAAAACATGAACGCTTTCTAAATGCCCGCGACGCCCTAAAGTGCTACAGGGCGAGCCGAATTGACGGGTCGCCCTGGGTTGGCTAGAAGTGACAGTCCGCCGTGCTCACGAGCCGCACGAAAGGACCGTTCGAGGTCAGATTGGATTGAAGGCCGGGATCTGCGGCCGCGCAACAAGAACCGTTGCCCGGATTCTCACCAGCAGGCCAAACGCACAGGCAAGCGTGCCGTATCGGAGAGAGACGCGGCGAAAATGCGTGATACGGTCGAAGTCACGCACGCGGCCTGCTACGACACGCGTAAAACCGCGTCAGTGATGCGTAGCGGAGCGGCGCGCCACCATGACCGCGCTGAGCCGGGCCAGTTGCTCCCGATCCAGATTCGCTTCGGCGAATGGCAGAACATCGCGCTCTTCCCTGGCGATATGGGCGGCGTAAGCACGCTTGAAGTCATCCACCGAGGCACGCTCGAGCAGCCGCGCTTTGCCTTCGGCAATTTCGGCCAGCACCGCGCGCAATTGCGTCCACGCTGCCTCCATGGATCGATGCTCGCCAAGCAAGGATGCGATCAGTTCGCCCACTGCCTGGCCCTGGCGTTGACCGACTTCGACCAGCATCGGAAAGAGATCCTGCTCCTCGTCAGCATGGTGATGCGCACCCGCCACATCGAAATAGCGCATGACGTTTCTGGCTGCCTGCTGCGCCTGCGCGTCTGAGCCATGCTCGGGGAGGTACGCCGTGAGCTTGTCGAGCGTCGCGCACTGAGCGGCAATTCGCTCGTGGCACGCCTTCAGCATTTCGATGGGTTCGTCAAAAGTGGGCGCTGGCTTGAACAGGCGGCTATCAGAAGTCATTTTGTACTCGTATCGCGACACGTCAGCCACCTTGTTATCGGCGCGCCAACGTGTCAGGTAGTACCGGAATTGGCCCGGCCTGCGCTTAACATCGACGAACGATACATCTTTTATGAGATAAGCACAATGCCCACTGATCGGCGCAAGCATTTTGTCGCACCGCACGGGCGTTCTGCCCACGCCCACGTGCTGCAGGCGGCGACTTCCGAATCGCCGCTGACGCAATCAGCCTCGGCCTCACGAAGATGGCCGAGGCCTGTCCGGATTTACTGATTCGCTCCGATCAGCAACGTGCCGCCTACAGCGCGTTCTCCGCTGCCATCAGACGGATGGCCCACGGTCGCTCCGTTCACAACCATGTTGCTCGACCCGCCGCCATCGAGATTGATGGCCGAGGCCGCACCGAGCCATGTCATCACAGCCGACGTTTCCTGAATCGAGGTTCCCAGGCTGACCATCGGTTGCCGCCCGTCGATCTCGACCAGCAGAATCGTGCCGTCTCCGCTCACGCCAATTGCCGTGCGCCCGTTGCGCGCCACAACCCAGCCGTCGTACCAGCGATTGTTGGATGTGCTTGCCGGGTCACCATTGCCGATTCCGCTCAGGGTCGGCGAGAAACCTTCGGCCCAGGCGTTCTCCAGCAGATTCGCCACCGAAAGTGTCGGTCCTGCCTCGACGATCGCCATACCTGGTGCGAGCGCGATCTCGTTTCCGTTCGAATAGACGTGCTCCGCCCGGGTGAGTTTCGTACCGACCGCCGCGTGACGCTCGAGCCATGCCGCGCTCTTGCCAAGGCCTTGCAGTACGTATCCGCCCTTCGGCGCAGGCGAACCGAGCGTCGCGTGACTCGCGACGACCGTACCGGCTGCGTCAACCACCAGTTCGTACGTCGCTCCGTTGTAATTCGCGTTGACGAGCGTGTTCGACGACTTGCCTTGCAGGTAGAGCGCGTCGTACATCACGAGATCGTCGAAGTTGGTGCAGACGTAATCCTGCTGCGGCGTCGTGATCGGCGCTTCGGCCGGCGTGCCGCAATTGACGACTGTGCCGAGTATTGGACGGTCGATACTCTTCACATCGATGGCCGAATTCTGCGCGTCGGTCACCGTTATCGACGACGTCAGCTTCGGCAGCACCGTCACCTTTGGATGACCTGCGCCAGTCGTCGTGATCATGACGCCGGGGCGACCGCCTGCAGCCGTGCCGACCAGCTTTCCGTCAACCACCGTTGTGCCGACTGGCGACCGCGGCGGCTGCGGCGACTGCGGCGTGCGGAAGGGATTGATATTCGAGAAGAATCCGGCGTTGATACCGGCCACGGCGCCGAGCCGCGACACGGCGGCAGACACGGTTTCACCCGTACCGCCGAGGTTGTTTCCCCCAGGCAAGGCAAACGAAAGCCGCGCAGTGGTCTGCGATGGTTTGATCGCCAGAACGTTAATGATCCATGGGCCGGTGGCGCCGTTGCCGGCCAACGCGGTGTTCCGCACGCCCGGCTTGAACTTGTTGGACTTGTTGGCTGTTGCTTCTGCGATCTGGTTGGCGTGCGCGGTCGCTTCGTCTTGCGTGCCGAACTTGCCGACCGACAGGTAATAGCCGAGTGCATCGCCCTTGATGTCCGTTCCGGCGGACCGGTCGAGGCGCGTGTCGAATCCCAACGCGTTCAACGCGTCGGCATCGGCTTGTGCCGCATCTTGCGTCGGATAAAAACCGATATTGACGGTCCAGAAGTCGTTCGGGCTCAGCGCGCCGCGCTGGATCTGGTAGTAAGTGACGCCTGCGGTCACCGGCCGGCTTGTAATCGATTGACGGGTCCCCGCAGGGCCGAGCGGTGCATCCGTAGACGGCATCGTCCAGGTTTCGGGCGCAGTTGCGGCGATATCGCTGCCGCACCCGCCGAGAAACATCGAGCCAGCTACGATCAGGACTGCGACACGAATTGAACAATAACGGTGATTAATCACAGCGCACTTCCTCACTTCTTTGAAATTGGGAAGTCGAGGTTATGGCCTGAACATGAAACTCGTGTGATGAGCGCGCCTCGTGGTTGAAACCAGCCCCGTGATGACACCTGTGTCCGCTCAGCGGACGAAGGTCAGCGCGACCGTATCCGGCCCGGTCGGGCGGCCCAGCAGATTCAGCAAACCCGCCAGATTCTCGCGCTGATCGGGCGTTGCGCTTGCGGTTCCCTCGAACGAAGTCGATGCGCTCGATAGTGTGCCGTGCCCGTTCAGCAGCAGCGCCCCCTTCTGAGTCGATAGATCGAGCGACGACGACGCGCCCTTCGCCTGCACCACGACCTCATACGATCCGAGCGGCTTCACAAGCGATACGCGCGAGCTCATGTCGGCGAGCGAGATGGTGAGCCGTCCGAATGCATCCGTGCCAAACGTGCGCCACGGGCCCCACGCGAGCCGTACCCTGCCATCGAAATCGAGCGTATTGAACGGCGCGCCAAGCCCCGCGAGCAACGAAGCGGGCACGGCAATCGAGCCCGCTGTCAAGGTGGCGCCGCGCGGCGTCGCCTCGACGGTCACCGGTTCGGGCATCGCCTCGGTCTGGCGCATCTGCATGCGCACGCGCCCTGCGAAAAGCGGCCAGAAAGCGGTCCGCCACTCGACGCGGCCCGGCAGCAGCGTCGCACCATTCGCTTGCGCGCCCGCCGCGAGCATCAGCGTCGCCGATCCGTTCCACAGCGAGCCTGCCGGATCGACCAGGTTCACGTGGCCGTGGCTCATGTGCGCGAACCGCGGTGCAATCCAGGCCGCGGGCAGGCGCGCGAGCAGCACGGCGGCGCTCGACACCACACCCACCAGCAGCCACGGCAATGCCGCTCGCGCGCGTCGCATCCAGTACGTCATACGTTGATATCTCCTGTCGACCAGAGTTGGCGCTTCAGCGCTTACTCTGGTCCCATGCAAAGCTGTCGACCAGAGTTGGCGCTTTAGCGCTTACTCTGGTCCCATGCAAAGCTGTCGACCAGAGTTAGCGCTTTAGCGCTTACCCGGGTCCCATGCAAAGCCCGATTGCACTCACTGCACGTTCGCCGGTTGCAGCAACACGCTGAGGTCGACCTGGCCATCCGGCTTCTGCGCCATGACGTGCGCCTCGATCACCTCCACCTTGAATTGCCTGCGTACGTCGTTGAGCCATGCCGTAACGGCTGCGAACGCTGCATTCTCAAGCTGCACCTGCGCCGTCGTACCGATCAGTCGCACCTGCGCGTCCTGGAGGTCGTGCTCGCCGAGCGACGCCGTCATCGCATCCTTGAGCGCCGCACCGGCCGGCGCTACGCCTGCCGCCTGGCCCGCGAGCGAGCGCGCCTCGTTGGCCTGCGCCGTCATCTGCGCAAGCTCGCGCTGCAAGCGCGGCATACGCTCGCGCAACTGCGCGCGGCCGTCAGCGGCGGGCGCCCACAGCACCGACCAGCCAATCGCCACAGCCAGCGCCGCGCCGCCCCACGTCAGCAGCACCTTTTCGCGCGCCGTGCGCGATTCCCAGAAACCGGCCCACGCGCCGCTCAAAACGGTTGCCTTCACGATGCGCTCCTGATCGTCCATTTGTCGTTGCTGCTGTCCGCCGTGCCCGCGAGGCCGTTGCGCGCAAGCCGTCCGGCGAGGCCGGTATCGACATTGACGCCAGGCTGGAACGTCACTTCGAGGCGGCGCTCGCGATAATCGAGTGCGGCGATCGCGTTCGCGGGCACAGGGCCGAGCGAACGTGAGAGACCGTCGGCGAGCGCGAGGAAGTCATCGGGCGACGGCTCGCCCGCCGCCGTGCGCAACTGCTGCAACCCGCGCGTCATCTGGCCTGCCGCATCGAGAACGACGGTGGTCTTCGGAAATGCGTTAAGAAGCGTTTCGGTCATCTGCGCCTCGATGGCGTCGCGCTGGCGCGCGAGCATCAGCCATTGAAGATTGGCGCCGACGACCGCCACCGCCAGCGACGCCGCCACGAGCGCGATCGGCACGCGCAGGCGGCGCAGCGTCGCGCGGTCGAGACGCCACGGCTGCGCGGCGAATTCGAACTGGCACAGATCGAAACGGCAAGCGAGCGCGCGCCGCGCAATCGCTTCGAGCGTGAGCGCTTGCGTGCCGGGCAGCACCGCGGCGGACGATTCGCCCGGCAGATCCGATAACGAATAGAGCGTGACGGGCGCGTCGCCGGCCAGCGCCGCAATCGTGGCGGCTGCGCCATCGGCAGGGATCGCGAAACCTTGCTCCGACACGCCGCGCACGACTGCAAGTTCGAGCGCGGCGTCCGGCGCGGACGGCGCTTGATCGGGCGCGTCGCCCGCAAGCAGCGCGGGCGCGGTGGACATGACGTGGCCGAACACGCAGGCGATCACCGGCTCGATTACAGGTTCAACTGCGGGCTCGACAGCAGGTTCAACTACGGGCTCGACGGCCGCTTCCGGCGTGTGCACTTCGGGCAGTGGCAGGCAGCGTGCGACGGGCACGGCGCGCAGGGCGCGATGCCCAGCCGCCGAAAAGCCCTCGACCAGAAAGCGCAACCAGCCGCGATCGATCGCCGCGACCGTATGCCGGCCATCGGCCATCGACTGCGGGTCGAGTGCAAGATGACACGTCTGCGGGTCCTGGATCAGTTGATCCTCGACGACGTTCGGCAGCGCCTGGCGCAGCCGCGGTCCCTTTAGCGGCGGCACAGCGACCTGCACCATCAGCAGGTCGCGCGCGGCGATCAGCAGCACGGTCGACGACGCGCGCGGCAGCAGCGCGAGCGCCGCACGGCCCGTACGTTGCGTATTGCCCGCCTTGTCGAGCAGCACGAACGGCAGTTCCGGCAACTGCCATTCCTGCGAGTGCACCGCCGGATCTCGCGGCGGCATCAAAACCATCAGCGTGCTCAAACGCACCTCTCTTCGATATTGGATTGCGTCGGATTCATGGTTCGTCGCCCACGCGCACGATGCGCGTCATATGGGTGAGCGGGTCGCGCCAGACGAGCGTCGTGCGGACCACCTCGGCGCGCTCGTGGTCCACGCGCGAGTGAACGAGGAAATAGCTCGTGTTGACGTCCCACTGTTTCGTATCAGTCGACGTTTGCGGTATGCCTGCACCCTGTAGCGCCAGTTGCACGTCGGCCACATTGCGGAAAAACACGTGCTGGCGTCGCGCCACGAACGCCTGCGCGCTCGACAGATTCATGCCGGGCACAGTCGCCGCGATCACTTCCGCGCTCGCTGTGTTCATGTTCACTGCCGTCGTGGACGGCAAGATCGTCACGAACGGACGCAGTCTCGCGACGGCGTCCGGCGTGAAACCCGGAACGTCGAGCAGCGCATCGACGCTCGTCATCATGAGCGGCGCGACTGCGCTGTTGCTGTCGGCATCGTCGAGTCCCGGGTTGCTGGCGAAAGTCGAGGCGCTCACTGCACCACCCGCACCACCCGCGCCGCCTTGAAGCGGCTGCGCGGCGGAGGTCACGTCGGTCTGAAAGCGCGTCGCCGAATGCATCAGCCCCGAGCGCACATACACAGCCGTGTTCTTCGCCAGTTGCCCGTTGATGCCGAGCAGTTGCAGCAGGCGCGCGAACGCCTCGATCTGTTTGAGATCGAGCTGGAGCAGACCGGGCGCGGGGCTCGACACGAGGTTGCGCAAATTCAGGCGCGCCTGGGCGTCCTCGATCGAACCGGCGAGATACGTGGCCGCGCCCTGCTGCGCGCGCACGTCGCCGATCTGGCCGAGGAGGTCGGACAGGCGCGTCCGCGCGACCGGCACGGCCCACGCGCCGCCGAGCCAGGTGATGGCCGCCGACGTATCGGCTTGCGAGCGCAGCACGAGCCGCGTCCAGTCGAGCGCGCCGCGCGAGATCCATTGGGCCTGCGCGATGAGCCGCTGATTCTCGATACGGCGCAACTGCACTTGCTGGCGCCATAACAGGCCCGCAACGAGGATGGCCGAAAGGGAGACGACCAGCATGGCCGTGATGATCCCGGCGCCGCGCTGCGAGGCGCGGCGGGGCCGCTGCAGGGGACGCCGCAGGGGACACGCGACGTGAAGATTCGGCGTACGCATCGTCATCCCCCCACCAGAAACACGCGCGTAACGGGCCACTGAAGCGACGGAGCGCTCACGCGCACCTCCAGCCCCGTTACAGCGCGCGGCAGCGGCGCATGGGCGGGCGACGGCATCTTGAGATTGTTGATATTGACGGCAAGTTGCGCGCCCACGTCCTGCATGTCCGAGATCCAGCCGATCTTCGGCACGTAGAACCGGGCGCTGATCGAATCGACGCCGCCCATCATGGGCAAAGCGCTCCACGCGTCGCTCTCGCCGCCGCGAAGCGCGCGCCCCAGTTCTCCCCGATTCGCCAGCGGCGGCGACGCGTAGCGCACCACACGGCCTTCGTTCAGGCGATAACGCACCACCTGGAGCCGCGGGGCCGCACCGGGCGGCACGGCAAACGTGCGCACGATCTGCAAAACACCCTCATTGAGCGAGATCGCGCTCACGCCCGCTTCATCGTCGTCGGCAGCGCGACGGCAATCGATCTGCATCTGGTCGAACATCTGCGCGAACACGCGTTCATCGGCCATCGAACGCGTGATCGTTTCACGACCCCGGATGATCTGGTCGAGCCCGCGCCACGAGAGGATCGCCACCACGGCGAGAATGGCGATTGCAACGAGCAGCTCGATGAGCGTGAAGCCGCACGCCCGCTTACCGCGTGCGACGCGTGCGCGCTTACAGGGAACGGTTCGTCTCATTGCCGAGCACCGTAACGAGTTGTGCAAGATTTCCTGTTCGGCCGGGCGTCGTGACCGACACCTCCACGCGACGAAATACCGGATTGGGCGACTCGCTCACCGTTTGCGTGCAAATGAGCGGCAGCGCGGCCTGGGAGCAGTCGAAGCTCCGCTCGCCGAGCGCGGGCCACGCGTGATCGAGACGCAGCTGCGCGAGTGCGTTGTCGGCGCTCCAGCCCGCGAGCAGGCGCTCGTGCAGATCCGCCTCGCTCGCGGCAAGACTGCCCACGGCGCGCAGCGACGCAACAAGCGCGATTGCGATGATCGACAGCGCGACAAGCATTTCGATCAACGTGAAGCCCTGCATGTGGTCTCGAATGCGGCCTTGAATGTGGCCTTGAATGCGCGCTGCGCCGAAGGAGCGTTGGAAGGTCGGCATGTTCAGCGCACCTCGAAGCGGCCACTGCCGGTGCCGACGATCGTCACGCGCCCGGCGGCGGAAAAGAGCGTCACCTCGACAGGCACATCCACGGCTTCGGTACCGAACACGAGACGACTCGCGTGCGTCGCGTCGCCGCTGCCGGAATACGCAATTGCAGCACCCGTCACGCCGCCTTCCCATTGACGCGGGCCGAGAAGATCGTCGCGCAGCGCACGCCAGCCGTCCTCCGTGCGCACATCGAAGCGAAATCCGCCCGTAACGGGCTGCCACGCAACGGGCCTTGCGCGCACCTGGGCCTCGTCGCCCGCCGATTCGAACAGCAGCGCCACGCGCTCGGCCTCCTCACGCAGATCGCTGCGCGGATTGCGCGAGACCGTCAGCGACGCGACCGAAATCAGCAAACCCGCAATGAACAGCACCACCAGCATCTCGAGCAGCGTAAAGCCCGCCGGGCGCCTGAGCCGTATCGAACGCGTGCGCATGGATAGCCCTTATTGCCAGGATCCGACGTCGGCGTTGTTGCCTTCGCCTCCGGGCTTGCCGTCGGCGCCATAGCTGAAGACGTCAACCTCGCTGTGCAGGCCTGGATTGAGATACGCGTACGCATTGCCCCACGGATCGTTCGGCAGGCGTTCGACGTAACCGCCATCTTTCCAGTTGCTGGGCACGGGGTCGGTGGAGGGTTTCGTCACGAGCGCCTGAAGGCCCTGTTCCCCGGTGGGATAGCGGCCATTGTCGAGTCGGTAGAGCTTGAGCGCCTGCATGATCGTGCCGATGTCCTGGCGCGCGGCGACACGTCGTGCGTCGTCGGGCCGGCTCATGATCTTTGGCACGATCAACGCGGCAAGAATGCCCAGAATCGTAATCACGACCATGATTTCGATCAGCGTGAATCCTCGGCTGCGGCGCTTGTGACCTCGCGCCGATGCTGTGCGCAAACGTGCAGTATGTAAAACGTTCATCGAATCGGACTCCTGAAACTACTGGTGTTGACTGTTTCATCGCGGTTATTGCGACTCAATTTACGGCGCTATACTCCAGGTCATGCGAACTATCAATCGACTCATGGCCCCGACATCACGCCGCCTGCTCACACTCGCCGCCTTCGCGGTCCTGTGCGCCACCTCGACTCACTGGGTCGTCACGCTCGCCACAACGCGCGCCCGGCCGGTCGAAGCGGCCGCCGCCGAGGCCCCGGTATCGCTCAACGAAGCCGCCAGGCTGTTCGGCGGCACGCCACAGAAGCGCATCACGCAGAACATCCACCTCTTCGGCATCCTCGCACTTGAGCAAGGCGCCGCAGCCATCGTCAGCACCGACGGCGAACCGGCGAAAGCCGTCTCGCTGGGCGGCGCGCTCGGTCAAGACACCACGCTCGCCGAAGTGCGCCCGCGCTCGATCGTCATCGACCGCCACGGCGCGAACTCGGAAATCTTTCTGCCCGCCAACAGCGCCGGTCCCACCATCTACGTGCGCTGACGCTCCGCGCGCCGCCGGTACCGACAAGGCAACCGACAAGGCAACCGATAACGCAGCAACCGCTACCGCACGAAGTTGTTCAACTCGATGATCGGCAGCATCACAGCCAGCACGATCACGAGCACCACGCCGCCCATCGCCAGAATCAACAGGGGTTCGAGCAGGCTCGTGAGAAACATCGTGCGGCGCTCAAGCTCCCGCGCTTCGCCTTCGGCTGCGCGGTCCAGCATCGTCGTTACGTCGCCGGTCGCCTCGCCCGAACGGATCAGGTGGACGAGCACCGGCGGAAACGTCTTCGTATTGCCCAATGCGCGCGAGAGCGACGTGCCTTCGCGCACGCGCACGATCGCCTCGTCGACGTTGGCGCGCATCGCCTTGTTCGACAGCGTCTCGCCCGCCGCCTGCAAGGCGCGCAGGATCGGCACGCCCGCGGCGCTCAGGATGCCGAGCGTGCTCGCGAAGCGCACCGTGTTGTAGCCGCGCACGAGCTTGCCCGCGAGCGGCGCGCCAAGGAGCCAGCCGTCGAACGCCAGGCGCGCGGCCGGCTGCCGCAGGATTGCGCGCACGATCCACGCAGCAAGCGCCGCAGCGACGAGCACGACCCACCACCACTGCCGCACAAACCCCGAGAGCGCCATCATCACGACGGTGAGCAGCGGCAATGCCTGCTTGGTGCTCGCGAACACGTTGACGACCTGCGGCACCACGTAGCTCAGCAGGAACGTGACGATGGCGAACGCGATGATCGTGACAATCGCCGGGTACGTGAACGCCAGCACGATCTTCTGCTTGAGCGCGTTACGCTGCTCGATGTAATCGGCAAGCCGCGCAAGCACGATGCCGAGCTTGCCGGTATGCTCGCCCGCGGCGACGAGCGCGCGATAGATGTCCGGAAAATCGCGCGGATGTTGCGCGAGCGCGTTCGCAAACGAATGGCCGCCCAACACCTCGGCGCGGATCGCCGCCATCAACTCGCGAATGTAGTCGCGCTCCGCCTGTTCGGTAAGCACCGCGAGCGCCTCGCCCAGCGGCAAACCCGCAACCAGCAGGCTCGCAAGCTGGCGCGTGAGAATCGCCTGCTCCCGCTGCGACAGACGCCGCCCGAGCGCGAGCCGCGCGTCGCGTGCGCCGCGCGTGCGGCTTGCGGCCGGTTCGACGACGAGCGGCGTGAGCCCCTGGCCGCGCAATTGCGTGCGTGCGCCGCGTGCGCTGTCGGCTTCGAGGACGCCCTTTTGCGGCTTGCCCGCCGCGTCGATTGCTTCAAAACGGAATGCTGGCATCGTTGTTGGCGGCCCGGCTTATTTGCAGTCCATCATGCGCCACCCGTGACGCGCAGCACTTCTTCGAGCGAAGTCGTGCCCGCGTCGAGATAGCGCGCGGCGTCCTCGCGCAGCGTGCGCATGCCTTGTGCGCGAGCGGCGGTGAGAATCTCGGCGTCGGCGGCCTGGCGATGGATGAGCGCGCGGATCGGCTCATCGATGGGCAGCAGTTCGTACACGCCGCGCCGCCCCGCGTAGCCCGACTGGCGACAGCGCTCGCACCCCACCGGATGCCAGCGCTGGCCACCCTCCGTTTCGGCGCGCATTTGCCGGCACGCGGGGCAGAGCTGCCGCACGAGCCGCTGCGCCAGCACGCCGAGCAGCGACGAAGCGAGCAGATACGGCTCGACCCCCATGTCGGTGAGACGCGTGACGGCGGAGGCGGCGTCGTTCGTGTGCAGCGTCGCGAGCACGAGGTGGCCGGTCAGCGACGCCTGCACGGCGATCTGCGCGGTTTCCAGATCGCGTATTTCGCCGATCATGATGATGTCCGGATCCTGGCGCAGGATCGAGCGCAGCGCACGCGCGAACGTCATGCCGATGCGCTCGTTCACCTGGGTCTGGCCGATCCCCGCGAGGTCGTACTCGATCGGATCCTCGACGGTCATGATGTTCGTGGTCGCCGTTTCGAGCCGCGACATCGACGCGTAAAGCGTGGTCGTCTTGCCCGAGCCCGTCGGCCCCGTAACGAGCACGATGCCGTGCGGCTTCGCGATCAATTCATCGAACTGCTTCAGTGTGTCCCCTGCCATGCCGAGCGCTTCGAGATTCAGCCGCTGCGCGTCCTTTTCGAGCAGACGCAACACCGCGCGCTCGCCGTGACCGGTCGGCAGCGTCGAAACCCGCACGTCCACGGGCCGACCGCCCACGCGCAGCGTAATGCGGCCGTCCTGCGGCAGACGTTTTTCGGCGATGTCGAGCTGCGCCATGATCTTGATGCGCGAGATCAGCGCGCCATGCAGCGCCTTCTTCGGGCGTACGACGTCGCGCAGCGTGCCGTCGACGCGAAAGCGCACGACGCACGCATGCTCGAACGGCTCGATGTGAATATCGGACGCCTGCTCGCGCGCGGCCTGCGTGAGCAGCGCGTTGATCATGCGGATGATCGGCGCGTCGTCTTCCGACTCCAGCAGATCCTCCACCTCGGGAATGTCCTGCATCAGACGCGACAGATCGACTTCGCCTTCCACCTCGCCGACCACCTGCGCCGCGCTGCCGTCCTGGCGCGCGTAGGCCTGGTTGATCGCATGAGTGAGGTCGTCGGCAGGCAGACGCACGAAGCGAAGCGCGCCGAAATTGCGCGCGACCTCGGCGATTGCGGCACGGGCCGTGCGCTCGCCGATCCACACTTCGAGGCCGTCCGCATGTTGCTGGGCGATGAGGATCTGCCCGCTCTTCGCGAAGCCGTAGGGCACGAGGCGCGCGGCGAGCGGCGACGGCGCCTCGCGGGTGTGCGTGTGCGTGGCCGATTCGCCCGCTTGAAGGGCGTTCACTGTTGCGCTCCGTCGCCGGCATCGGGCTCGCCGGGCTCGCGCGTCGTCTGGCTCAGGTCGAAGAGGTTCTGCGCGGGCTCGGCGCCCAGGCTCGGACCCGGCGGCGCCGGCGGCAAAATCGGCACGTTTTTGTCCCGGATAAGACGGTTGTCGGTCTGATAGCCGTTCTGCAGTCCGCGCATGTAGTCGTAGCGGCTCATCGCAATCGCCCGGCTCGTCGCCTCGTCGCGCACGATCACCGGCCGCAGGAACACCATCAGATTGCTCTTCGAACGCGTCTTGTTCTCCGACCGGAACAACTGGCCGAGCAGCGGAATGTCGCCAAGCAGCGGCACCTTGCTCGCGCCGCCCGCATACTGGTCCTGCATCAGCCCGCCGAGCACGATGATCTCGCCGTCGTCGGCGAGCACCGTCGACTGGATCGAGCGCTTGTTGATCGTCACGCCGCCGGGATGGTTGATCGTCGTTTTGTCGACGGTCGAGGCTTCCTGGTAGATCTGCAGCTTCAGAATGCCGTCCTCGGTGATTTGCGGCCTCACGTGCAGCGTCACGCCCACGTCGATGCGCTCGAACGTGTTGAACGCCGTCACCGAAGTTGCCGTGTTGGCGGTCGGCGTTGCATACGAGCCCGTCACGACCGGCACGTTCTGGCCCACCACGATCTTCGCTTCCTGGTTGTCGAGCGTGATGAGGTTCGGCGTGGAAAGCACGTTCGCGTCGGACGACGTCGAGAGCGCCTGCAGCAGTCCGCCCAGGCCGAACACATTGCCGAAGCGGTGCAGCAGGCCGATGTTCAGCCCGTTTGGCAACAGACCCTGCCCCCCTGCAGCCAGGGCCGCCTCTGGGTTTGCGGCAAAGAGCGCGCCGCGCGCCGTCAGGTCGACGATGCTCGAACTGCCCGAGCCGAAATTCGAGCCGCCGTATACGCCGTTATTCCCGTTGTCGCCCATCAGTGCGCCCTGCCACTGGATGCCGAGATTGGCTCCGGTGTTCGCGGAAAGCTCGACGACCAGCGCCTCGATATAGACCTGCGGACGGCGCACGTCGAGCTGGTCGATAACGCTTCGCAGGTTGCGATAGACGGGTTCCGGCGCGGTGACGATGAGCGAGTTGGTTGCCGCGTCGGCCTGGATCATGCCGCCGCCGCTGTTGTCTTCGCCGCTTCCGGGTAACGAAGCGGCGTGGCCGCCTGACGACGCGCCGCCCGACATCGGATTGCTCGACTTCGCGTTGCTGCCGCCAAACGAACCGGGCAACGGAGGCAGGCCGGACGTGCCGGTCGACGAATCGTTGCCCGCGTTCTCATTGAAGAAATTCGCCGTGCCACCCGACGAACCCGAATCGCCGCCCCTGCCCAACATGCCGCGCAGGGTTCTGGCGAGCTTCACGGCGTCGGCATTGTGCAGCCTCACGACGTGCATGTTGCCGGGCTGAGCCGTGGGCGCATCGAGCTGTTTCACCAGTTTTCTCGCCGTCGCAAGCCGTTGCGGGGTCGAGGCGCGCAAGATCAGCGAATTGGTGCGCGCGTCGGCGCTGAGCGACACTTTCAGCGTCGGATCCGAGCCGCCGATCGCACCCGGTTCGAGCAGCTTCGACAGCTGTGCCGCGATGTCGAGTGCGTTGGCGTTGTGCAACGGCACGATCTCCAGTTGCTGCCCGGCGGCCGTGTCCACGCCCGCGATGATCGACGCGATGCGCCGCACGTTGTCGGCATAGTCCGTGACAACGAGCGTGTTGTTGGCCGGGTATGCCGTGATGGTGTTGTTCGGGGAGATCAACGGGCGAAGGACCGGCAAGAGGCCGTTGGCCGATTCGTTGCGCAGCGTGAATACCTGCGTGATGACCTGATCGCCCTTCGCTATCGGTGTATCGCCGACGTAGGTTGGTACGCCCTGCAACTTGGCATCCGCCTCCGGTACGACCTTCAATACGCCGTGGTCTTGAACCAGCGCGAAACCTTGCATGCGCAGCGCCGCCTGCAACGTTTTGAGCGCCTGGTCGATCGGAACGGAGTTTTCGGACGTCAGGTTGATCTGGCCTTTGACGCGCGGGTCGACCAGGATCGTATTGCCCGTTGCCGCACCGATTGCCTTGGCGACCAGATCGATATCCGCGTTTGCGAAATTGAGATTAACCTGTGCGTTTGCTGTACAGACTGTCAGTACACCTGAGAATATGAGCGACTTGAAAAGGCGCCGAAGCGCGGGTTGGGTATAGCGCATTATTTCTTGGTGTTGACGACTACGTATTTGCAGTCACGTGGATAAATCACCGGAACATGCTCTTCGTTGCCGCCGTTGGCGGCACGATTAGTTTGCCAATTGAGGCATCGCGGCGGACTGGTGTCCGGTACATCCCGGCTGGACGACCGCCGCAATAGTCGCGAAGCGTACCACACGCTCCTATGAGCGTATAGGCGACTATTCTTTATCCTGCGATTCAGGCGGAGATTAGGGCAGGGATTGAGGCAACCAGGCCTGTCGGATTTTTGTGTCGGCGTCCGCGTATCGTTTGGTTTGGTTTGGCGGAAGATTGAAGTTCTCCTGCCCATTCCGGCCTCGGCACATCCGTTGCAAAAACAACCTCTGGCGTAATCTGGATGATCCGATCCATCCGCCGTGCTTCTAACGCGCGTCTTTCCACGACATATCGGCATTTCCAGCGTTGCCTTTACTTTCAGCAAAACCGGCACGGTTGTTGCGCACCTGGAATAAGGCATCGGTGCGCGGCGTTTAGGACTATGTCGACGCCGGCGTTCGCGATGAGGCGCGCGATGCGTCCGCAATGCACCGGCGGTTCGGCATCGTCGGTGGTTGTGCGGTCAATCTCGCCAGACATCCCTTCACGGGACTGTCTGCGCGTTTCCCCAACAGGAGATCACCATGAAGCCGTTTCGGGTTGTTCTTGCATGTCTCGTCTGTCTGGTCATCGCCGCGGTCACCGGATCCGCATCGGCCGCGAGCAGCGATATGAAAAGCGGCAGCGACAGCGCTTCGAGCACGTCAGGCAGTTCTTCCAGCGGCGGTTACTGAACACCGCACGCCATCTTGCGCAGCCCGCCGCCCGGGCTGCGCAACCTGCAACTTCCCTTCGGTTCATGGAGCAATGCCGCAGCCCGCCCCCTGAAAAACCGGATGGTTGACATCGCCTGGCTCGCGACTATAATTGAGCGCTTACTCACTCTATATCGATTCAGGACGCGATGGCCCGCCCCCTCAGCCCGGAAAAACGCAATGCCTTATTGCTTTCGGCGACGCATGCCGTCGCCGAACAGGGCGTACTGGCCACCACGGCGAACATTGCCCGGCGTGCCGGAGTCGCCGAAGGAACGCTGTTCACCTACTTCGAGAACAAAGAACTGCTGTTCCAGGAACTGTATCTGCACCTCAAGCACGAACTGGCCGAAACCGTGATGCCCGACTATCCGCATCAGGCCGACTACCGGCATCGGTTGGAGCATGTCTTTCAGCGTTATGTGGGCTGGGGTCTGACCAATACGGCGGCGCGACTCGCCGTCTCAAGGCTCTCAGCTTCGGTGCAGTTGCTGGATGGAACCCGGGCACAAGGCATGGAGCCGTTCCAGCCGGTGTCGGAGATGATCGAGGATGCCGTGCAAAGCGGCATTCTGGTGAACGCACCGATTACGTTTCTTTATTCGATTATCGAGCACATTGCCGATACCACGATCGACTACGTCGACAGGCAACCTGCCGATGCCGAACGTTACCGACAGTTGGGATTTCACGCTGCATGGCGGGCAATCACGCCATAAAATTTTGTCTGTTAATTGAGTGCGTACGCGCTCACCGTAAAGGAGAAATTATTATGTCCGCTCAGAAATGGTTTATTACTGGCGCGTCCGGCGGTCTCGGGCTTGCGCTTACGCAGAAAGTGCTGGCCGAGGGTCACCATGTGGTCGCAGCCGTGCGCCGCGTCGAAGCGTTGCAGTCGCTGAAGCAAGCCTGGCCGGATCGGCTCGAAGTGGAGTCGCTCGACGTGACCCGCCCCGAGCAGGTGCTGGCCGTCGCGGCACGCCATTCCGATATCGATGTGGTCGTCAACAACGCGGGCGGCGCCGTCATCGGCGCGATGGAGGAATTGAGCGAAGCGGACATCCAGCACCAGATCGCGCTGAATCTGCTCGGACCCATCCATGTCACGCGTGCTTTCCTCGGCGCAATGCGCGCGAGAAAACAAGGCACGTTCATTCATGTCACCAGCATCGGCGGACGTGCGGGCTTTCCGAGCGGCTCGATGTATCACGCTGCAAAATTCGGCCTCGAAGGTTTTGCCGAAGCCGTGAGCCAGGAAATCGCCGGATTCGGCATCAAGACCATCATCGTCGAGCCGGGCTCCATCAAAACGGACTTCGTGGCCAATATTCGCTGGGCCAGGGAAATCGACGCCTACAAAGAAGGTGTCGTCGGCAAACTGCGCCGGCAGATCAAGGAAGTCGGCGATGAATATGCTTCCGGCGATCCCATGAAAATGGCCGGCGTCATTTACACGGTCAGTCAGATGCAGGAGCCGCCGCTGCGTACCGTTCTCGGCGGAGACGCCTACGCGTTGCTCGAAGCGAGCTATACGCGCAGCCTCGCCGAACTGCAGGCCCAAAAGGATCTCGCCAGTTCAGTGATGTTCGCGGGCAAGCAAGGATTCACCGTCCAGTGAGCATGGCGGCGGCGCCACGTGCCGCTGCGTTCAACCGACATCTGAATTTGCGGCCGCAACGAAGTGGCACGTTCCGAAGTAGCACGTTCCGAAGTGGCGCATTCATTACGCGCCCTTCCATTTCGCACGCGTAATCCGCGCGTGCGGAATGTTGCATCCACGAATCCGGTTCAGGACACGCGCAACGACTTATCCGACATGATCCGGATGATGGCCTGATCGGTATGTTTCATCGGCTGCGTCACCAGGCTGCACAGGTTATCGATTGTGTCCTCAACGTCCTCGCACACAATCCCGTCCGCCGAACTCGCGCGAATATTCTGCCCGGCCAGCAAGACGGAACGGAAGGCGCTGTTGACGGACGTCGAAACCTTCATCGCGCAGGTATTGGACGCACCGTCGCAAATGATCCCGCTGATGTCGCCAACCATATTGGACACCGCGCATTCCAGCACGCCGAAATCCTTTGAGAACAGCCAGCTCATTCCCGCCGCAGCGCCCATGGCCGCGGTCGTCACGGCGCACAGTGCCGACAGGCGCGTATAGCGGGCATGAATGGAGATCGCAACCAGATGCGAGAGCGCAAGTGCGCGCGCCAACGTCTCGTCATCGGCTTGAAGATGCTCCGCAACAGTGACGACAGGCATCGTTGCCGTAATGCCCTGATTGCCGGAGCCAAAATTCGTCATCGCAGGCAGCGTCGCGCCGCCCATGCGTGCATCCGACGCACTGGTCGCATCGATCACGATCCTGTTGAGCAGATCGTTCTGCATGAGCCCCTGCGAGATGGCATCCCGCAGTGTTCCGCCTACGTTGAGGCCATAGCGCACCCGTCGCCCTTCAGCAGAGAGCGCACTGTTCATTTTCGCCGCTTCAAGAATGAAAGCGATGTCGTCGAAGTCGACCGACCCGGCGAACTCAAAAGCATCGCGAAGGGTGAACGCCGGAAGTGCATCGTCGGCGCGTCCTGTCGAGCGCGCGGGACGATCGATCCGGACATGATCATCGACCGCCAGGTACGTGACGTTGGTGTGCCCGCCATTCACGATCACCCTGCACTGCCTGTTCTCGCCTTTCAGCGTGAGATCGACGTGGAGAAATTCGTGGGTTGCTTTTTGCTCGATGGTGATCTGGCCGTCGCTCACCATCAGATTGGCCTGAGCGACATGCTGAAGCATGACATTGCGGAAAACTTCCAGCCCCGCATTCGGGTCGCCTGCGATCGAGCCGATGGCTGCCGCAAGCGCCACGCCGCTCGAACCTGTGCCCGGGATGGTGACCCCCATCGCGTTCTTGTACAGATTCTCGGACACCGTGCCCGTAATCCCCACGACAGGTTCACCCAGGTGCTGCGCGGCGACCGCTGCTGCAAATGCAATTGCGACCGGCTCCGTGCATCCCAGCGCCGGCGACACCTCTCGTTTCAACCACTGAATCAGTACTTGTGCGTCCATGATCGTGCTTCTGCTTCTTCTATTCCCTGGGCGCAAAATTATATGTTCTTCACCGAGGATATTTATTCTAAATTCCTCCTCGCGCAGCCGGAATAATAGAAATTATTTCTGCCCGTTTACCCCCATACTTCCGGCGCTGTCCCGATACTGCGCGTACGGGCGCCGTCATTCAGCCGTCACGGCCCCAAGTAGTATCGGTAGTATCATTGCGCACCTAAACCAATATAAGGGACTCACGAAGTGTACAAGTTGCCTCTTACCAGCCTGGCCGCCGCCACCGCGCTTTCTTTCGCACTGTGCAATACCGCATCGGCCGACACGATCGTCAAGATCGGTCACGTCGCACCGCTCACGGGTGGCTCGGCCCACCAAGGCAAGGACAACGAAAACGGCGCTCGCCTCGCAATCGAGGAGATCAACAAGAAGGGCCTCGTGATCGGCGGCCAGAAAGTCACGCTCCAGCTCGACCCGCAAGACGACGCAGGCGATCCGCGTCAGGCGACGCAGGTTGCGCAGAAGCTGGTGGACGACAAGGTCGTTGCCATCGTAGGCCACGAAACGTCGGGCACGTCGATTCCCGCTTCGCAGATCTACAGCGATGCCGGTATCGTCCAGATCTCGCCGTCGGCGACGAATCCGAAGTACACGCAACAAGGCTTCAAGACGACGTACCGCGTTGTCGCAACCGACGCGCAGCAAGGTCCGGCGCTGGCGAATTACGCCGCGAAGGCGATGGGCGTGAAGAAGGTCGCGATCGTCGACGACTCGACCGCCTACGGTCAAGGCCTTGCGCAGCAGTTCGAAGTGGCCGCGAAAGCCGCGGGCCTGACCGTCCTGTCGCATGACGCGACGAACGACAAGGCCGTCGATTTCCGCGCCATTCTGACGAAGATCAAGGGCGAAAACCCCGACGCAATCATGATCGGCTCGATGGACGCCACGGGCGGCCCGTTCGCCAAGCAGGCGAAGCAGCTCGGTCTGCGCGCGAAGATTCTCTCGGGCGACGGCGTGTGCACGGCAAACATCGCCGATCTGGCCGGCGCGGCCGCCGACAACATCATCTGCTCGGTTGCCGGCATCGGCCTCGACCAGATGGCTGGCGGCGCAACGTTCGCGTCGAAGTACAAGCAGCGCTACGGCCAGGACGTCGTGCTGTATTCGCCGTACACGTACGATGCCGTCTATATCATCGCCGACGCAATGAAGCGCGCGAACTCGGTCGAACCGGCGAAGATCCTCGCCGCCATGCCGACGACCGACTACAAGGGCGTGATTGGCGAGACGACGTTCGATGCCAAGGGCGACCTGAAGAAGGGCATCATCTCGATCTACGGCTATAAGGATGGCAAGCGCCAGTTCATCAACAAGGTTTCGATGTAAATCGAATCCCGGTTCAGCTGGCTAAATCAGGCCGCAAAATCAAGCCGCATGCGCTTTCGCGCATGCGGCTTTGGATGGGTCAGCATGCACGCGTCTTTCTGCGCGTTGCTCGCCGCAGGTTGTTCATGCTCATCGGCTCAACACAGCAATCAGTTTCTCGCGAGCGGCATGATATTGCGCGCCCGCAATACCGTGATTCATCGCAGCCCCCAGAAGCGAGGTCTGCAATTCAGGATCAATCATTCTGAACGGCAAAACCGGTGTGTGCCCATCGGAAAATTCGAGTACGCGGGACTGAGCCGATCCGAACAGCAACTGCACGTGAGACTCCCAGATCAGCAGCTTCGCAAGCTTCGCGAGGTACCCCCTGGGATACATCCGGTCGGGTATCTGGTAAGCCGCGCCATGCAGCCGTATCCAGTCGGTAAAACGGGCAGCCGGCATCGGCCGCGCAACGGCGTAACCCTGAACCGCATCGGCACCGAGCAACGCGACCGCATCGATCAGATCAACGCTCTCGACACCTTCCACGACAACGGACTTGCCGAGCGCATGACACAGATTGGTCAACTGGTAGATTGAACTCAGCACATCGATGGGGGTGCGTTCGACACCCTGAATCAGACTGCGATCGAGTTTGATGACATCGAACGGCAATGCGCGCAGACGATCCAGGCTGCTGTGCCCGGCACCCAGGTCGTCCTCGGCAAGCTTGATGCCGAGCGATCTGAATTTTTCCAGACCGTAGCGTTCGCAATCGGTCGTGCCCGTGCCGGAAGTTTCCAGCACTTCGAGCATCAGCCGCTGCGGCCGGCTGCCGTATCGGCGCAATGCCTCACGGGTAATGTCGTAATAGCGCGGATCGTACAGCGCCTCGGCCGGCAGGTTGGCCGAAACCAGGATGTCGAGCCCTTCGCGCAGCCAGCGATTCTGCTGACTCAATACCTGATGCAGCCCCTGCGTATAGACCACGACGAAGTCTTCACGCGACACGCACGGAAAGAACTTGCCGGGCGACAGCGTATCGTCGCCGTCACGCAGGCGGACCAGCGCTTCGGCACGATCCACGCGCCCCGAACGCAGATCCCGGATCGGTTGATAGTGCATTTCGAGCGCGGATGTCCCGATGAGACCGGCCCAGCGCTGCCGCGTCGACCACGGCAGTGCGTGGGAGGTTCGCGAGCCGCTCTCGACGCGCGCAATGGCAAACGTCATCACCGCCTGCAACTGGCGGATAAACGAGGCCTGCTCAGCCGACGAATAGCCCCCGGGCAACTCGCTGTACAACGACAGCACCGTGCTCGGCGTGCGATCGGGCGGGCACAGCGGAATCGCCACGCTGGAGCGAATGCCGTGTCGCCGCGCGATTTCGCGCCACAGCCCCATCCTCTGATCGGTTTCGAAATTGATGCAGCGCTCGACCTGTCCGCCGAGCCACGCTCGCCCGGTCGGCCCCTGGCCCTGCGGCCCGGCCCCTTTCATGACCACGGTGGAATCCGTGGCCTCGATGTCGGCGAAATACGCCTTCAGCCGGTCGCCGGAAACGGATTCGAAACGGAAAATGCCCTCGATGCCCGGACGGCCAAACGAACAGCCGACGCTGCCATCGAGCGCACCGAGGATGGTCGCGGCCTTGTCGATCAGATCGGTGTGGCTGGTGGCGCTCCACGCCAGTTCGGTCGTGCGCAGCAACACCTCGCGCGAGTTGTCCCACACCAGCCGCGACGCTTCTATCTTCCAGGTCAGACAGCGGCTCAGCCGCCGGGACAGTACGGCCAGCGCGACGTGATGCGTGTTTGCATCGACACGGCGGCTCACCACGGCTTGCAGCAGTTCCTGGCTGTGCGCGAGATCCCGGGCATTCATGCCGAAGAGCGTATGGATACGTCCCGCCCGCATGCTGCTGGCGCGATGCTTGCCGGCGGTCAAGCCGGCAGATGCCGACAGCATCAGGTGCCCCGTTTGACGCCGTTTCAGATGAACCAGCTCCGTTTGCGCAAGACTCCGAATCAGCTTGCCCACGCCCTTCAAGTCACTGAGCTGCGCGTAGAACTCGTCGATAAGGCTCTCGGCGTCAGGTTGAAGAACCTCCGTGAGCGCCGCCATCGCGGGCGCCAGATCTTCGCCATACAGATACGCAATCTCATCCAGTTCGATCGCGCCCGGCATCTCCCGGCTATCGTGGATGCCCGTCGCGCCGGACTGGCCTTGCGGATCGTCCTCCGACCGGAGCCGCGGCCCGACCACCCTGTTTCGCCCCGTACGTTTGGCTTCATACAGGCAGCGGTCCGCCCGTTCGATCAGGTCCTCGAATGAATCTTCGGCATGTTCGTCCGAATTCGATACGCCGATGCTGACGGTCAGCATGGTCTTCACGCCGGGGGCTTTCGCGTGCAGCTCCTCCTCGATCGTCAGCCGGATCGACTCCGCAACCGCGATCGATTCGCGTGGATCGGCGTCCTGAAGCACCACGCAAAACTCCTCTCCACCGTAGCGGCCCGCAATATCTCCGGGATGCGGCACGCCACCCGCAATGCAGTTGGCGATCAGGCGCAGCGCCTTGTCGCCGGCCAGATGTCCGTGGGTATCGTTGTAGCGCTTGAAGTGATCGACATCGATCATCAGCACACCCACGCTCGCACCCGCCCGGCGCGTCTGCGCGAGGATGCGCCCGGCCTCCCGTTCGAGCATGCCGCGATTCGGCAATCCGGTCAGTGCGTCGAAATACGCGAGCCGCTGCAGGCTGCTGCGTGTGTCCTCAAGCTCGAAGGCCAGCGAGCACAGCCGAAGGCACGCCTCGACGAGCTTCACGTGAGCGTCGCCCGGCTCGCCTGGCTGCCTGAAATAGAACGCGAGACTGCCCAGTACCCGGCCGCTTTGATCTTTGACCGGATGCGACCAGCACGCGCGCAGACCCAGCGGCTCGACCAGATGCGCGAGCATGCGCCAGTTCGGGTCCTCGCGAATATCGCGCGTGAGCACTGCCTCGCCCGACGTCATGGCGGGGCCGCAGGTTCCGGTTTCGGGTCCGGCCAGCATGCCGTCGAGCGCCGCGTCGTAGCTGGGCGGCAGACTCGGGGACGGGATCGGGCGCATGCGTCTGTCGCTATCGAGCCTGACCGCCGCTACGACGACATCGGGCGCAATACGCTGAACTTCGCTGCACAGCACGTACATCGTTTCGCCCAAAGGCGGATTGCCCGTCATGGCGGACAACATGACGTCCTGCAACGCCAGCAGGTTCAATTCCATTTCACCTCAAGCCCCTGCCTGTTGCCGGACGAACTTTCCCCGTGTCCACGGGGAATCGGTAACGATATCGACGCACGGATACGCCATGCGCCGGTTCGTGCCAAAGTTTTATTGACCTGCTGTCCTTCGGTCATGATCATTCGCCTCCAGAGCGTCCGGGCGCACGCGGCCCTTTTTGATGCGCAGCCGGATGCCGTCCGGCGCGCATGACAGTTGAATCGATCTGTCCATGCCAATTTTTGCCTGCCCCGCCAGCCAGCCTGGGGCGATACCCTGGGGTGATATCCCGGTGTGAGACTTCTTTCCCGTCAATGGCGCTTCGCCGTTCTCCTCTGAATTGTCATTTCGGCAAATGCATGCACGCACACGCTGGTTGCGTATGCACGTAGTTATACAGGGAAACGCTTCACCCGTTCGGTTAACGAAGCCTCTCCGTGAAGTGTTCGGAGAAAATAGAGCGTGTTTTGCGTTACGTCACGAAATGATCTGCAAACCAGATAAAACGTTGACAATTCCAATGCGCAGCCATTGCATTTTTTGGGCAGAATCTGGCAGCGCTATTGTTTTCATAACTAATAGATATCCTGATTAATTATCAGGACGTGGATCGCCAAACGCCACCGTTTGGCGATCCCCCTCGTAGCGACGATTCCGTCGCTACGAGGAAGAAGCGTTGCAGTCTCATGCATCGAACGGCGGGCGACGAAGTGTGCGGCGAAGTGTACGACGAAGCGGGCGCCAACCATCGAGCCCGCCGTCGCGTGAGCGCCGCACGTGTGCGCCCATCGGGGCGCACATGGTTATCGCATGCGGCCGTTCGCCATATAGTGCTGATGCCAGGACAGCGCCTCGCCGAGCAGATGCGGCGTATGCTTGCCGGCGCTGTCGCGGCTGGCGCGCTCGAAGTAGTCTTCGAGAAGCGGACGATAGTCGGGATGCGCGCATTGGGAGATGACCGCCTTGGCGCGCTGCTTGGGCGAGAGCCCGCGCAGGTCGGCAAGGCCCTGCTCGGTCACGATCACCGTCACGTCATGTTCCGTGTGGTCCACGTGGCTTGCCATCGGCACGATGCACGAAATCGCGCCGTTTTTCGCGGTACTCGGCGTCACGAAGCACGACATGAAGCCATTGCGCGCAAAATCGCCCGACCCGCCAATACCGTTGATGATCGCCGTGCCCGCGACGTGCGTGGAATTGACGTTGCCGTAGATATCCGCCTCCACCATGCCGTTGATGGCGATGCAACCCAGACGCCGCACCAGTTCGGCGTGGTTCGACATTTCCTGCGGACGCAGGACGATACGGCTGCGATAGTGGTCGATATTGCGCTGGAATTCTTCGACGCCCTCGGGGCTCAACGAGAGTGCAGTGGCCGACGCGACGCGCATCGTGTCCGTGCGGATCAGGTCCAGCATGCCGTCCTGAATCACTTCGGTGAATGCGGTGAGGCCTTCAAAACCGCCGTCGCGCAGGCCGGTGAGCACTGCGTTGGCGATATTGCCCACGCCCGACTGCAGCGGCAGCAGCTCCGGCCGCAGTCGTCCGCGCGAAATCTCGTGCCGGAAAAATTCGACGAGATGTCCGGCAATGCGCGCGCTGGTATCGTCGGCCGGGGCGAAGCGGCCGAGACGGTCCAGCGCGTGAGTCTCGACGACCGCCACCACCTTCGCGGGATCGACGCGCAGATACGGCTCGCCGATGCGGTCGCCGGGCGTGACGAGCGGAATCGGCTTGCGGTCGGGCGGCAGCGCCGTGCCGTAATAAATGTCGTGCATGCCGTCGAGTCCAGCCGGCTGATTCGAGTTCACCTCGATGATCACCTTCTTCGCCAGATCGAGCCACGTCTTGTTGTTGCCCACCGAGGTTGAAGGAATCATACGGCCATCGGGCAGGATGCCGGCAACCTCGACCACCGCCAGGTCGATTTCGCCGAGAAAGCCGAACCACGCATACTGCGCCACCTGACCGAGGTGGATGTCCATGTACTCGATTTCGCCGCGATTGATGCGGGCGCGCAGTTCCGGATCGCTCTGATACGGCAGACGAAAATCGATTCCACCGACTTTGGCGAGCGCCCCATCAAGTTCCGGCGCAGTCGATGCGCCTGTAAGCACGCGAATTGCAAAGCGCTCTCCCCGCGCGTGAGCCTCCTCGATCACCCGAGCGAGTTCGAGCGGTACGGCCTTCGGATAGCCTGCGCCGGTAAACCCGCTCATACCCACCGTCATGCCCGGTTGAATCAGCGCAGCGGCCTCGCTGGCTGGCATCACCTTCGATATGAACGAGTTATTCTGAATTCGCGATTCCATTTCCACTCCTTGCCGTTCCATGGCTTCTGCCACATTTCTAAACGTCAGGGGCCGGGTGACACCTCGCTGTGCCGCCCGCCCTTTCCATCACTTTACGCGTCTCCTGCCCAGATTCCGGGATTCCCTGACTTCGGCACCGGGCAATCTGGCGCTCCGCCGCGCCGACGCGAGCGCCCTACATCTTACGGACTGTTTTCGCTGGCAGTTTGATTTCAGTTAACTTGCCGAATTCAATTCAGGGAACAATGCCTTCCACGCAACTTTATGCTTGCGCATTCCACTGGCTATCCGTCTCAGGCGTGCGCGCCGCGTGTCACGCCGCTCCCCAGCAGCCACGAGAAGACCCTTGAAAGCCACAAGAAAGCCGCCGGACGCGGTATAACAAGAGCACCCGATGGCAACCGATCCGAAAACAGCGATGAAAAACGAATGGCGATCGCTAATCGCGCCCGCAGTGTTTATTGCGGCAATCGCCGCGGCGGCGGTTCTCGCCTGGCGCGCCACCCAGGCAGGTTCAGAGCATGTCCACTGGCCGATCTGGCAGGCCACATGGCGGGCGATCAAGTCTCACGTGGGTCACCAGTAGGTGAACGCCTGGCACGCACGCGCAGCCTCCCGTCATGACGACGGCTGCGTGGCGACACCTGCAGCAGCGCGGTCGGTTCGGTCTTTCTTCTGTCCGGCGCAAAACCGCTTTCAGTCTCGGGGAACTTACCACTCGGCAATAGCGACGTCGTAGTCTTCCTCGTAGAACGCGATGAGAAACTCCTCCGGCATCAGCCACGAGTCGACACTGACCGTCTGTGCGGCAATGTCGAGGTCGACCTTCGCGTCGGCATCGACAGTCTTCATCGCATGCTCGATCGTTGCACGATCGTCTGCACCGATTTCAGTTTTCATCGCGAACTTCATTTTTCCCGTCTCCCTTCAAAGACGCGCGAATCAGGCCGTTGTCCCGCACCCGCGGCCACAGCGAAGCGAGCAGGCGCCCGTAGGAAAGATTAGTTGACAGCACACCGGTCGGCAAGCGCAGTGCGGCAGCATTCCAGACCGGCTCCATGTCCGCCGCTGCACCTGAAGCAAAGAACTGCCGCGATTCCGGCGTCAGGTTCAAAACGCAGGTCTGGATATTACGCGCTTGCATTCGCAAAGAGAATCCATGAGGATCGGAATTCATCCTTCCACTAATTGGCAGGCTCCATGAATCGCCTCGAAGCCATGTCCATCCTCGTCGCGATCGTCGATTCAGGCAGCCTTTCGGCGGCCGCGCGCAACCTCGACATGCCGCTGGCAACGGTCAGCCGCAACACGACGTTCACGGTACGCGGCGACGCAGGTGGACATTCATTGCGCCATTCCATCCGGGCATCGCATACCCGGAACGAATACACGATGGATAATTCCGTGGACCACGGCGCATTAGAACCATTCATCGGCCACCATTTTCGCGTGTAAATCAACTCCCGGATTGCCCCCTTTTATCCGCCGCGTGATCCGGTAACCCATTTTCAAAACTGGACCCGCCTGCAAAGGTAAAACGTTTGCCATAAAACCAGTCCAGCGAATATCGTCGGAACGTGCGAAATCGCGAGCAGCTCTGGCGGTACGGCACCCTTTATTTAATTGATCAGGCGACGTCTGACTAGAACAACGTATTAACGTCCAGGGTTTTAAATCACTTCAAACTCACGCGGAATTCGTGGTAACTTCGCCTCCTGCAGACGGATTCAATCACCTTGCGGGCGCACAGCGTCTCGTGACAAATCCGCACTACCACAGATTGAACGGCGCGTGTCGATCTGATCTCCGAGGATTCAATTTATCCGGGTACGGAAGTTGGCAAGTCTTGCACATAAGATGGCGCTCTCTACGCGAGAGGCTCTACATTCGACGGGGTGTTCCAAACTAATGCGCACGCTGACCGCCTGCATCGCGGTCAGTGCGTATTCGCATGTCGCCTGTGCAACGCCTGCCGAAGCGGCAATCACGAATGCCGCCGCAACGACCGGGCCGCGCCACGTCAATCTCGCCACTTTCGACGCCGACAATCCGCCGATGGATCTGTTGCAGGCGTTCGACGCCGTCGTGCTCGATCCGGCACGCACGTTTGATCCAGCCTTGCATCCGCTTGCACATACGATTTACGTCGCGCGCACGACGGCGCAGCCCGGTGAACCGGTCGCCAGTTTCATGGCGCAAGACATTGCTCCGCTCTGGAAACGCGGATTTCACGGCTTCGTGCTCGATACGCCCACAGCACGCGATGCGATCGGCGCAATTCGCGCGGCGTATCCCGACGCCGCGATCGTGCTCTCTGGCGACGACGCACTGAACACGGCGCGCGCGCACGCCAACGACATCTATGCCGTGCTGTCCGGCCCGTTTTTCAGCGAGCCGCAGGCCGACGACGCAGCGCCGGCCCCCACGCCACCCGTTGCTGCGCCGGGTGCGCTACAAGCGGCGCAGGCGTTCACGCACGAGACCGGCATTCCGGTCGTCTCGCTCGAATACTGCCCGGCAACCGACCGCGCGTGCGCCCGCCGCACCGCACAGCAAGTGCTGTCGGCAGGGCTCGATCCCTACGTGAGCGCTGCGGCGCAGGACGTCGTCGGCATCGGCCGCATCGAGGTGATGCCGCGCAAGGTGCTGGTCGTGCAGGACCGCGAAGCCGACGAGCAGATCGACTCCACGCCGGGCGTGCGCGTGCTCGCCACGCCGCTCAACTACCTCGGATACGAAGCCCGGTATGTGGACATCACCGGCCCGCTGCCGGCGAACGTCACGCCCGACCAATATGCGGGCGTGGTGGTGTGGATCCAGCACGGCGACGTCGACAATCAGATGGCGTGGCGACGCTGGCTCCGGCAGGTCGGCAGCGCGCACGTGCCGATCGCCTTCCTCGGCCAGTTCGGTTTCGCCGCGGGCGATTCGAGCGTGCTACCAGGACTCGTCTCTGTGAGCGGTCCGCTCAAGGGGCCGCTGTCGATCGTCGCGCGCGACCCCATGATCGGCTTCGAAGCGATGCCGGCCCCCGATCCGCGCGATCTGCCCAACGTGCGCGTGACAGGCGCGGGCCGCTCGCTGCTCGCCATCGACGCAAACGGTACGCGCGTGGATGCCGCGGGCCTGATGCCGTGGGGCGGTTTCGCCCTGAACCAGTACACCGAGATATCGCTGAACGGCATCAATCAGGAGCGCTGGGTCATCCAGCCAATCGACTTCCTGAAGGCGGCGTTGCGGCTTGCCGCGCTGCCGGGCCCGAGCGTCACGACCGAAAACGGGCGGCGTCTTTTCATGAGCCACGTGGACGGCGACGGCTTTGCCTCGCGCGCCGAATTTCCCGGCCCGGACTATTCGGGCGAGGCGCTTTATCAGCGCATCTGGACCCGCTATCCGATCCCGGCGACGCTATCGGTCATCGAAGGCGAAGTCGGTCCCGACGGCCTGTATCCCGCGATTTCGCCGCGTCTCGAAGCTATCGCGCGCAAGATGTTCGCGCTGCCGTACGTCGAGATCGGCACACACACGTACTCGCACCCGTTCATCTGGGAAGAAATCGACAGCAAGAGCGGCACGCAAACCGACCGCGGCGGCTCCGACGCTGCGTTCTCGCTGAACATTCCGGGCTATCGCTTCAATCTCGACCGCGAAATCTTCGGCTCGATCAAGTACATCAACACGCGCCTGGCGCCCCCCGGCAAGCAGGTGGACGTGCTGCAATGGTCCGGCGACTGCATGCCGCCCGCGGTTGCCGTGAAGCGCACGTATGATGCGGGCGTGTTCAATATCAACGGCGGCGACACGGTCATCACGCGCAACAACAACAGCTGGACGAACATCGCGCCCATCAGCATCGACAAGGGTCCGGGCGCGTACCAGGTGCTTGCGCCGAATCAGGACGAAAACGTCTACACGAACGACTGGCAAGGCCCGTTCTACGGCTTCACCCAGGTGCTGCAAACCTTCGACATGACCGACCGGCCACTGCGCTTCAAGCCGATCGACGTCTATTACCACATGTACAGCGGCACGAAGCTCGCATCGCTGCGCGCACTCGACACGATCTTCAGCACCGTGCTCGCGCAGCCGGTGCTGCCCGTGCAGATCGCCGACTACGAGCGCAAGGTGCTCGACTGGCACACCTTCGCGGTCGCGCGCGAGGGCGATGCCTGGCTCGTGCGCGGCAACGGTCACGTGCGCGAATTGCACTGGGCCGCAAGCGACGTGCCGCGCATGAGCGATGCGACAGGCGTCACCGGCTACGCGCCGGGCCCGGACGGCACCTATATCCATATCGACGGCGGCAGCGCGCGTTTCTCGCTCGTCCGGCCCGATCCGAACGGCGCACTCCCGTACATCGCTCAGGCCAACGGTTTCGTGCGCAACTTCACGCGCACCGCGCACGGGCTGCGCTTCGAATTCGGCGGCTACTACCAGCCGTTCGTCGCCATCGCGCACGCAGCACAGTGCCGCGCAAGTCGCGCTGGCCGCGCGCTCGCCACGCAACGTCAGGGCGACACGCTGCGCATCGTCACGCCGGCCGTCCCCGGCGTGCGGGTAACGTACCAGCCCGTCGAGGTCGACTGTGGCCAATGACCGGCCCCGCATCGCCACGACCTCCATGCTCGCGGGCGCGACGATCGCGCTCGTGGCGGCGTTCGCCGGCACCTACGACGCGGCGCATCTGCGCTCGCGCGTGCTCGCGGACTCCACGCCGAACGCGCTGAATACGGCCTACCTGGAAGCGTGGCTGCGCAGCGCGCCCAGGGACCCGACGTACCTGAAGGCGCTCGGCACCCAGTACCTCGGATTTGGCCGGCTCGACGACGCCCAGCGGGTCGCCACGCGGCTCGCCGCGCTCGGCACGCCCGACGAACGCCGCGAAGCCGACGACCTGCTGCTGCGCTGCGACCTCACGCGCGCCTTCGCGGCGGAGCCCCGTTCATCCAGCCGCGAAATCGATATCGCCCATGCGCAGGCGCTGCTCAAGGCCATGGTTCCGGAAGCCTGGACCGCGGCCCAACTGCAATGGCTTGCGAATCAGGCGCTCGCCGTGAACGCACCGGCCACCGCCGCGCGCTACGACGAACGGCTCGTCGCGGCCGACCCCGCGCACAAACTGCACTGGCAACGCGAGGCGGCACGCTACGATCTCGCGACGGGTGCGTACCGCGAGGCGGCATCGGCTTACTTCGTCGCGCAAGACATGGCGTCGACCACGGACGAAGCCCGCCGCGACTTCATTGCCGCCCTGCGCGCACTCCAGGCAGGCAGTCTGCTCGACGACGCACTGACGCAGGGCGGCGCGCACATCGGCGCACTCGCCAAAGACCGCGCCACGCTCGAAGTCATGCTCGAACTCGCGCGCGCGGCCAATCGCCCGGAACTCGTCGAACGCTACGCGCGCGCACTCTTGCCGTTCGTCGTGCAACGTGCGCCCGAGGCTGGCGCGATCCGGCTCGTCGCCGCGCACATCGCGTCCGCCAGCCCCGGAACACAGCACTCAGTCTGGCTGCGGCTGCCCGGCATCGACCGCTTTGTGTCCGCGCCTGCGCACCGCGCAGCGGGCGGCATCGTCGAGATCGATTACGCGAGCGCGCAACGGCCACGGCTCATGCGGATAACGGCATCGGCACCCGCAACTGCCGATGAACCGCGGCAGAACGACAAGCTCGCCCTCACGCTCTATCAGTCCTTTCTCGAAGCGAACGATCTGGCCGACGCCGAAACCGTCGCGGCGAAGCAAGTCCAGCGCGCGGGCAGCGAGCCCGAATGGCGCAAGCGCCTCGCGCAGGTCCAGGAATGGCACAACGAGCCGATGGCGGCAATGCAATCGTGGCTCGCGTACGCCAAGGCAACCGACGACCCCGAGGGCTGGCGCAACGTCCAGCGCATGGCGCCCATGCTGCACGACGACGAAACCTACGTGCAGTCGCTCGTGCACGCGTCGGACGCCGAGCCCGCCAACCTGTCGCTGGTCGACGGCGTGATCGCCGCGTACGAGCGGCTCGGCCGCCCCGAGGACGGGCTCGCCTTCCTGAAAGCGCGCGCGCACGGCGCACGCACGGAGGACATCGAGCGCCGCTACGCGTGGCTGTCGCAGCGCAGCGGCCACTTCGACACGGCGCTCACGACCTACGAGGCGCTGCAGCAGGCCGTGCCGCGCAGCACCGAGTACGCCGAGCGCAGCGCAAACCTGCTGTACCAGCGCGGCGACTACGCGGGCGCACTCGCCGCGCTCAAGCGCGTGCCGCTGCCGGAGAGCGACGCCGACGCGCTCTACTGGCGCACCTACGCCCAGCTCGCGCGGCTGCTGGAGGACGACGCGGATGCCAACGTCGCCTACCGGCATCTGCTGCTGAGCCCCGGCACCACCGCCGACGATTTCACGGCGATGACCTTTTTCTACTACCCGTATCCGATCGATGCCGCGCGCACGGCAACGCGCAACTTCCGCTCGACGGGCGACGTCCAGGCGCTGCACGACGCGCTCACGTATTTCGTCGCCGCGCACGCACTCGATGAAGCGGGTGCGCTGCTCGCCTCGCTCACACCCGCGCAACGCGCGGCAGCCGGGCGCAACCCGGAATTTCTCGCCGCGCGCGCCGAATATGAGCGCCAGCTCAGCGACACCGGCGCGGCGCTCGCCGACCTGCGCCGCGCAGTGGCGATGCCGGGCACGAGCAACGATACGCGCGCGGCGTACCTGTGGATGGCGGTGGATGTGGGCAGCGTGGATGAAGTGCGCGCGGCGCTCGAGCGCTGGCGCGACCGCTCGCTCGAAGACGAAACGCTCTGGGGCCCCTATGCCGCCGGGGAAATGCAACTGAACCGTCCGGAAGCCGCCTTGCGCTATCTGCGCCGCCAGGCCGCCGCGAACCAGAACGATCCGCTGTGGCTGCTCACGTACGCCGACGCGCAGGATATGGCCGGGCACACGGAGCAGGCGTGGGCCGTGCGGCGGCGCGTCTGGCTCGCGCTGCTGCACGAGACGCGCGACGCAGGGAATCCAGGCGCCGGGAAACCAGGCGAAGGAAAGCCGGCGAAGAGCCTCACGACGCCAGCGCGCAACGAATGGGAAGCGCGCCAGCAACTCCAGGCGCGCCGCGCGCTGCTCGCGCAGGAATTCACCAACGGCGACGCCGCCGCACGGCTGCTCGACGCCCTTTCGGCGCCCGGCGCGAAAGCGCCCGACGACCCCTCCGCGGCCAGCCTGCTCGGCAATGCGAAAGGTGTCGCGCCGCTGCCCACGCCGAGCGAGCGCGACGCGCAGTACCAGCGGCTGCGCCACGCGGTGGCGCGCGACGTCGCCGTCGCGTGGGCGCTCTCGGGCGAGCGCAACGAGGTGGCCAGGCGCTGGCTCGCGCGCCGCTATGCAGCCGATCTCGCCGCCGACCGCAACGAGCGGCTCACGATCGCACTGGCCGAAGAAGACACCCGGCAGGTCACCCGGATTCTCGACACGCACGGTGCGGCGCTGTCGCTCTATTCGCGCATCGACGGCGAGCGCCTCGCCGACCGCGAGGGCGCCGCGCAAGCGCACGCGTTCGCCGGTCTCGACGGCGCGCCGGACGACACCCAGTTGCACACGCGCCTTGTCGACACGTCGCTCTTCTGGAATCAGTCGATTGGCGCATCCGTCGAAAGCTATGTCGAGCACCCGCTCGACTACGTGCAGCAGACCCTCGCGGCAAGCCTCAAGCTGACCGACCATTACCTGATCGGCTTGACCGCGCGCCAGCGTTTCCAGCACAGCACCGACGAGACGCAGCTCACCAACGTCGAAAGCGTGGACCGCGCGGCGGCGTTCTATCTGCGCCGGCAAACGCGCGATGCAACCGTGAATGCGGCCTTCGGGCGGCGCGACGGACTCGACTCGTTCTATACGTTCCGGCTCGACGGAACGACGGGCAAGGCGTCGTCGCTTACGCTCACGGGCTCGATTGCGCGCAACGCGCAAGCCGACGAAGTGCAGACGCTTCTCATCGGCGGCATGAAGGATCTGGCAACGGCCGGTTTCGCCTGGCAGATCGATTCGCGCTGGTCGTTCAACGCGAACGTCGAAGCCGACCGTTTCTACAGCCAGGCGCGCAACTTCGTCGGCACGGGCGTCGTCCAGCAGGCGGAAATCGACTACAAGATCCGCACCGATTACCCGGACTACACGCTGCGCCTTGTCGGCGCGCACGGCGGCTACAAGGACAGCGGCCATCCGGACGCCCTGCTTGCGCGGCTCGTGCCGCTCGGCGACGCCGGGCCCGGCGTCACGGCGTTCATGCCGAACAGCTACACGCAGTTCGCCCTCTACGCGGGTTTCGGCAACGATCTGGCCGAGCGCTACACGCACGCGTGGCGGCCGTATATGGACGTCGGCATCGTGCACGACACCGTCCAGGGATGGGGCGTGGACGCCAATCTCGGCATCGCGGGATCGGTGTTCGGCGGCGACCAGGCCGCGCTCTATTTCCAGCGTGAGCAAGTCGCCCAGAACGGAACGGCCGTCACGCTGCTCGGCGCGCGCTATCGCTGGCTGTATTGAAGTGCGATTTGAAGCGCGATTTGAAGCGCGATTTGAAGCGGCATGGCACACGCCGCCGGTATGACCCGACAGATAACCGACAATAGACAACTGACGAATCGAAAAGGAAGAACGCACATGAATGCAATCGCACGCATCCGCAGGAACTGGGCGCACGCGCTGGCCGCTGCATGCATGCTGGGCCTCGCCGCGTGTGCGAGCGTAGAATCGACGCCCGCACCGGCAATCGCTGCGCCGGACAGCGTCGCCGTGCTGCCGCTCGCGAATTTCACGGAGACGCCCGATGCCGGGCGCGCTGCCCAGGCCATCGCGGCGAACACGCTGCGCAAGCACGGCTTCGCGAATGTGGCGGCGATGCCCGCCGCCGACAACGGCGTCGCCTTCGACACCACCACGCAGCCGGGCATCGAACAGGGCCTCGAATGGGCCCGCGCGCACCACGCGAAATTCGTCCTGAGCGGCGCCGTGGAAGAGTGGCGCTACAAGGTCGGCGTGGATGGCGAACCTGTCGTCGCCTTGTCGTTCGAACTGCGCGAGGTGCCCTCGGGGCGCGTCGTCTGGAGCGCAACGGGTTCGCGCAGCGGCTGGAGCCGCTCGGCGCTCGGCGGTACGGCGCAGAGCCTGGTCGGCAAGCTGCTCGCGCCGCTCGGCGCGCATGGCTGAACGCGCCCAATACCGACCCATACCGCCCAATACCGCTCAATGCGAGACGTAGATGGACACGCAGACCGTTAGCCCCGGCGAAAAGACCGCGCGCAAAGCCGCCGGCCGGCGGCACCTGTACGAGCGCTCCCACGGCAACCCCGGCCGGCTGCGCAGCCTGCTCGCGCCGGTCGCGCGGCGGCGCTTCGCATGGGTCGAGGCCGCAGTCGTCACGATCGTGCCGCTCGCGCTCTCCTGGCTCGTCAATCGCGCCGACCCGCTCCTGCTGGGCCGCGGCTTCCCCTGGCTCTGGCTCGTTCCGACGCTCGTCGCGCTGCGCTACGGCGTCGCGCCCGGGTTCACGTCAGCCCTGTTGTTCGCCCTGACATGGGTGGTCTCGTACCCGGCCGGGACGCCGTGGCCTACGCCCTTCTTTGTCGGCGGCGGGGTCCTCGTGATCCTCACCGGACACTTCGCCGACACCTGGAACGTGCGCGCCGACCGCGCCAATGCGGTCAACGACTATCTGAACGAGCGGCTCACGGCGCTCACCGACAATCACTACCTGCTGCGGCTCTCGCACGAGCGGCTCGAACGCGACCTGCTCACGCGTCCGACCACGCTGCGCGACTCGATCCACGAACTGCGCCAGCTCGCGGCGGGCAACGCCGCCGACGCGGCCACGGGCGAGTCCGCCGCGCCCGCCGGGGCATCGTTGCCGGGCACGGCGCGGCTCGTCGAATTCATCGCACGGTCCTGCCAGATCGAGGTCGCGGCGCTTTACCCTGTGCACAACGGCAAGCTCGGACTCACGCCCCTCGCAACGGCCGGAGAGCCCTTCGATCTGGACGCCGCCGACCCGCTGCCCGCACTCGCCCTTTCGACCGGGCAGCTCGCCCATCTCAAGTCGGCGGACGGTCCCGTGCGCGACAGCCGGTATATCGCCTGCGCGCCGCTCATCTCGGCCACCGGCGAGACCCGCGCGCTGCTCGTCGTGCAGCGCATGCCGTTCCTGTCGCTCAATCACGACAACCTGCAATTGCTCTTCGTCCTGCTCGGCTACTACGGCGACGGGCTCGAATACGCCCGGGCAACGCGCGAACTCATCGAAGCCGTGCCGGGCTGTCCGACCGACTTCGGCCTCGAATACGGCCGTCTCGTGCGACTACACCGGCGCAGCGGCGTCGCATCGTCGGTGGTCGCCCTCGCCTTCCCGCGCGACGAAGAGCGCGACTCGCTGTTCGAGCACGTCCTGCGCCGCGGACGCTCGGCGGATCTCGCCTGGACGCTGCAAACGCCGCAACGCTCCGTGCTCCTGAACTTGATGCCGATTGCCGATGCGACCGGCGTCTCCGGCTATCTCAACCGCATCGAGTCGAACCTGCGCAACCAGTTCGACACCGATTTCGAGCGCGCGCACATCGGCGTGCACACGTTGTTCGTGACGGGCGATTCGGGGAACACGAATCTTGCCGAACTGCTGCAACGGGCGATGGGCCATGCTTAACGCGGTCGTGCTCCTTCTCGCCACGCCGGTTGCCGCGCTGCTGCAAGGCCTGGCCGTGTGGGGCGCGTTGCATCCGCCCGCCGGAATCGGCACGCTCGCGTACTTTTTGCTGCTCCAGGCGCCGGCCGCCGCCGCCGAGGCCGTCGTGTTCCGCCGCATGCTGCCCACCGCGAAGCGCGAACCACGGCGCGGCGCGCTCCTCCATCTCTGGGCCGTGTCGTTTTTCGTGCCGTGCGTGGGCGGGCTGCTCGAAGTGATCGCAAGCTACGCCGGGGCATGGCTGGCGATCGTGCGGCCGTCGCGCGCGCTCGACGTCGTGGGACGGCCCGAGTTCGTCTCGCACCTCGTTTCGCGCGTCTCGCACGCCGCAGGCGCGCGCGTGCAGGCGCGTCTCACGAACCGGCATGGCGCGACGGACGACCGCCTCGCCGCACTCGTCTCGATCCAGCAATTGCCGACCCGGACCACCGGCGCGCTGCTGCGCAATCTGCTCGCCGACCCGGTCGACGATCTGCGCCTGCTCGCGTACGGCATGCTCGACCAGGCCGAGAACGAGATCGTGAACCAGATCTTTGCCTGCCGCGACGCGCTCGAACACGAGCGCACCGAAGAGGAGCAGCAGGCACTGCACCGGCGGCTCGCCGAACTGCATTTCGAACTGGTCTATCAGCGGCTCGCGCAAGGCGATGTGTACCGCCACGCCATCGCCGAAGCCGAAAAGCACGCGCGCACGGCGCAATCGCTCGCCAACGGCGAGCGCGACGCCGCGCTCTGCCTGCTGCTGGCGCGCCTCGCGCTCGCGCGCGACCGCGCCGACGAAGCTTCACCGCTCCTCGAGCGCGCACGCGAACTCAACTTTCCGCGCGATCGACTGCTGCCGTGGCTCGCCGAAGCAGCCTTCCGGCAAGGACATCACGCCGAAGCCGCCGCTATCGTCGGTGAACTTGCGCGGCACGCCAGCACCCCGGCGCTCAAACCCGTGATCGATTACTGGACACGATGAACACCTCGCTGCAGCGCCGCGCCGCGCAAACCGATATCTGCCTGCTGCTCGAAGGCACGTTTCCCTACGTGCGCGGCGGCGTATCGAGCTGGGTCAACGACATGATCCGCGCCTATCCGCAGCGGAAGTTCGGCATCGTCTTTATCGGCGGACGCAAGGAGGACTACCCGAAGCCCGCCTACCCGCTGCCGGAGAACGTCGTGCACTTCGAAGAGCACTTTCTCTACGGCGCCGCGCCGGTCGAACCCAGGCGGCATCGCCGCAAGGTGCGCGGCGACCGCGAAGCCTTCGCACTCTCCGCCACGTTCCATGAGCTGCTGCGCGAGCGCGACCGGCAGCCGGAAATCAGCGCCATGATGGTGGAACTGATCTCGATGCTCGCGCAGGGCGGAAAACTCGACGCCGACCAGTTCCTGCACAGCCGCGAATCGTGGGAATACATCGAGCAGGAGTATCTCGAGCGCTGCACCGACCCGTCGTTTACCGATTACTTCTGGACCGTGCGCAACATGCACCAGCCGCTCTGGCAGCTTGCCAACGTGGCGGCCCAGACCGTGCAGGCCAAGGTCTACCACACGATATCGACCGGCTATGCAGGCTATCTCGGCGCGTTGCTGCATCACCGCACCGGGCGACCGCTCGTCGTCAGCGAGCACGGCATCTATACGAAGGAACGCAAGATCGACCTGCTGCAAAGCCGCTGGATTCGCGACAACCGCGGCGTGTTCGAGCGCGACATGTCGGACGTGAGCTATTTCCGCGACCTGTGGCTGCGCTTTTTCGAAGCGCTGGGGCGTCTTGCCTATGACGCCGCCGACGAGATCGTCGCGCTGTACGAGGGCAACCGCCAGCGCCAGATCGCCGATGGCGCGCGTGCGGCGCTGACCCGCACGATCCCGAACGGCATCGACGTCGATGCGCTGATGCCGCTCGTCGAACAACGCACGGCCCGTACGCGGCGCGTGGTCGCGCTGATTGGCCGGGTCGTGCCGATCAAGGACATCAAGACGTTTATCCGCGCGATTTTTATCGCCGCGCGCACGATGCCCGACATCGAAGGCTGGATCGTCGGCCCCGAGGACGAAGATCCGGACTACGCGCACGAATGCCACGCGCTCGCGCAAAGCCTCGGGCTGGAGCGCAACCTGAAGTTCCTCGGCTTCAGGCGCATCAGCGAAGTCCTGCCCGAGATCGACGTGCTCGCGCTCAGCTCGATCAGCGAAGCCCTGCCCCTCGTGGTGCTGGAAGGCTTCGCGGCGGGCATACCGGCGATCACGACCGACGTCGGCGCATGCCGCGAGCTGATCGAAGGCGGGCAGCCGGAAGACCGCGCGCTCGGCTCGGCCGGCGCGGTCGTGCAGATCGCCAATCCCGCCGGGCTCGCGAGCGCGGCAATCGACCTGCTGACCGACGAACCACGCTGGCTTGCGGCACAACGTGCCGGAATGGCGCGCGCGCAACGTTATTACCGGCGCAGCCAGATGATCGAGCGTTACGAATCCATCTACGCGCGCGCCAGCGCGCAACCGGAGCGCGCGCACGACGGACCTGCGGCGGTCGCCGGGTCGCCGCCGCCCGCTCATGCCGCGCGCGGCTGCCCGTTCCACGCAAAAACGCAAACCCTTGCACACGCAACGACGCGCGGCGGCACGCTTGCCGCGCTGCGCGCGCTCTTCACCCGGAGTCGCTGATGGCCGGTATCGGATTCGAACTGCGCAAGCTGATGGCCCGCGATACGCTGACCGGCGTCGCGCGCGCGTACCTCTATGCGGGCCTCATCAGCTCAGGGCCGATGATCCTTTCATGCTTCGGCATTCTGATCATCGGCACGCTGAGTTTTGCCGTCGTGATACCGACTGTGCTCATCACACAGTTTCAGGTATCGGTGACCTACATGATCGCGTTCAGCCTGATCGTGACGGGGCCGCTGCAACTCTCGTTCACGCGCTTCGTCTCAGACCGGCTCTACGAGCACCGCGACGACCTCGTGCTGCCGAATTACCGTGCGATCCAGCTCGTCTGCTCGGCCGTGTCGGGCACGATCGGCATCCTCGCGATGAGCTTCGGCTTCGACGCCACACCGCTCGCCTACCGGCTGCTGATGATCGCGGGCTTCGTGATTGCGAGCAATATCTGGATCGCCGTGATTTTCCTTTCGAGCATCAAGCAATACCGGCAGGTGCTGTGGTCGTTCGCGATCGGCTACAGCGCCGTGGTCGGTCTTGCGCTCGGGCTGAACCATTACGGGCTGACCGGCCTGCTCGGCGGTTTCGTCGCGGGCCACGCGTTGCTGTTCCTGTGCCTTTCGACGATCGTGCACCGCCAGTATCCGGGTACGCGCTACATCTCGTTCGAAGTGTTCGACCGACGCCTCCTCTATCCGAGCCTCGCCTGGGTCGGGCTGATGTTCAACCTCGGCGTGTGGATCGACAAGTTCGTCTTCTGGTTCTCGGACGTCACGGGCACGCGCGTGGTGGGCTGGTTCCACGCATCGGTCATCTACGACATTCCCGTGTTTCTCGCTTACGTGTGCGTGATGCCGGCCATGGCGGCATTCCTCGTGCGCATCGAAGCCGACTTCGCGGGCTACTACGACGCGTTCTACGACGCGGTGCGCACCGGCGCCACCCTGCAGCGCATCAACGCGATGCGCGACATGATGGTGCGCAGCGTGCGCACCGGTCTGGCCGAAATCGTCAAGGTCCAGATTGTCGTGGTGCTGTTGATGCTCGCGTTCGGCGCGCTGCTGCTCGGCGCGCTGCACATCTCTTCGCTGTACCTGCCGCTGCTGCTCGTCGACGTCATCGCCGCGAGCCTGCAGGTGCTGTTGCTCGGCCTTTTCAACGTCATGTTCTATCTCGACACGCGCCGCGACGTGCTGCGGCTCGCCACCCTCTTCATCGTGCTCAATGCGATCTTGACGATGGTGTCGATCCGCCTCGGGCCGGCCGCGTATGGTTACGGGTTCGCGGCGGCGCTGCTGATCGCGACGATCCTCGCCATACGCGCGCTCGACGCCAGGTTCGCCATCCTCGAATACGAAACGTACATGCTCCAATGAACGTTCAGCAGCTGAAAACACCATTCAAGCCGGCATACAAGGGCCTCTTCACATGAATAACGGCCTCGACAAGGCTCAAAACCAGCGGTCCGCGCGACGCCTGCTCTCGCGCGGCGCACGGTTGATCTCCGCCGTGTTGTGCGCATTCGGCACGGCTTCCGCCGCGCACGCGGGCACCGACGGCGACACAATCGCGCCCGATCTGCGCGTGGCGTTCTTCTACGGCACGACGCCGCCCACCGCGCTGCTCGCCCACTACGACATCGCGGTCCTGGAACCGGACAGCGGATTCCAGCCGGGCGAGCATCCGCTGCCCTGCACGCAGTGGTTTGCCTATGCGAGCGTCGGCGAGATGACCCCGCAGCGGCCGTACTTCGCGCAATTGCCGAAAGACTGGCTGAAAGGCCGCAACAACAACTGGGCGTCACACGTGGTCGATCAAAGCCGTGCAGGCTGGCCGGCGTTCTTCGTGCGCCACGTCATCGATCCGCTGTGGGCGCGCGGCTATCGCGGCTTCTTTCTCGACACGCTCGATTCGTACCAGCTCGTGACGTCGAGCGACGCCGAACGCGAACGCCAGCGCGACGGCATCGTGCGCGTCATCCATGCGATCAGGAAGAGCCACCCCGCGGCAAAGTTGATCCTCAATCGCGGCTTCGAATTGCTGCCGCAGATACACGACGACGTGAGCGCCGTTGCGTTCGAATCGCTCTATCGCGGCTGGGACCAGGCGCATTCGCGTTATGTCGATGTGCCCCAGGCGGACAGAGACTGGCTGCTGGCCATGGCGCACACGGTGAAGACGCGTTATGGCCTGCCGGTGATTTCAATCGACTATTGCGCGCCGGACGATGCCGCGTGCGCGCGCGAGACTGCCGCGCGCATATCCGCCGACGGCATCGTGCCGTTCATCACGGACGGCGCGATCCAGACGTTGCAGCAGGCAACGATTCCGCCGCTACGCGAATCGGCCGCGTGTGCTCCGGCCAGGTAGCAGCGGTTTATTTACCGTAAATGACAGCTCGAAAAATAAGCGACGCCTCAAAAGTTTGAGTTGTCGCTTTGCAATTCGCACCCGCCCAGCCTCAAGCCCCTGCTTCCAGCGCCGTAAACGACGGGTAGGCACATCGTCTCCATGGCCCCGTTCGCTCCACCGCCCCTTCAGTCAGGTATTCGTAATGTTCAGCAAAATCCAAGTGGCCGTCGGCATGCTATGCGTGCTCGCCGCTTTCTGCGTATTGCAACTGGTCACCGCCGGCCTGGGTTTCTGGTCGCTCGTGCGCACGCACGACGACGTCGGCGATCTGACGCGCGTCGCGCTCCGCCAGGAAACCGCAATTAACGAAACGACCCAGCATCTCATGGACGCGCGCATCAACACGTCGCGCGCGGGCACGCGGATGGTGCGCGGCGGCACCGAGCCCGCCGACATCGTCAACCACGCTCGCGAGCAATTGCAGCTCGCCGATCAGTCGTTTGCGAAGTTCGCGAACACGCCGCCCGTCAACGACGAGAACCGCGCGCGCATGGATGCGATTGCGAAGACCTATCGCGCCTATCACGATGCGCTCGTCGAACTGACCCAGTATCTCGACGCCAACAATATTCAGGCGTTCCTCGACCAGCCCACGCAGTCGTTTCAGGACGCGTACCTGAACGATCTGCACACGTTCGTGCAGTTCAGCACGGCTGCGAGCCGCGCCTCGCTCGATTCGATCGACAGCCGTCTCGCGGTCTTTCGCGGCGTTGGCATCGGCATTCTGGTCGTGCTGGTCGTGCTCGCGTTCAGCGTGTACCTGTCGCTCAAGCGCGGCGTCGTCGCGCCGCTCGAGGAAGCGGGCCGCCACTTCGAACGCATCGCGCGCGGACATCTGGACGAGCCGGTCGTCGCACACGGCGCGAGCGAAATCGGCCATCTGATGCGCGGTCTCGCACACATGCAAAGCAGCGTCGCGCGCACGGTGCAGACGGTGCGCGAATCGGCCGATTCGATCCACATCGGCGCGGACGAGATCGCAACCGGCAATGCCGATCTATCCGCGCGCACCGAGAACCAGGCCGCATCGCTCGAACAGACGACCGCGAGCATGGCCGAGATGACCGGCACCGTGCGCCGCAACGCGCAGCATGCAGGCGAGGCACGCGAACTCGCAAACGGCGCACTCGACGCGACCTCGCGCGGCAGCGCCGTGGTCAACGACGTCGTCGAGCGGATGCAGGCAATCGCGCGAAGCTCGAACAAGATCGCCGAAATTATCGGCCTGATCGACGGCATCGCGTTCCAGACCAACATCCTTGCGCTGAACGCGGCGGTCGAAGCGGCGCGCGCAGGCGACCAGGGCCGCGGCTTCGCGGTGGTCGCAGGTGAAGTGCGCGCACTCGCGCAGCGCAGCGCAAACGCCGCGAAAGAGATCAAGGCGTTGATCGACGATTCGGTCGATCAGGTGCGCGGCGGCTCGGAACGCGTCGAACTTGCGGGCGACGCGATGCGCGAAGTGTCCGAATCGATCTCGCGGCTCGCGCAGATGATCGGCGACATCAGCGATTCGTCGCGCGAACAGAGCACCGGCATCGAGCAGGTCAATCAGGCAATTGCGCAGATGGACCAGATGACCCAGCAGAACGCGGCGCTGGTCGAGGAAGCTGCGGCGGCCGCGATGTCGCTGCATCAGCAGACCCGGCAGATGAAGGATGCGGTGGCGGGCTTCCGGATCTCGCAGGCCGTGCTCGGCAGCGCCGAGCGCGGAGCCCATAAAAGCGATTACTTAAAGGATGCTTAAGAGACGGGGTCGTTACAAAAAATATAGATATCAAGAATACGATGGATGTAACCGTTATACGTGATGTCGTCGTATGACGACGTCCCACAAGGAGAAAACATCGTGTCAGTACAAGCAGTCAATAACCCGCAGATCAGTTCGGCTGCAACGGGTGTGAGCACGCAGGCACAACAGGCTGCACAATCTGCGCAGCCTGCATCGGCCTCGAAGACGAGCAGCACCACGTCGTCGGCACAGTCTGCTGCGCCGCAGGCTTCGTATACGGTCAAGATCAGCGCCGCCGCACAAGCCTTGCTCGCTGCGCGCGCTGAAGCGGCTGAAACCTCGGTGCAAACCGCGCAGGAAGCTGGACGCGGCGACCTGCAGGCTCAACGTCTGCTCGCGAAAGAGCACACCGCAAAAACCCTGAGCGCGTAAAGCGAGCCGGGGCACGCTCCCGCAGGTTTAACTTGCGCATCGACGTGCAATGGCTGCAATCGGAATGGCCATTGCACTGAGATTGAAGGCGTTGCTCAAAGCCGCAACAAGATAAAGCCACCTGCCCGGTTGAAAGGCGGGTGGCTGACACAGCGCCAATTCAATAAAAAACAGGCGCAACTGTAAATCGACCGTAATTTAGCTGTAAAGCGTGACTATAAAGCGCGACGGTGGATTTACCGTTCGAACTCCGTTCCGCGCACCGCTTCGCGCAGATAGTCGACGAAGGACGCAATCCGCGTGGAAATCGCGGTGTTCCGATAATAGACGGCGTTGATTGGCTGCCGCACATCCTGCGTCTGGCGGGCGAAAAGCTGCACCAGCGCGCCATCGCGGCGATCATGCGCCGTCATGAAGTCGGACAGGCAGACGATACCCGCACCCGCCAGCGCGAGCTGCCGCAACGTCTCTCCACTCGATGACCAGATGGCCGGGGCGATGCGATACGACTCGTTGTCCAGCCCCGTTACCGGCCAGACGTTGAGCGCCTCAGGCTGATTGAATCCCAGCAGCGTGTGCTTCGAAAGATCTTCCACGCGCTTCGGATGGCCATGAGCTTGCAGATACGCGGGGCTGGCAAGGATACGCAAGCGGCTGCGGCCTATCGGCTTGCCATGCAGCGTGGAGTCCTTCAGCCTGCCGATCCGCACGGCGACATCGGTACGACGCTCCAGCAGATCGATGATCCCTTCGTTGCTGTTGAGTTCCAGTTCGACTTGCGGAAAGCGCTCGCGATAGCCCTGCACGAGCGGCACGATCACATGCAGCATGAACGGCGTGGCAGCATCCACGCGCAGCCGCCCCGATGGCCGCTCGCGGCGCGCGGCCATCTGTTCCTCCGCGCCTTCCACCGATGCGATGATCGCGCGCGCGTCGCCAAGGAACGCGCGCCCTTCCTCCGTCAACTCCAGGCGGCGTGTCGTCCGGCGCAGCAGCGTGGTCTTGAGCTTGTCCTCCAGCCTTCCCAACGTGCGGCTCGTCGCGGAGATAGTCAGACCGAGTTGCTGCGCGGCGGCCGTAATGGAGCCGGTATCGACAACGCTCACAAACGCCTGCAGCTCGTCCAGTGTGATTTTCATTTTTGATTTCAAATCAAAACAATTTCCTTTATAAGCGACTTTTTCGGCAAAAGTAAAGGGCGCACACTCCGTCCCGTCTTCATCGAAGCCAGGACAGCACGTCATGCCCCTCGCCCTCCTCGCGCTCACCATCAGCGCTTTTGCCATCGGCACGACCGAGTTCGTCATCGTGGGTCTGATACCGACGATTTCATCCGATCTCGGCGTCAGCCTGCCCTCTGCCGGTCTTCTCGTGAGCCTGTATGCGCTCAGCGTCGCGGTCGCCGCGCCCGTGCTCACCGCGCTGACCGGGCGCGTGCCGCGCAAGCTGCTGCTCGCGGGACTGATGGCGCTGTTCACCGTCGGCAACCTCGTCGCCTGGCGCGCCCCGAGTTACGAGTCGTTGATCGTGGCCCGGGTCCTGACCGGCCTCGCACATGGCGTCTTTTTCTCCGTGGGCTCGGTCATCGCAACGACGCTCGTGCCGAAGGACAAAGCGGCCAGCGCAATCGCAACCATGTTCAGCGGCATGACGGTCGCCTTCGTCGCCGGTATTCCGCTCGGCACCTTGATCGGTCAGCACTTCGGCTGGCGCGCCACGTTCCTCATCGTCGCCGGCTTTGGCTTGATCGCGTTTGCCGGCGCCGTCGCCTTCGTGCCGCGACAACTCGCGCATACGCGTCCCGCAGGACTGCTCCGGCAGTTCCGCGTGCTCGGCGAGCCGCGTCTCGCGCTGGTTTATGCCATGACTGCGGTGGGTTACGGCGGTTCGCTCATCGCGTTCACGTTCATGGCGCCGTTGCTCGAACAGATTGCGGGCTTCACGCCCTCCGAGGTCAGCATCGTGCTGGTTGCCTATGGCGTGTCCGTCGCGGTCGGCAACATGTGGGGCGGCAAACTCGCCGACCGTGCGGGCCCGGTGCGGGCGCTCAAACTCATCTTCCTGCTGCTCGCCGCCGTGCTGTTCGCCCTGACGTTCACGGTACACAACCCGTGGCTCGCTGTGATCACCATGCTCTGCTGGGGCGCGGTTGCGTTCGGCAACGTGCCCGCCCTGCAGGTGTACGTCGTCAAGCAGGCGCGTCATTTCGCACCCGAGGCGGCCGACCTCGCATCGGGCTTCAACATCGCCGCATTCAATCTCGGCGTGGCGGGCGGCTCGTCGCTCGGCGGACTGATCGTTGCGCACATCGGCATCGGCCATACGCCGTGGATCGCCGCGGTCGTGACGCTCGGCGCATTCGCACTCACCGCGCTGAGCGGCCGTCTCGATCGGCGCGAAGGTCTGCCCGAGCGCACGGCCGAAATCGTGAAAGTCGCGCACTAAACCCTTTTCCCAGTTAGCAGGAGACCACCGGCATGAATGCATCGATTCACCCTACCCAGTCACGTCCCCCGTTCGCAGGCAAGTCCTTCGAAGTCCGCTACGACGGCCTCACGGCAATCAACGCCTATGCCGAGGACGGCATCCACATGCGCTACGAGATCACCGAAGGCGATTTCGCGGGCGCAACGGGCGAAGTCGCCTATACGTGGCAGCACGTCACCGGCGAGATCTATGCGATCTCGTGGCAGGAAGCCAACAGGGCGACAGTCGTGCATATCGACGACTTCGCGGCCGGTACGTCGCGATCGTTCTTCACCGCGCCGTCGCTCGACTTCTACCGGCTCGAAGGCAGTCTGAGCGCAGTCTGAAGAGACATGACGGAGAAAACGGCATGAACGCGGCGCAACTATCGAAGCCCGATCAGTCAGGGCAACCCGGCAGCGCATGGCTTTCGTTGCTGGCGCTCGCCATGGGCGCGGCGGCAGGCGGCGCGGCGATTTCCGCGGGCTTCAGTTATGCCGCGGTGCCCATCGTCGGCGCGCTGATCGCCGCATCGGGCCTCGCGCTGGTGTTCCTGCAGATCGCCCTGCAGCGCCGGTATCCACAGCGCAATTCGGCACGCGATCTTCCGCCGGTCAACATTTGATTTTTATTCAAATGTATTTAGCGTTTATCGATCTTTTTCGCATAGATCGGATTCAGCACAATTCCTCCATCGACATCTCCTTTCCCTCACTGCCCCGGAGAACCTCATGAGCAACATTCCCGCATTCGGCCTCGGCACGTTCCGTCTGCAAGGCCAGGTCGTTATCGATTCGGTGCGCAACGGTCTTGAAGCGGGCTACCGCGCCATCGACACCGCGCAGATTTACGGCAACGAAGCCGAAGTCGGCGAGGCAATTGCGGCATCCGGCATCGCACGCAAAGACCTCTTCCTCACGACCAAAATCTGGATCGACAACTACGCCCGTGAAAAGCTGGTGCCGAGCCTCAAGGAAAGCCTGAAAAAGCTGCGCACCGACGAAGTGGACCTCACGCTCATTCACTGGCCCGCGCCGAACAACGGCGTCTCGCTTGAGGAATTCATGAGCGCGCTCGCCGAGGCGAAGTCGCAAGGGCTCACGAAGCAAATCGGCGTGTCCAACTTCAATATCGAACTGACGAAGCAGGCAATCGCCGTAGTCGGTAAAGAGAACATCGCAACCAACCAGATCGAGCTCAGCCCGTATCTGCAAAACCGCAAGCTCGTTGAGTTCCTTCAGCACGAAGGCATTCACGTCACGTCGTACATGACGCTCGCGTATGGCAAGGTGCTCGGCGATCCGGTGATCCGCGAAATCGCCGGACAGCGCAACGCGACACCGGCTCAGGTGGCACTCGCCTGGGCGCTGCGCCTCGGTTATTCGGTCATTCCTTCGTCGACGAAGCGCGAAAACCTCGCCAGCAACCTGCTCGCGCAAACCCTGAAGCTGACCGACGACGACATGGCCCGGATCGCGGCGCTCGAACGCGGTGGCCGCGAAGTGAGCCCCGACGGTCTTGCGCCGCAGTGGGACTAATCCACCGAAACTCGTTTTGAACGTTCGCGGTAAAGAAATTGCAAACCCGTGCAAACCCGCGCAAACCCGATCAGGAAATACAGCATGAACCGTGATCCGCTTTTCCAGCCACTCAAACTCGGCGCGCTGACGCTGCCCAACCGCATCGTGATGCCGCCGATGACGCGCTCGCGCGCGAGCCAGCCCGGCGACGAGGCCAACGACCTGATGGCCGAATATTATGCTCAGCGCGCCGACGCCGGGCTCATCGTGGGCGAGGGTACGTATGTCGCGCCGCTCGGCAAGGGTTACGCGTGGACGCCCGGCATTCACACACCCGGCCAGATCGAAGGATGGCGCAAGGTAACGGATGCGGTGCATGCCAAAGGCGGCCATATCTTCGCGCAGCTCTGGCACGTTGGCCGGCTGAGCCATACGAGCCTGCTGGGCGGCCGGCAACCGGTATCGTCTTCGCCTCTTCAGGCCGAAGGCGTGAAGGTGTTCATCGCCAGCGCGGAAGACAGCGTGCCGGGTTTCGTGCAGGCCTCCGAGCCGCGCGCGCTCACCGTGGATGAAATCGGCGAAATCGTGAACCAGTACCGCGTGGCCGCGCGCAATGCCATCGAGGCGGGTTTTGACGGTGTCGAATTGCATGCGGCGAATGGCTATCTCGTCAACCAGTTCATCGATTCCGGCGCGAACACACGCACCGACGCCTACGGCGGATCGCTCGAAAACCGTCTGCGCTTTCTTGACGAGGTTGCGCACGCACTCATCGACGGCACGGGCGACGCGCACCGCGTCGGCATCCGGCTCGCGCCGCTCACCACGCTCAACGGCTGCAAAGATGCCGATCCGGAAACGACTTATCTCGCGGCGGCCCGGTTGCTCGGCAAAATCGGCGTGGCCTACATTCATATCGCGGAAGCCGACTGGGACGACGCCCCGCATATGGCGCCCGACTTCAAACGCAAGCTGCGCGCGGCCTATCCCGGCGTGCTGATCTATGCGGGCAGATACACCGGCGAACGTGCGCGTGAGGCCATCGAAGCGGGCTGGGCCGATCTCATCGCATTCGGCCGCCCGTTCGTCTCCAATCCGGATCTGGTGCAGCGTCTGCGCGTTGGCGCACCGCTCGCGCAACATCATCGCGAGACGCTGTTCGGCGGCGGTGCGAAGGGGCTCACGGATTATCCGGCGCTCGAAAGCGCTGCGGCCTGAGCGGCGTGCATCCGCATGTCGCTTAAATCGGCATAAAGCGCGACGCGTGAGGCTTAATCGGACTCACGCACGTCGCGCCGCACAGCCTGCGGCGGCCGTCCAAATCCACGCAGGAAGGCTTCACGCATGTGGCGACGATCGCGAAAGCCGGTTTCCGTTGCGATCACATCGAGTGGATGCCGGCTTTGTTCGATCATCAGGCGTGCCGCTTCAAGCCGTAGCCCTTCTATCGCCTTCGCGGGCGATTTGCCCGTTTCAAGCGTGAATACCCGGCTGAACTGGCGCGGACTCAGGTGCACCGACTCAGCCAGTTCCTCGACGCTCAGCGCCCGTTTCAGGTGCTTGCGCGCATAGTTCAACGCGTCCTGGATTCGGTCCGATTTCGGCGCAAGATCCAGCATTTCAGAGTGCTGCGACTGCCCGCCCGAGCGCCGCTGATTCATGACCAGCTTGTGCGCCACCGAGCGCGCCGCTTCAGCACCCAGATCCTTCTCCACCATCGCCAGTGCAAGATCGAGGCCCGCGGTCATCCCGGCGGAAGTCCAGATCGTGCCATCCACAATGTAGATGCGGTCGTCTTCCACGCGAATGTCCGGAAAGCGCTTCTGCAAGTCACGTGCGAAAGCCCAATGCGTCGTGGCGCGCCGTTTCGCGAGCAACCCGGCTTCGGCCAGCACGAACCCGCCCGTGCAGATGCCCGCGATGCGGCGGCTGCGTCCAGCCGCCTTGCGCAGAAACGCGAGCACGTCGGCAGGCGCGGGCGACGTGAGCGGATCGGTAACGCCCGCCACCATCCAGGTATCGACCGCAACGCGTATTCGCAACGGCCGCGTGCCCACGGTCATGCCAAGCGACGAACGCACGTCGCCGCCTTCGGCCGAAAAATTTTCGAGCTTGTAGAAGGGCTCGCCCGCGACCATGTTCGCGCACTCGAAAACGGTCTGGGTCGCGAGCGCCATGATCTGGAAGCCGTCGCTTAAAAGAAAGCCAATGCGGTGCACGTCCGCCTCCCGTGGAGGAATGACCTAAATCATGACCATATACGTCATTTCCGCCACCGTCAAACGAAGCCAGAATCGCTTCACGCAATCCGTGAAGATCTCTGAAAGGGAGTTACATCATGACGCAAGCTCACCAGGGTACGGCGCTCATTACCGGCGCATCGTCCGGCATTGGCGCTATTTACGCGGACCGGCTGGCGCGACGCGGCTACGACCTGATTCTCGTTGCCCGCAACCGCACGCGCCTCGCCGCCCTCGCGCGCCGCATCACCGACGAGACGCACCAGAACGTCGAGATCGTCGAAGCCGATCTGACCGACCGGAACGCCGTCCTCGCCGTCGAAGCAACATTGAAGCGCGACGCGAGCATCACTTTGCTGGTCAACAACGCAGGTGTCGGCACGCATCGTCCGCTGCTCGAAAGCGACGTCGATGCCATGAGCCAGATGATCGACCTGAACGTCACCGCACTCACGCGCCTCACGTATGCAGCGGTTCCGGGATTCGTCGCGCGCGGCAAGGGGGCCATCATCAACATCTCGTCCATTGTCGGGATCGCGCCGGAGATTCTCAACGGCGTCTATGGCGGCAGCAAGGCCTTCGTCCTGGCCTTCAGCCAGTCGCTGCATCACGAACTCGCCAGCAAGGGCGTTCAGATCCAGGCCGTCCTGCCCGGTGCGACCGCAACCGATTTCTGGCAAACCGGCGGCCTGCCGCTCGAACATCTGCCCCAGGAAATCGTCATGTCGGCTGAAGACATGGTCGACGCCGCGCTGACCGGCTTCGACCGCGGCGAGGTCGTGACGATCCCGTCGCTGCACGCAGTGGAGGAATGGGAGGCTTACGAGGCCGCGCGCCGGAACATGTCGGCGCACCTGTCGAGCAATGTCCCCGCGCCGCGCTACGCTGCAACGGCGCAAGAACGCTAAGCGGAATTCGGCAATCCGCTAACTGCGGATCGCACGTTATCCGCAACACAGTCATGCCGCCGCATGCCGCCATATGAACGGGCGGAATGCGGCGGCATGCGTCGTTTTTCGCACACTCAGTGGCTGATCTCTTCGAGGGCGAGGCCGCGAGTATTCGGTCCGAGCAGCGTCATCACGATCCCGACGAGCATCGCCATACCGATGAAAGCCGCCACGCCCGGCACACCGTAGTGATGCAACAGGATGCCGATTGCGAGACCGGCGAACGCCGCCGCAATCCGGCTCCACGAATACACGAAGCCGACTGCGCGGGCGCGTACGCGGGTGGGATAAAGCTCGGCCTGGTAGCCGTGGTAAGCGTAAGACATCACGTTCGCCGCCAGCGTGAAGATCACGCCGAGCACGATCAGAACGGACGGCTCCGAGGCCTGCGAGAAGAGTGCGATCACAACCGCCATGATCGCGAGGCCGCCGACGATCTGCGTCTTGCGTTCGACCTTGTCCGCGAACCAGACGCCAAGCAGCGGCCCGAACGGGTTGGCGATTGCAATCACGAACGCATAACCAAGGCTCTCCGTCACATGCACGCCGCGGCTGATCAGCAGTGTCGGCACCCACGCGGCGAATCCGTAAAAGCCGATCACCTGTGCCATGTTGAAGATCGAGAGGAGAACCGTGCGCCGCAGGTAGGGCGGGCGCAGCACTTCGATGAGCGAGCCATGGCCGCCCTTCTCGACCTTGATGAGCCCGGGCGGCGGCAGCGTGATTCCTTTTTCGGCGGCGACACGGCGCTCGATCTCCGCGACGATGCGCTCCGCTTCTTCAACGCGACCGTGGCGCGCGAGCCAGCGCGGGCTCTCCGGAATACTGCGGCGCAGAAACCACACGACGATTGCACCCACCGAGCCGATGAGAATCACGACGCGCCAGTAATCGAGGCCGATTGGGTGCGTGTTCTTCAAAATGAACGCGAGAAACGCCACCACGGGCACCACGCTGAACGTAATGAGCTGGTTGACCGCATAGGCACGCCCGCGTTCGGCATTCGGAATCAGCTCGCAGATATACGTGTCGATCGTGACGAGTTCGATGCCGATGCCGATACCGGCCACGAAGCGCCAGATATTCAGCGCTTGCCCGGTCGTCTGGAACGCCATGATGGCCGTGCACGCGATGTACCAGATCAGCGACCACGTAAAGATGATGCGGCGCCCGAAGCGGTCGGCCACCTGGCCGAACACGAGCGCGCCGATCCACAGCCCGGCGAACGTCGAAAACACGAAGGTGCCGAAGCCCGCCACCTTGAGTGGCCCGAGCGCCGAGAAAAAGCCGAGCGACTCGGGCGTGAAGAGCCCCGAATGCACCATGCCCGGCGCGACATAGCCGGTAAAGAACAGATCGTAGAACTCGAACACGCCGCCGAGCGAGAGCAGGATCACCATCGACCAGACGGTGCGCGACGGCGGCAGCCGGTCGAAGCGGGCGGCAATTTCCGCGGACTTTTCAATGGACATCGTGATGCCTCATTACATGTTGTGAGATATGAATGCGATGGATGACCGATGCGGCGCGCGCTCGCAAGGCAACGCAAATCGCCACGCGCTGTATCGGCAGGCATTGATACGCGACACAGCATGCAGCTTATCGGAGCCGACACGGCGAGGCACTTCGTTTAAACCCAGATAAGCGAATGCTTGCCGCGGCATCGAGCGGGCGCTGCCCGCTTCGGCTTTCAACCGGGTGAGGTCGTGCCGTTATATGCGCTATGCGCGCTTGCGGCGGAATGCGGCGGCTGAGCGCCAGAGGTGGTTTGCATGATGTCGTCTCCTGATTGATGTTCGATGTTTTTTATAAATAAAGCACGTCAGCCCTGCAGGCGAGAAACGGCTTCGCGCTCGATGGCCCGCGCGAGGATCGCGTCGAAATCCGCAGGCCGAGGATGCAGATCGAGCCGCCGCCCCGCCTTTGCGATCTGGCCGGGCGTGTCATGCCCGATCAGCGCGGGCAGGCGCTTCGACGCCGCGAGGAGCGCGCCAAGATCGACGCCCGTGTCGTAGCCCATCAGTTCGAGCGCGTGCACGATTTCCTCGCTGCAGACATTACCGCTCGCGCCCGGCGCATACGGGCAACCGCCAATGCCGCCGAGCGACGCGTCGAAACGGGTTGCGCCCGCATCGATCGCCGCGAGCACATTCGCGAGTCCCATGCCGCGCGTATTGTGGAAATGCAGCGTGAACCCGGTCTCCGGCCAGCGCGCGATGCACTGCGCCGTGAGTCTTTCGACCTGCTGCGGATACGCCATGCCGGTCGTGTCGCACAGCGTCACGCCGTGCGCGCCCGCTTCCTCGACGAAACGTTGCACCCACAAGAAAACCTCGGCATCCGGTACGTCGCCTTCCATCGGGCATCCGAAGGCGCACGAGAGCGAGATGTTAACCGCAATCCCCGCATCGCGCGCGAGCGCGGCAACCTGTTTCAAGCCGCGAAAAGACTGTTCGCGCGTCATGCGCAGATTGGATACGTTGTGGCTCACGGTTGCCGACATCACGAGGTTCAGCTCGTCCGCGCGCGCCTCGATCGCGCGTTCGGCTCCACGCACGTTGGGCACGAGCGCCGTATAGACGACACCCGGCACGCGCTCGATCTCGCTGAGCACGACTTCTGCATCGCGCAAGGCCGGAATCGCCTGCGGCGAGACAAACGCCGTCACTTCGATCTTCGATACTCCGGTATGCGACAGCGCGTTGATCAACGCGATCTTTTCGTCCGTCGCAACGAACGTTTTTTCTGCCTGAAAGCCGTCACGCGTACCGACTTCCTGCAGATGGACGCGCCGCCGTTCACCGTTCCAGATCGTCATGCGATAGCTCCCTTCGCGCGCAGTTCGGCAATCCGGCTCTCCGCCAGTCCCATCTCGCGCAGGATCGCGTCCGTATCGTCGCCGAGCTTCGGTGCCGACGTGCGCACGGAACCCGGCGTTGCCGCCAGCTTCGGCACGATGCCCGGCACGTCGATGTCGTAGCCGTCGCGCGTGGTCTGCCGCAGGATCATGTCCCGCGCGCGGAAATGCGGGTCCTCGGCGATATCGCGAGCCGTGTAGATCTTGCCCGTCGGCACGCGCGCGGCGCTGAGCGCGGCGAGCACGTCCGCGCTCGAACGCGGTGCGGTCCAGGCTTCGATGGCGCGGTCCAGTTCCTCGACGCGCGCCACACGGCCGGCGTTGTTGGCGAGCGTGGGATCGTCGGCGAGATCGCTGCGGCCGATCGCCGTCATCAGCCGCCTGAAGATGCTGTCGCCGTTGCCCGCGATGAGCACAAAGCCGTCGGCGCAGCGATACGCGTTGGACGGCGCGATGCCGGGCAGCGCGCTACCGGCCGCTTCGCGCACCGCGCCGAACGCGCTGTACTCCGGAATCAGGCTTTCCATCACGTTGAAGACGGCCTCGTGCAACGCAACGTCGATGACCTGCCCCTGGCCGCCATTCGCATCGCGGTGATAGAGCGCGGTCAGCACGCCGATCACGCCATGCAATGCGGCAAGCGTATCGCCGATAGAAATGCCGCAGCGCACCGGCACACGGCCAGGCTCGCCGGTCAGATGACGCAGCCCGCCCATCGCCTCGCCGATCGAGCCGAAGCCCGGCAGATCGCGATACGGCCCGGTCTGACCGTACCCGGAGATGCGCAGCATGATGAGCCCGGGGTTCAGCGCGGCCAGTTGCTCATAACCCATGCCCCAGCCTTCGAGCGTGCCGGGACGGAAGTTCTCGATGAGCACGTCGGCTTCGGCGATCAGCTTGCGCGCGATGTCCTGCCCTTCTGCTTCGCGCAGGTCGAGCGCCAGCGAACGCTTGTTGCGCGACTGCACCTGCCACCAGACCGATGTGCCTTCCTTCATGAGACGCCAGTTGCGCAGCGGGTCGCCCGCGCCAGGCGGCTCGATCTTGATGACCTCGGCGCCGAATTCGCCGAGCGTCTTGCCGGCGAACGGGCCCGCGATCAACTGCCCCATTTCGATCACACGCACGCCCTTGAGCGCGGAAGGCGTTGCCGCAAAGGAAGGCTGGCCGCTCATGGGGAGAACTCCTCGATATAGGGCGAAAGACGGAGAAGACTGCAGACCGCGTTCTTGAGCCTCATCCGCAAAAAATCGCGGAAAAATCGGGGGGAAAGATGCGGTTGATGTAGACGCATTCTCCACACACAGTCGCGTACATGGAATGCAACAGTGCGGAATCGAGCTTTCGCGAAATGCGAAAGCTCGACAGAACCCAGGGTAAATCAGGATGTCGTGAGCGTATCTTGCGCGTCGCCCGTCAAATGCCTGACGAGCAACCGCGCGGGCTTCGGCAGCGCACTGAGATCGCGCGCGCAGATGAGCAATTCGCGCACGGCCCAGTCTTCCGTGAGGCTGATCTTGCGCAGACCCATCGAGCGCAGATGCGGGCGCACGGCGGCATCGGGCAGCACGGCGATGCCGAGTCCGGCCGCCACCATCAGGCACATCGCGTCGAAGCTGCGCACCTGGATGCGCAGCTTGAGTTGACCGCCCGTAAACGCGGTAGCGGCATGAAGGCGCCTTGCGAGCGAGGTGGTGCGTGAGAGGCTGACGAAGTCGAATTCCAGCGCGTCGGCAAAAGAAACCGAACTTCGCTGCGTCAACGGATGGCCGGCGGGAACGACGAGAACCAGCCGGTCGCGCCGGTATGGCAGGGTTTGAAGGCCGAACGTCGGCATCTGGTCGGCCATGATGCCAAAATCGGCTGCACCGTCCACCACCGCCAATGCAACCTGTTCGCTGTTTTGCTCTTCGAGTTCGATCCGTATTTCCGGCCGCGCGGCGTTGAACGCGGCGATGTCCTTCGGCAAAAACTGCGTCACGGCCGATGTGTTCGCCCAGAGCCGCACCACGCCCACGACGCCCGCCGCATATTCGGACATGTCGGCCGTCATCACGTCGACGTCGTTCAGGATGCGCTGCGCGTGGCGCATGAGCGCCTCACCGGCTGCGGTCAGCGTAATGCCGCGGGAATGGCGATCGAACAACGCGGTGCCGATGGCCGTTTCGAGATCCGCGATGCGCCTGCTTGCGGCGCCGACGGCTAGATGTGCAAGCTCGGCGCCCTTGCTGATGCTGCCGCTGCGAACGACGAGTGCGAAAAGCGAAAGAGAAACGAGATCGAGACGATGGAGGTTCATGGCCTGGCCCGGCTACAGTCATGGCGCCATTATGTGCAAAGACTGGACGGCAAGTCATCGGCCGTTTGCAAACCTGCGCCCTCGCCGAGGGGCGCGTACGGCTCACGCTCGGTTCGGCCGATCATCTGCAGTTCGCAGACAATTCGTTCGACAAGGTCTATTCGATCAACTGTATTTACTTCTGGCCCGCGCCCGCGCGTGGATTGAGCGAGTTATACCGTGTCGTCAAGCGTGGCGGCCTTGCAGCCGTCACGGTGCGTGACAAGGAGCGCCCGCCCTACGACGCCTTCCGGCCCGAAAAGCTGACGAATAGCCTGATTGAAGCGGGTTTCTCGTCCGTTGCGATTAACCGCAACGACGTTCCTTCGCATCCGCTCATTTGTGCCGTTGGCACGAAGTGATATTTCCGGCTGTCGATTCCGGCGATGCGCCAGGCGTCCGGCGCGTTGACAGCCTGGAGAGCCTCAAAGATCGTCCAGCCAGCCCCAGATCGTCCCGACGCCTTTAGCAGCGAAAAAGCCTGCAAAAAGCGGTGCGCCCGTTGCGACGATGAGCGGCCCCGAAGCCACGACGACTGCCACGGCGACTGCGGCAAGCGCTCCCGCGACATTCTGCATCATCCGCTTCGCGTCCATATCGCTGTAACCCGTGCATACGAGCGGGAGATCGTCTGGTTCCAAAGGCGTTTTGAGTGACATGTCTTTTGGTCCGTAAAGCATGGTCAAGATGATAGTTTTGTCCGCATTCTTCCCTGGAAACGCCGTTTGCGCAGCGCATTGCGCATGCATATCTTGACGTTCGTCATGGCGGCATGCATCTAAATGAGGATATGTAGCACGTTGCGCCACACAAATTACACAAACCTTCCTGACTGTATGGTCTCAAACGCACCGGGATGAGCGCCGCTTCCACTATCCGGCTGAAATGCGGCCCAAAATTGCCCGCGATCTTTCACGCGATGGCAAATCGAGCATGACCGGCGTCAATTGCGTCCGCAACGACACCATCGTGAGCAACCTGCGGCTTGAGGCGTCGGCTTACTGACTGGCACGAAGGGCGTCGCGCCCGCGCACGTCGATTAGCCCGCATCGGGTTCGATCCGCGCCACCATGCGCGCGTAATCGGCGGGCGTATCCATATCCATGCAGAAGCGGTCATCGGACGCCTCATGGATAGAGACTTTGTCGCCATGTTCGGCGATCAGCTTGCGGCAACCGGGATTCAATTCGCCGCTCACGACCTCCGATGCGTAGCTCGCCGCGAAAATAACCGGATTACCGCGCGTGCCCCTGAACATCGGCACCAGGATCGAACCGTACGGCAGCAACGCAAAGGCCTTGACCAGTGCCCGATAGTCGGCGGTCTCGAGCAGCACCTGGTCGGCAAGGCAGATCATCACCGCATCGCACGGTTTTTGCAGCGCGCCCACGCCAGTCGCCACCGAAGTCATCTGCCCTTCGCAGTAGTGCGCGTTGTTCTGGATGCGCACATCGAGGCCTTCCAGCGCCTCGCATACGGCGGGCGCGTTGAATCCGGTCACCACCACGACTTCCTGCGGCTGTGCAGCGACGATAGCGCGAACGACGCGCCGCACCGCCGGTTCGCCACCCAGTGGCAGCAACAGCTTGTGGCGGCCTTCCATGCGGGAGGAAAAACCCGCGGCCAAAACGACAGCTGAAAACAATAGGCTATCCATTATTTTTATCGGCCCCGCTCATGTCGTTAATCCGAACGTTGCGATGCGGCAGCGAGGTAGCGTTCGGGCGCACGCTCGAATTCAGCCTTGCAGCAGTCGCAGCAGAAATACACCTTTCGACCGGCATATTCGACCACGTGCAATGCCTTCGCGATCTCGATGCTCATGCCGCACACCGGATTGACGTAGCGCCCCGCATCAGCTCCGGTCGCGCCGATTGCCTCGCACGGCGGCAGCGGCGGCACGGCTTCCGTAGCGACCTCGCCTTGCCGCGCGAGCGCCGCAGCTTGCGCCAGTTCGTGCCGCAACGCGACAAGCCCGGCCACCGCGCCGAGCGCAATCTCCTGCGGCGTGTGCGCGTGAATTGCAGGCCCCGCTGGCGCATGCAATGCGGCCAGTCTTGCGTCGTCGATGCCGCGCAGGCGCATCGTCTCGCTCAGCCGTCCGGCCTTGCGGCGGCTCGCGATGAGGAGCACCGCCGATGCGCCGCTGCGCAATGCCGCTTCGAGCGCATCCTCGTCGCCGTCGCCTTGTGTCGCGATCAGGGCGAACGACGCGCCCGCCCGGTCCAGTGCCGCTGCGTCGTAGCGCGACGCGCCCTCACGCGCGATGTCGGCCGCGATGCAGGTCCGAAAGCCCACGCGTTGCGCGAGCACGCAGGCCTCCTGCGCAGCGGGCGTCGCACCGAACACGACCACGAGCGGCGCCGGAACGGTCGGCTGGATGAACAACTCCATCGCGCCGTTGCTCGCGCACGGCATGGCGTGCGCTTCGACGTCGGGATCGTGCGCGGAGGGCTCGTTGCTGATGCGCACGCGCCTCGGTTGACCGGCGCGCATCGCCTGGCGTGCGGCCTCGATCACGATTGCCTGCGAACAGCCGCCGCCGATCCAGCCATGCAAGGTCCCGTTGCCTTCCACCAGCGCTTGCGCACCGACCTGCGTCGAGGTCGGCGGCGAGACGCGGATCACGGTCGCCACGGCGAACGGTGCGCCCGCAACGATCAGTTGCTGTTCGAGCATCAGCAGGTCTTCTGTGCTCGTAACGGTTTCGGAAGTTTCGGCATTCATTGCAGCGCACCGAGGATGTGAGGAAAGACGCGTTCGAGGCTCGCAAGATCGCGCACGCCTGCGAACAGATCGAGATGCGGCAGCGCCGCCTGCATGCCCGCGCTGACCGGCGCGAACCCCGGGCGTCCGGCGAGCGGATTGAGCCAGACCAGCGAATGACAACGCCGCCGGATTGCGGCAAGCGATTCGCCGAGCAGCGCCGGATCGCCCGCGTCATAGCCATCGCTGACGATCACGACCGCCGTGCGCGCATGCAGCAGGCGCGGCGCGTAGCGCTGGTTGAATGCAGCGAGGCTCTCGCCGATACGCGTGCCGCCAGCCCAGCCCTCGGAAATCAGATGCAGACGTTCCTGCGCGCGCTGGGGATCGGGATCGCGCAGCGCCGCATCGACGCGGACAAGCCGCGTATGGAAGACGAAGCTGTGCACGTCGGGCAAGTGTTCGCCGAGCACACGCGCAAGCCGCAGCAGGAAAAAGCTGTAGAGACTCATCGAGCGGCTCACGTCGAGCATCAGCACGATACGTGGGCGCTGCCGCCGCTTGTGCCGCCAGCCGATGTCGATCGGCAGGCCACCGCGCGATACGCTGCGGCGGATCGTCCAGCGCAAATCGATGACCCGTCCTTCGTTCGCACGCTGCTCGCGGCGCGTTTCGATTCCGCGCAGGCGTCGCGCGAAACGGCGGATCGCGGCATCGATGGCGAAAAGCTCGGGGCGATCGTTCAGATGGCGGAAGTCCGCGCGCGCGAGCGCATCGGCCTGCGTGGCGCCTTCGTCGGCCGTCGCGCCCTCGTCCGGTGCGCTGCCGCATCCCGCGAGAGAGACCGGCGTGCCCTCGCGCGCGTCGGGCGGCGTGGATCCTGTCTCGTCGCGCGCGAGCGGCCCGGCGCCGCCCGCACGCACGTCAGCCAGGTCGTGCCGGTTCGGTGCACGGAAGTACGCATCGAACAACTCGTCGAAACGCCGCCAGTCCTGCGCACGCGAGCACAGCAGCGCACGCAGGTTCCAGCGCAGCAGATCGCGGTCGAACTGGCCCATGCGCCGGGCGATCTCCATCGAATCGGCAACGTCGGCGCTCGTCACGCAAAATGCGTTCGCGCGCAACCATCCCGCGAAGCCGGCATAGCGCTCGAGGAGCGCATCGGCGAGATCGGGAGCGTGCGTTTGAGCCGCAACGCGGTCGTGACCGCTCAGCATGATGCCACCAGCTTTTCGACGACAGGCCGTGTGAGTCCGTCCTGATCCTCGCGCGTTTTCACGAGTGCGGCGAGGGAATCCATGACGCGCTCGATGCCGTCCTCATCGAGCGCACTCACGCCAAGGCGCAACAGCGCCGCCACCCAGTCGAGCGTCTCGGCGAGACCAGGCTTGCGGTGCAACGCCATCTGCCGCACCGCGTGAACGAATTCGACGACCTGGCGCGCGAGCGCTTCCGGCGCTTCAGGGACACGGATGCGCACGATCATCAGCTCGCGCTGAAACGACGGATAGTCGACGTATTGATAAAGGCAGCGGCGGCGCAGCGCATCCGAGATTTCGCGGGTACCGTTCGAGGTGAGGATCACGTAAGGCCGTTCGGTCGCCTGGATCACACCGAGTTCGGGAATCGAGATCTGAAAATCCGAAAGCAGTTCGAGCAAATAGGCTTCGAAGGCTTCGTCGGTACGGTCGATCTCGTCGATCAGCAACACGGGCGCGGGCGTTGTCGTAATCGCTTCGAGCAGCGGGCGCTTGAGCAAATAGCGCTCAGAGAAAATGTCCTGCTCCTTGTCGCGCAGCGGCCGCGCCTCTTGCTCGAACAGCTTGATCGCCAGCAGTTGATGCGCGTAGTTCCACTCGTAAAGCGCCGTGTGCGCGTCGAGCCCTTCGTAGCATTGCAGCCGGATCAGCGGCGCATCGAGCAAGCGGGCAAGCGCCTTCGCCACTTCGGTTTTACCGACGCCCGCTTCGCCCTCCAGCAGCAGCGGACGGCGCATTTCCATCGTCAAGAGCAGCGCGGCCGCAAAACTGCGCTCGGCGATGAAGCCGTGATTCGCGAGCCTCGCCTGCAGCGTGACGACATCAGGCATGCGGTCGGTCGGCGTCATGATGTGATTCAACGCCCGGGCGCCTTGTGCGAGAAACGCCCGCGCAGCCAGTCGCGAATCATCGCCCAGAAGAACGCGAACCCGTTGAGTTCGGCGGGTTGCGCGGGCGGTACGAAGGGTGCAGCCGATGCGCCCGCATCCGTCGCGCCGGATGCGGGCTGCTGCGCCTTCATCGCGTCGAGCCGCGCCGCGAAGTTCGCGACGAACTGCTTGAGCAGTTGCTCGGACACCGGCCCCATGAGCCTGCCGCCGATTGCAGCCGCCTTGCCGCTCATCGTGACCTCGCTCTTGCCCGCGAGCGTGGATGTCTCACCCTCGGGCTGCACAGCGGCCGAGAGATCCATCGTTGCGGCCGAGCTGCCGGTCGCGTCCGTGCCCTTGCCAAGCAGGTGCAGGCTGCGCGTGACGGCATCGAGCGCAAGCACTTCGATATCGCCCTTGAACGCCATCGTCGCGGGTCCGAGCTTCACCGTGATCGTGCCTTTGTAATGCGTATCGTCGATGCGCTCGGTGATTTTCGCGCCAGGCATGCAACCCGCCACGGCTTCGATATCCTGCATCAGTTGCCAGGCGAGGTCCGCATCCGCCGCAAGCGGGAAGGCCCTGTCGAGTACGACTTTCATTCACGTCCCTCCCACGTGCCGCAAATCGTTTCAAACCGGTCGCGTCAAGCCGAGTTCGCGGCATTGCTGCCACACGCGGTACGCGCTGTGCGGCATGTCCATATGTGTGACGCCGAGATGCGCGAATGCATCGACGACGGCCGCCGTGAAGCACGGAATCGAGCCCACGTGCGGCGATTCGGCGACACCCTTCGCACCGATCGGATGATGCGGCGACGGCGTCACGGTGAAGTCGGTTTCCCAATGCGGCGTTTCCATCGCCGTCGGCACGAAATAGTCGAGCAGCGTCGCACCGAGCAGGTTGCCCGATTCGTCGTACGGCAACGCCTGGCCGAGCGCGACCGCAAAGCCCTCGGTCAGTCCGCCGTGAATCTGCCCTTCGATGATCATCGGGTTGATTCGCGTGCCGCAGTCGTCGAGCGCATAGAAGCGCCGCACGCGGATCTCGCCGGTGTAGCGGTTCACGTCGAGCACGCAGACGTAAGCGCCAAACGGGAACGTGAAATTCGGCGGATCATAATAGTCCACCGCTTCAAGGCCCATTTCCATTCCTTCGGGCACGTTGTTGTACGCGGCCCAGGCAACCTCTTTCACGGTCTTGAACTGGTCCGGCGACCCCTTCAGGACGAAGCGGTCCAGATCGAACTCCACGTCGTCGGGGCTCGCTTCGAGCAGATGCGCCGCGATCTTGCGCGCTTTCTCGCGAATCTTGCGCGAAGCGCGGGCGACGGCCGCGCCTGCCACCGGCGTCGAACGTGAGCCGTACGTGCCGAGCCCGTATGGCGCCGTAGACGTGTCGCCTTCCTCGACCGCGATCTGCGATGCAGGAATACCGGCCTCCGAGGCGATGATCTGCGCGTAGGTGGTTTGGTGCCCCTGTCCCTGCGTGATCGTGCCCATGCGCGCGATGGCCGAGCCGTCCGGATGCACGCGGATCTCACACGAATCGAACATGCCGACGCCGAGGATGTCGCACATCTTCGACGGCCCCGCTCCGACGATCTCCGTGAAGTTCACGACGCCGATGCCCATCAGCCACTCCGCGTCCGGATCGGCGCGGCGCTGTGCCTGCTCCGCGCGCAACGCGTCGTAATCGACCGCCGCTAGCACCTTCCTGAACGCGGTTTCGTAGTCGCCGGAATCGTATTCGAGGCCAAGCGGCGTGGCGTACGGAAACTGATCCTTGCGGATGAAATTGCGCAGACGAATCTCGGCCTTGTCGATGCCGAGTTTTTGCGCGAGCACGTCGATCATCCGCTCGATCACATACACCGCCTCCGTCACGCGGAACGAGCAGCGATAAGCAACGCCGCCCGGAAACTTGTTCGTGTAGACGCCGTCCACCGAAACGAACGCATTCGGAATCGCGTACGAACCCGTGCAGACATGGAACATGCCGGCGGGCCATTTCGTCGGATCGGCGCACGCATCGAACGCGCCATGGTCGGCCACCGCATGCACGCGCAGTGCCTTGATGTGTCCATCCTTGTCGGCGGCGAGTTCGCCGGTCATGTGATAGTCGCGCGCGAACGCGGTGGTGGAGAGGTTCTCGCTGCGCGACTCGATCCATTTCACGGGACGCCCGAGCACGATCGACGCGACGATCGAAGTCACGTAGCCCGGATACACACCCACCTTGTTGCCGAAACCGCCGCCGATATCGGGCGAAATAATGCGGATTTTCGATTCCGGAATCGAAGACAAAAGCCCGACGACCGTACGCACGACGTGCGGCGCCTGCGATGTGATGTAGACCGTGAGATCGCCGCGCACCTTGTCGTACGATGCGACGCAGCCGCACGTTTCGAGCGGACAGGGATGCACGCGCGGATACAGGATGTCCTGCTTCACCGTGACGTCGGCGCTTTCGAACACGCGATCGGTCTTGTCGCGGTCGCCCATCGTCCACGTGAAAATATGATTGGGATGTCTGCGCGCGCCATGTGCTCCGGTGTTCCTGTCGCGGATATCCTCGCGGATCACGGGCGCATCGGGTTCGAGCGAGCGCAGCGGATCGACGAGCGCCGGCAACGCCTCATATTCGACTTCGACAAGCTCGACTGCATCAGCGGCCACATAGCGGTCGTCGGCAACGACGAACGCCACCTCCTGATTCTGGAAGCAGACCTTTTCGTCGGCGAGCACGGCCTGGACATCGCCGGCAAGCGTGGGCATCCAGTGCAGCTTGAGCGGCTTCAGATCGTCGGCGGTAAGAACCGCGTGCACGCCCGGATGCGCGAGCGCACGCGATGTGTCGATGCGCTTTACGCGCGCATGCGCATATGGACTGCGCACCATCGCGCCGAACAACATGCCCGGCATGACGATGTCGTCGACGTACGTGCCCTTGCCCTGAATGAAACGCGGATCCTCGCGGCGCTTGCGCGAGCAGCCCATGCCTTCCAGCGCTGCAAGCCGGTCGAGATTGGCGTCCTGATCGCCCATGACGTTTCTCCCGGAGGTCACTGCGCGTGCGCCGCGTCCGCCGCGATCAGCGGATGCGAGCTTTCGACCGCTTCGCCGCGCAATTTGCGCGCCGCGTATTGCACGGCCTTCACGATGTTCTGATAACCCGTGCAGCGGCACAGGTTCCCGGCCATCCAGTAGCGAATCTCCGCTTCATCCGGATCGGGATTCTCCTGTAGCAGGCGGTACGCACGCATCAACATGCCCGGTGTGCAGAAACCGCATTGCAGGCCGTGCTCCTGCATGAAACCCTCCTGCAGCGCGTGCAATACACCGCCTTGCGCGAGCCCTTCGACCGTGCGGATATCCGCGCCTTGCGCCTGCACGGTCAACAGCGTGCACGATTTCACGGACATACCGTTGAAATCGACCGTGCATGCCCCGCAATGCGATGTTTCGCAGCCGATGTGCGGCCCGGTGTGCCGGCATTTTTCGCGCAGCGTATGAATGAGCAGTTCCCGCGGCTCGACGACAACATCGACTTCGCCGCCATTGAGCGTGAACGACACCATCGTCTTGCTGGCCATTTTGTGATCTCCTCGCCGCTCAGGGTCGTGTCGGGCCGATCGCACGCTCGTATGAAGTGTCGAGCGCCCTGCGGGTCATCTCGCCTGCCATCGCGCGCTTGTAGTCGGCGTCGCCGCGCAGATCGGGCGCAGGATTGCATGCTGCCATCGCGAGCCGGGCCGCTTCGTCGACCGCATGGGCGTCGAATGGCTTGCCGGTCATCGCCTGCTCGGCATCCAGCGCGCGGATCACCGTGTCGCCGACATTCGTCAGAGCAATGCGCACGTGCTCGACGTTGCCGCCCGCGACGCGCAACGTCACGGCCGCTGCGGCAGTGGCGAAATCGCCGGTCTTGCGCTTGAGCTTCGCGTAGCAATAACCGGTGCTGGCTGCGGGAACCGGAATACGGATGCCGGTCATGATCTCCCCGGCGGACAGCAGCGTCGCGTAGGCGCCGACAAAGAAACCGTCGGCAGGCACTATTCGCTCGCCGTCCGCGCCTTGCAGGACGAACGAAGCATCGAGGGCGATCATCAGCGCAGGATGATCGTTGGCGGGATCGCCGTGCGAAAGATCGCCACCCAGCGTGCCGCGATAACGAACCTGAGGATCGGCGATCTGCCTCGCGCCCTCGACGAGCAGCGGACAACGCGCCTGCAATAGTTCAGACCAGATCAGTTCGTTTTCGGTCGTCATTGCGCCGATCCACAGCGCGCCGTTCTCTTCGCGAATGCCTTTGAGTTCGGCAAGCCTGCCGAGATCGATCAGATGATCGGGCTGCGCGAAACGCAGCTTCATCATCGGCAACAGGCTGTGGCCGCCCGCGAGCAGTTTCGCCGTCTCGCCATGCTCGCCGAGCAATGCGAGTGCCTCGTGCAAGGTTTGAGGTGCGTGATAGTCGAAGGGTCGAGGAATCACATCAGCCACCTTGTTGTGATCCGCATGAAGTCGAGGATTTCACAATGCAATGCAGCAATTCAATGTGAATTCGCGAGCGGTCGTCTGCTGTCGCCGAACGCCGGAAAACTTGCGTGGAAAGAGGAAACGACATACAACGGAAGCACCGCCTCCCGCAGGGATGACGCCGTGCACAAAGCTACGAGCGCATCAGGGAGAATCCTGGATGAAGCCGCTCCCTCACACCCCGTCCACGACCGACGCACGCGGCGCCGTGACATTCCAGCACCGGCTGGAGCAGTTCAGTCCGGGCGTGGTATGGCTCGATGCAGAAAGACGCGTCAGTGCATTTAACGACGTCGCGCTGCGGATTCTCGGCACCGTAGATGCACAGTCGCCCGGCGTAGATCGCGACACGCTGTTCGGCATGGACATCGTGCAGTTACACCCGGCCCGAAGCCGCGCCAGACTGCGTGATCTGCTGCAGTCCAGCGACGCGGGCGGTCGCGAAGCAGATTCGCCGCTGCCCGCGGTGTTGATCAGCGTTGCCGGTCATGTCCTCATGATCAAGGCGTCGCACATGTCGGGCCTGCACGGCTCGTGCGGCACCTGCATGTTCTTCTACGATCTCACCGATCTCACGACGGAACCGTCAACGGGCGTGCTCACCGGCATGACAACACCGCCGCGACGCCTCTTCAAGATTCCAGTATTTCGCAAGAATCGCGTGATTCTGATCGATCTGAAGGATGTCGTGCGCTTCCAGGGCGACGGCCACTACACGACGATCGTTACGCGGAACGACCGCTATTTGTCTAACCTGTCGCTTGCGGATCTGGAATTGCGTCTGGACAGCAGCGTCTACCTGCGCGTGCACCGCAGCCATATCGTAAGCTTGCCGTTCGCCGTCGAACTGGTTAAAGCCGACGAAAGTCTGAATCTCATGATGGATGACGTTGAACGAAGCGTCGTGCCGGTAAGCCGCTCCCGGGCGGTGCAGTTAAAGGAACTGCTGGGGCTGATATGAAAGCGGCCGGGTTTAGCGGAGATGCGCGCGATGCGCCCGCAAAACACACGCATGACTCGATAGATGCATCCGCATCATTCAGACCCTTATGAAGCCTGCGCCACAGAAGTGGCCGGATTCGGCGGTTCGTCACGCTCGCACGCCACTGCGGGCATCTGTCCCACTCTCCTGTTTGCAACGAACGCACTTGTAATCTATGATCCAGGTTAACATGTACGCTTGATGAATGTTTTAATATGGCTTCCATCAGGCCAACGGATGGGCACTTTCCTGCAACTCGATGCTTTACAAGACCGTAGATGCGCCATGGGCACGCCGACCACGGGCATGTCCCAGGCCAAATTGACGCAGGGCAGCCGTGCAGCACCGGGCCCGCGACATCTTGAAGCAGTTCCGTTTCGCGAAACCCGCCCCCAACTTCCGTAACGCAGTCACTATTTTTTACGCAGTGCACAAATAAGCACTATTTTTTTCACCGGAGTCCCCATGACCGTCACCCAGCTCAACGTATTCCAGTTCGATGCCCGAGGCATTGCAAAGCGCTTCCGCCACGCTGCGATTTTTGGTGCCCTCGAATCGCTCGAGCAAGGCGACACGATGCGCTTCATCAATGACCACGATCCCCTGCCGCTGCTGAATCAGATCCAGCAGCGTTATGGCAATCAGGTGCGCATTCAGTACGTCGAGCGTGGCGCGCAAGGCGTCGTCATCGATATGGTGATCGCCGTCACCGGCGAGGAAGCCGCGACGTCCAGCCAATCGTCCTCTTCGGGCTCCGGCTGCGGTTGCGGCGCTGGCGGCGCAGGTTGCGGCAGCTAAATCGGCAACAAGATAGATGTTGAAAGCGCCGGGTCGACTCATCGGCAGAAGGTCGATTGAAGATACCCGGTGCCTCGTAAACAAGCTGGGGTAAACGTGTACTTCCCCTGAACGCAAGAACGAGGGAAGACAGATTCCAGTTGTGTTGTGTCTAGCAGGAAACCTGCGCCGATCGCCAACAACGCGATTGCACAGGTGAAGTTCATTGACCACTTCCATACTCGTGGTTCGCGCGATTGAATCGATTTCTGTTCTGGACGGCATGGATACCGAAATGCTGTGCAGCAATCGAATGTGATGGCAACTCACGTAGGAGCAGTGAATCGCTAAACCCGAGCGAGTCGTAGAAATTTTGGCTCAAGAGGGGAGCAAAGCGCGAGGCAGTCCATTTCCATGGGAGCACAGTGGCTACGCAGACATGGAAAGACAGCCCAACCTGTCTTGTTCAAACACACGAAAACTGTTGCAAACAGGACGCTTTCATAAGGTGATTCATGAGACTGACTGATTTTACCGATTACAGCCTGCGGGTTCTGACCTATGTCGCAGCACGCGGCGAGGAGCTCGCCACGATTCAGGAATTGACCGACTCGCTGGGCATTGCGCGCGGCCACCTTGGAAAGATCGTTCATACGCTCGGCCGCGCCGGTTATCTGAGCACGACGAGAGGCCGTATGGGCGGCATGCGTCTGGGGCTTCCGGCCAACGAAATTACCATTGGCTCCGTCGTGCGCGCGACCGAACCGGACTTCCGCATCGTCGAATGCTTCAATGCCGCAGAAAACAAATGCACCATCACACCGGCTTGCGGTTTGCGCGGCATGCTGGAGCGTGCATCGCACGCATACATGGCCGTTCTTGACGAATATACCTTGGCGGATCTTGCGATCGAGCCACACACACTGGCACGCCTGCTTTCAGGGGCGCCAACGATTATTCCACTGGTGCCGCTCACGCGCGGGTAAGCATCGGGTTGAACTGATCGAGGTTTGGTAACGGCAGGTGGTAGTTTGGCGGCCGTTCACCGCTGAAGGCCGGTAGGCCAACAAAAACAGATAGCAATACTAAAAACCGTCGCAATTCTAATTTGATACGCGTGCGACGGACTTTCGAGTAAACGACAATGCGACGGCTACACGATCAACCCCATGTCCGTGGCGTTTGGGAGACGCACTACGTTACACCACTCGCTCATTTCAGAAACGTGCCCGGGCAGCAGCTGCCGTGCGGCCCAGTTTCCGACGACGGGAGCTACTACTACCTTGAAGCGCTGCCACGCGAAGGCGGCACGGCGGTTACGTTCTTCGCGGAGAATCACTGTGCGGAAAAGATACTGCGCGGGTTCGGCAGACCTCTGTTGCCCATTTTTGATCCGTTCGTGCGCTCGCGAGCGGCCAGACGCGCTCCAGTCGATCCTCGCTCGGACATGATCGGTCTCAATGCCGATCTCTATGACGCGATTCACATGCTATGTCTTGCCTTCGGCTTCATGCCGAAAAACGGGATATCGCGCACACTCGAATCGCTGCGAACGGAGCCGGACCGAAAGGTAGAACGTCACGAAATTGTCCGGTTTGCGCAGGCCTTGGCGCGATACGAGAATTTGAATCCACTCTCGCTTGCCATTGACTCGTTACGTCGAGCCAATGCGCGCCTTCGCGAGTTTCCGTTCATATTTCTTCGCGCGCGGCTGCGACACGAACACTTGCCGGACTGCCTTTAATAGAAGGCAAACTGAAAGCGAATTAGCCTGCCGGAATTCATTTCCAGGCGGGCAATCTGGTTACGGCATCCCTATTCCGGACGGTGTGCATCTGCAGCCGGCCTGGCAAATTTTGATTCGATAAGAAGGCTGACGCGCCGATAGCCCTTGAGCGCGTTCACGATAACCACGCCTAGCCATACCGCCGATACGATCAACGCAAGACCCGCTACGCGTGCAAGCGGCGCCGGCCATTGACTTGCCGCGACGAGTAGCAGCACGGCAACGAGGTGAGCGGCGAATTGCCGTTTCCCCGTGCGGTCCTCAATGATGTCCTTTACTTTTGGCACGATGTTCATCGGCATCGGCAATGACGCCTGCAAGTGGTACCAAAGCAGGAACGGCAGGATCTTGTAGAGCATGCCGTTGACGGCAGACCACGCAAAACCCACCAGTACGAGTACGCCGAACGTCACGAACCAGGCGGGGCGACCGGTATTGACTGCGAGAAACCACGCAGGCCAGCAACAAACGAGACTCGCCATGGAAAGACGCCAGAACAGCGTCGTGGCGTCCGCCTGCGCGCGCTTGCGTGTTGCCAGCAGATAGAGCGTCACGCCGCCCAGCGCCGTGAATGCCGCACCCAGCGCATTGCCGAAAAGAGGCTGCACAAAAGTTGCGCGATCGTCCGGCAAGAAGCCGGCCGCGAGCGACAGCACGAGAACCAGGCCGAATACACCCGGGGCAAACCACCGCGTGAATGCAAGCGGATACGGCTCGGTCACGAGAAACATCGGGATAACCTGGTAGGCAATGCCCGCCACGAGGAGCCCGATCCAGCCGGACAATCCCCAGAGCACATGAATATGGGTGACGCGCTGCAGTGGAAGCGTGTAGGCACCCGACATCGCGCCCGCGAGCATACCGCCGACGACAACGGTAACGAAGAGCGAGCCGAGGGCAAGCCGCGTCGACAGCAGGACATCCCCGGATCCTTTCTGGCGGTTTTTACGGGTCAGAAAGAAGCCGATGACGAACGCTGTGAGGAACCAGAGAAAAGCGCCGACGAGCACAACGGCACTTAAGGCGTAAAGCGCCGGTACCGACAATACAAAAGCGGTGGAAAGCGAGAGCGCGCCAATCGTAAGCAAAGCATGTACTACGGTGGCGGTGACGACGGGGCGGTAAATATGTATACCCGTCGCCACGGGCAGAATCTGGACGAGCGCGCCGAGCATCGCGTTACCTAACGCGCCCAGCGTAAAGAGGTGCGTGAGCGCGAGCGCGAATGGCGACCAGCGCGACGCCAGCGCAAGCGGCCCGCTCCAAAGCAGCAGGCCGCCCGCGATCAAAACGTAGATTGGCGCACTAACGAAGAATCGGAGCGGCGCCGACAAAGACGGCGAACTGTCGAGCGATAGCGCACGTCGCATCAGGCATTCCGCCAGATGCGAATTTCAAAGCGATGAGCGTCGAACGCACGCGTACTGTGTTCGTAACCGCTTCGCTCAAGTATTGAGTAGAGGGGAAAAGGCTGGCGATCGATGATGACACGCAGATGCCACCCATGCTCGAGTGTGCCCAGCGCCGACATGATCTGCTCCATCGGCTCGGGTGGTTGCAGTCCGCAAACATCGAGCACTATTTCACGCGCTTCAGGTTCCATGTTTTGCTGCATCCGCTAATGCGTTCCGCCGAAGTCGAAGTATGCGGCGCCTGAAGAGAATAGCAGACGCGAGCTTGAATTCCGCCTATAACCTTGCTCGCATTATTCACATCAATCGCCCCGCGGGCGTCAATTGTCTGACTTGAGGTTAGCGAAGGCCACTCCCGCCAGTAGCAGCTTGCCGATGCTTCACTCCAACGCCCGGCTGATGCCTCAGAGACGCGCTGCCGGGAATGCGTTTGCGCAGGGTTCTGGGCACGAAGCTTTATAAAGCCATGTGGCGAATTGGCACAGCCGGTGCGCAGTCAACCATCCAGGAGGCTGTAACCGTTTGTTTTATTTAATTTTTGCTGTCTGCGGGGCAGTGCCGGGGATGAACGGTTCCTTTGCATATAACGCGTCTACGTCTTATCATGTCGTTAAACATGCATTCGACGTACATGTTTAACGACATCGCAGGCCGCTACGGACGTACACAACTTTCCTGCGATCCAATCCCTTCAAACAGCGGAAAGAGGACTATGCACTCAACACGTCGCTTATGGAAATGGCTCGGGCTAATCTGCCTGCTGTCATTTGGCACCCTGCTCTGGCTGGGCAGGGATATCTATCTGGCTCAACCTCCCATCCCGAGCCAAGTCGTGAGTGAAAACGGCAACGTTTTGTTCACGGGTGATCAAATCCAGCGCGGCCAGCAGGTTTGGCTGGCAGCCGGCGGCCAGCAGGTTGGCACGGTCTGGGGTCACGGCAGCTACGTTGCTCCGGACTGGTCTGCCGACTGGCTGCACCGCGAAGCAGTTGCGTTGCGCGAGTCGTGGGCTCAGCAGGAGTTCCACAAGTCGTATGACGCACTGACCGTGGATCAGCAAGGCGCGCTTGACGCACGCCTGAAGCACGAAATGCGCGCCAACCGCTACGACGCCGCAACCGGCCACGTCACGGTGACCGATCAGCGTGCGAGCGTAATCCTCGACATCGCCAAGCATTATGAATCGCTGTTCGGAACGGATCCCTCGTTCGACAAGCTGCGCGACGACTATGCGATGAACGCAGGCTCGGTGCCCGATGCAAGTGATCGGACCGCACTTTCCGCCTTCTTCTTCTGGTCGTCGTGGGCTGCCACGACCGAGCGTCCGGGACAAACGGGTCAAACGTATACGAACAACTGGCCGCATGAGCCGCTCGTCGACAATACGCCGACGGTCGCCAACGGCATGTGGTCGATTGCGTCCGTGATCCTGATGATCGCTGGTATCGCCGGCATGATCTGGTATCACACCGCGCACGGCGAAAGCGAAGAGCACGAACCCGCCACGCCGGGCGAAGACCCGCTGTTCAACGTCAAGCCGACGCCGTCGATGCGCGCCACGAAGAAGTACTTCTTCGTCATGATCGGTCTCCTGCTCGCACAGGTCGCCATGGGCTCGCTGAGCGCCCACTACGCCGTCGAAGGTCACAGCGTCTTTGGTGTTCCGGTTGCTGATGTTCTCCCGTGGGTTGTGAGCCGTACCATCCACACGCAGTTCGGCGTTCTCTGGATCGCTACCGCGTGGCTTGCGACGGGTCTCTACATCGCCCCGCTGCTCGGCGGTCGTGAACCGGTCCTGCAGAAGCTCGGCGTCGACGTTCTGTTCTACGCGCTGCTCTTCATCGTCGTGGGCTCGACGGCCTGCGGCTGGCTCGGCTCGATGCAGCACCGCGGCACGTCGTTCGCCTTCTGGCTCGGCAATCAGGGTCTCGCCTATACGGCCATGGGCCGGGTCTGGCAGTTGCTGCTGTTCGTCGGTCTGCTGTTCTGGGTGTTCCTGCTTGGCCGTGGTCTGTGGCCGGCACTGAAGGACCCGAAGACGAAGGGCCGCAGCCTGATCGCCATGGTGTTCCTGTCGGCAACCTGTATCGGCCTGTTCTACGCATCGTCGCTCGCCTGGGGTCAACACACCAGCTACTCGATGATCGAGTACTGGAGATGGTGGCTGGTGCACCTGTGGGTTGAAGGCTTCTTCGAAGTGTTCGCCACGGCTGTCATCGCGCTGATCTTCTCGCGCCTTGGTCTGATCGGCATCGAAAGCGCAAATCGCGCAATCGTGATGGAAACGATCGTGTTCCTCTTCGGCGGCATTCTCGGTACGCTGCACCACCTGTACTTCACGGGTACGTCGACGGCAATCATCGCTTTCGGCGCAGCGTTCTCCGCGTTCGAAGTCGTGCCGCTCGCACTCATCGGTCTGGAAGGCTGGCACACCTATCGTCGCACCCAGGCTGCTCCGTGGGTTCAGAACTACAAGTGGATGATCATCTGCTTCGTGGCGGTCGGTGTGTGGAACACGATTGGCGCGGGTCTGCTGGGCTTCTCGATCAACCCGCCGATTTCGCTGTACTATGTGCAAGGTCTGAACATGACCCCGGCGCACGGCCATGCTGCACTGTTTGGCGTGTACGGCATGCTCGGTATCGGCCTGATGCTGTTCTGCCTGCGTGGTCTGACCTCGCGTGACGCATGGGATGACTCGCTGATCAAGCCGGCATTCTGGTTGCTGAACATCGGTCTGGCCATGATGGTGTTCATCTCGATCCTGCCGTCGGGTATCTACGAAGCGTATGAAGCTGTCCACACGGGTCTCTGGTACGCACGTTCGGCTGAGGTCATTCACTCGTCGGTCATGACTGCGCTGGTTTGGGCACGTGTGCCGGGCGACCTGGTGTTCGCTGCAGGCGTTCTGTACCTCGGCTGGTTTGCACTGCGTCTGCTCGGCGGCAAGCCGACCTCATCGCAGGCTGCAGTCAGCAAGCAGATGAAGCACCGCGTTTAATCGCAGTAGCAGTATCAGTATCAGTAGCAATAGCAAGAACGAACCGCTGGCCGGCACATGCCGACCAGCGGTTTTTAACGGTTGGCAGGAGAAACAACCATGACGACCAACACTACAAACACTCCGCTGTCGCAAGCTGAAAATGAAGTCCTTGCAGCCCTGCGGTATGTGATCGATCCTGAGGTTGGCGTCAACATCGTTGACCTCGGGCTTGTTTATCGCGTGGATGTGCGCCCCGATGTACTGCGTATCGAGATGACGATGACTTCGCCGGCCTGCCCGATGGGCCAGGTCATCATGGACGACGTCAATCAAGTGCTCGATGCACTCATACCACCCGGCACGGAACTCGATATCGAGCTGGTCTGGGAACCGCCCTGGAACCCCGACATGATGAACGACGCAGCTCGCAAGGTGCTCGGATGGCCGGACGAATGACACACTCCGCCGCTTCCACGGCCGCCGGACAACGGACGAGCCAGACGAAGCGCCCCCGCCCTTCCCCTCTGCGATTCGCAGCCCGCGCATTACTCGGTGCGGCCATCGTCGCATCGCTCCTTTGCGGCCTTGCCGCCGGACTCGCCCGACTGGGCGTACCGTTGCCAGCCCACGCCGTCTCCAGAGCAGCGTGGCATGGCGTCCTGATGATCCCCGTATTCTTTGGCGCCGCCATCAGTCTCGAGCGTGCCGTCGCAATCGGTTCCGCATGGTGCTTTTCCGCACCGGCCGCAGCCGCGCTTGCGGGCGTACTCTTGCTGGCCGGCGCACCTGTTCCACTCGCACAAGCCGCAGTGCTGATCGGCGGAGCCGTTCTGCTCGCGGGCAGCATTGTCGTGCTGCGCAAGCAGCTTGCACTGCACCTTGCAGTCCTTGCCATTGCAACGGTCTGCTTGAGCGCGGGCAATCTCGCCTGGATCGTTTTCGGCGATCCGTTGGCTGCCGTGCCCTACTGGCTCGCGTTTCTCGTCCTGACGATCGTCGCCGAACGACTTGAATTGACGCGCATGCGGCCCATGCGGCCCGCAACGCATTACCTTTTCTACGGCTGCGTCACGCTGTTGCTGGCGGGACTCGTCATCGCGCTTTGGCAACCGGACCTCGGAATTCGCATCTTTGCCGCGAGCTTCGTCCTGTTGCTGTTCTGGCTCGCCCGATACGATATCGCTCGCCACACAGTGCGCCAGCGCGGCCTGACGCGATTCATCGCCGTCGCGCTGCTATCCGGCTACGGCTGGCTCGGCGTAAGCGGCTTGCTGGGAATGGATGGTGCGTTCGCAGCCGGACATCCCTGGCACGACGCAGCGCTGCATGCGCTGACGCTCGGCTTCGTATTCTCGATGGTGTTCGGCCACGCGCCGATCATCCTGCCCGCAGTCACCGGCTTGCGTGTGCGCTACAGCCCGCTCTTTTATCTGCCGCTCGTTCTTTTGCATACAGCAGTCGGGCTGCGGATAATCGGCGTATTGACGGGCGACTTCAACCTGAGACGTTTTGGTAGTGAAGCCGCTGCCGTTTCCTTGCTGGTGTTCATGCTTACGGTTTTGACCGCAGTGTTGTCAGCGCGGCGAAAAGCCGGCAGCAATTGATTTCACAGGAGCGGTGCTTTCTCACGCACCGCTCCGTTTCGACGATCAAATCGGCGCACGCTGAGGTAAGATCATCGTCTCGCGCCATCAATCCGGCTGGAAAAATACCCACATTACTTAGTTAACCGAATCTATCCAGGCACCCGCGATCTTTTTAGGTGGAGAAGTCTACGCTATGGGTTACGCGCCAGCACGAAACAGAACCATCCCGTCTCAATCATCTGCGGGCTGGACATTATCCGAGACTCCGCATAAACGCACGGCCCGTCTGCCATGATCGTGCTCAGCCACTTTCGGCACCGCGCCGCGCCCAGTCTTGCAAATCATCGACACTACGCGCGGGTGCGCGGCTATCGTCACGAGATAATCGACGCTTCGGAAATGCCTCAGGCGCTTCCGTTGCGCGCACTCTACCGTTACGAATCGCTCCTGAATACGCTGCGCCGCGCGGACCACAACGAACTCATCCTTTTACTCAGTGAAGATGCGGCGATCATCGAGCCGGTTGCGCTGGAGCAGCTCATGGCCGATCGCGACGTGCTTCTGGTACGCGCATCCACGCATGCCTTGCCGCAAATCGACGTCCAGATCTGGCGGAACACGAATGCCGTACGCGAGACCGTGTTACAGATCGTGAAGCGATGCAGAATCGACTTCACCGACCGGCTGCCCTCCGAGGCCGCCGTATTCGCCGGTTTCGAGTCTGAACACTACATGACGTTGTCCAACGGAATGTGCCCGGTCATGCCGACCGGATACAACTATGATCCCATGTGGAGCCGCGTGCCGACGTTCGCCATCAGCATTGACGATGCGCCACAATCGCCGGAACGGAAAGGCACTACGCCGCGCTTCAGGGATGCACTCATCGCGCACATAAACCACACGCGAGCAGCCGGGTTGCCCATGTTTTCATTTCCGCAATATGCTGCGGATTCCTCGAATGAAACGGCGGATCGTAGTGCGTACAACCTCGGCAAAGCAGTTGCGGTAGTCACCCTCTATACACCCAACATCGAAAGCTACGCTCGCATTGCGGAAGGCAATTTCCGTCGCTACTGCGAGATGCAGGGTTATACGTTTTATGTACACCGCGATATTCCGCACGAAATCGGCTTGAACGCATCCGGCAACTGGTTCAAGCCGTGGTTGTTGCACGGTTACCTGCAACATCACGAGTGGGTCATCTGGCTCGACGCCGACGTGCTTGTCGCCGATCAGCAGCAAAAACTGGAGCCGTTGCTCGAGGGACGCGATTACCTGCTCGCACACGATGTCGGGCAGTGGCCTTTTAACTCCGGTGTGATGGGTTTCCGACGCACGGCGCACAACGATGCGATGTTGCAAGATCTTATGGCGAGCGTTTCGGCGTTGCCCGATAAATCGAGAGTCTATTCCAGCGATGGCGATCAGCTTCAGTTCATCAACGCGATGAGAAAAAGCGGAGCGCTTCAGGATGAAGCGCTATCAGATATGGTCTGCTTCAACACGCCCTGGCTATTTCGCCGCCCGGATAGCTTCATCGTGCACTATTACGGAATGTGGCAGAGCATGCGGACGCTGATGATGGCGCACGACAACGCGCTCCTCGCATAAGCCGGCGCAACGACGACTACGCATCGGCAACAAGCATTTCCCGCAGAGAACGCGTGAGCACGTCCAGATCGTCCGGCAATGGCGTGCCCGTATCCCGATTGATTACCGCTTCCACCCGCGCGCAATCCGCCGCCAGCGACGCCTGACCGAACACCGCCAGTGCGCCGCGTATCGAGTGAAGCTGCGCCAGGACGGCGTCCACGTCGCCCGCCGCCTGAGCGGCTTCCATGGTCGATACCGCTTCCGCCGTCGACCGGATGAACGTCTCCCAGAGCTGTTTCGGCATGGTGCGGCCACGAAACTTCGCTTCGTCCGAGTTGGACACGCTGATCAGCTTCACGCCCCGCTCCGCGGCAATCGCTCCCATCACGTCGTTGAGTTGCTGCCGCGAAATCGGCTTGGTCATCACCTGGGTCATGCCGGCCGCCTCGCAGCGCTGCCGCTCTTCCTTCGTGGCGTGCGCCGTGATCGCCACAATCGGTAAAGCAGGCTTGCGTGCGCGCACAGTCTCAGCCAACTGGTAGCCGCTCATGCCCGGCATGTTCAAGTCGGTCAGCAGAACGTCCCAGTCGTCGTCGTCGAGCCGTTCGAGCGCCTGCCGGCCGTTCGCTGCGGTCGTGACGCGGCAGCCGAGCGACGTGAGCTGCTCTGCCAGCAGCATACGGTTCGCTTCGTTGTCCTCGGCCACCAGCACGTTCAAACCGCGCGAGGACGCTACCGTATCCGCGCGAATCACGCCGGCCGTCGCAGCCGATGGGCCCGGCAACGGCTCACCCAGCAAAGTCGCACGCATGCTCGCCGCGAGTCCGCTCAGACTCAGGCACGACACGCTCACGATCTTGCCCGTACAAATGGCGTTCGCCGGGCCGCCCGGATAGCCGTCGACGACCCATGCCGCGTCTTCGACGAGGCGGTTCTCGTCATCGGCTCGCCATTGCTCGCGAGCGCCCCAGATCACCAGCACGGCGGCGGCTTCGAGATCCGACTCCTTGATGGTTGCCGGATGCCGGTGCACATTCACCTGCGCACCCCAGTGTTCGAGATGGGGAACCGCAAACTCGCACCATTCCCGTGCCGAACTCAGGAACAGCACACGTGCCCCGTCGACGATACGCGGGTCGCTGCGCACCGCGATTGCGTCGCCGAGCGGCAGATACACCGTAAAGCGACTGCCGACGGCAGGCGTGCTCGACACATCGATGCGCCCGTGCATGGCTTGAACGAGCCGCTGGCATAACGCGAGCCCAAGCCCTGTGCCGCCGAAGCGCCGGTTAATCGAAGCGTCAAGCTGCGAAAACGCCGTAAAGAGCTGTTCCTGATGCTGCTGTGAAATGCCGATGCCGGTATCGACAATCGCCAGAACCAGTTGCTGCTTGCCGTCGCGGGCCGTCTCGAGGCTCACGACCACCGTAACGGAGCCGTATTCGGTGAATTTGATTGCGTTGCTCAGCAAATTATTGAGCACCTGCCCGACGCGCGTCGGATCGCCCCACATGGTCTGCCCGGCGGCGATGTCGATGCGTGCATAGAGGCCGAGTCCACGCGCCCGCGCGAGCGGCTCGAAAATCCCCAGCACGCATTCGATCTGCTCCAGCACGTTGAACTCGATTTGCTCGAGCGTCATTTCACCGGCTTCGATCTTCGAAAAATCCAGAACATCGCTGATTACCGCGAGCAAGCCGGCGGAAGCGCCGCGCACGGTGGCAAGCCGGTCGTGCTGCACGCTCGTCAAGGGCGAGTGCGCAAGCAGTTCGAGGTTGCCGAGGATCGCATTGAGCGGCGTGCGGATTTCGTGACTCATCGCGGCGAGAAAGGCCGACTTGGCCTGATTCGCCGAATCCGCAGCCTCCAGCGCCGCATTGAGTTCACGCTGCAGACGCCGCCGCTCCGTCACGTCGATGAAGACCGCAACCAGCACGTCAATGCCGTTATATCGCGCTTGCGAGGCGCTGCAAGCCAGCTCGACGTGGCCGCCGCCTTTCGTGGGAAGAACGACGTCCTGGCGCAGCACGGCAACCGGCTCGCCCGGTGGATGATCGCGCTCGAACGCGTCGTAGCACGCGACCAGCGCATCCGCGAGAGCCGCCGCTCCGCGCTCGATCCGCGACCCGAGTTCCTGAACGACCGGGCTATCCAGCAGCCACTCGCGGGACTTGAGCGAGATGAGTGCGAGACCGACTGGAACGGTCTGGACCACCGTGCGGCTCAGGTTCTCGCTTTCGAATACGCGCTCTGAGCGGCGCAGCAAGGGGGCGAAGACGCGGCTGCGAAAACTCAGCAGCAGCGCCCACACGACGCCGAGAATCACGGCCATCGCCACTGCCGCCGTGCGCGCCTGCGGCGCGATGCCGGCTGCGACGTCGTCCCATGAAAAGACATGAAGCAGTGTCCAGTCCGTGCCTCCGATCGGCTCCTCGATCACGAATTTCCCGCCGCCGTAACCCACATCGCCGCCAAGAAACGCCGGATGCCGCAGTTGCCGCCACCCTTGCTCCTGCGCCTCGGCGGCGTTCTGGTTATCGCGGCTCGCAATAATACGCCCGGCGGGTCCGGCGATCAGGTAGGTGCCCTCCCCACGCGTGGACACCGCACGCAGAAAGGTTTGCAGATCATATTCGATGGCGATTACCGCGAAAGGCTCGCCCTGGCTGCTCGCCTGCGAAACGAGCCGTACGCGCGTGCTGCCGGTAAGCGGATCGGTGAATGGCGGCAGCCAGTACACAGCGCGCCGGAAGCCGCCCGGGCGCTGTTCGGCGGACGGCGTGAGCCTTGAGAGGTCGACCTTGAGCGTCTTGATGAGTTCGGCCACTTGAGGACGTGTCGCAAGCGGCACGACGGACGCCGGCATGACGATCAGCTCGTCATGCGGGCTGTAGATATACCCGGAGATGTCCAGGTTGTTGGCGACCGACGCCGACGCGTTGCTCAGCGCGAACAACTGTGCGAGCGCGAGATAGCGGCGCACGAGGGATGGGTCGTCGAGGGCTTTAATGGAGGCGGCGAAATAGACGTCGCTCGATGTCGAGGGACTCTTGATGAAAAGCTGGTTGCCGTTGCGCAGGAATGCCTCATAGGCCGATCCGTCGTTTTGCGGCAACGTCGGCCATGACAGTTCGAAAAGGCTAACCGTGCGGCGCAGCGACGTTTCCACTGCCTGCACCAGCGTCACGACCTGGCCTCTGTCCTCCGCAAGATTTTGGCGCTCGACCGCCACGAACTGACGTATCGCGTAAACGCATGTGACTGCGAACATCAGGAACGCCACCAAGGTAATCACGACACCGCCGCCCAGAAGCAGCAAGTCCTGGTAGCGCCGCAGACGTCCTAAAGGCGTGAAAGGCATGCTCGTGTTCCCTCATTTTTTGCTCAGGCAGCTAACGCAAGTCTAAACACCTGCACCCGAACGCGCAGCGCGCGTCGCAACCGCTTGCTCCGCCGCTTGCTCCTTCATTTGCCCTGTCGTTTCCTGCTAGGCGCTCGCGCCGCGCACCGGACGGCTCAACAGTTGATCGAGCAGCGCCTGATAGGTGCGCACGACTGCCCGATTACCGGGCGCATAGCGGCCAATCAGCCGGCGCTGCCAGGTACGGTAACTCTCCACATGGAGATCGTGATAGTCGATTGCTTCGATGAGGCGCGCCGCCCCGCGTTGCGCATTATTGCCCTCGTAGTAGTAGCCCAGATCCGGACACAGCGACGCGTTATGGACGAGCGGGTAGCCTTGCCAGCACACTTCGAGATAGAAGTAGTTCAGCGGATTTTCCATCTGGTGAGAAATCACGATGTCGGTGTTCTGCGCAAGGAACGTCGGCGTGTCGTGATGGCCGGTAAACACCGCTTTGTGCTCGCGCACGATATCGAGCTGATTCATCAGCGCGATGAAATCGACGTGCCCCTGCGCCAGCGACAAAGCGTTGGCGACCTGCACGAGATCGATAGCGCCAGGCCGCTCGCGATAGACCAGTTCGGCGATCAGGATCGGATAGAGGCAAAATTTGACGACGTCGATATTCGGCTCCATCACCGTGAGCCGGCGAGAGCCAACGTGCGGACGATAAATGCCGTTGTGCGGAAATTCGCGGCTGCGGGCCTCGATAAATTCCGGGCTCCACACGAACGGGACAATGCGCCCGCTCTGCCGCCGCATGACCTCCAGATAGCTTTGGCTGTTGCCCGCTACCTGCGGAATGACCCACAGATCGTCGTACCGGTCGTTGACGAACAGGTTGCCGCCCCAGAGCGATTTGCCGAATATCATCGCTTCGGCTGCGTGAATATACTCGAAGCCGCAGCAATAGGATACGAGCCGCACCCCGCGCGCCTTGAGATATTCGGTGCGCGCGCTATCCACCTGGCCACCGAGTTCGATGACGAGGTCAAGCTGGTCTTTCGCATCGTTGAAGTCGAGCGTCGGATGACGCGACAGATCCCACGGCAGCGCCGACGTCAACGGCACGGATGTGGTGTTGACGAGCACGACGCTCGCCACGCTCGGGCAATGACGCAAGGCGTCGGCGAGAAACACGGCATTTTGCTTGATGCCGTTATTCCAGAGCGTTTCGTCGGGCCGGTGCAGGCCGATGGTGATGCCAATGCGCTGGCGCTTCATAACAGCTGCTCCAGGGATGGACGCTTGCCGGGCGGCGCGCCGGCTGTGGGATATTGCCGTTCGATTCAGGCAGATGACGCGCCAGGCCGACAATGCCGCCAACGATGCAATCGCGCCAGTATTGCAATGCGGCCAGCCCTTCGATATCAGACCGATACTAAAGCCAGCCCCCGGCAGCCAGGACATGTCCTGGTCTTCTCACAGATCACTTCGGGGGCGTCCATCGACAATGAGACCGCACTCCCACGCGTACCGGAACAACTCCGCGTCGCGGGCAATGCCGAGTTTCTTCATCGCCATCTGCTTCTGCGTGCTGACCGTCTGTACCGCACGATTCAATCGCTGCGCGATTTCGCTGATCGATACACCCGCCACGTACATTTGCACGACTTCCTTCTCCCGCTTCGACAGCGCCACCTGATTCTGTGCGCCACCATTGAACGGCCGCAGCGATTCCTCCGACCGCGAAGCCGCACCGGGAAAGTAGATCATGTGGTTGAACACGGCATGAACAGCCATGACGAGATTTTCGAGGCTGTCAGATTTGCGGATGTACGACTGCACGCCGAGCTTCGCGACTTCACGCACGATTCCGGGGTTATCGATCATCGTGAGCACGACAATCTTCAGATCGGGCCACTGACGCCGCAGATACGACAAAAGCGCGATGCCATCGCGGTGCTCGCCGTTGGGCATGGAGAAGTCGGTCACAAGCACGTCGCAAGTGACATCGTCGAGCAGGTCGATCAGTTCCGTCGAACTCGCCGCCGTACCGATTACGTCGATTCCCCGGGTGGACTCCAGCGTATATCTGACGCCGGCCAGCAACGCGGGATGGTCGTCAGCAAGAATGACGTCGATTTTCATGGTTCCGGCTCTGGAGAGAAGACTTTCGGACAACGAAAATGTAGTCGCCTAATCCGGTTTCTGGACCTTGTCCAAATCATTGTCCGAATAAGAGACGCACGCAGTTGGGATCGGGACTGCGTGCTCAATGTGTGAGTCGAAACCCCCGAAACAACGCGTGGGGATATCGGATCGGGTGGCATGCCAGCCACCCATGCAACGTTCGGCAGATAGTAACCCAACAATCAAAACATTACAATCTCATAACAAGTCGCTGACAAACTCGTGGGTTGCCATCAGTTCTACTATTTGACTTCCTGGAAAAACTTCATCGCCTGCGATATACCTGCTGTCCGGAAACGCCTCACTCAGATGATTTACCCGAACGATGCGCGATGCGTCCCTGTCATGCCCGGTTTCCGTTGTCGAATAATGCCCCAATGGCTTGCCCGTACGCTTGCAGGTTGGCCTCGTGATCGGGATAAAGCGTCGCGAGGAACGCTTGCGACTTGCGCCGATAGGCGTCGAGATTACGGTCGTGTTGCGAGAACGCGTCCAGAAGCGCCCGTCCCCCCTCTTCGCAGTCGAAATCGCGATAGCGATAGCCGCAATCCGCGATCAAATGGGAGTTGTGAATCAACGGATAGCCTCCGTGCAACGCCTCGTAATACACATAGTTTTGCGCGTTTTCCCATTGATGCGTCACGACTGCATCCACATAGGATGCCATCACCTGATAGAACGGGAACCGGCCTTCGAACGAAGCCAGGCCGTGGCGCACGATGTCGAGACTTCGTGCAAATACGCCAAACCCGCCATGCTCTTTGAGCTTCATCGCGTTGTACACCCACACGTGCTCAAGTATGTCGGCGTTTGCGCGATGCGCAACCTCGCAGCACAGCATCGGTAACGGACCCGTCTTGACCATGCAGATATTCGGCTCGAATATGCCGACCCGCCAGCGGCGGCGGCCTGGCCGGTAGCCGAACGGCGTATCCGCGTCCAGCTTCGCCGCCGCCCGGTCCAGAACCAACGGGCTCCACAGATGCGGCACGATGCGAACGGGCGCGCGCATTGCGCTTCGGAAGTACGGCCTGCAACTGTGCTCGTACTCCGGCAGCGTCCAGATTTCGTCGTACGCCGCACCGCTGATCAGCAGCGCATGAGGCTTGTCAAAGATCATGCGTTCGATGTCGATCACGTAGTCGTTGCCGACGCGCATCGACACAACCCGGCCGCCGCGTTCGCGAAACCGCGCAATCCACTCGCGGTCGAGCTGCGCACTCATCTCGATCATCAGATCGAGCCGGTTGGCGGCGTCGCTCATATCGATCATCGGCGCGGGCGATTCTTCGACGAAACGTCGCGCGTCATCCAGATCGCCGTCGCCGCCGCCGGCCACAAGATAGACCTCGCTCACTTGCGGCAAGCGCTGCAGCAACATGACGAGGAAGAGGCAATTCTGGAAGATGCCGTTTTCCCACAACGATTGTTCCCCCTTGCGCACGAAGAGCGAAACGCCGACCTTCAGCTCGCGCCCCACGGGGCGCGCCGTTTTTGCATTGTCATTCACGCCGCGTTCTCCCACGCCTTGTTGCCTGCCAGCGCCTGCAGACGCATGGCGTAAGCCTCCAGATTGGCCTCGTTGAACGGATTGACGGCTTCGAAAACAGCCCGCGAACGCGACCGGTAATCGTCGATCCCCGCATCGTGATGGCGGACGGCCTCCAGCAGTTGTGACGCACCCGCCAGCGCGTCGAAGCCCGGATAGTAGTAGCCCGCATCCGCAAGCCAGGGCGAATTGTGTATCAGGGGATAGTCGCCGTAGAGCGCGTCGAGATAGCTGTAGTTCTGGTCGTTGCCCCATTGATGCGCGACCACCGCGTCAGCATGTTGCCCCATGAAGCCGACGATGTCGTGGCGGCCATGAAACGTGGCCCGATGCTCGCGCACGAGGTCGAGCGAATTCGCCAGATACAGCATGGTCCGATGATCCTTCATGTGAAACGTGTTCAGCGCGTGCATCGCGCTCACACTGCTGCGGTCGGCACGATAGGCCTCGTCGCAGATCAACATCGGAATACTCGACGCCTTCACAACAGAAATATTGGGCTCGAAAATCGCCACGCGCAGGCCGCCGCCGAGCTTTTCGCGCGCTTCCCGGCCGGAATCGTAGCCGTATCGCACACCGTAGCCGGCCGCCTCGGCGATACGAACGTCGAGAAACCCCGCATGCCAGATGAATGGCACGACATGCACGGGACAACGATGCATCGTGCGCATCATGGGCTGCATGAGGTGATCCTTCGGAAGCAGCCACACCTCGTCGCAGCGATCCGGGCGCGTTGTGCTCACTTGCCGCTCGAACACCGCCGACTCGACCAGCGCCACGTAGGGCTGGCCGCAGCAGAAATAGACGACCTTGCGGCCGCGCGCGCGCATCAGGTCGAGCCATTCGTTGTCGAGCGCACCGGCCATTTCGACAATCACGTCGACCTCGTCGGTTGCCTCCTGCTGGGTCAAGATGCGCACGCCTGCCGCAAACCGTTCAAGATCGCACGGCAGCTTGCGCTCGCTTCCGACGTCGATCAGCACGACTGATTGCACAAATGGCAGACGCAGCAGCAATTGCGCGAAAAAAATTACATTCTGACCGAGCCCGTTTTGCCAGATGCTCTGGCCCGCGCGACTCAGCGCCGAGATTCCGATTCGCATTATTCACCCCAATAAACGACAGAATCGGCCTGCCCTTTTGAGGAAGGCCGAACGTGTCGCACGATACGATACGGTGAACTATCGATCAATAGTTGCGGTGCGGCGAGTGCGGATTTCGCATCGCCTGCGGCACTTTCAGCACCGTCAGTGCGCTTACTGCTTCGTTTTTCAGACTAGTCCCATGCAGCCGATGTTCGCACCCACCTATACTGAGACAGCAGCCAGATACCTCCCATTCTGGCTGGCTACGAGTGCGTACTCATGGAGTTTGCCGCCCCTCCCCGGGGCGGTCTTTTTTTGTGGCTCAATATCTGAAGATCAGAAAGCGCATACTGTAGCGCGCAGCCGGAGTCCTGATCCGTTTAGTCCGGCATCCTCGCGACAACAATAATGAACCTGCGACATGATCGACAGAACGACAGATGAAGGCCCGCTCGGCACCGAGTTTCTGCCGTCTTACTGCTTTCACGAACGACACGACTCGCGACCTTTATGCGCCACTCCGGCAGAGATCATTGCGGCCGTCGAAGCAGTCGAAATGCAAGACGATCGCGTGACGCGCGCGCTACTGGCGGTGCGTCAGTTGCCCGCACGACTGTACGGACGTGGTGATTCGAAGGAGATGGAACGGTTCGGATTCTCGACGTTTACGCCGTTGCGCCGGACGCAGCGCGAACTGTCGCTCGGCCTTGCGGGCCAATTCTGGCGCGTCGGTATGCGACTCGCAACGCTACCCGACGCAGATGCGTTCTCTCGCTTCGTTACGCCGGGCAACGCGAAACTTGTGTTGCGGTTTCTCGTGTTTGACCGGCCAGACGGCTTGCGCACGCTGCGCACGGAAACGTTCGTTCATTGTCCAGACTCGCAGACCCGGAGGCGAATGACGCCCTACTGGTGGGTGATCCGGCTGCCGAGCGGCTGGATACGTCGCCGAACACTGGCAGCGGTGCACCGAATGCTGCGGCCACGCATTTAACCTGACACGACCGGTCATGTCGCCACCGGCACCCGGATTAAAACGCCACAGGAAAACAGAGATTCCTCAAGCGTTCAGGGGCGGCATTGAGCCGCCCTTGAACGTCATGGCTTACCGCATCCCGGGCTACTTTACACTTTTAATTCTATTCAACGCAGGTTTAGCGACGATACCCTTGGCCTTGAAATAAGCGGTCGCAATGTCCAGGTCGATCCCGCCTTGCTGCAGGTTGGCGCCTTCCAATAGCACAGTGAAATTGCTGCCACCGGCTGCAAGGTAATCATTGACGGCCACGCGATAGATTTTGTCCATTTCGATCGGCGCACCATTCAACTTCATCGACCCGGTGACGACGCGCTCACCCTCTCCAGGTGCAGCGCCCGCTGGCTTACTTTTGGCCCAGGTATAGGTGAATCCATCCGAGACCTGGAGGACGCGACCATTACCGGAATATTGCGGCTTCTCCCACTGCTGCTCTAACAATCTCAGCAATTGAATTCCTGTCAAATCCATCAAAACGACGCTATTGCTGAACGGCAGAACGTTATACAACTCGCCTAAAGTCACGTCCAGTTCTTTCAAGTCGCTACGGAGACCGCCACTGTTGGTGAAGGCGATTTGTGCCGGTTTGTCGAACGAAGCGTCTGACGTACCAAACAGGTAGGCATCCGCTATAACATCGCCAAGCGTCGACTCGCCCGCCGGACTGCGTGTTGTATCAAGAGGTTCAGAGATTTTGCCGACCACCTCTCCAGCCATCGGGGCAGCCAGTTTTTCGTAGTTCTGCACGAACGCGTCGATTTCACTGTCTTTAGCCAAAGGAACGACACCGTCGGGAAGGGTTCCACCAGACAGTATTCCGACATCGTTGACTGCGACGATGTTATTGGCATCCTTCTTGAGGACAGTCCTGGTGACTGGATCGATAGTCAAATCGACTTTTGTTGCGATTCGCCCATACGATCCGGTTTGCGTCAGCAGCTTCCCATTTCTTGTGCAGACATATTCTTGATGAGTATGGCCACTGATGACGACATCAACCGCCGGATCGAGCTTGTCGACTATTCCAACGATGTCGCCGTTCAACCCGGGACAAGTCTTGTCGTTGACTACGGTAGCCGCGGTGCGACCGCCCTGGTGGAGCAACACGACGATGGCAGAAACACCCTGCTTCTTGAGTTCTGGAACAAGGTTATTGACGGTTGTGATTTCATCCAGGAATCGCAGGCCCGCCACGCCAGAGGATGTCACCACCGTAGGCGTTTCTTCCAGCGTCAAACCAATGAAGCCGATCTTCACACCGCCTACCGTACGAACTTCATACTCGACTAAACGCGAGAACCGCGCACGCCCACAGGCCATGCCTTAAATGCGCCCGGCCGTCCACCAAAGAGATTCCATTCGACGGCCAGGCGCCCGAAAATACGTCAACTACGTCGCGCCGTGAGCCACTGCTCCGGCGTCAGCGGCTTGCCGACCACGCGGATCTCGCTGATGTTGCCGAAGAAACCGCCCTTGCGCGGCATCGTCCCATGCCCCGCACCGACGACCCACGGCATGGCGTCGCCCAGCGTATCCACGCCGGGGGCATTGCTTACATTGCGCAGCACCGGGGCACCTTCGACATAGAGGATGGTTTCGTTCGTGCTGTTGTCGCCGACGATGGCGATATGCACCCACTTGTCAGCCATGATTTCGCCGGACCAGTTGGTCTTTGCAGTGCGCTCGCCACGCTGCGCGGGCACGACTTCCCACTGGATCTCACGCAGCTTGGAAACGGCGAACACCATCGGCGAGTCTTCCGGGGCGCGCCCTTTGAAGCCATCCAGGCTGCCGCGCGCGCCATCGCGCGTCATGATGTTCATCCATGCGTGCTTACCGGCATCCCAGTCCTTATCGATTTTGACGATGGCTTCGACGGTGTAGCCATTGGCCAGGGTTTCGGCGTTGATCGGCGCTGCGGCGTCGGTCAGAAAGTAACTCAGGCGCAAGAGGCCCGTGTTACGGAACTGCACGGAACCCGGTACGGCCGACAGGTGGTGGCGGTCATCGGACCAGACGAGATCGTCAAGCTTGGCGCCGAACACGCCACCACCGCTAAGCGCACCACGGCGGATGGGGTTCTGGCCAGCCTCGTCGGGGACGGTCTCGCCTACCTTGACGGCCTCGCCCACCGTGCCGCCAACGAAGCGCCAGTGCGCCAGCGTCCCGACAACGTGCGGATAGTCTTCCGGGTCGGCTGCGGGCTTCTGCTCCACAGGCTCCGGGTCCTTGTAGTTGGCAAGGATCATGGCCGTGGCCTTGTCCACCAGCGAGGTATGGGACGGTTTGCCCGCCTGGAAGTCCTTATTGAAGCCCGCAAAGCGCTTCGCGAAATCCATTTTGATGACGAACTGCTCGTTCGGTGCGGTCAACACTGCCTGGTCGAACGCGTTCAGCGTGTCCGTGGGCTTCTGCGGCACCCACGGCGAGAAGGAGATCACCTTGATCTCGTTGTTGCTCAGATCGAACTCGTACAGGCGCATCAGGCCGTTGCCGCCCTGGTAGGCCATCTGATAGTCCACCACCATCTGTTCGACTGCGTTGCCGTACTCATTGGGTTTGGGGAGTCGCGCAGCGCCGTGGTAGTGGCCGTTCAGCGTCATGAAGATCTGATCGTTGTTTTTGATCAGCTTGTCCCACAGCATCTTCCCGTAGGGCACCTCAAGCGGGCTCTCGCCGTCCTTGCCGATGTTGAGGAGCTGG
>NZ_SCRP01000030.1 GCF_004298475.1 Paraburkholderia sp. | reverse complement strand
TGTGGACCCAGGGCCGCCTGCCGATCAAGTCGGTGCTGATCGTCACGCACAACATCGAAGAAGCGGTGTTCATGTGCGACCGCATTCTCGTGCTGTCGTCGAATCCGGGCCGTGTCGTCGCCGAAATCAAGGTGCCGTTCAAGCATCCGCGCAATCGTCTGGACCCGGAATTCCGCAAGCTCGTCGACGATATCTACGCGAAGATGACCGCCCGCCAGACCGGCGAGACGACGAAGAAGGGGCTGGAACTCGGCAGCTGGCTGCCGCGCGTGTCGACCAACCTGATGGCCGGTCTGATCGAAACGCTCGCGACCGCGCCGTATCATGGCCGCGCCGACATGCCGGAAATCGCGCGCTCGCTGCATCTGGAAGTCGACGATCTGTTCCCGATTGCGGAAGTGCTGCAGCACCTCGGTTTCGCCGACGTGCGCGAAGGCGACGTGCTGCTCACGCCGCCCGCGCGCGTGTTCGCCGAGTTCGGCACGCAGGAGCGCAAGATGATGTTCGCGGAGCATCTGCTGCGCAACGTGCCGCTCGCGGCGCGCATCAAGAAGGTGCTCGGCGAGCGGCCTGGACATCGTGCGCCGCGCGTGCGCTTCGAGCAGGAACTGGAAGACTTCCTGTCCGACGGCGCCGCCGAGGAGACGCTCGACACGGTGATCGACTGGGGCCGTTACGGCGAGATCTTCTCGTACAACGACCAGTCGGAAATTTTCAGCCTCGAAGACGTGGAGTCCTGAGCGCTTCGCGGCATACGGAAAAACGGTCGCTCAATGGTCGCTCCGGCGGCCATTTTTTTATGGATGCGGCGCGAAAGCGTACTGATTCACGCGCGCCGCAGCAGCCGCTGCGCATTTGCATCCGCGCGCTGGCGGCATCACGCTGATGCCGCCGCGCTCAACGGCTATCGCGCGTGCGGTCGTCTTCGTCGTCGATGCCATCGTCCGCGCCGTAGCTGCCGAGACGGTTATAGAGCGTCTTGAGGCTCACGCCCAGCGTGCGCGCCGCAAGGCGCTTGTCGCCGCCGCAATATTTAAGTGTGCCGAGGATGATCTGCTTTTGCGCGTCGGCGAGCGGCGTGCCGATCCAGACGCTCATCGCATCGCCCTGCGTGACCGGCTTCTTCACACGCGGCACCAGTTGGGGATGGGTGATCTCCACGGCTTTTTCCGCGAGGATGAACGCCCGATAGACGGCGTTCTTCAACTCGCGCACGTTGCCGGGCCACGACCAGTTGCGCACCGCTTCCAGCGCGCGCTTGCTGAAGGCCTTCTGCGAGCGTTCCTGCTCGTTGAGTTCGGCGAGAAACAGTTGCGCCAGCAGTTCGCGGTCGTGCCCGCGCTCGCGCAGCGGCGGCACGCGCAGCGGAAACACGGCAAGGCGGTACATCAGGTCTTCGCGCAGGCAGCTTTCCTTGACGGCGGTAACGGGATCGCGGTTGGTCGCGGCGATGACGCGCACGTCGCCGTGGATCGCCTCGTTGCCGCCCACCGGAAAGTAGTCGCCGGTTTCGAGCGCGCGCAGCAGCTTCACCTGGTGGAGCAACGACATTTCGGTGATTTCGTCGAGGAACAGCGTGCCGCCGCGCGCGTGCTCGAAGTGCCCGTCGCGCGCCTGCACCGCGCCCGTGAAGCTGCCTTTCTCGTGGCCGAACAGTTCGGCCTCGATCAGATCGTCGGGGATCGCGCCGCAGTTGACGGGGATGAACGGACCGTCGCGCCGCGCGCTCAGATCGTGAATGGTGCGCGCCACGAGTTCCTTGCCCGTGCCCGATTCGCCGACGATCAGCGCGGTGGCGTCGGTGGCCGCCACGCATCCGATCTGCGCGTAGAGCTCCTGCATCACCGGGGATGAACCGTAGAGCCGCCCAAACGACTCCAGTCCGGCGACGCGCGCGCCGTTGTCCTCTCTTTCGTTGCGCTTGTTGCGCGTGTTGCGATCGGCGGCGGGCGTGCCCGGCTCGATTTGCGCCATAAGCTATTCCGTCCTGAAAAGGGGGCTTACGCCGTTGAGCGGCTGCATTGTCACGACGGCATAACGTCATGCCGTCGTACGGCGAGCGGCCGGGGCGCGGTTCGGACATGGCCGTCCAGGACTGGCACGGGAGAAGCTGCGCCGACGGCCGCATGGTCTGCATCGCCTGAATATTTAACCACCGTGACACGCCGCAGGGCAATCGACGCCCTGTCAGACGGACGTTCGCGCTGTGCTGTCATTGCGCAGTTACCTTGGCGTACACGTATGTCGGTACGATGTTGGCCGATCTTCGCACATCCGGCACGAATCCTGCTGTGGAACTCGCGACGCTCGCCCGGATCGACGGTATACGGGCGGTGCCTTACCGCACGATCCCGGTGTTGACCGGGACGGGACGCTACATGGCAAGATGCACGGCAAGATCCGGAGGATGCGACATGTCGAAGAACAGAACGAATCTGGTGAGCGCATTGCTTGCCGTTGGCGCGCTCGGCGCGACGGCCGGGATGATGGCCTGGCGCTGGTCGCAGCGCCATCGGGCGCAGCGCATTAGCTATCACCGTGACTTGAGCCGCTGGGAAGGCGAGGGCGGCGCGCTCGACGCAGACGGCGGCAGTGTCGCCGGAGCGACTGCCTCCAGCGCGGGCGTGTCGGGTCTGTCGGCTGCCAGGGCATCGGGCGCGGCAGCGTCTGGTCAGAGCAACGGCGCGGCCGGTGCGCCCTGGCCGTTTCCGCACGGCAACGCTTGAGCCCGGCGCGTTCCTGTCACGAATCCGGCGCGAATCCGGCGTGAATCCTCTACGACGTGCACCCTGCTGCCCGGTCGCGCGAGGCTGGGCGCGCGTCTATCTCGAATCGGCCTATAATGGTCATATCAACAACAATCTTGGTCATGATCGGTCAATAACTGCGGGATTGTTGCATCATTGCAGCTAAAGCACGCCTGCGCCGCCTTCGGCGCGGTGCCTGACCGTTTCGTACTCCACCACGCTACGACTGCGTGCGCCGCGTCTGTGCGGCGCCGGTTCCTATGGTTTCTATTGCACGCCGCGACGTGCGGTTGTGCGGGGCCATTCACTTTCGAGGGCTGACGAGACGCGATGCCACATGTATTGATTGTCGATGACGATGCGGGGACCCGCGAGGCACTGGCCGCCGTGGTGGGCGACGACGGACTCACCACCGCACAGGCCGGCGACCTGCGCGAGGCGCGCATCCAGCTCGTGCGGCAGACGCCGGACGTGGTCTTTGCCGATCTCAAGCTGCCCGACGGCAGCGGGACCGAGCTGTTCCAGGATCTCGATCCGCGCTCGGGCGTGGAACTCGTGGTCATCACCGGCCACGCGAGCGTCGAGACGGCTGTCGACGCACTCAAGGCCGGCGCGATCGACTACCTCGTCAAGCCGATCAACCTGCAGCGCGTGAAGGCGATCCTGAACCGGCTGCCGCGCGCGGGCGACCTCAAGGCCGAAATCGGGACGTTGCGCGGCGAGCTGCGCCGCATGGGCCGTTTCGGTCTGATGCTCGGCAGTTCCACGGCGATGCAGGAGGTTTACGACCAGATCGGCCGGGTGGCGCCGACGCCTGCGTCGGTGATGCTCGTCGGCGAGTCGGGCACCGGCAAGGAACTCGCCGCGCAGACCATTCATCAGCTGAGTCTGCGGCGCAAGCAGGAATTCCTCGCGGTCAACTGCGGCGCGATTTCGCCGAACCTGATCGAATCGGAGATGTTCGGCCACGAGCGCGGCTCGTTTACCGGCGCGGACCGGCAGCACAAGGGCTATTTCGAACGCGCGAACGGCGGCACGCTGTTTCTCGACGAAATCACCGAAATGCCGGTCGAGCTTCAGGTGAAGCTCCTGCGCGTGCTGGAGACGGGCATGTTCATGCGCGTCGGGACGACCCGGGAGATCGAAACCGATGTGCGGCTCATCGCGGCGACCAACCGCGATCCCGAGCAGGCCGTCGCCGAAGGCAAGCTGCGCCTCGATCTCTATCACCGGCTCAACGTCTTCCCGATCAACCTGCCGCCGCTGCGCGAGCGCGGCAAGGATGTCGGGTTGCTCGCCCAGTCGTTTCTCGACGAACTCAACGAACGCCACGGCACGAAGCGGCAGTTCCCGGCCGCCGTGCGCGAAATGCTGGCCGCGTACCCGTGGCCCGGCAACGTGCGCGAGCTGAAGAACTACGTGCAGCGCGCGCACATCATGGCGAGCGCCGATGGCGACCTGACCGCCGCCGTGCCGTTGCAGATCTCGCTGTCGAAGTCGATGGCCGGGACGGCGGTGACGATTCCATTTGGGACCTCGCTCGCCGACGCCGACCGGCAACTGATTCTCGCCACGCTTGAACAATGCGGCGGCGTGAAGACGCGGGCGGCGGAAATTCTCGGCATCAGCCTGAAGACGCTCTATAACCGGCTCGTCGAATACGGCAACGAGCGCGGCAAGGGCGAAGCGGACGATCCGGCGTCCACGCATGTCACGGGCGGCGCGGACGTCTGAGCATGCGACCCTGCGGCGGCCCGCGCAGGCTGTGGATCGGGCCGCTCGCGCCTGGTTCATGGTATGTCCCTTGCGCTGGTGAGCGGAGGGAGAGATTTCGAGGAGTGAGCCATGCCCCACTGCCAATTCACAGGTCACACAGACCACACCGGAAACACCGGTATGAAGCCGTATCTCGCACATACCCCGCAGCCTGACGACCCGCCGCCGGGCGAGCCGGACGAGCCGGATGGGCCGCCGATCGGCGATCCGCCGCCCGAGCCGTTCGAGGCGTCGCAATCGAATGGGCATGGGCTCCGGCCTGCCGACCCCACGCAGCGCAGTTGTGCCGTGTGAATACGGCGCACTCGACGGCCGGGCTGGCCAGGCTGACGTGCTCGGCCGCGCCGGGAAGCACATCGCGTACCCGCGTCGGGGTGGCTCTTACGCTTTTATGTACGAGTTACAAAGCTTTCGCCATTTTTACCGGAAATTTCACGCGACGAACCCTAGACTATGATCACGCGCTGCCGCCAGGTAGCGGCCTGGCGCTGGAGGCATGGACATGAGACATCCCGCATTGCGTCGTTCAGCACGTCATTCGGGCAAGCGCGGTCCGCGTGATGGAGATCAGCCGGGCAACTATCCGCCCACCATGGGCGCACCCGATCCGGCCGGGCAAAACCGCACGGCGCCGGGCGTGCCGCCCGATGGCGAGCACAACCAGGGCGGTGCGCGGGCTGAAGGGCTCGATTACCAGCGCGATCTCGGGTCGGAACAGGACGCGTGAGTTTCATCCGGCCCCCACAGCGCGTCATCCAGTCATTTCCAGCCGTTTCCCGCTGTTTTAGCCATTCCGCAGGGCGCACCCGCTGTGCGGGATGCGCTTGTCCCGTCGCTGCCGAAAGCGTGCTTCCACCCAGGCTGTCGGACACGTGGCACGCGTCTTGCGATCTTCAGGTCGATATCGTCTTGGAATCAACGAAACAGGAGGTTAGCCGCAATGGGCAGACTGATCGTGGTATCGAATCGCGTTGCGCCGACGCAGGAAGGGCGGCCCGCCGCTGGCGGGCTCGCTGTCGGCGTGCTGGACGCGCTCAAGGAAACGGGCGGTGTGTGGTTCGGCTGGAGCGGCGAGACCGTCACCGCGCCGTCGCATCCGGCCATTGAGCAGCAAGGCAACGTGACCTACGCGACGGTCGGCCTCACGCGCCGTGACTACGACCAGTACTACAAGGGCTTTTCGAACACCACGCTCTGGCCGACTTTCCATTACCGCAACGACCTCGCGCGGTACGAGCGCCAGGACTACGCGGGCTATCTGCGTGTGAACGTGGCGCTTGCGCGCCAGCTTCAGCCGATGATCGAACCCGACGACATCGTCTGGGTCCACGACTATCACCTGATCCCGTTCGCGCGCTGCCTGCGCGATCTCGGCGTGAAGAATCCGATCGGCTTTTTCCTGCACATTCCGCTGCCGGTGCCCGAGGTGCTGCGCTCGGTGCCGCCGCACGAGGAACTGATGAAGTTCATGTGCCACTACGACGTGGTCGGCTTCCAGACCGATTCGGATCGCCAGGCGTTCCTCGACTACGTCGAGCGCGGCGGCCACGGCAGCGCGAGCGACGACGGCATGGTCCACGCGTGGGGGCGTTTCCTGAAGGTGGGCGCCTACCCGATCGGCATCTATCCCGACGCAATTGCAACCTCCGCCGCGCAGTTCTCCGACCGCAAGTCCGTGCGCAGCCTGCGCGACGCCATGCGCGGGCGCAAGCTCATCATGAGCGTCGACCGGCTCGATTATTCGAAGGGCCTCGCCGAGCGCTTCCAGGCCTTCGAGCGCCTGTTGCAGAACGGGCCGGGCTGGCATGGCCGCGTGTCGCTTTTGCAGATCGCGCCGCCGACGCGTTCGGACGTGCAGACCTATCAGGCCATCCGGCGCAACCTCGAAGGCGAGGCGGGCCGCATCAACGGCCGCTTCGCGCAACTCGACTGGACGCCGATCCAGTACCTCAACCGCAAGTACGAGCGCAATCTGCTGATGGGGCTCTTCCGGCAGGCGCACGTCGGCTATGTCGCGCCGTTGCGCGACGGGATGAATCTCGTCGCGAAGGAATATGTGGCGTCGCAGAATCCCGAGGATCCGGGCGTGCTCGTGCTCTCGCAGTTCGCGGGTGCGGCGGAGCACATGCCGGGCGCGCTCGTCGTCAATCCTTACGATCTGAACCAGACGGCGGAAGCGCTCGAGCGCGCGCTCTCGATGCCGCGCAGCGAGCGTCACGCGCGCTACACGGACATGATGGCTTCGCTACGCGAGAACAATCTCTCGGTGTGGCGCGATACGTTCCTCACCGATCTGCGCAGCGTCGCGACGGCCGCATCGGTCACGGCCAGGGCGCGCAGCGTTGCACCGGCGAAGGCCGGGTGACCGCTCGGCTGCTCTGAGCCGCTGCGGCGTAGTAGTGCGTCTCGGCGTGGCGCAGCGGCGCGCGCACAAACGCGCACAAACGCGCGCACGCGCACATATCCACTCACGCGGCGGCCTGCGGGCCGCCGCGTTGCGTTGCAGCGCTCGCGCGTGTCAGGCGCGTTTAAGCCGCCTTGCCGTACGGCTCGGGCGTGCGGGTCGGATCGAAGTCGGCCCAATGGCCGCCTTGCCAGCGGCCCGAGGCCCGCTCGACGTCGGCCGCACCGGCTTCGCGCAGCACATCGGCGGCGGCGGCCTGGTTCTCGGGGCTCACGTGCACCGCGAGCAGCACGCCCGAACTGCGCATTTCGTGCAGCACGCGCTCATGATGCTCGGCGGCGTGCTGCCGGCTCGCGCTGATGCCGATCCAGGCGCCGATCCACGCGCCGACGCCCGCCGCAAGCACCATGACCGGCAGCGAGCCCGACAGCCCTGCAAAAAGCACGACGCCGACCACGGCGCCCGCCACCGCGCCAGCGGTGAAGTTGCGCGTGAAATGCGGCGACAGGAGGACGGGGCCTTGCGGCGTGGCGGTGTGGATCGCGTGACGGGCGTGCTGCCCGCGCGGGTTGACGAAGAAGAAGTTCACGTCTTCCTCGACGAAGCCGCGTGCGAAGAGTTTCTCGGCGACGGCCTCGGCGGCGGGGAAGGTCGTGAACCGTCCAGCGACGATCAATGACATGGAAATCCCCTTGGGTTTGATTGAACACCGTGAAGGGAAGATCGCGGCGGCACGAATCGACATGAATCGACATGAATCGGCGCGCCGTTATGCGTTTGGACAGCGGCGACGCGCACGAGTGCGAAGGACGAGCGGGCGTAAAACGGGGGCGCTACGGCGGCGTAATGTTGCCGTCGGGTTGCCGTTGAGTTGTCGTTGGGTTGTCGTTACGTCTTCGCGGTCGCCGCGCTGCCCGGTATGAGCCGCAGCATGCTGATGACGGCGGCAACGGCGGAAAACGCGGTTGCGGCATAGAGGGCGAGCGTCGGCCCGTGTTGCGGCGCAATGCCGAAGATCAGTGCGACGAGCGCGGCGCCGAGTGTCTGTCCGGTGAGGCGCGCCGTGCCGAGCATGCCGCTCGCGCCGCCCGAGCGTTCGCGCGGCGCGGACGAGAGCATCTGCCGGTTGTTCGGCGACTGGAACGTGCCGAATCCCGCGCCGCACAGCGCCATGCGCCAGCTGATGTCGAATGCGGACGGATGCCCGCCGAGCGTTGCGAGCAGCAACAGGCCGAGGGCGAACAGCGCGAGCCCGATGCCGCCGAGGATGCCCGCCGGATAGCGGTCGGACAGCCAGCCCGCGAGCGGCGCAGCCGCGACGATGACGAGCGGCCACGGCGTCATGAGAAAGCCGGTCTGTACCTGCGAGAGACCGAACGTGTCCTGCAGCAGGAACGGCAACGCGACGAAGGCAAGCATTTGCGCGCAGAACGAACACATCGACGTTCCGACCGAAAGCGAGAAAGCGGGAATGCGCAGCAGATCGACGGGCAAGAGCGGCGCAGGCTGGCTCAACTGGCGGCGCACGAAGTACCAGCCGATCGCGATGGCGGCCAGGAGCTCGACGGCGATCCAGATGCGGCGCTCGCCGTGGCCGAGGCCGTCGACGGCGAAGATCAGCAGGCCGAACACAAGTGCGTTGAGGACGGCGCTCCAGTAATCGTAGTGCGCCCGATGCGGATCGTTGAGGGGCAGCGTGCGCAGCCCGAGTGCAAATGCGGCGACGCCGATCGGCACGTTGATCGCGAAGAGCCACGGCCACGAGGCGACGGAGAGCACGGCGGAGGCGATGGTCGGGCCGACTGCGGAGGCGATGGCGACGACCATCGCGTTGATCGCGACGCCGCGGCCGAGCTTGCTGCGCGGATAGATCATGCGCACGAGTGCGGTGTTGACGCTCATGATGCCGGCGCCGCCGAAGCCCTGCACCATGCGCGCGAACGCGAGTTCGGGCAGCGACGTGGCGAGCGCGCAACCGAGCGACGCGACGGTGAAGAGCGCGAGCCCCGCCAGGTACACGCGCCGGTAGCCGATCCGGTCGCCGAGCGACGCGAGCGGCAAAAGCGAGATGGTGATCGAGAGCTGGTACGCGTTGACGATCCAGATCGAGCTGGCGGCGCTGGCGTGCAGGTGACGCGCGATGGTCGGCAAGGCGACGTTGGCGATTGCGCCGTCGAGCACGGCGAGCGTGATGCCGAGCGCAACGACGATGATCGCGTGATAGCGCTGCGGCAGCGGCAGCCCGGGCTCGGCTTCAACGAGGGCGGCGGCGGATGGTCCGGATAGCGAAGGATGGGTGGGCATCGATGATTGGGCGTGCGCCGCGCGTCGCTTCGCGGGCGGTTCGTACGCGATACACGCGAGCGAGCGGTTGGCATGCGAGCGGGCGCGAGGCGCCAAACGCGGGCGGCGTCCGGCGCATGGCCTGCGCGCTCGCCGCCCGGCGGCACAGCGTTATTTCAGTTCGTAGAGCCCGACGTAGGTGGCCGAGTCCAGTTCGTTCAGGTGCGTCATGAAACGCGCGACCGCGTTGGTCGTTTCCGGCGTAACCGGCAGTTGCGCGATCTTCAGCGCATGCACGCGGAAGATGTAGCGATGGGGCTGGTCGCCGCGCGGCGGCGCCGCACCGCCGAAGCCGACCGTGCCGTAGTCGTTGCGCACCTGCACCGCGCCTTGCGGCAGCAGACTGCCGTCGGCCTTGCCCGCGTTGCGTGCGAGCGAGCGCACGTCGGGCGGAATGTTGACGACGATCCAATGCCAGAAACCGCTGCCGGTGGGCGCGTCCGGATCGTAGACGGTCAGCGCGAGGCTTTGCGTATCCTCGGGCGGCGCTTCCCATTGCAGGGCGGGCGAGACGTTGTCGCCGTCGACGCCGAAGGCCCGATCGTCGAATTCCTGCGCCTTCGGCATGAAGCCGTTGCTCGGAAAATCGTCGGACCAGAGTCGGAAATCAGCCATCCTCCTTACCTCCTTCTTGTGAGTTGCAGCCGTCGATGCGTCTGCGGGCGCGGCCGAATCGGTCGAGTGAGTTTATCACCGCCACGCGCGCGCCATGGCTGGGCCTGACAGCGATGTCTGGCAGCCCGGCGCGCTCGTCCGCACGCGCATCCGTACGTTTTTCAGCACGCTTATCCGTGCGCTTCGAACCAGGCTGATGCCCCGTCCTTCAGCCATGCGCCGAGCCGCTCGACGACGGCTTGCGGATCGTGACCGGCGCCGCGCAGCGCGCACTCCCAGATCACCGCGACGCGCCAGCCCTGTGCGGCGAGCGCGGCGAGCGCGCGCGCGTCGTTGGCGCGGTTGCGCGCGATCTTCTCGCGCCAGAACTCGGGGCGTGTCTGCGGCCATTTGAAGAGTGCGCAGGGGTGGCCATGCCAGAAGCAGCCGTGCACGAACACCACGGCGCGATAGCGCGGCAGCACGATGTCCGGACGGCCCGGCAGCTCGCGCACGTCGAGCCGGAAGCGAAAGCCGCGCCGGTGCAGCAGGCTGCGGATCGTGCGCTCCGGTTTCGTGTCGCGGCCGCGGATGCCGGACATCATCCGGCTGCGGGTGGCGGAATCGACGACGTCTGTCATGGTCCGAGGTCTGTGCGCCGTCCGTTGGCTAGTCGTAACCCAGGTGGCTCAGGTGGCGCGGGTGGTTTAAGCGGCTTCGGCGGCTGGCCGCTTGCGCCGCGTTGCGCGCGCTGCTTTGTCCGCTGCTTCGTTCGCTGCTTTGTCCACCGCTTTGTCCGCCGCTTCTTCCGCAAGCTTGCGCGCTGTCCCGGGCCGTGTCTTGCGCGCCGCAGCCGGTTTTGCCTCGGCACGCGCGCTGGTTTTTTCGTCGCCCGTCGCACCCGCCCGTCCGAGTGCCGCATCGAGGTGCGGCATCATCGTGCGCGCGACTTCGCGCATCACGGGCATCACCACGCTGTTGCCGAACTGCCGGTACGCCTGGGTATCGCTGACGGGAATGCGGAACGTGTCGGGAAAGCCCATCAGCCGCGCGCACTCGCGCGGCGTGAGGCGGCGCGGGCGCACGCCTTCGCCCTGGTGGACGAGGATCTCGCTGCCGTCCTTGTGATAGCGCGCCGAAAGCGTGCGCGTGACGCTGTGGGGAAACGCGAGGCCGTAACCGAAACCGTTGCCGGCTGCGCGATGCTTCGCGGCGTACTGCTGAAGGTACTGCCAGAGACCGGGTGTGAGCGTGTACTTCGGCTGCACGCGGCGCGCGCGGTGATCGAAGAAACGATCGCCGTCAGCGGGGAGCAGCGGCTCCGTGCCGTCGGTGCGATGGAGGATCGACGCGAGGCGCGGGCCTTCGTCAGGCAGGGCGAGCGCGTCCCACGTGAATGCCGCGGGCTCGCGAAACCCGGCGATGATGATGCGCTCGCGATGCTGCGGCGTGAAATGGCGCCCGTCGATCACGCGATAGTGGACGTCGTAGCCCAGTTCGTCGCGCAGCACCTGGAGGATCACGTCGAAGGTGCGGCCGCGGTCGTGCGAGAGCAGGTTCTTCACGTTTTCGAGCAGGAAGGCGGCGGGGCGCTTCTCGGCGATGATGCGCGCGACGTCGAAGAAGAGCGTGCCTTGGGTCGTGCACTCGAAACCGTGCGGACGGCCCAGCGCGTTCTTCTTGGACACGCCCGCAATCGAGAACGGCTGGCACGGGAACCCGGCGAGCAGGACGTCGTGATCGGGGATGTCGGCGGCGGGGACGACAGTGATATCGCCGGTGATCGCGTGTCGATCGCCGTGGTTTTCCAGGTAGGTCTTGTTCGAGAACGGATTCCACTCGCTCGTGAACACGCACTCGCCGCCATGCGCCTCGAAGCCGAGGCGAATGCCGCCGATGCCCGCGAACAGGTCGACGAACCGGAACCGCGCAGGCGTTCCGACGGCGCGCTCGCTGCCGGACAACAGTTCGCGCAATGTGGCGTCGAGCATGGCGGGGCAGGGCGTTTCACCCTTTTCCCAGCGGCGCACGGTCTTGACGTCCTTGCCGACATGCGCGGCGATCTGTTGCTGGGTGAAGCGTTGACGTGCCTGCCGCAGCAGGTCTCGCGAATGAGCCGTGGACACGGAATCCTCTCTGGGTATTTTGGCGGACATTATGACCGACAGACGACCCGCGGCACCAGGGATTCCGTGAGCGGCGCGCAAGTCGCGCCGTGGGATGGCTCGGCCTGCCGCGTCGCGGCCGGAGGACGGATCGACGATCGATCAGGCGTGCCCGGATCTGGCTGCGGCTTCCTGCTGTGAAGGTGAGGGCGAGGCCGCCGACTCGGCCGCTTGCGTTGCGCCGCGCTCGTATTGGTCGAGCAGGGCAAGGAGGCTGTCGATTTCGCTGAGCTGGCCTTTGCTGACGAGGCCGGTGTCGAGCAAGCGGAACAGGCGTTGGCGCCAGTAGCGTGCGGGAAAGATCGGGCCGGCCAGATCGCCGTTCAGCGCGAGCGGCACGACACGGCGGATGTGCGCGATGTCCTGGTCGATCAGGTTCGACATGAGATGGCCAGCGACGGTGGGACGATTCGAGTCCATATCGCTATAACGGCAGCGGCCGCCGCAGCTTGAGGGCCGCGCGCCTCCCTGTTTACCCGGATCAATGCGTGGAGCAAAGCGCGGATCAACGCGCGGATCAACACGTGAAGCAAAGCGGCGACGTGCGCGATGGCCGATGCGGCGGATGGGTCGGCGGTGCGGCAGCCGTGCGAATCGGCTTTTGCGGCTTGCGCGGCGGGTGCAGGTTTATGCGGCCTGTGCGGCTTATGCAGCTTGTGCCGCTTGTGCGTTTTATTCGTCGCTCGGCGGCGTATCGGCTTGCGGCTGCGCGGCGGCTTCGAGGAAGCGGCGGGTGGCTTCGAACGACTGCAGCATCTGCTCGGGCCACGGCGTCTGGAGCATGACGGCCTGATGGTTTTCGAACGCCGACGTGAGGAGCCGTGCGAGTTCCGGCGAATTCAGATGACGCAGCACGACGCTGAGCGCAATCGCGCTGGCCTGGCTCGCGCCGGCCGTCTGCAGTTCGGAGGCGGTGAGGGCGGCGAGTTGCTTGTTGATGTCCATGAAGGATCTCTGCTTGGGATAGTGGCGTCCAGCCGTCCGGATGGGGGGAGGCGGCGCGTGGCGGGCGGCTGGTCCCCCTGGCAGGAATCGAACCTGCATCTAGCGCTTAGGAGGCACTTGTTCTATCCATTGAACTACAGGGAGGCGTGCGGGACGCATGACTGCAGGCTCCGCCGGTTCGCCATGTTTCCCAAGTTACCCGTCATGGCGCGGAGCACGCGCGCGTTCGCGCCGACGGCGAATCGCGATGCAGGACGTGGAGTATAGCAAACGCGCCCCGGCCCGAGAATGACACGTCAGCGGGTGCGTCAGTGGGCACCTCAGTGGGCGCCTCAGCGGGCGTCAGCGCAATCAGAACTCGACGACAGCGAATTCCGATTTGCCCACGTCGCACAGCGGGCAGCGCCAGTCTGCGGGGATATCGGCGAAACGCGTGCCTGCCGGGATGCCCTCGTTGGGCAGCCCTTCTTTCTCGTTATAGATCCAGCCGCAGATCAGGCAGACCCAGCTTTTGTATTCGATAACTTCGTCGATGACTTCGCTCACAGCAGACCTTCCATCCGTTCGATGTGATGCCTTTCATGCGCCCCCTTTTGCGGACCGTTTCGGGTGTCCTTCAGGGGCGGCAGGCGACCCGCGATAGTACCGGAAAATGACCGGAAAATCCCATCGCCTGCGGACGAAAGTCGTGTTGCGCGGCGGCGGCCGTCTGCAGCGCGAGCGCTTGCCGACGCGGTGTATCCTGATCCGCAGGCGTCTCGCGGGCATGGATGCATCGTGCGGCGCCTGTCGGTCCACCTACTTTCGAGGAGAACGACGATGGTCAGGAACATTCTGCTGGCGGGCGCGGCGCTCGCGGCCTTTCTTGCGGCGAGCGGCGTTGCGCGCGCCGAAGGCGTCTATTTCGTGACGCCGAAGGACGGTGCGACGGTGAGCAATCCGGTGCACGTGAAATTCGACGTCGACGGCATGACGGTCGCGCCCGCGGGCACGACCACGCCCAGCACCGGCCACCATCACCTGCTGATCGACAGCGGGCCGCTGCCGCAAGGCCAGGTCGTGCCGGTCAACGACAAGTCGGTCCACTACGGCAAGGGACAGACAGAAGCCGACGTCATGCTGCCGCCCGGCGATCACACGCTCACCGCGCAGTTCGCCGACGGCGCGCACCGCTCGTACGGGCCCCAGTGGAGCCAGACGGTCACGGTCCACGTGAAGTAACGCGGCCGCTCCGGCGTGCGGCAAAGCGCCGGGGAGACCGGAGTGGGGGGCGTGGGGGCCGCGCCCCGCCGCCCCGGTACAATGCGCGCTTCAGGTCCAACGCAGGCATCGTTCCCCAGTCATGTCGCTTTACACCATTACCGGCGCGCAACTCGCGTTCGGTCACGTCGCGCTCCTCGATCACGCGGACTTCTCGCTCGAACCCGGCGAGCGCGTCGGGCTGATCGGCCGCAACGGCGCGGGCAAGTCGTCGCTGCTCAAGATCGTCGCCGAACTCGCCAAGCCCGACGACGGCCTCATCACGCGTCAGCAGCATCTTTCGACCGTCTATGTGCCGCAGGAACCCGAGTTCGATGCCAACGCCTCGGTGTTCGATGCGGTCGCCTCGGGGCTCGAAGGCGTGCGCGCGCTGCTCGACGAGTACGATGCCGTCGCGCACCGTCTCGCCGACACGCCCGAAGGCATCGAGCACGATGCGCTGCTCGCGCGCATGAACGCGCTGCAGTCGTCGCTCGATGCGGCCGATGCCTGGAACTGGCGCACGCGCGTGTCGACGACGCTCGCGCAGATCGGCCTCGACGGCGACGCACGCGTGGGCGCGCTCTCGGGCGGCATGCAAAAGCGCGTGGCGCTCGCGCGCGCGCTCGTCGTGCAGCCCGATGTGTTGCTGCTCGACGAGCCGACCAACCACCTCGACTTCGACGGCATCCGCTGGCTCGAAGATCTGCTCGTCTCGCAGCGCGCGAGCCTGCTCTTCATCACCCACGACCGCGCGTTCCTCGACCGCGTGGCGACGCGCATCGTCGAACTCGATCGCGGGCATCTGCTGTCGTATCCGGGCAACTTCACGCAGTACCAGGAGCGCAAGGCGCAGCAGCTCGAAGTGGAGCGCGTCGAAAACGACAAGTTCGACAAGCTGCTCGCGCAGGAAGAGGTGTGGATCCGCAAGGGCGTCGAGGCGCGGCGCACGCGCAGCGTCGGGCGCATCGCGCGTCTCGTGCAGATGCGCAACGAGCGCGCCGAACGCCGCAACGTGCTCGGCAACGTGAAGCTCGACGTGGCGCAGGGCGAGAAGTCCGGCAAGATCGTCGCGGAACTCACCGACGTCGTGAAACGCTACGCAGACCGAACCATCGTCGACCGCTTCTCGTCGATCGTGATGCGCGGCGACAAGATCGGCTTCGTCGGCCCGAATGGCGCGGGCAAGACCACGCTGCTCAAGCTCATCCTCGGCGAGCTTGCGCCCGACGAGGGCACGGTGCGCGTCGGCACGAACCAGCAGATCGCGTACTTCGACCAGATGCGCGCGCAGCTCGACCTCGAAAAGAGCCTCGCCGACACGATCAGCCCCGGCAGCGACTGGGTCGAGATCAATGGCGCGAAAAAGCATGTGATGAGCTATCTCGGCGACTTCCTGTTCGCGCCGGAGCGCGCACGTTCGCCGGTGAAGTCGCTCTCGGGCGGCGAGCGCAACCGTCTGTTGCTCGCGCGCCTCTTCGCGCGGCCCGCCAACGTGCTGGTGCTCGACGAGCCGACCAACGACCTCGACATTCCGACGCTCGAACTGCTGGAAGAACTGCTCGCCGACTACGACGGCACCGTGCTGCTCGTGAGCCACGATCGCGCGTTTCTCGACAACGTGGTGACGTCGGTGATCGCGTCCGAGGGCAACGGGCTGTGGCGCGAGTACGTGGGCGGCTTCACCGACTGGCAGACGCAGAGCGCGCGCTCGCAGGAAATCGCCGAGGCGCGCGCGCCGCGCGACGCCGCGCCGGTTGCGGCCGCGCCGAAGGACAGCGCGGCGGGGCGCAATGCGCAGCGCTCCGTGAAGCTCTCGTTCAAGGAGCAGCGCGAACTGGAGGCGCTGCCCGCGCAGATCGAGGCGCTGGAGACGAAGCAAAAAGCCATCGGCGCGCAGATCGAGGAGGGTTCGATCTTCGTGAAGGATGCCCAGGAGGGCGCGCGGCTCACCGAGCGCTATGCGCAGATCGACGAGGAACTGCTCGTCGCGCTCGAACGGTGGGAGGCGCTGGAGAGCAAGCGCAAGTAGCGGAGTCAGGCAGGTTCAGGCAGAACTGAGCAGAAACGAGCGAGGCGGCCTTTCGAACAGGCCGCTTTTTTTCATCCGGTGTGAGCGTTGCCGGGCCGGTGCGTCGGTATCAAGCCACCGTACCCGGCTCCGAACCAAATTGCCGCGCAGCACCAAATCAGTACAATACCTGGCCAATAGCAGGTGAATCGGCTCGCCGCGCGTCTGCCTGCGCGGCGGGCATGCCAGTTCACACCGTTGTTTCGTTTCGCTTTTTTTGAAAACTCAACGCGTTATCCACGTAGATGTCCACAGAGCCTGTGGACATCTGGGCGGAAATCCGACGGACCACCATGTCTACGAAGAAGTCAAACGCCGCGTACAGCGAAGCGTCGATCAAAGTGCTCAAGGGCCTCGAGCCCGTCCGGCAGCGGCCGGGCATGTACACGCGCACCGAAAATCCGCTGCACATCATTCAGGAAGCCATCGACAACGCCTCCGACGAAGCGCTCGGCGGCTATGGCAAGCGCATCACGGTGACGCTGCATGCCGATCAGTCGGTTTCCGTCGAGGACGATGGCCGCGGCATCCCATTCGGCCTGCATCCCGAAGAGAAAGTGCCGGTCGTCGAAATCGTTTTCACGCGGCTGCACGCGGGCGGCAAGTTCGATAAGGCCGCCGGCGGCGCGTATACGTTCTCGGGCGGTCTGCATGGCGTCGGCGTGTCGGTGACCAATGCGCTGTCGAAGCGCCTCGACGTCACCGTCTGGCGCGACGGCAAGGTCGCCGAAATCGGCTTTGCGGACGGCAACGTGGCGAGGCCGCTCACCACGCGCAACGCCGCGCGCGACGATAAGAAGAGCGGCACGCGCGTGACCGCGTGGGCCGATCCGAAGTATTTCGATTCGGCCAATCTGCCGCTCGGCGAGTTGCAGCGTCTGTTGCGCTCGAAGGCGGTGCTGCTGCCCGGCGTCGAAGTCGAACTCGTCAACGAGAAGACAGGCGAGCGTCAAAGCTGGAAGTACGAAGACGGCCTGCGCGGCTATCTGCTCGAAGGCATGGGCGGCAGCGAGCTGCTGATCCCGCTGTTCGAAGGCGAGCTGTATGCCGATCACGCGCGCACCGGCGACGACACCTTCGCCGACGGCGAAGGCGCTGCCTGGGTCGTCGCGTGGAGCGAGGAAGGCTCGCTCACGCGCGAATCGTATGTGAACCTGATTCCGACGCCCGCGGGCGGCACGCACGAATCGGGCCTGCGCGACGGTCTTTTCCAGGCCGTGAAGAGTTTTGTCGAATTGCACAACCTTCAGCCGAAGGGCGTGAAGGTGCTGCCCGAAGACGTGTTCGCGCGCGTGTCGTTCGTGCTTTCGGCGAAAGTGCTCGATCCGCAGTTCCAGGGGCAAATCAAGGAGCGCCTGAATAGCCGCGACGCCGTGAAGCTCGTTTCGTCGTGCGCGCGTCCGGCGCTCGAACTGTGGCTCAACCAGCACGTCGAGCACGGCAAGAAGCTGGCCGAACTGGTCATCAAGCAGGCCCAGGCGCGCACGCGCGCGGGCCAGAAAGTCGAGAAGCGCAAGAGTTCCGGCGTGGCCGTGCTGCCGGGCAAGCTGACCGACTGCGAATCGACGGACATCGGGCGCAACGAACTGTTCCTCGTCGAGGGCGATTCGGCGGGCGGTTCCGCGAAGATGGGCCGCGACAAGGAATATCAGGCGATCCTGCCGCTGCGCGGCAAGGTCCTCAACACGTGGGAGACCGAGCGCGACCGTCTGTTCGCCAACAACGAGGTGCACGACATTTCGGTGGCGATCGGCGTCGATCCGCACAGCCCCGACGACAGCGTCGATCTCTCGAACCTGCGTTATGGCAAGATCTGCATCCTCTCGGATGCCGACGTCGACGGTTCGCACATCCAGGTGCTGCTGCTCACGCTGTTCTTCAAGCACTTCCCGCAACTGATCGAGCGCGGCCACGTGTGCGTGGCGCGTCCGCCGCTCTTTCGCGTCGATGCGCCTGCGCGCGGCAAGAAGCCCGCGCAGAAGCTCTATGCGCTCGACGACGGCGAACTCGACGCGATCCTCGACAAGCTGCGCAAGGACGGCGTGCGTGATACGCAATGGACCATCAGCCGCTTCAAGGGCCTCGGCGAAATGAGCGCCGAGCAGCTTTGGGACACGACCATGAACCCGGACACGCGGCGTTTGTCGCCGGTTTCGCTCGGCGAACTCGACTACGAGGCCACCGTCGCGCGCATGACGATGCTGATGGGCAAGGGCGAAGCGGCGTCGCGCCGCTCGTGGCTCGAAGAGAAGGGCAACGAGGTCGAAGCGGACATCTGACGCGCGTGCCGGGGTTTGCACACGCTTGCACACACGTCTGGACAGGAATACGGACTGACTGAATATGGACGATCTTTTTGCTGAAGTGACGGGCGGCGCCGAAGGCGACACGCTGACGCTCGGCCACTACGCGGAGCGCGCGTACCTCGACTACGCGGTGAGCGTCGTGAAGGGCCGCGCGCTGCCCGATGTCTGCGACGGCCAGAAGCCGGTGCAGCGGCGCATTCTCTACGCGATGAACGAAATGGGCCTCGGCGACAACGCCAAGCCGGTGAAGTCGGCGCGCGTGGTCGGCGACGTGCTCGGTAAATACCACCCGCACGGCGACCAGTCGGCGTACGACGCGCTCGTGCGGCTCGCGCAGGACTTCTCGATGCGCTATCCGCTCATCGACGGCCAGGGCAATTTCGGCTCGCGCGACGGCGACGGCGCGGCGGCGATGCGTTACACGGAAGCGCGCCTCACGCCGATTGCGAAGCTGCTGCTCGACGAAATCGACATGGGCACGGTCGGCTTCATGCCGAACTACGACGGCTCGTTCGAAGAGCCGAAGACGCTGCCCGCGCGTTTGCCGATGCTGCTGCTGAACGGCGCGTCGGGCATCGCAGTGGGTCTCGCCACGGAAATTCCCTCGCACAACCTGCGCGAAGTCGCGGCGGCGGCGGTTGCGATGATCCGCAATCCGCAGATCACGCACGCCGAAATCATGGACAAGCTGCCGGGGCCGGATTTCCCGGGCGGCGGCCAGATCATTTCGAGCGAAGCGGAAATCGCGGCGGCGTACGAAACCGGGCGCGGCAGCCTCAAGGTGCGCGCGCGCTGGAAGATCGAGGATCTCGCGCGCGGCCAGTGGCAACTGGTGGTGACCGAGCTGCCGCCGAACACGTCGTGCCAGCGGGTGCTCGAAGAGATCGAGGAACTGACGAACCCGAAGCTCAAGCTCGGCAAGAAAACCCTCACGCCCGAGCAGCTGCAGAGCAAGCAGTCGATGCTCGCGCTGCTCGACGCGGTGCGCGACGAATCGGGCAAGGCCGCGCCCGTGCGCCTCGTGTTCGAGCCGAAGACGAGCCGCATCGACCAGAGCGAATTCGTGAATTCGCTGCTCGCGAACACGAGCCTCGAATCGAACGCCACGCTCAATCTCGTGATGATCGGCGCCGATGGCCGTCCGCGCCAGAAGGGCATCGGCGAGATCCTGTACGAGTGGATCGGCTATCGCTTCGCGACGGTCACGCGCCGCACGCAGCATCGCCTGACGAAGGTCGACGAGCGCATCCACATCCTCGAAGGGCGGATGATCGTCTTCCTCAACATCGACGAAGTCATCCGCATCATTCGCGAATCCGACGAGCCGAAAGCGGCGCTCATCTCGGCGTTCGGTCTTTCCGACCGCCAGGCCGAAGACATCCTCGAAATCCGTCTGCGCCAGTTGGCGCGGCTCGAAAAGATCAAGATCGAGAAGGAACTCGAAGCGCTGCGCGACGAAAAGGCGAAGCTCGAAGAACTGCTCGCGAACGAAGCGTCGATGAAGCGCGTCATCGTGAAGGAAATCGAAGGCGACGCGAAGCAATACGGCGACGACCGCCGCACGCTGATCCAGCAGGAAAAGCGCGCGTCGTTCGAAGTGCGCGTGGTGGACGAGCCGGTTACGGTCGTCGTGTCGCAGAAGGGCTGGGTGCGCGCGCTCAAGGGCCACGGGCTCGACAGTCAGGGCTTCACGTTCAAGGCCGGCGACGCGCTCTATGCGGCATTCCAGTGCCGCACGCCCGATACGCTCATCGCCTGGGGCAGCAATGGCCGCGTCTATTCGATATCGGTCGCGCAACTGCCGGGCGGGCGCGGCGACGGCGTGCCGGTCACGTCGCTCATCGAACTCGAAGCGGGTTCGCATCTGCTGCATTACTTCGCGGCCGGCGCGGATCAGCCATTGCTGCTCGCGTCGAGCAACGGCTTTGGCTTCATCGCGAAGATCGGCGACATGGTGAGCCGCGTGAAGGCGGGCAAGTCGTACATGACGATCGACGAAGGCGCGGTGCCGCTTGCGCCGATGCCGGTGCTGCCGGGCGCGCTCCAGGTGGCGTGTCTGTCGTCGGGCGGGCGGCTGCTCGTGTTCGGCCTCGACGAGATGAAGACGCTTTCCGCAGGCGGCCGCGGCGTGACGCTCATGCAGCTCGACGACAAGGAGAAGCTCGTGCAGGCGCTCGCGATCGGCGCGGCGGGTGTGGTGCTGCTCGGCACGGGGCGCGGCGGCAAGCCGGGCGAGGATCTGATGGCGGGGCCGGTGCTGGCGCCGCAGATCGGCAAGCGCGCGCGCAAGGGCCGCGCGCCCGATTCGAAGCTCAAGCAGATCTTTTCGTTGCGTCCGGTGTTGCAGCAGTAAAGCCCAGTAAAAGTCAGGAGCAGGGCGGCGGGCGACGCCTGTGCGATGCGCGAGCGCGACGCAGGTGCCCACACTCTGAACGTGCCTTTACGCGACATGAAATAATCGCGCGCTAACGCGCTTGCGTTGTTCGCAGGCGTACTGCCGTCCCGTCAAGATTACAAAAGGAATCTGAAGCATGAATCACGCGCTCGGAATCGCGCTCTTTTTGCATCTGTTGAGTGTTGCCGTCTGGGTGGGCGGCATGGTGTTCGCACTCTTCTGTCTGCGCCCCGCGCTCGAAGATCTCTCGCCGCAGCTACGGCTGCCGCTCTGGGAGGCCGTGCACAAGCGCTTCTTCAACTGGATCGGGGTCGCGGTGATCGTGATTCTGCTGACCGGCGGCTACATGCTGATGGTGTTCGGCGGCGCCGGAGCGCCCTGGCAACTGAACGCGATGGCGGCGCTCGGCTCGATCATGATGCTGCTCTACGGCCACATCATTTTCGTGGTCTTTCCGGCCATTCGCCGTGCCGTGCAGGCGCAGCGCTGGCCCGACGGCGCACGCGCGGTGGTGACCGTGCGCCGGCTCGTCATGTTCAATCTCGTGCTGGGTGTGCTGACGATCGGCATTGCCGTGTCGGGGCGCGGGTTCTGATCGATCGGTTCGATCGGTTGTTTTGCGACGCGGGTCCGGTGCTGTTTGCCGGCCCGCGTTTTGCCGTCTTGAAGCCGCCAGGCTGGTGTGAATCACTGCGGCGAATCGCAGCGGTGAATGACTGAATGAAGCGCCCGCTGCGGCGCGTTTATCGATTCGGTTCGTCGCTCAGGCGTTCGTTGTGCCGGGCCGCTGCCGCGGGCTGCGCAGTTTCGCATACGCCGAAGCGCTCGATCAGCGCGGCCACGCCCTCTACCGGCACGGGGCGCGAGAACAGGTAACCCTGTGCCTCGATCGGCCCGAGCGCCGCAAGCCACGCAATCTGCTCTTCGGTTTCGGTGCCTTCGACCACCACCGTGAGGCCGAGCGAGCGCGCCAGATTCACGATTGCCGAAACCATCACGCACACGCTGCGGTCGGCTGGAATCGCCTGCACGAACGTGCGATCGACCTTGAGCGTATCCACAGCGAAGCGGTTCAGATACGAGAGCGACGAGTAGCCCGTGCCGAAGTCGTCGAGCGCCACGCGCACGCCGAGGCGCTTCAGCGCGAAGATTTTCTCGGAGACGAGATCGGGATACTCCATCATCGCCGTTTCGGTGATCTCCAGTTCGAGCCGGTGCGCGGCGATGCCCGTTTCCTCGATGGCGCGCGAAACGGTTTCGTAGAGATCGCCGCGCCAGAACTGGACTGCGGAAATGTTGATGGCGAGCGTGAGCGCTTCATGACCCTGTTGCTGCCATTGCGCGAGTTGCGCGCAGGCCGTGCGGATCACGAAGTCGCCGACCGGCACGATCAGTCCCGTCGATTCCGCGACCGGAATGAATTCGCCTGCGGCAATGAGCCCGTACTGCGGATGGTTCCAGCGCACGAGCGCCTCGAAGCCGGTGATGCAGCGCCGCCGCAAATCGATCTTCGGCTGGTAGGCGAGAAAGAGCTGCCCAACGGCTAGCGCCACGCGCAATTGCTGTTCCCACTTCATCAGATGGTCGGCGCGATGCGCGAGCTGCGGCGAGTAGAAGCGAAAGCAGTTGCGGCCCGCTTCCTTCGCGGCATACATCGCGAGGTCGGCCTTTTTCAGCAGATCGATTTCGCTTTCGTGCGCAACCGCGTAAAGCGCGATGCCCGTGCTCGCATGCAGCACGAACGTGCTGCCGCGCACCTCGAACGGTGCGGTGAACGCCGCGCTCGTTGCTTCGGCGATGGCGACCGCGCGCTTCTCGATGTCGTCGCCTTTGACGATCACGACGAACTCGTCCCCGCCGATGCGCGCGAGCGTGCCGCCGGGTCCGACCGCCTCGGCAAGCCGCGCCGCGCTCATCTGCAGCACGACGTCGCCCGCGTTGTGGCCGAGCGTGTCGTTGACGGTCTTGAAGTTGTCGAGGTCGATGAAGAGGATCGCGAGGCGGCCGACGTTGCCCGGTTGCGAAACTTCGAAGCGCAGTTGCTGCAGCGTGGCATAGCGGTTGGGCAACCCGGTCAGCGGATCGTATTGCACGAGTTGCGACATCTCGCGCTCGCGACCGAGCAATTTGCCGATCAAGCCGGTTGCAACCGCGAAGAAGGACAGCATGGCGAGCGAGACGAACGTCGCCATCAGCAGATAGACGCGGCGCGTGTGACGGAAGTCGCTGAATTCTTCGGCTTGCGATAGTCCGACGAGCACGCCGAGCGGATAGCCGTCGATATGCCGGTACGACACGATGCGCGTGACGTGGTCGAGCGGATCGACGTAGGTGCCCGAAACGTGCTCGGAGATCGGGTATGTGCCGCTCGCCGAAAACGCGCCGCTCGGGCGTTGCGCGTTGCCGGTGCGGCGCGCGAGCACCGTGCCCGAGTCCGAAATCACGGCGATCACGCCCTCGCGTCCGATGGCCGCGATGTTGTAGAAGTCGCTCGTGAAGTAGCCCGGATCTTCGGAGACCACCACGACGCCCGCAAACGAGCCATCGGGATGATTGAGCCGGCGCGTCATCTGCAGCGTCCATTGGCGCGAGATGCGGCCGAGCACGGGCTTGCTGATGAAGAGCTGGTCGTCGTTCTCGTGCTCGTGCACGCGAAAGTGTTCGCGGTCCGATAGATCGACCGGCTTCGGATCGGGATCGACGGTGCTCGCGATGAGCGTGCCGTGTTCGTCGATGAGCGAGACCTGCACGAGCGAGTCGCTCTGCACGACGCCCTTTTCGACGGTCTTCGCGAGATTGAAGGTGCGCGGCGATTTCTCGAACTCGTACTTCACGAAGCGCGTGATCTGATCGACCTGGTGAATTGCCTTGACGGTGTGCTGTTCGAGTGCGGCGGAAAGGAGCGCCGCCGACGCGGTGGCTTCGCGCATGGTCGCGTCCTTCTCGACCGCGAGGCGGGTGAAGATCACGGCCCACAGCAGGATGAGGACGAGTACGCCGAGCAGCGGGATCGCCAGCAGCGTGCGAGGGCGCGCGAGGGCCGGCGCGGGCGTTGCACGCAGGCCCGGCTCGCGCGAAAACGGACCCCCGGCCGGGCTCATCTCGATCGGTGCAGGCGTGATTCGGCGCGACGCGGGTGCGGCAGCCGGGACAGCAACGAAGCGCTCGGATTCATCTGCGGCATGCTCTGGGGAAAGGTCGAGACGCGCGCGGACGAGGCGCGCTGGACGGTGACGCGGGGCGCGTTTCGGCACCCGATGCCGCGATATTAAAGGCTGAGGATTGTTTGCGGAAGGGTTAGCGGATGGGGTAAACGCGAGACCTGTTACCGCGTGCCCACGGTATCGACGCGTGCTGCATAGATGTGCGATTGCGCATCGCTTGCGTGTGCGAAATGCGCGGTTTTGCGCCTGCCGCACGAGCGTTCGACTGTGTTGCGTGCGCAGGCATTCAGGTGGTCAGTTGTTCAGGGCAGGCGGCAGGTGCCGTCGATGACCGTGAGCGCCGCGCCGCCGATCCAGACCTGGTGAGCATCGTCGTCGTAGTCGATCGTGATGCGGCCGTCGCGTCCCATCACGGTGCCCTGTTTGAAGCGGACGCTGCGAAGAGTCATGGCGGGAAGTACCGGCGATGAAGTGAGGGCGGAAGCGCTGCGCGGCACGATATCCGTGGCGGCGCGGGGGTGTGACGTTCAGCATGCCGGGCGCGCGCTGGCGGGCACGGCATGTTTCAAAACCAGCGGGCCTCGCGCAAAGCGAGGCCCGGATGCGGCAACTGCCTGGAGGCTTACGCGACTTCGGCGATCAGGTCGATCTCGACACACGCGCCAAGCGGAACCTGCGCGACGCCGAACGCCGAGCGTGCATGCTTGCCCTTCTCGCCGAACACATCGGCGATCAGCTCCGACGCGCCGTTCGTGACGAGGTGCTGCTCGGTGAACGTGAGCGTCGAGTTCACGAGGCTCATCAGCTTGACGATGCGCTTGATGCGGTTCAGGTCGCCGGTATGCGCGTGCAGCGTGGCGATGAGATCGATGGCGATGGCGCGCGCGGCGGCCTTGCCTTCTTCGGTGGTGAGGTTCTCGCCGAGCTTGCCTGCCCAGACCTTGCCGTCCTTCTTGGCGATGTGACCGGACACGTACACCGTGTTGCCGCTTTGTGCGCTCATGACGTAGGCCGCGGCGGGTGCGCCTGCCTGCGGCAGGGTGATGCCGAGTTGTTCGAGACGGTCGTAGACGTTGATGTCAGCCATGATCAAAAATCCTTGTACGAAATTGTGCGTAATGATGCTTGGTGGAGCCGTGGAAACAGGGGAATAACGTGTTCGTCGTCAGGCCCGCGCGCGAATCAGTGCGCCGAGCTTTGCCATGCCTTCATTGATCTTCTCGGGCGGCACGGTGACGAACGACAGGCGCAGCATATTGCGTCTTGCTTCGTTTGCAAAGAACGGCGCACCCGGTACGAAGGCCACATTCTGCGCAATGGCTTCTTCGAGCAGCTTCATGCTGTCGATGTGCGCGGGCAGGTTCACCCAGACGAACATGCCGCCTTCGGGCTTGTTCCAGCTTACGCCTTCGGGCATGTAGCGCGCGAGCGCCGCGTGCATCGCCTCGCACTGGTCGCGGTAGAGCGCGCGGATCTTCGGGAGGTGCGTGTCGAGAAAGCCGTCCTTCACGACCTCGTGGACGATGCGTTGCGTGAAGCTCGGCGTGTGCAGATCGCTCGCCTGCTTGGCCTGCACCAGCTTGAAGTGCAGCGCCTCGGGCGCAATGATGTAGCCCACGCGCAGGCCCGGCGCGAGCACCTTCGAGAACGAGCCCAGATGGACGATGTGTTCGGGCGCCATCGAGAGCAGCGTCGGCAGCGGCTTGCCCGCGTAGTCGAGCGCGCCGTACGGATCGTCTTCGATCACCGGGAACGGTGCGTGCTGCGCGAACGCGGCGAGCGCTTCGCGGCGCTCGAGCGGCAGGCGTCGGCCGGTCGGGTTCTGGAAATTCGGAATCGCGTAGAGGAGGCGCGCATCTGCGGTCAGTGCGGGCGTGAGCCCTTCGGGCACGAGGCCGAGATCGTCGGTCGGCACCTGCACATAGCGCGGCTCGTAAAGCGAAAACGACTGGAGCGCGCCGAGGTAAGTGGGCGTCTCGACCAGCACGGGGCTGCCCGGCGATACGAGCACCTTGCCGAGCAGATCGAGCGCCTGCTGCGAGCCGGTCGTGATGAGCACCTGCGATGCACGGATCGTCGCGCCGCCCACCGAGTAGCGCTCGGCCACCCATTCGCGCAGCGGCAGATAGCCTTCGGTCGCGCTGTACTGGAGCGCGGCGGCGGGACTGTCGCGCAGGATGCGGTCGGCCGCGACGCGCATGGCCTCGGCGGGGAAGGTGGACGGTGCGGGCAGGCCGCCCGCGAATGAAATGACCTCGGGGCGCTCGGTGACTTTCAGGATCTCGCGGATCGCCGAGCTTGTGAGCTTGATGGCGCGCTCGGACAGTTGCCAGGCGCGGGCGCCCTGAAGTTCGCTTTGATCCATGAAGGTCTCCTGTAAAGGGTTGTCGTTAGAAGTTAGAAACGTGTGCACCGTGTGTGGTGCACCGTGTGTGGTGGATTACACACGATAAGGCGCCGCCTGGAAATGCCTCAGGCGGCGCGCACGGGTATCGGCGCGGTGCGGATCGCCGTGCGGCGGCCGAGCATCACGGTGGCGATGACGGCTGCCGCATAGAGCCATGCGGCGGGCGCGATCTGCTCGCCGAACAGCAGCGCCGAGAACGCCATCGTGAAGAAAATCTGCAGCAACTGCACCTGGCCCACGCGCGCGGTGCCGCCCATCGCGAGCCCGGCGTACCAGGCAAAGAAGCCGATGAACTGCGAGAACAGCGTGACGTAGCCGAACGCGAGCCACGTCTTGAGCGCGACCGGACCGGGGTGCGCGAGATGGTGCTGGAAGGCGAGCCAGCCGACCGGCAGCGCGAGGAACGGCGCGGACAGCACGAGCGCCCAGCAGATCACCTGCCAGCCGCCCAGTTCGCGCGCGAGCCGTGCGCCTTCCGCATAGCCGAGCCCGCCGATGCCGACTGCCACGAGCATCCACGCATCGCCCGCATGGAGCGCGCCGCCGCCTGCCTGAAGCGCGAAAGCGACGACGAGCGCACTGCCGGTGAGCGCGCTGAGCCAGAAGGCCTTCGAGGGCCGCTCGTGCGAGAGCCACGCGGCGTAGATCGCGACGGCGAGCGGCTGCAGGCCGTTGACGATGGCGCCGTGCGAGGCGGGCACGGTCTTCATCGCCCACGCGGAAAACACGGGATAACCGACGATCACGCCAAGCGACACGACGGCGAGGCTTTTGACCTGCGGCCACGTGGGGCGTTTTTCGCGGCGCACGGCAAGCAGCACCGCGGCGGGCACGGCGGCGGCGAGTGCGCGGCCGAGGCCGTTGAGGATCGGATGGAATTCGGCGACGACGATGCGCGTCATCGGCAGCGTGAGGCTGAAGATGATGACGCCGATGAGGCCGAGCAGCATGCCCTGGGTTTCGCGTGCTTTCATGGTTGGAGTGTCGGTGAGCGGCGGCGTCCGAATCGGCGGAACCGGACAGTTTCCGGCTGCGCGAACCCGCGCCTTGCCGGGACTCATGACATCGAATGTACCGGTAGGGAGTCTGACAGTAACGGTACAATCGGCCCGATAGTGTTCGGTACAGTTGGGAGCCGCCATGTCCTCCGTTCCACTCGACCAGATTCCGGCGCCGCACGACGCGGCCACGCTTACGCTCGTCGAGCAGCTCGTGCAGTGGGGCCGCCGCCGCATCGAGGAGCGCGTGTTCCGCCCCGGCATGCGCATGCCGTCGATTCGCAAGCTCGCGCTCGACAAGGGCGTGTCGCGCTTCACGGTGGTCGAAGCTTACGAACGGCTTGTCGCGCAGGGTTATCTCGACTCGCGGCGCGGCTCGGGCTTTTATGTGCGCGAGCGGCTCGCCAACGTGACGGCCATCGAGCGCCGCGGGCAGTCCGCGAACGCCGCGAACGGCCCGGCCGACGCTGGAGAGCCGCTTGAGCCGGTTTTGCCGCCCACGCTCGACGTGGTCTGGCTGCTGCGCAACATGCTCCAGACTTCGACGCATCCCGAGAAGGGACCGGGCCTCGGCTATCTGCCCGCCCGCTGGCTCGATGGCGAACTGATCGCGGGCGCGCTGCGCTCGCTCGGGCGCCAGAGCGGCGCGCAGATGCTCGGCTTCGGCTCGCCGCAGGGTTTCCTGCCCGTGCGCCAGCAGTTGCAGACGCGCCTCGCCGAGTTCGAGATTGGCGCGACGCCCGACCAGATCGTGATGGTGTCGGGCGTCACGCAGGCCATCGATCTGCTCGCGCGCCTCTACGTGCAGCCGGGCGACACGGTGATCGTCGGCGATCCCGCGTGGTTCCAGATGTTCGGGCGCTTCGCGTCGCAAGGCGCGCGGCTCGTCGGCATGCCGTACACGCCCGAGGGGCCAGATCTCGACGCGCTGGAGTCGCTCGTGACGACATGGCGGCCCAAGATGCTCGTCATCAACTCGGTGCTGCAAAACCCCACCGGCACCTCGCTCACGGCTGCGCAGGCGTTTCGCATCCTGCGGCTCGCGGAGCAATACGACTTCATCGTCGTCGAGGACGATATTTACGGCGATCTCTGTCCGGCAGGCTACCCGGCCACGCGTCTCGCGAGCCTCGACCAGTTGCGCCGCGTGATCTATCTGGGCAGCTTTTCGAAGACACTCGCGCCGAACCTGCGCGTGGGTTTCATCGCCGCCGCGCGCGATGTCGTGCAGGCGGTAAGCGACCAGAAGATGCTGGTGGGCATGACGAGCCCCGAACTCAACGAGCGCGTGCTCTATCGCGTGCTCACCGAAGGGCACTACCGGCGCCATGTGGAGCGCCTGCGCGCACGGCTCGATGGCGTGCGCGACAAGGCCGCGCGCATGCTCGAACGCACGGGCATGCGCCTTTTTACCGCGCCGGGAGCGGGCATGTTCCTGTGGGCCGACACGGGCGTCTGCGCCGATGCGCTCACGGCGGCCGGGCACGAAGCGGGCTTTCTGCTGACGCCGGGGAGCCTCTTCTCGCCGCACCAGTCGCCGACCACCTGGATGCGTTTTAACGTCGCGAACTGCGGCGATCCGGCGCTTTCGTCGTTCCTGACGAACTATCTCGACCGTGTCGCGCGGCGCGGCACGGCTGCTGGTGCGTGAGGTTGGAAACTGAGGCTGGAAACTGAGACCGGCCCTTGAAATACGCGCCGTGCGTCCCCAAGTCTGCGCACGGCGCGCCGCGCACCGTAACTCACCGTAACTGTACGCGGCGCCGAACCTCTAACACCCGCATTGCAACGAAAAAGGACCCTCGAACATGGCTCAAGAAACGATGAGCTTCCAGGCGGAAGTGAAACAGCTTCTGCACCTGATGATCCATTCGCTGTACAGCAACAAGGAGATCTTCCTGCGCGAGCTGATCTCGAACGCATCGGACGCGGCCGACAAGCTGCGCTTCGAGGCCATCGCGAACAACGCGCTGTACGAAGACGATGCGATCCTGCGCATCCGCGTGGGCTACGACAAGGCCGCGCGCACCATCACGATCGACGACAACGGCATTGGCATGAGCCATGACGAAGTGGTCGCACACCTCGGCACGATCGCGCGCTCGGGCACGAAGGAATTCTTCGGCAAGCTGTCCGGCGACCAGCAAAAGGACGCGGCGCTGATCGGCCAGTTCGGCGTGGGCTTCTACTCGGGTTTCATCGTTGCGGACAAGATCACTGTCGAGAGCCGCCGCGCGGGCCTGCCCGCGTCGCAGGCCGTGCGCTGGGAAAGCGCGGGCGAGGGCGAATTTTCGGTCGAGGCAATCGAGCGCGCAGCGCGCGGCACGACGATCACGCTGCATCTGCGCGCAGACGAGGACGAACTGCTCTCCTCGTGGAAGCTCAAGTCGATCATCCAGAAGTATTCGGATCACGTCGGCCTGCCCATCGAAATGAAAGCGGAAGAATGGGACGCCGAAAAGAACGAGATGGTTACGAAGGATGCGTTCGAAACCATCAACCAGGCGAGCGCCTTGTGGACGCGTTCGAAGAGCGAGATCAGCGACGAGCAGTATCAGCAGTTCTATCAGCACCTCGCGCACGATCATCAGAATCCGCTCGCGTGGACGCATAACCGCGTCGAAGGCCGCAGCGAATACACGCAACTGCTGTACGTGCCCGCGCATGCGCCGTTCGACATGTGGAACCGCGATCATCGCGGCGGGCTGAAGCTCTACGTGAAGCGCGTTTTCATCATGGACGACGCCGAACAGCTGCTGCCCGCTTATCTGCGCTTCGTGAAGGGCGTGGTCGATTCGAGCGACCTGCCGCTGAACGTTTCGCGTGAAATCCTGCAGGAAAGCCGCGACGTCAAGGCAATTCGCGACGGCGTGACCAAGCGCGTGCTCTCCATGCTCGAAGAGATGGCGCAAGCCGCCGACCCGGCGCAGACGGACGCCGACACGACGGACGAAGACAAGGCGAAATTCGCCACGTTCTGGACGGAATTCGGCCAGGTGCTGAAGGAAGGCATCGGCGAGGACTTCGCGAATCGCGAGCGCATTGCGAAGCTGCTGCGCTTCGCGACGACGCATGGCGACACGGCCCAGCAGAACGTTTCGCTTGCCGATTACGTGGCGCGTATGAAGCCCGAGCAGACGAAGATCTACTACGTCACCGCCGATACCTGGCAGGCCGCGAAGAACAGCCCGCATCTGGAAGTGTTCCGCAAGAAGGGCGTTGAAGTGCTGCTGCTTACGGACCGCGTGGACGAGTGGATGCTCTCGTACCTCAACGAATTCGACAGCAAGTCGCTCGTGAGCGTTGCGCGCGGCGACCTCGACCTCGGCGCGCTCAACGACGAGGAAAAGCAGCAGCAGGAGAAGGTGAGCGAAGCGTTGAAGCCGCTCGTCGAGCGCATGAAGGAGACGCTCAAGGACAAGGCGAAGGACGTGCGCCTCACGTTCCGCCTGACCGATTCGCCGTCGTGCCTCGTGGCCGACGAGGGCGAAATGAGCGGCTATCTGCAGCGCATGCTGAAGGCAGCGGGCCAGCAGGCGCCCGATTCGCATCCGATTCTGGAGGTGAATCCGGAGCACCCGCTCGTGAAGGGGTTGTCCGCCGATCACGCCGACTTCGCGGACTGGTGCCATCTGCTCTTCGATCAGGCGCTGCTTGCGGAAGGCGGCGCGCTCGACGATCCCGCGAGCTTCGTGAAGCGCACCAACGCGCTGCTGCTCGCGCGCGCGGGTTGACGGCGCAGCACGCACGGCGCGCGTGCATGGTGCGCACGGCGTAAGTGCTTCGAAACCCCTCGCGGTCCGCGTGCCGTGAGGGGTTTTTCTTTTGCGTGTGTTCGCACGAAGCCAGATATTCGCGGCCTATAATGCGCGCCATGTCCATCCGATTCGATGCCGCCGACGCGCACTGGCGCGTCGCGCCCATGCCCGGCTTCAGCGCCGATCAGAAAGACTGGCTCACGCGCGGCGGTTCGCTCACCGCGCACTTGCGCACGCTCGGACATGTCGAGGTGCGCGTGACCCACGAGGCCGTCGAGCTGCCGTGGCCAGACGAGTGCGCGGCTCTGGGTCTTGCCCCGCGCGCGAGCGCGTGGGTGCGCGAAATCGTGCTTGTGGTCGACGGCGTGCCGTTCGTCGCCGCGCACAGTGCGACGCCGCTTGCCGCGAGCCATGGCGCGTGGCGCGCGATGCGCAGCCTGCGCACGCGCCCGCTGGCGGAACTCCTCTATCGCGATAGCGGCGTGGCGCGCTCGGCGCTCGTGAGCCGGCGAGTGAATGCACGGCACGCGCTGCATGCGCTCGCCGCGAATGCGACACCTGGAGGGGTGCCGCATGCTTATGCGGCGCGCCGCTCGGTGTTCGAGCGGCATGGCGCGCCTTTGCTCGTCACCGAGTGCATGCTGCCCGCGCTGTGGGCGCATCTCGCTCATGCTGCCGGCGCTGCACGTATCGACCGTGTCGTGCACACGGGACGCGAACGCGGTCCCCTCGATCACACCGCTTCGCGTGCGCACGCGGCTCAACGCGAGCTTCCTGCGTCGCGTTGAGCCGTTGCCGGAGTGCCCATGACTTTCAAGCGGTGTTTTGCACCCGTCGTCGATGAGATGACGCGCGTGCTGATTTTAGGCAGCTTGCCCGGTGAGGTTTCGCTCGCTCACGGGCAGTACTATGCGAATCCGCAGAACAAGTTTTTTAATCTGGTCGGCGACACGATCGGCGTGCCTCTCGTCGATCTCGACTATGCGGCGCGGTTGCGAGCGTTATTGGATCATCACATCGGTCTTTGGGATGTTGTTGCTGAAGCGCGTCGAATTGGGAGCCTCGATAGCCGCATACGTGACCACGCAAGCAACGACTTGATCGCGCTTATCGATACATTGCCGAATCTGGTCGCCATAGCGTTCAACGGCGGAACTGCGGAGAAGATCGGGATGCGGGCGCTTGGTGAGACGGCGGATCGATATCGGCTCATCCGGTTGCCGTCGAGCAGCCCGGCGTATGCTTCAGTCACATACGCAGAAAAGTTGGCCGTTTGGCGGCAACTGCGGCAATCGAATTGACGTGTCCGAGCGTGGTCTCGCGTCAGCGAGAGTAGAGGCGTGTCTGGCGGCTTACCAACTGCCAAACAATCGGTCTAGCGCCGAATTAATCTCGTCCTGCCGATGGAGTAGCGACGTAACGGATTGGGTTAATTCATTTCGTGGAATCGCGCCAAGTGTTGGCGTATCCAGCATGCACTCAATGCTTTCGATCGTGAAGACAGGTATCAGGTCAGGCGGAAGAGGGACTGAGGCGAAGCTGTCCAAGCGTCGCAACGGGATAACCACGCGTGTCGCCAGACCGGATAAGTGGTTGCCTTGGACATCGACAACGTAAGGCACGGCTGGATGTTGGCCCGGATTCAGAAATACGTCAAAACGGGCCATCAGAACGTCCGATATTGAGCGAGCGGCAGGCCATCGCGCTCAACCATCTCGTTATAGGCCTCGATAAAACCGGCGTACTTGATGGCCCACTGGCGATCCTTTTCTGCTTGAACAGCTTGGCGAAGTGCCCGCTCGCAGGTCTGCGAGAAATTGATACCGAGCTCCTTGGCGTCCTTGTAGACGTCTTCGGGCAGACTAATATTTGTGGCCCGCCGGGGAGCCGCATCGGCCGCTGGACGACGCATGGCGCTGCTCCTAATGTGGGTAAGTTATGCGCATTGTAGTCCACATGAAAATGTTGGGTATTGATTCGCGAGCGATTGGCCATGCGAGCGACGATTTGGGCACTCTGGTCGAAACGCACCCGAGTCTGGTCTCCATAGCGTTCAACGGCGGAACTGCGGAGAAGATCGGGATGCGGGCGCTTGGTGAGACGGCGGATCGACACCAAGCACCGCTATACCTGCTGAACGACACGACGCCTTCGTGCGTCACGCAGCCCAGGCGGCGAAGCGGATACACCGCTCACCGCCACCAGGCTGTTCAATACAAACGATCTATTGCGTTACGGTATTTGTTTTCACGCCAGTATATTTGAGCTGCTCGATTTCCTGAGGCGCGGTATCCGGGTCATCCAGCGTTGGTGTGATATGCCCGACCAATATCCCCATGCTGATCGAGGTGCGCACATATTTTGTGTCGCCGGCGCGCAAGGCGAAGGTGATCGTTTTCTTGGTCTCAGTCGTGGTCGCCACGGTGTAATCGCCCGGGGTCTCGTCTACATAGAAGAATCCCCCGGGTACCGAACGGCCGACCACTTGTTCGTTAAGTCTGATCTCCGGCTGGATCAGCGCTCCGCCCATGCTGTTTTCCCGAAAGAAATAGATCCGGCCGTGATCCGGGGCAAGCGTCGGTATCGACGATGCGACGTCCTTATATTGCGGTCCCGAAGCGCAACCGGCTGCAATAAACGCTGCGCTAGCTGAAAGCAATAACGTCCGGCAAAGATTTTTCATTGAAGGGTCCCCGTAAAGCCTGATTGGTTTGAATATGCAAAGGTGTTCAACAGGGCAGCACCTTGCGCCCGACCTTCGCGATTTCTCTTTACGGCCCCAAATGCAAAATCTTTAGGATCAGTCGATCCGGTTTGGCTAGATATGCTAATTGAATGCGATGTCGGGCTATGTCGTAGCCGAAATGCGGTGTATTGGCGGTTTTGATAGCGGCATACGCGAGCATGCAAGTCACGATCGCGTCGCACTCGACGAGACTTTGCCGCCTCTGGTTTCCATTGGGTTCAACGGAGGTAATGCCGGGAAGCTTGGAACGGGCTGTGCAGGCGAAACCTGGGTTCGTGCCGCAGCGCGCGTCTTCACCCGAGTCCTCAGCCAATCTTCCCCGGCGTCACACTCTTTTCCGATGGGTCGACATCGAGGCCCCAGTCGCCTTGCTCGTACCAGTCGTCGCCTAACAACTCGACCGGATGCTGCGTGCGGCTCTGTCCATTGCCGCATCGCATGTCGTCGGCCTGGCAGTAGTGATCGCAGCCCCAGCAAACACGCTCGGGGTGTAGTGGATGGATCGGAAACTTCTTTGCCATGATTTGTCCCTGAACAATCGCGACAATTGTCGTTCATAGGTTCGAACATTGATGCATGTCAAAACGTCGCGCCCGCGACGCGCGTGGGTGACGTTCTCCGTCGTTTTTCAAGTTGGTTGCGCGCGCATGTGACGCGGCTCAACGCCCGGTGAGATAGTCCTCGAGGTGCCAGACAACCCTTTGCTGTCCCGTCCGGTTTGGGTGAAAGTGTTATGTAGGCAGGTAGTGGGAAACAACATGGTCGGTAAGGCGATTTCCCGCGCCTGATACTCCGACTGCAGGGAGAAAAAGATGGCCGCGCACCACGTTGACGAATTTATCGTCCAGTCGATTGCCAGTGACACCGATATCCCTCTAGAAACCGTATCGAGGATGTACGCAGAAACCTGGGCGGAATACAGCGAAGGCGCCCGAATCACAGACTACCTTCCGGTTCTCGTAGCCCGTCGCGTGCGGGACAATCTGCGGCGGCGGAAACACGATCCGCACTGAGTTGCCGTTCGATCGCTTGCAACGAAGCGTACCCAAAACGGCTGCTGGCCGTTGCAGCACTTCGGCAGTGCATTCGGCCGTGAATGCTATGCTCTCGTTCGCCCGGGAAACCGCCTCTTTCGTAAGCTATCTTTTACATGACGACTCTTATCAAGCGCGCCTCGGCTGAGGCGCGCGCTTTTAGCCAGCCCAGCACTGACCGCAACGACGCCGCCGCGCAGGAAGCCGAAGCCGAAATCGCGCCGCGCGCGAAAACGACGAAGGTCACGAAGACCACGAAGGGTGCCGCGCGAGCGCGCCGCGCCGACGACGATCTCGACCGCGCGCCGCTCATCGAAGCGCCGCGCAAGCCGCGTTTCGCGCCCGTGACGTTCTCGGAGGAGGGCGGCGTGCGCTATCTGCATTTCGGTACCGAGTGGGTGCAAGGCGCGATGCGCCTGCGCAAGCCGCATCACATCGAACTCGAATACGCCCAGCAGATGATGGCCTGGCTGTTGTTCCTCGCAACGCCCGCGCGCATCGTGCAACTCGGCCTCGGTGCTGCGGCGCTCACGAAATTTGCGCATCACTATCTGCGTCCGGCAAAGGTCGAGGCGATCGAGCTGAATCCGGCGGTCGTGATCGCGGCGCGCACGATGTTCGAACTCCCGTCCGACGACGCGCGCCTCACCGTACGCGAACTCGATGCGTGGGACTTCGTGAACGACCGCGCGAATCACGGCACGATCGGCGCGATGCAGATCGACGTCTACGACGCAACTGCGCGCGGCCCGGTGCTCGACAGCGTGGCGTTCTATCGCGCCGTGCGCTTGTGCCTGACCAATGCCGGCATCGCGACGATCAATCTCTTCGGCGATCACCCGAGTTTCGTGCGCAACATGAAGCGCCTGAATGAAGCGTTCGAAGGCCGCGTGATCGCGCTGCCCGAAGTGCACGAGGGCAACCGCGTGGCGCTCGCGTTCTCGGGCCCTGCGCTTGAGGTCGCGTATGCGGCGCTGGAAAAGCGCGCGCGCGTGCTGGAGACGACGCTCGGCCTGCCTGCGCACGAGTGGGTGAAGGCGCTGCGCGAATCGAGCGGTCAGACGGGCGAGACGTTCTCGATCTGAGCCGGCGCGCCTGCGCTGTGCTTCAGTTCACTCAGGTTCGCTATGCCGGGCGGCTGTCGCGCCCGTCCTGGCGATGCCGGCCCAGCTTCACGAAACCGGAACCGGCCTCAGGCCGGTTTTTTATTACCGGTTGCGTGCGGGCAACCGCAACGGCAAGCCTGCACGCATCGCCGCTTGACAGCTGCGTCCGGATTGGGGTCCGCCCCGGCTTGACCACATATCGCAACGTGATACTCTTTTTCTCGCTTTCGATGACCTTGCCGGCTGAGCGAAGAGCAGGGCGTCGACCGCTCCACGGGGGGCGCGGGTATTGCTACCACTAGCTACCACTAAAAGCAAAGAGGAGACGCCATGGCAAAGGACGTTGACAGCGCAACGGGCAGCAAGCACTGGCTCTGGCTGCTGGTGATACCCTGGATCGCAATGGTCTGGGTGCCGTCGTACAACAAGGTCGAGCCGACCCTGTGGGGTTTCCCGTTCTTCTACTGGTATCAGCTTATCTGGGTGTTTATCAGTGCGATTATCACTGCGTTCGTCTATCAGATGACGAAGAACCGCAATCGCGGCGATGCAGGGAGGTCGCAATGAACATCACCGCGACCGTCGTCTTCATCCTGTTCTTCGTCGGCGTCACGATTCTCGGCTTCTTCGCCGCGAACTGGCGCAAGGGCGACCTCGCGCACCTCGACGAGTGGGGCCTCGGCGGACGCCGCTTCGGCACCTTTGTCACCTGGTTCCTGCTCGGCGGCGACCTTTACACGGCGTACACGTTCATCGCGGTGCCGGCGCTCGTGTTCGGTGCGGGCGCAACGGGTTTCTTTGCGCTGCCATATACGATCCTGATCTATCCGTTCGCGTTCGTCGTGTTCCCGAAGCTGTGGGCCATCGCGAAGCGCCATCGTTACGTCACGTCGGCCGACTTCGTGAACGCGCGCTATGGCAGCCGGATGCTCGCGCTCGCCATCGCCGTGACCGGCATCGTCGCGACCATGCCGTACATCGCGCTGCAGCTTGTCGGGATCGAAGTCGTGATCGGCGCGCTCGGTTTCAATACGACGGGTTTCGTCGGCGACCTGCCGCTCATCATCGCGTTCGCCATCCTCGCCGCGTACACGTACACGTCGGGTCTGCGCGCGCCGGCGATGATTGCCGTCGTGAAGGATGTGCTCATCTACATTACGATCGGCGCGGCGATCATCGTGATTCCCGCGCAGATGGGCGGTTTCGGCCACATCTTCGGCGCGGTGCCGCCGGCCAAGCTGCTGCTCAAGGCGCCGGACGCGGCGAGCCTGAACGGCTATAGCGCCTACGCGACGCTTGCGGTAGGTTCGGCGTTTGCGCTGTTCCTGTATCCGCACTCGATCACGGCGATTCTCTCGTCGTCGTCAGGCAACTCGATCCGCCGCAACATGGCGATGCTGCCCGCGTACTCGTTCGTGCTCGGCCTGCTCGCGCTGCTCGGTTTCATGGCGCTCGCCTCGGGCGTGCAGAACATGCCGGAGTTCGTGCCGTACTTCAAGGCCTTCGGCTCGAGCTTCGCGGTCCCGGCGCTGTTCCTGCACTTCTTTCCGTCGTGGTTCGTCGGCGTGGCGTTCGCCGCGATCGGCATCGGCGCGCTCGTGCCGGCCGCGATCATGTCGATTGCCGCCTCGAACCTCTACACGCGTAATGTCCACAAGGAGTTCATCAACCCCCGGATGACCAACCAGCAGGAGACCAACGTCGCGAAGTTCGTCTCGCTGATCGTCAAGGTCGGCGCGGTGGCGTTCATCATCGGGCTGCCGCTCAAGTACGCGATCCAGTTGCAGCTGCTGGGCGGGATCTGGATCATCCAGACGGTGCCGGCCATCGTACTCGGCCTCTACACGCGCAAGCTCGACTACCGCGGCCTGCTGCTCGGCTGGGCCGCGGGCATTGCGACGGGCACGTGGATGGCCGTTTCGCTGAAGCTCGCGAGTTCGATCTTCGTGATTCATCTGTTCGGTATGGCCGTGCCGGGCTACGCGGCGGTGTGGTCGCTGGCCGTGAACCTCGTGGTGGCGGTCGTCGTGTCCGTGCTCGTGCATGTCTTCGGCATGCAACTGGGTGAGGACCGCACGCGCCCTGAGGACTATCTCGACGTGGTCGAAGGTTGAGCTGCGCCTGGTCGCCGCTTGCAGCCTTCAGCAGCTTCCAGCAGCCCCAATGCCCGCAACGAATAGTTGCGGGCATTTGTTTTTCTGGTGCACGATGGTCGCTGCGACGCTGCGCTCACCAGCGTCCGGTTCCTTGCCGGTTCACGTTCCGCTCGCGCCATGGCCCAGTCCGAATCCAATCCCGCCGCCGTTCGTTCCGTACCGCCGCCGCGCCGCGCCCGCTCGCGGCTCGCGCGCATCTGGCGTGCGCTCGCCTCGCCGTTCTACCGCTACCGCAACGCGCGCCTGATTCACGGCATCCGCGTGGGCCTTGCGATGATGGCCTCGATCCTCGCGACGAGCGGCATCCACATTCCGCACGGCATCTGGGCGTCGGTGACGGTGCTCGTGGTGATCGGCGGGCTCCAGCATCACGGCAATATCCGCAAGAAGGCGACCGAGCGCTCGCTCGGCACGCTGCTCGGCGCAGGCATCGGTCTCGCGCTCATCGGCTTGCAGGCGCTCACGCACTCGATGGCGCTCACGTACGTGCTGATGTCGGTGGTGGCGGGCGTCTGCGGGTGGCATGCGATCGGCAAATCCGGTTACGTCGCACTCCTCACGGCGATCACGATGTGCATCGTCGCGGGCCACGGGGACAACCTCATCGACACCGGACTCTGGCGCACGCTCAACGTGATGATCGGCATCGTGATCGCGCTGGCATTCTCGTTCGTGCTGCCGCTGCACGCGACGTATTCGTGGCGCTACCGGCTCGCCGACAATCTGCGTGATTGCGCAAACATCTACACGCAGGTCGTGCGCGGCGAGCCTGCCGATAGCGAGGTTCTGGTGCCGGCCTTCATGCGCATGAACGACCGGCTCGTGCAGTTGCGCGTGCTCATGCCTTCGGTGGCCAAGGAGATCGACGTGCCGCTCGCGCGTCTGGAAGCCATCCAGCGGCTGCACCGTTCGCTCCTGAGCGCGCTGGAGATCATGACGACGGGCATGGAGCGCTACGAGCGGCAGATCGTGCAGGTTGCGTTCGCCGGACGCGGCGCGCGGGTGCGCGAGTCGCTGCTCGCGACGGCGCGAGCGCTGCGCTTTGGCGGCGCTCGCCATCCCGATGTGGCGGCGCGTGCGCTGCGCCCGCTCGATGGCGAGGAGTCGTACGTCCACGGCGGCGAACGCCGCGCGCCCGGCGATGCGTTGCCCGAGCCATCGGCCGTGCCGCTCGCGCCGGAAATGCAGGGGCCGTACTGGCTCGGTCTGCGCGTGGAGGAGCAGGTCGATCTGCTGCGCGCGTTGCTGCTCGAAACCGAGCCGCGCTGGAATATCGAGCGCGCCTCGGTGCACCGCATGGCGTGAGGCGCGCGGCGTTGGCGGAGGTCAGGCAGCGGGTGACTCGAGCGGCGGCGCGCTGATCATCCAGGGCACGCCGAAGCGGTCGGCGAGCATGCCGAATCCCTGCGACCAGAAGGTCTTCTGGAACGGCATCGTTACTTGCCCGCCGTTCGCGAGCGCGTTGAAATACCGTTCGGCCGTCGCGATATCCGGCGCAGTCAGCGAAATGCCGAAGCCCCGGAATTTGTCTTCCTTCGTCATGCAGCCGCCGTCGGACATCATGAGTTCCGCGTCGCCGATCTGGAGCGTCGCGTGCATGATTTTTTCGGCGAATTCGGGCGGCATCGGGCGTGCCGGATCGGGCGGCGCTTCCTTGAAGCGCATCTTCATCAGCTCCTTCGCACCAAGCGCCTCGCGGTAGAACGCGATCGCTTCGTCGCAGGTGCCGTTGTAGAACAGGTAGGGCTGGATCTGCATCGTCGGTTTCCTGGCGGGATGGGACATCTGGCCGGCCCGAAGACAGGGCCGGATTGCACGGCAGGGGCGCCGCTGTCCTGATTCTAGGCGTGCAGGTTCGTGCCAGCGTGGATTTTGTCCCGCGAGTTGTCCAGCGGGTTGTTCGGCGGGTTGTCCAGCGGGTTGTCCAGGGACAGTCGGCGCACGCGCCCGGGAACGGGCGTTGCGCGGGGCGTGCAGCCACGCGAGCGGTGGCGCCGCGGGGCGCTACAGGCACGAGGGGCACGAGGGGCTATGAAGGGCGCGAGGGCCACGACAGGCTCGACAGGCGCGAAGGGCGCGTTGCGGCAGGCCCATCGCGCAGCGGCCGCGCTAAAGGTTTGCGCGGCCCGTGCACATCGGCGCGTCAGTGCGCGCGCACTTCCTCGATCAGCTTTTCGAGCTTCACGGCGTCGGCGGCGAACGCGCGGATGCCTTCCGCGAGTTTTTCGGTCGCCATCGCGTCGTCGTTCACGAGGAAGCGGAACGACGCTTCGTCCACCGGCACGCGCGCGATTTCCATGCCCTTGAACGCTTCAGGCGAAAGCTTGCGCTCGACCGTTGCCGTGCTGTCGTGGAGCTTTTGCAGCAGATCGGGACTGATCGTGAGCAGGTCGCAGCCTGCGAGTTCGACGATCTGGCTCGTCGTGCGGAAGCTCGCGCCCATCACCTCGGTCTTGTAGCCGAACTTCTTGTAATACGCGTAGATGCGGCGCACCGACTGCACGCCCGGATCGTTTGCGCCGCCGTCCTTCGCCTCGTCCCAGTTCGGGCCCGCGGCCTTCTTGTACCAGTCGTAGATGCGGCCGACGAACGGCGAGATCAGTTGCGCGCCCGCTTCGGCGCATGCGGCGGCCTGCGCGAGCGAGAACAGCAGCGTCATGTTGCAGCGGATGCCGTCCTTCTGCAGCACTTCGGCGGCACGAATGCCTTCCCACGTCGATGCGAGCTTGATCAGCACGCGCTCGCGCGGGATGCCGGCTGCCTTGTACAGATCGATGATGTGATGGGCCTTGTCGATCGACTTCTTCGTGTCGAACGAGAGGCGCGCGTCGACTTCGGTCGAGACGCGGCCCGGGATGATCTTGAGGATCTCGGTGCCGAAGGCGATCAGCAGATGGTCGATGATCGATTCGACCGGTTCGGACGCGTGATCGCGCACGGTTTTCTCGAGCAGCGGCCGGTATTCGGCCTTTTGCACGGCCTTGAGGATCAGCGACGGGTTGGTCGTCGCGTCTTGCGGCTTGTACTGCACGAACTGCTGGAAGTCGCCGGTGTCGGCGACGACGGTGGTGTACTGCTTGAGCTGCTCGAGTGCGGTAGTCATGTCAGGCCTTGAGGGCGCGAAGGCGCCGTGACAGTTGAAAGTTGAACGGCCGTGCGCCCGAAGGCGCGCCGGGAGAATGCGGTGGGATGCTGATTGGACCCCGTAGCGCTGCCTTGCCCGGGGCGCGGTTCACGCCTGCCATTTTATGGCGGATTGCAGGGTGCTGCGATGACACGGTCGGGGCCGCCGCCGCCTGCCCGCCCGGCGCGACGGCGCCTGGGTGTGGGTTCAGCGGGTTCAGAGCAGGTTCAGCGGGTTCAGGCGCGCCGCGCGCTCAGCACGACCTGCGTGATCACGCCCGCGACGAGCCCCCAGAACGCCGCGCCGATCGAGAGCAGCGTGAGGCCCGAGGCCGTCACCATGAACGTGACGAGCGCGGCTTCGCGCTGCCTTGCGTCCTGCATCGCATTGGTCAGGCCGCTCATGATCGAGCCGAACAGCGCGAGCGCGGCGATCGAGACGACGAGCGCCTTCGGGAACGCGGCGAAGAGCGCGGCGATGGTCGCGCCGAACGTGCCCGCGATCAGATAGAACACGCCGCACCACACGGCGGCCATATAACGCTTGGTGCGGTCCTCGTGCGCGTGCGAGTTGGTGCAGATTGCGGCGGTGATCGCGGCGAGATTGACGCCGTGCGAGCCGAACGGCGCGAGCACGAGCGATGCGATGCCGGTGGTCGCGATGAGCGGCGAAGAGGGCGCGCTCTTGTGATCGTAGCCGTCGGCGCGCAGCACGGCGATGCCGGGCACGTTCTGCGATGCCATCGCGACGACGAAGAGCGGAATGCCGATGCTCACGATAGCCGCAACCGAGAACGCGGGCATGGTGAACACGGGTTTCGCGACGGCCACGCGGAAGTGGCTGAAGTCGAGCAGCCCGAGCGCGGCGGCGGCCGCAATGCCGACGACGAGCGTGGCGACGATCGCATAGCGCGGCAGGTAGCGCTTGATGACGAGATAGGCGAAGAACATCGTGAGCACGAGCGGCGTCTGGTATTGCGCGGCGCGGAAGATCTCGATGCCGATCTCGAACAGGATGCCCGCGAGCAGCGCGGCTGCGATGCCTGCCGGGATGCGCTTCATGAGCGTGTCGAACCAGCCGGTGAGTCCGACTGCCGTGAGCAGCAGCGCGCAGACGAGATACGCGCCGATTGCCTCGGCATAGGGCACGTGCGGCAGCGAGCTGATGAGGAGCGCCGCGCCCGGCGTGGACCATGCGACGACGATCGGCGCGCGAAACCACAGGGAAAGGGCGATGGTGCAGATGGCCATGCCGATGGAAAGCGCCCAGATCCACGAAGAAATCTGCGCGTCGCTCAGATGGGCGGCCTGGCCGGCCTGGAACATCAGCACGAGCGAACTCGTGTAGCCCGTCATCATCGCGACGAAGCCAGCGACCACCGTGGACACGGACGTGTCCGCGAAAGGCCGCAGCGGTCCGGGCCGGAACGTCCGGAGATCGGGGGATGAAGGCGCGGTCATGCAGTGTGTCTCCTCGTCGTGCTTGTCTGTCGTTCTGGTGTTACTGCTTCGGTGTTACTGCGCTGGCATTACTTGCTGAGCGCGCGCATGGCTGTCTCGAGCCCGGCGACGGTCAGTGCATACATGCGGTGGCCGAGTATCTCGCGGATGATCGACACCGACTGGCGGTACTCCCACAGGTGCTCGGGCTCGGGATTGAGCCACGCGAAACGCGGGAAGTGGTCGGCGAGACGGCGCAGCCACACGGCGCCCGCTTCGGGGTTGTTGTACTCGACCGAGCCGCCCGGCTGCAGCACCTCGTAAGGGCTCATGGTGGCGTCGCCGACGAAGATCAGCTTGTAGTCGGGCGTGAACCTGTGCAGCAGGTCCCACGTGGGCATGCGCTCGGCGTGGCGGCGGCGGTTGTTCTTCCACAGATGGTCGTAGACGCAGTTGTGGAAATAGTAGAACTCCAGATGCTTGAACTCGGCCTTCGCCGCCGAAAAGAGTTCCTCGGTGCGCCGGATGTGATCGTCCATCGAGCCGCCTACGTCGAGCAGCATCAGCACCTTCACGTTGTTGTGCCGCTCGGGGACCATCTTGAGGTCGAGCCAGCCCGCATTCGCGGCGGTGCTGCGGATCGTGCCGTCCAGGTCGAGCTCCTGGTGCGCGCCCTCGCGCGCGAAGCGGCGCAGCCGCCGCAGCGCGATCTTGATGTTGCGCGTGCCGATCTCGACCTGGTCGTCGTAGTCGCGAAACGCGCGCGCATCCCACACTTTCACGGCGCGGCGCTGGCCGCCTTCGCCGCCGATGCGGATGCCCTCGGGATTGAAGCCGCCGTGGCCGAACGGCGATGTGCCGCCCGTGCCGATCCACTTGTTGCCGCCTTCGTGGCGCTCTTTCTGTTCCTCGAACAGTTGCTTCAGGCGCTCCATGAGCTTGTCGAGACCGCCCATCGCCTCGATCTGCGCGCGCTGTTCGGGCGTGAAGTCGCGTTCGAGCCGCTTCTTGAGCCAGTCCTCGGGGATGTCGAACGCGAGTTCCGATTTCTTCTCGATGCCGCGGAAATACGCGCCGAACGCCTGATCGAACCGGTCGAAGTATTGCTCGTCCTTCACGAGCGTCATGCGCGCGAGGAAGTAGAACTCGTCGAGCGACGGCGGAATCACGCGTTCCTTGAGCGCTTCGACGAGTGTCAGGTACTCCTTCACGGAAACCGGCAGTTTCGCGTCGCGCAGCGTGTAGAAGAAGTCGATCAGCATGCGGTGTCTCCGGGCTCGCGACGTGCGCGCGGTGTCAGCGTGCGAGCTTGAGCAACAGGTTCTCGCGCACGGCGGGCCACTCGCTCGCGATGATCGAGAACACGACGGTATCGCGCAACTCGCCTTGACGGCCAACCTGGTGATTGCGCAGGATGCCGTCCTGCTTCGCGCCGAGGCGCGCGATGGCCGCGCGCGACGCGTGGTTCATGAAGTGGGTGCGGAACTCCACGGCGATTGCGCCGAGTGTCTCGAACGCATGCGTGAGGAGCAGCAGCTTGGCTTCGGTGTTCAGGCCGGTGCGCTGCACGCGTTTGGCGTACCACGTATGGCCGATTTCGAGGCGGTGGTTCTTTTCGTCGACGTTGAAAAAGCGCGTCGAGCCGATCACGTCGCCTGCGCTGTCGCGCACCACGAACGGCAGCGTGCCGTCGCGCTCGCGCATGGCGAGCGCGGCATCGACATACGCGCCTTCTTCGCCGGGCGCGGGCACGCTCGTGTACCAGAGCTTCCAGAGTTCTCCATCGGCGGCTGCCGCGGCGAGCGCCTGCGTGTGCTGCGCCGTGAGCGGCTCCAGCGTGACGTGCTCGCCCTTCAGCGTGACGGGTTCGATCCAGCGGCTCATAGCGGGTTTTCCTGGGTTTTCCTTGGACGACTGCGCGCGGTTCAACGATTGTGACGGTTCATGTAGATGAGCCGCTCGAACAGGGTCATGTCCTGTTCGTTCTTGAGCAGCGCGCCTGCGAGCGGCGGCATGGACTTCTGGCCGTCGGCCGCGCGCAGCGCTTCGAGCGGAATCTCTTGCGCGAGCAACAACTTGAGCCAGTCGAGCAGCTCGGATGTCGAAGGCTTCTTCTTCAGGCCCGCAACGTTGCGAAGCTCGAAGAAGCTTTCGAGCGCAGCGTTGAGCAGTTGCTTGCGGATGCCCGGATAGTGCACCTCGACGATGCGCTGCATCGTGGCTGCGTCGGGAAAGCTGATGTAGTGGAAGAAGCAGCGGCGCAAGAACGCGTCGGGCAGTTCCTTCTCGTTGTTCGACGTGATGATGACGAGCGGGCGCTGCTTCGCCTTGATGAGTTCGCGCGTCTCGTAGACGTAGAACTCCATGCGGTCGAGCTCGCGCAGCAGATCGTTCGGGAATTCGATATCGGCCTTGTCGATCTCGTCGATCAGCAGCACGCTCTGTTCATCCGATTCGAACGCCTGCCACAGCACGCCCTTCACGATGTAGTTGCCGATGTCCTTCACGCGCTCGTCGCCGAGCTGGGAATCGCGCAGCCGCGAGACCGCATCGTATTCGTAGAGGCCCTGCTGCGCTTTCGTGGTCGATTTGATGTGCCACTGCATGAGCGGCATGCCGAGCGCCGCGGCGACTTCCTCGGCCAGCATGGTCTTGCCGGTGCCGGGTTCACCCTTGATGAGCAACGGGCGTTTCAGCGTGATCGCGGCGTTGACCGCGAGTTTGAGATCGTCGGTGGCGACGTACTGCGATGAGCCTTCGAAACGCCTGGCGCACATGATGAAGCCGCTCGCTGAAAAAAAATCCCAGTATAAGTCAGATGCGAGGTGGCGTCGGAAGGCTCTTTTGCGTGCCGCGGGGCGCGCCCCCGGATTTTCGCGCCGCCCGCCAGGGCCCGCCAGGCGTGGCGCACCGTGTGGACGTGCGGCAGGGCGTCGCGGTACAATCGGTTCGATTTTTTTTCAGCTTGCACAGCGACATAAAAAAGTAAAAGCGGGTAAAAGCGAGAAAAGCAAGCAGCGAGTAGAAGCTGGCGGTTCATACTGCGCAATACGGAGCAAGGCGGCACAACACAGCAGAACGCGGCAAAACACGGCGCTGGCCGTCACCTGCGGCCCGGGCGTTCGGTTTCCCTCAAGCGAGGTTGAATGCTATGAAAAAAATTATCGGCAGGCACGTCGCAATCGGGGCGTTGGCGGCGCTGGCGGGTTTTGCGGCCACGGCTCGCGCGGATGTCGTCGGCAACGCAAAGGCGGGTCGGGACAAGGTGGCGATGTGCATCGGCTGTCATGGTATTCCCGACTATCGCGCGGCTTATCCCGAGGTCTATCACGTTCCCATGCTGGGCGGCCAGAACGCCGCGTACATCGAAAACGCGCTGCGCGGCTACAAGAAGGGCGACCGGCGCTTTCCGACGATGCATGCGATTGCCTCCTCGCTGACCGAGCAGGACATCGCCGATGTCGCGGCCTACTACGCGGCGCAGACCGCTACGTCGAAGAACAATCCCGAGAGGTAAGCGGCGCCGGTTGGCAATCGACTTGCATGGGACCGGAGCAGACGCGCAAGTGCTCACGCTGGTCGATGCGCCAACGCTGGCCGATACAGGAGAATTCATGAACAAGCCCACCCAGGCCGCGCAGTCTTTCTTCGCCGATGTTGACGGCCACGCGTTTGCCGCGCTCGTGAAAGGCGCCGCATGCGCGGCGTCGCTGGCCGCGCTGCTCGCGTTCAATCCGGCGCACGCAGCCGATGCGGCGAACGGCAAACGGCTCGCCGACGTCCATAACTGCGCCGCCTGCCACGGCGCCAACCTGAACAAGCCGATAAGCCCCGAATATCCGAAGCTGGCGGGCCAGCACGCGGACTATATCTACTGGGCGTTGCGCCAGTATCAGATGGGCAATGGCAACCCGCATCTGGGCCGCAACAATCCGATCATGCAGGCGCAGGTGCAGAGTCTCTCGCAGACCGACATGAAGGATCTCGCCGCGTATATCGAATCGCTCAGCGGCGATCTGGTCAACAAGAAGTAGCGGTGCGTTGACGCGCGCGGCAGGCGCCGCATATTGCTTTAATCCCGGCATTATCGGGTAATCCCCCCGCGAAGGTCTCACGCTTTTCAGCGAGACCTACGCGGGGGTTTTTTATGCGTGCCGCAAGCGGGCGAGGTGATATCAGTCGAGGTCAGTCGCGCGAGGCGCGGCGCTGGATGCGGGCGAGGTAGGCGTCGCTATCGGGCGGCGTGTTGGTGCGCTGCGCTTCCCAGATCGTCTCGCCGAGGCATTCCATGATCGCGTGCTGCGCGTCGTGCGTCGTGCCGAGCCGCGCCGCGAGCCGTTCGTGCGCCGCGCGGATGCCGGGCGGCTGGTCGATCGAAAGCTGCTCGCTGATCGCGAGGTGCATCGACAGATGCAGGAACGGGTTGCTCTGGCCGCGCTCGGGCGAGTAGTCCTGCCCGGCTGCTGCGTCGGCATCGGCGAGTTCCGCGTGGTACTCCGGATGCTCGACGATCCAGTCGGCGGCAATCGCTTCGAGCGGCGTGAGGATTTCGCCCGCGCGCTGCTTGCGCCAGGTCTCGGTGAAAAAGCGGCGGACTTCGTCGCGGCTGGGATTGAACATCTTCTGTGATGGGGCGTGACGTTTGAATCGAAGGCTCATTTTACGCCGCGCGGTGCGCGGCCGTTGTCGGCCGTGGGCGTCGCTCAGAGATCGGGCGGCGGCGTCTTCGGCCTGTACTCGCAGAGCGGCTCGATCGCGCAGTGCCAGCATTCCGGGCGGCGCGCCTTGCACACGTAGCGCCCGTGCAGGATCAGCCAATGGTGCGCGTCCTGGCGGAATTCGGGCGGCGTGAATTTTTCGAGCGCGGTTTCGACGGCGCGCACGTCCTTGCCGGGCGCGAGTCCGGTCCGGTTCGCAACCCGAAAGATGTGGGTATCGACGGCGATGGTCGGCTGGCCGAATGCGATGTTGAGCACCACGTTCGCTGTCTTGCGCCCGACGCCGGGCAGGCCTTCGAGCGCTTCGCGCGTGTGCGGGACTTCGCCGCCGTGCTGGGCGAGCAGGATCTCGCAGGTCGCGATCACGTTGCGCGCCTTCGAGCGATAAAGACCGATGGTCTTGATGTAGCCCGCGACGCTTTCCTCGCCGAGCGCAAGCAGCTTCTCCGGCGTGTTCGCGACCGGAAACATCTTGCGCGTGGCCTTGTTGACCGAAACGTCGGTCGCCTGCGCCGAGAGCATCACGGCAATCAGGAGTTCGAATGGCGATGTGAATTCGAGCTCGGGTTTCGGGTGCGGATTGAGGCTCTGCAGCGTTTCGTAGATGGCGCGGCGCTTGGTGGCGTTCATCGATCGTGGGCGTGGTCGCGTGTGCTCAGGCGGGTGTGTCGTCGTCGTTGCCGCGCGTGTTGTCGCGGTGGGGCGCGGGGGCGGGCTCGCCGTTCTGCGCGGACTCGCCGACGCCGAGCCGGTGACGGCGCGCTTCTGCTGCATCGATCTGTGCCTGCACGTCGGCGCTGACGTTTTCGGTGTTGCGCGGGCCGACGCCGCGCTCGGCCATCTCCGCCTTCTTGCGCCGCGCGCGTTCGAGCGCGGCTTCGATGATCGCCTTTTTCTTCGCTTCGGCGTCGCTTCCGGGCGTGGCCGCGCCCGGTGCGGTTGCCGTAGATCCGGCGCTGGAGGCGGCGCTTGCTGCCGATGCTGCTTCCGAAGATGCCGGTGAAGAGGCAGGCGAAGCAGCCGCGCGCCGGGCTGCGGCCCGCGCTTCGGCGGCATCGCGCTCGCTGGCGAGCCGTGCCTCACGGCGCCCGTAGCGGACGCGGGCTTCGTCGGCCTGTTCTTGCGTCCAGGCATCCCAGCCGGTCGCCGTGCCGGTGATCGGGATCATCGCGATGCAATCGACAGGGCAAGGCGCCACGCAAAGATCGCAGCCCGTGCAGAGGTCCTTGACGATCGTGTGCATCTGCTTGGGCGCGCCGACGATCGCGTCGACGGGGCAGGCCTGCATGCACAGCGTGCAGCCGATGCACAGGCTTTCGTCGATGAACGCGACCGGGCGCGGCCGTTCGGCGCCGTTGACGGGATTGATCGGAATGACGGGCTTGCCGAGCAGCTTCGCGAGGCGCGCGACGCCTTCGGCGCCGCCGGGCGGGCACTGGTTGTAGCTGGCCGTGCCTGCTGCGATGGCTTCGGCGTAGGGCCGGCAGCCGTTGTAGCCGCACTTCGTGCATTGCGTCTGGGGCAGCAGATCCTCGATGCGGTCTGCAAGCGTTTGGGAATCTTTCACTGTTGCGGCGTCTGGGTGGGCCGGGTCACCTCTTGCGCGCCGCAACGTTGCGGCGCGCGGTCGCGGCGCCAAAGTTAGCATTATCGCCGATTTCACGCATTGCCATTGCCGGGCCATGTGCCATAATCAAAGCGCTTACTTCGAAGTACAGCGTCGAAGTGCGGCGTCGAAGTGCGGCGTCGAAGTACAGCGGTGAAGTACCGCGCCGAAGTACCGTGTCCGGGGAAAGGGCCGCCAGATAGCGCCGGAAGAAAGCGCAGAACACGGCAACCAGGACTGACAATTAAAAAAGGTAACGCAAGACCATAGGATGAAGGGTGTCTGTCCATTAATCTGGCGCGCCCCGTTCAACGCTGCCGCAGGTGAGGAGAGACCACGCAGCGTGATCCGGAAACGCGGCTTACCGAGCGATCCTGCCACCATGAATCAACCCAAAATCAAAAGAGATCCTGAAGGCACACGTCGTCGTATCCTGCTCGCAGCGGCGGAAGAGTTTGCAAATGGCGGTCTGTTCGGCGCGCGCGTCGACCAGATTGCACGCCGCGCGGAAACCAACGAGCGCATGCTGTACTACTACTTCGGCAGCAAGGAGCAGCTGTTTACAGCCGTGCTCGAGCACGCGTTCTTCGCACTGAACGAAGCCGAACGCACGCTCGACCTCGCCGACGTTGCCCCGGTCGAGGCCGTCACGCGGCTCGCACATTTCGTCTGGGACTACTACCGCGAGCACCCCGACTTCCTGCGCCTCATCAACAACGAGAACCTGCATGAGGCCCGCTATATCCAGACCTCGACGCGGATCCGCGAGATGATTTCGCCGATCGTCGCAACGCTCGGTGCGATTCTCACGCGCGGCGAGTCGGCGGGACTGTTCCGCTCGAATCTCGATCCGCTGCGTGTTTACGTGACGCTTTCGGGGATGGGCTACTACATCGTCTCGAACCGCTACACGCTTGCGGCGACGCTCGGGCGCGACTTCAACACACCCGCCGAACGCGCGGAGATGGTCCAGCTCAACACCGAGATGCTGCTCGCATTCCTGATGCGCAAGTAGCGTCAGGGCTTCGCAACCGGCACAGCCAGAAGCACGCGCGCCGCACAGGGCGGCGCGCGTGCTTTATGTGTTTACGGCGGTGCTCAGGCGGGTTGGGCGGGCGGAGCGGGTCAGGCGACCGCGCTTTCGCCCGCGTGCTGCTTCGCCTTTTCGTGCTGGCGGATGAATTCGCGCAGTTGCGGGTAGATGATCGTGCGCCAGCGGCGGCCCGAGAAGATGCCGTAGTGGCCACACTTCTCGGCGGTGAGGTGATGCTTGTGCTCTTCGGGGATGCCCGTGCACAGGTCGTGCGCGGCGCGCGTCTGTCCTGCGCCCGAGATGTCGTCGAGTTCGCCTTCGATCGTGAGCAGCGCCGTGTTGCGGATGTCCTGCGGACGCACGCGCTCGCCGGCCACGTCCCACGTGCCTTCCGCGAGGCGGAATTCCTGGAACACGGTCTCGATCGTCTCCAGGTAGTATTCGGCGGCCATGTCGAGCACGGCGTTGTATTCGTCGTAGAACTGGCGATGCGCGTCGGCATCCTCTTCGTCGCCGCGCAGGAGGCTCTTGTAGAAGTCCCAGTGCGACGCGGCATGGCGGCCCGGATTCATCGCCACGAAGCCCGCGTGCTGCAGGAAGCCCGGATACACCGCGCGCCCTTCGCCCGGGTAGTTCGCGGGCACCGTGTGGATCACGTTGTTTGCAAACCATTCGAGCGAATGCTCGGTGGCGAGCGAGTTCACCGACGTGGGGCTGCGGCGCGCGTCGATCGGGCCGCCCATCATCGTCATCGTGAGCGGCGTGTCTTCGCCGCGGCTCGCCATCAGCGAAATGGCCGCGAGCACCGGCACGGTCGGCTGGCACACGGAGAGGACGTGAAGGTTGCGCGCGCCGATATGGCGGATGAATTCCTCGATGTACGCGACGTAGTCGTCGAGGCGGAACGGGCCGGCTTCGAGCGGCACCATGCGCGCGTCGATCCAGTCGGTGACGTAGACCTTGTGGTCCTGCAGGAGCGTCTTGATGGTGTCGCGCAGGAGCGTGGAGTGGTGGCCCGAGAGCGGCGCGCAGACCAGCACGGTCGGCTCGTCCTTGAGCGTCGTGACCGCCGAGCTGTCGTCGGCGTAGCGCTTGAAGCGCAGCAGGCGGCAGAACGGCTTCTCGATGATGGTCTGCTCAACGATCGGGATGTTGAATCCGTCCTTGACGATTTGACGGATGTTGAATTCCGGCTTTTCGTAATCCTTGCCGAGCCGATACAGCAGCTCGTAACCGGCGGCGAGGCGCGTTGCGCCCGGCACCAGCGAAAACGGGCTCGAGGGATTCGAAAACGACTTGGAGGCGGCCTGCGCCCAGGCGGTCAGCGGGCTCAGCAGTGCGCGCTGATATTCACGGATGTGGTAGAGCATGGGCGCTCCAGCGGTCAAGATGTGGTTCGAATCCGGCTCACGCTCGTTTGTGCGTCGTAATCGCGCGTTGCGAAAGTGAGCCGGACAAGTGTAGTTGTTAAATATACGGTGCGCCGCAACGTTTCAATACTGGCGCCACACAAATTTCTTTCGAGTGCCAGATCGTTGTGCAGCGCAACAACCTTAGTTTAACGCAGCTACGAAAAACGCATCGTTTGCGTCACGGCGCCGCAACAGTCACGGCACCGTAACAGTTTCCGTTTCCACCGGCACGCCTGCGCACGGCGGATGGCCGATTTCCTTCGCCATTTCCTGCTCGTGCCGCATCAGATTCAGGCCTGTATGGACGAGCGCGACGTGTGAGAACGCCTGCGGGAAATTCCCGACCAGCCGCCCCGAAACCGGATCGTATTCCTCGGACAGCAGGCCGACGTCGTTGGCGAGCGACAGCAGCCGCTCGTACATCCGGCGCGCGTCGTCCATGCGGCCCTGCAGCGCGAGGTTGTCGACCATCCAGAAGCTGCATGCGAGGAAGGTGCCCTCGCCGGGCGGCAGACCGTCGTCGAATTCGGTCGTGCGATAGCGCATCACGAAGCCTTCCCACATCAGGTCGCGCTCGATCGCCGCAACCGTCCCCGCGATGCGCGAGTCCGACGCGGGCAGGAAGCCGACGAGCGGCATGAGCAGCAGGCTCGCGTCGAGTTCGGTGCCGTCGTAGGTCTGCGTGAACGAGTTGAGCTTCGGGTTGAAGCTGCGCGCGCAGATCGTCGTGTGGATCGCGTCGCGCACCTGGCGCCAGTGATCGACCGGCCCCGGTAGCGCGAACTTTTCCGCCGATCTGACCGCGCGGTCGAACGCCACCCAGGCCATGACCTTCGAGAACGTGAAGTGCTGGCGGCCGCCGCGCGTTTCCCAGATGCCCTCGTCGGGCTCGGTCCAGATCTGTGCGAGGTGTTCGAGCATCGCGGTCTGGATCGCCCACGCGGTATCGTCGGCCTGCAGTCCGCCTACGCGCGCCAGATGCAGGGCGTTCGCCACTTCCCCGTAGACGTCGAGTTGAAGCTGCCCGACCGCGTTGTTGCCGATGCGCACGGGTTTGGCGTCCTCGTAGCCGGGCAGCCAGTCGACTTCGAATTCGGGCAGGCGGCGCTCGCCCGCGAGTCCGTACATGATCTGCAACTGCGACGGCGAGCCCGCCATGACGCGGCCAAGCCAGTCGCGCCAGGCGCGCGCCTCGTCGAAGTAGCCGCCGCGCATCATGGCGAGCAGCGTGATGGTTGCGTCGCGCAGCCAGCAGTAGCGGTAATCCCAGTTGCGTGTGCCGCGCAGCTGCTCGGGCAGCGAGGTGGTGGGCGCGGCGACGATGCCGCCGGTCGGCTCGTAGGCCAGCGCCTTGAGCGTGATGAGCGAGCGGCGGATCGGCCCGGCCCAGCGGCCTTCGACCGTGCCGCGCGCCGACCATTCGGACCAGTAGTTTTCGGTGCGCGCGAGCGCCGTGAACGGATCGCGCGGCGGCGGCAGGCGCAGATGCGAGGCCGCATACGACATCGAGAACGGCACGCGTTCGCCCGTCTTGACTTCGAACTGCGCGACGGTGCGCATGTTCTCGCCTTGCAGCTTCACGGGCGTGCGCAGGACGACCGTATCCGGGCCGACGATCGCCTTGATGCCGCTTTCGTACGTGAGCCGGCTCACCCACGGTACGGAAAAGCCGTAGTCGAAGCGCAGCACGAGTTCGGTGTGCATGCGCACCGTGCCGCGGCGGCCCACGACGATCCGCACGAGTTCCGACCAGCCGTTGCCGGGCGGCATGAAGTCGATCAGCGTGACCGCGCCTTCGGGGGTTTCGAAGTCGGTTTCGAGGATCAGGGTCTCGTCCCGGTAGCGGCGCGTGGTCTTGATCTCGACGCCGTCGGCCGCTTCGGGCGCGATCAGCCAGCGGCCGTTCTCTTCGGTGCCGAGCAGCGCGGCAAAGCAGGCGCCGGAGTCGAAGCGCGGCCAGCAGAGCCAGTCGATGGAGCCGGCGCGGGACACCAGCGCGGCCGTGTGGCCGTCGCCGATCAGGGCGTAGTCTTCGATGAGGGCGGGCATGTTGGGTTCTGGCAGGCGTTGCAGGGTTTAATGGCGGATGTACGCACAAGATTAGTGGCTGCGGGGTCCGTCGTGCAACGCGTTTTGCTGCTGTGCGTGCGCTATGGCCTGGTGCACCGCACGATGACTGTTCAGAGGTGGCCGTGAAAGCCGAAGAGCCCGATCAGCCCGATGATGATCAGATAGACCGCGACGATGTAGTTGAGCAGGCGCGGCGCCGCGAGAATCAGGACACCCGCGATCACCGAAGCGAGCGGGCCGATGGCGAGATGGACGTTCATGTTTGCTCCTTATACCCTGGCGCGCCGGACGCGGGCGTTCGACCGCTCTCGTATACTCGATCCGGATTCATCGGATCATTGCGCGCTCGCGCGCACCGCCGATCCGCTTTGCCGCAATTCACTGAAGTCTGCCGCACCCAGTTTGCTCAATCGAACAGGAGATCGACTTGTTCACGCGTCCCGCACACGCATACGCCGTGCCTGTTTCGTTCCGCTCCCGTCTGCGTGCATTTGCGCGCAGACTTGTTCATCGAATCGCCCAAGGTTTTGTCATCATGGCCTGCGCTGCCGTCACCACCGCCTTCGCACAATCGTCCGCCGCCGCGTCCGCCGCCGCGTCCACGGACGGCATCTTCAACCTGATCGTCGGGACCTACACCGGCGGCAAGGGCGAAGGGCTTTATGTCTATCGCTTCGATGCGAACACAGGTGAAGCGACGCCGTTGAGCGTCGCGAAAACCGTGAATCCGTCGTATCTGGTCGTGAGCCGCGACGCACGCTTCGTCTACGCGGTCAACGAACTGCCCGGCGACGACGGTCCGGCTTCGCTGCGCGGCGACGTGAGCGCGTTCGGCTTCGATCCCGCGAGCGGGCAGCTCGCGTTTCTGAACAAGGTGTCGGCCGAAGGCAACGATCCATGCTATCTGAGCCTGTCGCCCGACGGGCGCTATCTGCTCGTTGCGAACTACTCGATCGCCGCCGATCCGGGCGGCAGCTTCGCGGTGCTGCCCGTCGAACCCGACGGCAAGCTCGGCGCGGCCGCGCTCACCGTGCATCACGAGGGCGGCGGCCCGGTAAAAGGCCGCCAGGACAATGCGCATGTTCACTCGACGGTGTTCTCGCCCGACGGCCACTTCGTCTTCGCGCAGGATCTGGGCGCCGACAAGCTCTATGCCTACCGCTATACGCCGGACGGCGGCGCGGCGGTCGCCCCGGCTGACCTGGCCGAAGCGCGCTACACGGCCATGCCGGCGGGTTCCGGCCCGCGCCATCTGGTCTTCGGCAACGACGGACGCCACGCGTATCTCACGAGCGAACTCGACGCGACGGTCACCGTGCTGCGCTATCGCGACGGGCACCTCACGCCCGAACAGGTCGAGCCGCTCGTCGAACCCGGCTTCAAGGGCGCTGTGGGCGCAGCGGCGCTGCATCTGTCGCCGGATGGGCGCTTTCTTTACGTGTCGAATCGCGGCGATGCCAACGACATCTCGATCTTCGCTGTGGACGCAACGAACGGGAAACTCGCGCGCATCGGACGCCAGTCGAGCCTCGGCAAGGCGCCGCGCGAGTTCGCCATCGATCCGACCGGGCGCTGGCTGATCGTCGGCAATCAGGGCAGCGACACCGCTTATGTGTTCCGCCGCGATCCGCAGACCGGGCTGCTCGGGCCGGACCCGAAGCGGCTCGATATCCCTTCGCCGGTCGATTTCAAGTTCGTCGCGCGCTAACGTTCCAACGCGTTCTAACGCGCTGAGAGGCGGGACAACAGCGGCGTGCGCCAGCCAGGGCGCTGGCGCGTGCTGTAGGTGCCGCGTGTGCCGCGTGTGCCTCACTCGGGCTGGCCGGGCGCGAGCACTTCGCGGCTGCCGTTGATGCCCATCGGCGAGACGAGGCCCGCCGCTTCCATCTGCTCGACGAGCCGCGCGGCGCGGTTATAGCCGATGCGCAACTGCCGCTGCACCGACGAGATCGACGCGCGCCGCGTGCGCACGACGAACGCGACGGCTTCGTCGTAGAGCGGATCGGCTTCGGCATCGGGCGCGTCGCCGAAGAGATCCTGCGCTGCGCCATCGCTCGCCGGGCCGTCGAGGATGCCTTCCACGTACTCGGGCTCGCCGAACTGCTTCAGATACTCGACCACGGCGTGCACTTCCTCGTCGGCGACGAACGCGCCGTGCACGCGCTGCGGATAGCCGGTGCCGGGCGGCAGGAACAGCATGTCGCCCTGGCCGAGCAGCGACTCGGCGCCCATCTGGTCGAGGATCGTGCGCGAGTCGATTTTCGACGACACCTGGAACGCCACGCGCGTCGGAATATTGGCCTTGATGAGGCCCGTGATCACGTCGACCGAAGGCCGCTGCGTCGCGAGAATCAGGTGGATGCCCGCCGCGCGCGCCTTCTGGGCGAGCCGCGCGATCAGCTCTTCGATCTTCTTGCCCGCCACCATCATGAGATCGGCGAGTTCGTCGATCACGACGACGATCATCGGCAGCGGCGCGAGCGGTTCGGGCGCCTCGGGCGTGAGCGAGAACGGATTGCCGATCTTCTTCTCGTGCGCGGCGGCGTCGCAGATCTTCTGGTTGAAGCCCGCCAGATTGCGCACGCCCACCGCCGACATCAGCCGGTAGCGCTTTTCCATTTCGCCGACGCACCAGTTGAGCGCGTTGGCGGCGAGCTTCATGTCGGTGACGACGGGCGCGAGCAGATGCGGAATGCCCTCGTAGACCGAGAGTTCGAGCATCTTCGGATCGATCATGATGAGCCGCACGTCCTCGGGCGTGGCTTTGTAGAGGAGCGAGAGGATCATCGCGTTGATTGCGACGGACTTGCCGGAGCCGGTTGTGCCCGCAACGAGCATGTGCGGCGCTTTCGCGAGATCGGTGACGACCGGCAGGCCGACGATGTCCTTGCCCATCGCGAGCGTGAGCTTCGAGGTCGAGCGCAGCCAGGGCGCCGATTCGAAGATCTCGGACAGCCGGATCATCTGGCGGCGCGCGTTGGGCAGTTCGAGCCCCATGCAGGTCTTGCCGGGGATCGTTTCGACCACCCGGATCGACGTGAGACCGAGGCCGCGCGAAAGGTCCTTCATGAGGCCGACGATCTGGCTGCCGCGCACGCCGAGCGCGGGCTCGACTTCGAAGCGCGTGATGACCGGGCCCGCCGACGCGCCGACCACCGTGACCGGCACCTTGAACTCCTGGAGGCGCTGCTCGATCAGCTGGCCCGTCTCGGCGAGCGCGGCTTCCGGGACCGGGTCGATGTCCGTGGAGGGGCTTTCGAGCAGATCGAGGCCGGGCAGCTCGACAGTCGATGCGGCGAGCGGCTGGAATGCGAACATCGTGGGCGCGTGGCCGCGCACCGGCTGGCGCGAAGCGGCTTCTGGCGCCGCTTCCGGCGTCGCTTCGGCGGCGGCCGGGGCCGCGTACGTTGCATCGGCTGCATTCGGTGCGGCTGGTGCCTTGAGTGCGTCTGGTGCGGTGAGTGCGTCCGTCGTGTGCGGGAGCGGGATTTCCCACGGCGCGGGCGCAAGATCCATGCTCAATGGCATCAGCACGGGCGGCATCGGCACGGGTGCGATTGCGGCCATATCCATGCTGGGCGGCGCGTCTGCCACGACTTCCACCAGCGCGTTTGCCTGCGTGTTTGCCAGGGCAGGCTGCGTCGCTTGCCAGTCGAATGAGGCTGCGGCGTGCCACGCGGGAACGTTCGCCGTGCCGGTGCTTTCGATCTGCTGTCCGAGGTCACTCTCGCTCGCCGCGACGGGTGCGGCGGCTTCAGCCGTCACGCGCTGCGCGTCATGCGCGATGCGCGGGAAGCGCACGATATTCGAGCCGGTCGCCGCTGTTTCGGAAGCGGGCAGGGCGGGTTCCTCTGCGTCGATTGTTTCGCTCGCCACGGGCGTGGCTTGCGCGTGGGCCGTGCCGGGCGCTGCGGGCGGCGGCATGTCCGCGAGCGTGGGGGCGAACGCTGCGTAATCGTCTGCGGGCGCTGGGACCGATGGTGCTGCTGCGGCGTTGTCGGCCGGCTCGTCGTCCATCAGAGTCCACGGCGCGAGGCCATGCTCGGTTGCTGGCCACGCGGGTTGCGGCGACTGAGCGAACGCGAATGGATCGGCCGCATCGTCCTGCGCAGCCGACGAGGACGCGCTTTGATGCCAGCTCGCGCCGTACGGCGATGCATCCGGCGTCACGGTGTGTGCAGGCGGGGTTTGGGGTTGCGCATCCGCGTCGGGCGCAGCGACGGACGCTGCCGCAGCGGGGAGCGCCGCGTATGACAGGCTCGCCGGATCGTGCTCGATCACCGCTTCATGTGCTTCATGCGCGTCGTGCAGGTCGTTCGGAGTCGAGGCGGCGAGCGGCGCTGCGTTGTGCGACACGGCTGGCTGTGCTGGCTGAGGCGCATCGACCGCCGTGAGCGAACCGGGATGCGCCGCGAAAGTCGCGGTTGCGGAGCGGGCTTGCCAGACGCCGAATGCCTGCGACGCATTCATCTCGCCGTCGGCCGCTGCCGCAACGTGCTGCTCCGGTTGCCATACTTCGGTGGGGGCGGCCGGAAGCAGTCCCGCCGTCTTGTGCACGTCCGCTGCGTCGCTCGTCGTAACAGCGGCTTGTGCCGCGCTGTCCTGCGTGACGTCCGGGAGACGGGGCTCCGGCACGTGCTCGCGATGGGCGGCCGCAGCCTGCGCACGACCGTCAGCGTCCGTGCTGCGCGCGAGGCTCGCACCCGCGAGCGTTGTCCAGCGCGCAGTGTTCTCGTCGATCGAGCGCAGCGTTTCGAGCACGTCGTCTGACAGCGGCACGTTCGGTTGCGCGTCGACCGGCGCTGCAGGCTGCGGAGCGGCTGGGCGCGCGGCGGGCGTCGTTGCCATCGGCTTGCTGGCAGATTGCGCCTGCATCGCGGCGAGCGCGGATTTCGTCGGCCAGACGAACGGGCGCGGCGGCCTCGATGTCCTGGACGGACGCGGCGGCGTCACGGATGCCGCCACGCGCGCAGCCGTGTTGCCCGCGACGGGCTGCGCGACGTTGCGCCGGGTCGGCAGCGGGCTGGCAAAGGGCGGCTTGATTCCATCGAGCGGCGGCGTTGCCGCTGCGCCACGCACGCCATGCGCGATACCGGATGCGGCCGAAGCGGGGGAGGCGTTCGCGTGCGCCCCCGAAACCGGAGGCCGAACCGGTTCGGCGCGCCACGGCGTGCTGCCGCCGGGCGTCTGCTTGAGCGGCGGTACAACGGACGCCATCGGTGCGCGCGCATTGATGGCCGCAGCCGGTCCTGTCGCGGCAAGCACGGCTGCGGCGGGCGTTTCGTGCAGCCATCCTGCTGGCGCTGCGGGCTCGCTCAGGCCCGAGTCAGGTGCGATATCCGCTGTGTCCGACAGACGCGGCTCGACACGCCACGTCGCGGTCTCCCGTACCTCCCGTGCCTCCCGTGCCTCCCGTACCTCCCGTACCTCCCGTACCTCCCGTACCTCCCGTACCTCCCGTACCTCCCGTGCCACTTCGCCGCGCGCTGCAGCCGCTCCCGTGGCGCTTGTTGAGCCCGTTGTGCGTTTGCCCGTCGCGGGCGGGTACCACGGGGTCGGGCGCCGGGGCCGCGAACCATCGAGTGTGGCCGGCGAATCAAGCGGAAAGAGGCCACTGGCGCCATGTGCGGAAGCCGCGTCGCTGCCTGCCTGGTGACGGCTTCGCCGCTCGCCGCGCGGCACTTCGCTATCGTCGCGGCGCGCCCGAATGTTCAGGCCGAGCCCGAGCGAAACGTCGGCGAGCGCGAGCATGTTGCGCCAATGCGAATCGAACAACCAGGGCAGGCTCACGAGGAAGAGCGCGATCATCGAGAGCGGCGTGGCCACATGGCCGACGTGTTTCCCGAGCGCCAGTGCCAGCGCCTGTCCGAGCGCGTTGAACCCGTTGATGTGAATGAGCGTGGCTTCGAGCGTGCAGCTCGCGACGAGTACGCCGAGAAATCCCAGCCAGAGCCGGATCGTGCCCGGCCCGCGCAGGCCCGTGCCGCCGGGCAGCACGGATCTGACGAGACGCCAGATCAGAGGGATGAGCCAGATGGAGGAGGCGCCGAACCAGCCAGGAACTACCGTGTGCATGCCAGAGGTCAACGAATGGAAGTAGTGCAACCCGTGGAGTTTAACCGCTCGGCCGACCGGGCCGATACGCGGTTTGCAGCGGCGCCGCGCTCGACTTCGTGCTGGTGGTGCTGCGTGCGGGCCGCCGCGGCCCGTGTGCACCCGACAAAACAGCGCGCAGGTATGCGGTGCGCGCGGGTGACGGGGCGATCACGGGCTCGTCACGGGCAAATCGCGG
>NZ_SCRP01000029.1 GCF_004298475.1 Paraburkholderia sp. | reverse complement strand
CTTCCAGGCGGAAGTTTTATGGTTACCTCTACAGGGGTGCCGATCATGAAAATGAACAGGTATGGCGGAAAGCAGCCGGAGTCGAACCGACCTGGGAACGGCTGACGCCCCCAACCGGGTTTGAAGCCCGGCCGTACCACCGGATACGAATGCCTTCCTTCGCTAACCTGAATACGCGCCTGGCATCGCGCGATATTCAAAGCACATCGTTCAACCGGCTATCGGCACGCAGCAGGTGCCGTTCGCGCTGGAAGCGAGTATATCCAACGCGATCGAAGAACTCCAGGAGCTGGATCGCGCGCTTGCGCCCGAGTCCCGTAGCATCGCGAAACGCTGCGGCGCCCACTGCGCCGTCTCGTGCCTGCGCCAGCCGTGCAACGAGGCGCGCAAGTTCGTGCATGACCTCGCGATCGTAAAAGAGATCGCGTACGACCTGATACAGCAGACCGAGACGAGCCAGCTTGCGCAACAACGCGCGCACGTTCTCCTCGGGCTGACGTGTTTCGTTTGCAAGGTCCCGCGTCCACGGCGGATCGTAACGTCCTTGCGCGATCAACGATCTCAACAACGCGGCCAGCGCTTCCTCATCGGCATCGAGCCGCACCGTATGCGACGGCAGATGCAGCCACGGCCCGCTGCGTACGATGCGCCCTTCCCGCACCAGCGAATCGACCACCGCGCGCCACACCGCGTCACTCGCGAGCGGCATCGTCATGCGCCGCAAACGCGCCACGTCCGGTCCCTGTTCGTCCGGCGTACGTACGTGAAATTGCGCGAGCGCCTCAGCAACACGCGCGGCCATCTGTTCCCAGTGATGCCGCGCAATCACCACGCCCTCGTCCGCGCGCTCACGCGGTGCGATTTCAACGACATCGGCTGGCAGCGCCAGCACGTTCGCCGCGTAGCCGCTCAGTTGCGTGAGCACTGATCGTGCAATGCCGCAGGGTGCCTGCGCGAGCAACGGTTCGATGCGTTCTACGTCGAGCCACGTGCGCAATGCATCCAGCCACGCGATGCGTTCCGGCGTGCGGCGGCGCCGCGCCGGTGCGAAGGGATCGAGCACACGGCCGCCACCGACCGTATGCGTCGCCTGAGCATCCCTCACGATGAATCGGTCGCCGGGAGATACGCTTATCGGTGTTTCGAAAACGAGTTGCACACGCGCGCACTCGCCGGGCACAAGAGTCTCGCCCTCTAGCAGCACAACGTTAGCCACACGATGCATCGTCCCCAGGTGAACGTGCAGCGGCGACCAGTGACGCAGCGTAACGTCCGCTTCGTCGAGCAGTTTCAATTCGGCATCGAGTCGCGTCGTGGACTGCCCGAGCCTCGCATCGACAATCCAGTCGCCGCGCGCAATCTGCTCCCTGTCGACACCCGCGAGATTCAACGCACATCGCTGCCCCGCGCGGCCCGTTTCGTCCGCACGGTTCTGCGCGTGAATACTGCGCACGCGCACAGGCAATCCGGCTGGCGCAAGCAGCAATGCATCGCCCGTCTGCACGCGGCCCGCGAACACCGTGCCCGTCACAACCGTTCCCTGCCCCGTCAACGTGAACACGCGGTCCACGGCCAGCCGGAACAGCCCGTCGTCGCGCCGCGCCTGCCAACTCATTGCGTGCTCGCGCAAATAAGCGTCGAGACTTGCCACGCCTGCGTCGTCCGACCGGGTCGCCTGCGTCTCGAAGCACGGCGCATCGGCAAACGACGTGGTCGCAAGCCACGCACCAATCTCGGCGCGCACTTCGGCCATGCGCGCCGCGTCCACGCGGTCGGTTTTCGTCAATGCGACCGCGCCCGCGCTCACGCCCAGCAATTGCAGGATCGCGAGATGTTCGCGCGTTTGCGGCATCACGCCATCGTCGGCGGCGATGACAAGCAGCGCGAAGTCGATGCCGCACGCACCCGCCGCCATCGTATGAACGAGCTTTTCGTGACCGGGCACGTCGATGAAACCCAGCACGTCGCCGTTCGGCAGCGGTGTGTAGGCGTAGCCCAGTTCGATAGAGATGCCGCGCGCCTTCTCCTCCTTGAGCCGGTCTGTATCGACACCCGTCAGCGCGTGGACCAGCGTGGTTTTGCCATGATCGATATGGCCCGCCGTGCCGATGATCACAGCCGCAGCTCCGCGAGTTGCGCGATGAACGCCACTTCATCAGCGCCCTCGATGCAGCGCATGTCGAGCCGCAATGCGTCGTCGGCAATGCGCCCGATCACCGGGCGCGGTAACGCGCGCAACGCGCGTTCGAGCTTCATCAGCGCGCGGCCGCTGCCGACCTTGCCCGCGTGACGCACGACGAGTCCGCTGCCCGGCAACACGTCCACGGGCAGTGCGCCGCTGCCGATCTGGCTGAACATCGGTTCGACGCTCACCGCATACGCATCGCCCAGCGCGTGCTGGAGCACCGGCAACGCGCGCATCGCACTCTCCTGCATCTGCGCGACGGGACGCGTGAGCAGACGCAGTGTCGTGAGCCTTTCACGCAGAAATTCCGGCGTCTGGTAGAGCTTCAACACGGGTTCGAGTGCGGCGAGCGTAAGTTTGCCGACACGCAGTGCACGCTTCAGCGGATGCTTCTTGATCTTCGCGATCAAAGCCTTGCGACCGACGATCAGCCCGGCCTGCGGGCCGCCGAGCAGCTTGTCGCCGCTAAACGTGACGAGGTCCGCACCGGCCTCGATGGTTGTGCGCACAGTCGTTTCTGCAGGCAGTCCCCATTGCGTGAGATCGATCAGTGTCCCGCTGCCCAGATCCACGGCAACGGGCAATCCGTTTGCGCGCGCAAGCGGCACGAGTTCGTCAAGCCCGACGCTCTTCGTGAAGCCGCTGATGGCGTAGTTGCTGCAGTGGACCTTCATCAGCAGCGCGGTATGTTTATTGATTGCCGATTCGTAATCGGAAACATGCGTCCGGTTAGTCGTGCCCACCTCGCGCAGTCGCGCGCCCGCACGGCCCATGATGTCCGGAATACGGAACGCGCCGCCAATTTCGACCAGTTCGCCGCGCGAGACGATCACCTCTTTGCGCGGGGCGAGCGCCGCGAGCGAGAGCAGTACCGCCGCCGCGTTATTGTTCACGACCGTGGCCGCCTCTGCGCCTGTCAGTTCGCAGATCAGGTCGTCAATCAGATCGTCGCGGTCGCCGCGCTTGCCCGTTGCGAGATCGAACTCCAGATTGACGGGTTGCACAAGCGCCTGCGCGACCGCGCGCACGGCTTCATCGGGAAGCAGCGCGCGCCCGAGATTCGTATGGAGCACCGTGCCGGTCAGATTGAACACTGGGCGCAGGCGGTTTTGCGCACGCGCAGCGAGAACCTTCGTCGCGTGGTCGATCACGGACTCCGGCGCGAATGGCACGGCGGCGTCCGCGGGCACGATCAGCGTGCCCGCCTGCGCATCGCTGCGCCAGCCTTCGAGCGTCGCGCGAATGGCCGCCAGCACCTGCGTGCGCCCGTACGTCGCAATCAGCGGCTGCGCCTGCGCAGATGCGATAACACGCTCGACGGCCGGCATCTTCGCGAGCAACGCGTTCAGCGCGCGGGCGTCATCCCGCGCTTCCTGTCCCACGGTTTCGCTCATCGTGCGCTCGCTGGTTCATTGATCGGCGGGTGCTTCCGGCCAGAGCAGCGGATTCGGGCTCGCGCGCTGATAGCCCGCGTTGCTCATCAGGAGATCGAGCGTGAGGCTCGCGAGATCGTCAGCGAGCGGCTCGAAGTCGAAATCCTTCTCCTGATAGCCGATCTTGCGATACGTATGGCACTCGTCACACGATTCGGCCTTTAGCGCGGGATTACCGCCCTCGATACCGTGATACGCGATGCCCTTGGTGGAATCGCAATTCGTGCATTTCACACGGACGACGTGCGCCTCGGTCCCGCACAGACTGCACTGCGTGAAGCGATAACCGTGATACGCGCCGCCGATGCGCACAATGCTCGCGACCGGCGGCACGCCGCAAACGGGGCACGCGCCCGGCGCATCGACATAAGGCACGTCCTGAATATCGAGCCGGCTCGCGAGGTCGGTCCACACCACCTGGAGCGCGGCCATGATGAATGGCGCGGTCGCGGGCGCCACTTCGGCGTAACGCTGCGCGAGCAGCGCGTCGGCTTGCGCGTCGAGTTCCGCATCGCTCATCGTGCGCAGCACGTCGAGCACCTTCGCGAGCGCGGGCGTGATGGCGCCCGCCACTTCGACGCGATCGACCAGCCGGCGCAGTACATCGCGCCACTGCGGATCGCGTTCGCCAGACAGCGCGGGCAGGATCGGCATCGAATGACGCTGCGCATTCGCAATTGCGTCACGCGCAGGCATGCGCGCGCTGAAATGCTCCAGCGCGTGCTGCTGCGCGTCGACGAGCGCCGCCATCAGCCGCACATAACCGCCGATCGGATTGTGGTCTGCGAGCTGGCGCAACCGTGCGGCGCGTGCCGCAAAATGCGTCGCGCGTTCGGGTAATCGAATACGGGGAATGGCAGAGGGATCGAGCGCCTGAATTTCAGATGGGTCGAGGATACGTTGCGTCACGGCAGGTCTACTCCCCAAAGAAAAAGCCGCCGCGCCCAGCCGGGCCGGCGGCTTGCCTGCATGCGCCGCCCCCGGAAAGAGGCGGCGCGCGCCATGCGTGCTGCTCGTTGCGCGATGCTCGATACGCGCTATTTGATGCTCTCGCGGAACCAGCGCGGGTGATGCTTCTTCGCCCATCCCCAGGTCACCGTGCCGCTTGTCATCGCACGAATCGAACCCTTGACCCACAACGCCGCATAAACGTGGATGATGATGCCGACGATGAGCGCGAACGCCGCGACCGCATGCACGACCGAGGCGAGGCGGATGACCTCGATCGGAAAATAGATCGAGAAATAGCGCCGCCAGATCACGATACCGCTTGCGAGCAACAGCACGAGACAAACCACCATCAGGAAGAATAGCAGCTTCTGTCCCGCATTGTAGCGGCCGACTTCCGGCAGGTTGTCCTCGCGCTTGGCGAGCACGTCGCGGAATTTCCTGAGCCACACGCGATCCGCTGCGTCGAAGTGATTGTGATGCCAGAAGCGCAGCGCGAGGATCAGGAACGACGCAAACATCACGACGCCGATAAACGGATGCAGAATACGGTTCCATTGACCTCCGCCGAACAGCGCGGACAGCCAGAACATCGCCGGATGAAACATCGCGAGACCGGACAGCGCGAGCAGCACGAACGTGATCGCGGTAATCCAGTGATTGGTGCGCTCGTTGGCCGTATAGCGCACGATCAGCTTCGGTTCAACGTCTTTCATCGTCGCGCTCCCTGGGTTCGCCCCTGATGCTGCGCGCTTCTTCGCGCGCGGCCTCTTCATCTGCTTCCGTCACTTCGTTCGGGCCGTTCCGCACGTAGTGGAAGAAGCCCGTCAACGCCGCGAGCGCGATGCCCGCAAGCGCCAGCGGCTTGGCCACGCCCTTCCACAGCCGCACGAGCGGGCTGATGTGCGGGTCGTCGGGCAAACCGCTATAAAGCGAGGGCCGATCCGCGTGATGCAGCACGTACATGACGTGCGTGCCGCCCACGCCCTGCGGATCGTAGAGGCCCGCGTTGGCGAAGCCGCGCTCCTTCAGGTCCTCGATGCGCTCGGCGGCGTGCTGCTTCATGTCCTCTTTGGTGCCGAACACGATGGCGCCGGTCGGACAGGTCTTCACGCACGCAGGTTCCTGGCCCACCGCAACGCGATCCGAGCAGAGCGTGCACTTGTAAACGCGATGATCCTTCTTCGACAGCCGGGGGATGTTGAACGGGCAACCAGTGATGCAATAACCGCAGCCGATGCAGTTTTCCTCATGGAAATCGACGATGCCGTTCGTGTACTGCACGATCGCGCCCGGCGCGGGACACGCCTTGAGGCAACCCGGATCCTCGCAATGCATGCAGCCGTCCTTGCGGATCAGCCATTCGAGGTTGCCGCTCGTGTTCTCGTACTCCGTAAAACGCATCAAGGTCCACGAATGCTCGGTGAGGTCATGCGGATTGTCGTAGACGCCCGTGTTGACGCCGATCTCGTCGCGCAGGTCGTTCCACTCCATGCATGCCGTCTGGCACGCTTTGCAACCGATGCATTTCGTGACGTCGATGAGTTTCGCCACCGTGCCCGTGGCGGGCGCGCGCACGCCGGGCGGCGGCGTCGTGGTCGCGGACTGGCGTCTGATGTCGAGTGATTGAAGTGCCATGTCGCGCTCCTTAGGCCTTTTCGACCTTCACGAGGAACGACTTGAACTCCGGCGTCTGCGAATTGCCGTCGCCGACCGGCGGCGTCAGCGTATTCGTCAGATAGCCCGGCTTCGTCAGCCCCGTGAAGCCCCAGTGCAGCGGCACGCCGACGGTATGCACTTTCTTGCCCTCGATCATGAGCGGCTTGATGCGTTTCGTGACTACGGCCACGGCGATCAGGTGGCCGCGATTGCTCGTCACCTTCACGAGGCCGCCCTTCGATACGCCGATTTCCTGCGCCAGTTCCTCGCTGATCTCGACGAATTGCTGCGGCTGGATGATGGCGTTCAGACGCGCGTGCTTGGTCCAGAAGTGGAAGTGTTCGGTGAGCCGGTACGACGTCGCGACGTGCGGGAACGAGTCCGCTGTCCCGAACGTCTTGCGGTCGCCGGGGAACACGCGCGCGGCGGGATTGTTCGTGGCGAGCGGGTTGTCGCGATGGAACGGGTTGTAGCCGAGCGGATTCTCGAACGGCTCGTAGTGCTCGGGGAACGGCCCTTCGTTCATGTTGTCGCGCGCAAAGAAACGCGCGACGCCTTCCGGATTCATGATGAACGGCCCCATGCCGAGATCCGGCGCCTCATCCACCTTGTAGTCCGGCACATCGGCACCGGTCCAGACCGCACCGTTCCAGCCGACCAGCTTGCGTGTGGGGTCGAACGGCTTGCCCGCAGGATCGCACGACGCGCGGTTATACAGCACGCGCCGGTTCGCAGGCCACGCCCACGCCCAGTTCAGCGTCTGGCCGATGCCCGTGGGATCGGCGTTGTCGCGCCGGCCCATCTGGTTGCCCGCAGGCGTCCACGCGCCGCAGAAAATCCAGCAGCCGCTCGCCGTCGAGCCATCGTCCTTCAGTTGCGCGAAGCTCGAAAGCTGATCGCCCTTCTTGACGAGCACCTTGGCCGGATCCTTCGCGTCGGTCTGATCCGCGAGGGCCTTGCCGTTGTACTCCATCGCGAGTTCCTCGGGCGTCGGGCCGGCGGGATTCGAATACGGCCAGCTGAGCTTGACGATCGGATCGGGATACTTGCCGCCGTCCTTCTGGTACGCGGCGCGCATCCTCAAGAACAGGCCCGACATGATTTCGAGGTCGCTCTTCGCCTCGCCCGGCGGTTCGGCGCCCTTCCAGTGCCATTGCAGTACGCGGCTCGAACTCACGAGCGAGCCGTTTTCCTCCGCGAAACACGTGGTGGGCAGGCGGAATACCTCGGTCTGGATTGCAGCCGTATCGACGTCGTTAAAGACGCCGTACTTCTTCCAGAACTCGGACGTTTCCGTTGCGAGCGGATCCATGATGACGAGCCACTTCAGCTTGCCGAGCGCCTGCAGCGTTTTTTCCTTGTCCGGCGCCGACGCCATGACGTTGAAGCCCTGGCAGATGTAGCCGTTCAACTTGCCCTGGTACATCAGTTCGATGGTCTGCAACAGGTCATACGGTTTGTCGAGCTTCGGCAGCCAGTCGTAGCCCCAGTTGTTCTCCTTCGTCGCGTTGTCGCCCCACCAGGACTTCATGAAGCTCACGAAGAACGCGCCGTAGTGCTGCCAGTAGCTCAACTGATTCGGTCGCAGCGGCTGCTGCGCGCGCTTCTTGATGTAGCCGTCGTAGTCCTGCTCGGCTTCGGACGCGAGCGTCATATAGCCGGGCAACAGATTCGACATCAGCCCGAGATCGGTGAGCCCCTGAATGTTGGAGTGGCCGCGCAGCGCATTCATGCCGCCGCCCGCGACGCCGATGTTGCCCAGCAGCAATTGCACCATCGCACCGCAGCGGATCATCTGCGAGCCGATCGAGTGGTGCGTCCAGCCGAGCGCATACATGACCGTGGCCGCGCGTCCCGGCACCGCGGTGCTCGCGAGCATCTCGCACACCTTCAGGAACAATTCCTTTTGCGTGCCGCAGACCTTCTCCACCATCTCGGGCGTATAGCGCGAATAGTGCTGCTTGAGCAAGTTGTACACGCAACGAGGATGCTGCAGCGTCTCGTCGATCTTCACGAAACCGTCGTCGCCGATCTCGTAGTTCCACGACGATTTGTCGGGATACGCGTGTTTTTGCGGATCGAAGCCGGAATAGATGCCGTTGTTGAACGCGAAATCGTCGCGCACGATGAACGGAAAGTCCGTGTAGTGCTTCACGTACTCGTGCTGGATCTTGTCGTTCGTGAGCAGGTAGTTGATCACGCCGCCAAGAAACGCGATGTCCGTGCCGGTGCGGATCGGCGCATAGACATCCGCCACCGATGCCGTGCGCGTAAAGCGCGGATCGACCACGATGAGCCGCGCCTTGCGGTGCGCCTTCGCCTCCGTGACCCACTTGAAACCGCACGGGTGCGCCTCGGCCGCATTGCCGCCCATCACCAGAATCACGTCTGCATTGCGAATGTCGACCCAATGGTTCGTCATCGCACCGCGGCCAAACGTCGGGGCAAGACCTGCCACCGTCGGGCCGTGTCAGACACGCGCCTGGTTGTCGAATGCAAGCAGGCCCATGCAGCGGGCCACTTTATGCGTGAGGTAACCCACCTCGTTGCTGCCCGCGGATGCGGCCAGCATGCCTGTGGTCAGCCAGCGGTTGACGGTCTTGCCGTCGTCGGTCTTCTCGACGAAATTCGCGTCGCGATCTTCCTTCAGCAGCTTCGCGATGCGGTCGAGCGCCTCGTCCCACGAGATGCGCTTCCACTCGTTCGTCCCGGCCGCCCGGTATTCGGGATGCGTGAGACGGCTTTCGCTGTGGATGAAGTCGATCAGGCTCGCGCCCTTCGGACAGAGCGTGCCGCGATTGACCGGATGATCGGGATCGCCCTCGATGTGGAAGATGCTGGTCGTGGCGTTTTTCGCGCCATCACCGAGGCCGTACATGAGGATCCCGCAGCCAACAGAGCAATACGGACACGTGTTGCGGGTTTCAGTAGAGCGCGCCAGTTTGTATTGCCGGACCTCGGCGAGCACGGTGTCGGGCGCGAAGCCCATCAGCGCTAGACTGGAGCCAGCCAGCGAACTTGCCGTGACCTTCAGGAACTGGCGCCGGGACAATTGCAGCATGGCACGTCCTCGGCTAGTTGAGGGTGAATCCAGTATATGCGGATTTCGGCGACGGATCACGGAACATGTACACCGTGCGCCGCCGTCACAGACAAAAACCACGCTTGCTATATTGCACGGATATGCTGCGCCGCACCGGGCCCGCATTAGGCACGCCGAGGCGGCGCGCATCGTCTACACGCCGATTGCGGGACGGACATCATGGCCACGCTCTCATCCGAACGACTGCAATTTGCCGCGCGCAGGGAAGCCTCCTGGATCGTCGGCGCCTGCCACCAGTTCGTCGCCAATCGCTGTCCCGCGCTCGCCGCGAGCATCGCGTTCTACTCGGCGTTCTCGCTCGCGCCGACGCTCGTCATGGTGATCGCCGTGGCGGGCTGGTTCTTCGGCGCCGACGCCGCGCGCGGCGAACTGTTCCGTGAAGTGCATAACGTGCTTGGTAACGACGCCGCCGCAGGGATCACGACGATCGTGGCCAATGCGCACCGCGCAGGCGACGCAGGCGGCATCGCGGCGGTCATCTCGCTGTCGATGCTCGTGATCGGCGCTTCGGCGACCTTCTCTTCGCTGCATTCCGCACTCAACATCGTGTGGCCGCCCGAAGGCAAGCGCGCGGCCAGCGTCTTCGCGCTCGTGCGGGTGCGGCTCGTTTCGTTTTCGCTCGTGCTCGGCGTCGCGTTCCTGCTGATCGTCTCGCTCGTGCTCGATACGACCATCACATTCATCGGACAGTGGCTATGGGGCAACTCACCCTATCTGATGATCGGAAACCTGCTTCAGCTCGCGGTCGGTCTCGCCGTGCTCGCCTTCGCGTTTGCCGCGTTGCTGCGCTTTCTCCCGGACGCCAATGTGCAGTGGCGCGACGCACTCGTGGGCGGCCTCGTGGCGGCCGTGCTCTTTTCTGCAGGCAAGAAACTCTTCGCGCTCTACCTTGCGCATGCGGGCATGGCGACGGCATTCGGCGCAGCAGGATCGCTCGCAGTGCTGCTGATGTGGCTGTACTTTTCAGCGGCGGTGCTGCTGCTCGGCGCGGAATTCGCGGCGGCGCGCGCGCACCTGCACGACCCGCGCGGCGCGTGGGGTTTCCTTGAGGAAACACCGCCGGGCAGCCGCGCCAAACTCGCTTCGGTGCTGGCCGCAACCACGATCATGGCGCCGCACGACGGCCACGCGGTGCCGCGTTCCGGCTCGGCTGCTTTGCCCTCTTCGTCCGCTTCGTCTGCTTCGCCTGCTTCATCCGCTTCGTCCTTTCCAACCGGAAACCCGGCGGACGGCACCGCTGAAGCGCTGGCATTCGCAGCGCCGCCCCTGCACGCAGCGGCCGATGCTTCGACGCGCCATGACGGCGCAAGCCCGCTATTGCGCCGCTCCATGGCAAAAATGGAGGACGACGCAACCTACACGGCCGCGTTGACGCTCGTCCATACGGGCCGCACGGCCGCCGCCGCCGACCGTTTCGTCAAGCGTCATCCATGGAGTTCGGTCCTGCTGGCGACGGTCGCCGCAGTCGCCATGACTGCAGCCGCCGTACGCCGCCGCGCGTAGCGCGGCCCCCCCCCCCGCAGGCAGGCCGGCACGGCGCCAGCCCGCGCACCATTTAAGTGAATACGACCCGACTTGTATCAAATTTCGCAATAATGCAAAGACCACAATCCTACTTTGCAAAAAATGACATAGTCGCTCAATCGCCCGCTGCACAAGACATTCCGCCCGGTGTCAGGTTTTCGCGACAGTCATTTTTTTTCATTTCTGGAGTTTGCAGGAGGTGCGTTATTCTCCGATGCGCAACAACTAATAAACCAATCATCTGCGTGGAGAAATCTGGATGAAACGAGTCGCACTCTCGACCCTCTCGTTGGCGATGCTGGCAGCCGCCGGCACGGCCCATGCGCAAAGCAGCGTGACGCTGTATGGCGTGATCGACGAATCGGTCCAGTTCGTCAACAACGTCAAGAACGCCAACGGCGCGAACAAGAATGTGTTCGGCCTGGGCGGTCAAAACCTGCAGGGCAACCGCTGGGGCCTCAAGGGCAAGGAAGACCTGGGTGGCGGTCTGAAGGCGATTTTCCAGTTGGAAAACGGCTTTAGCCTCAACAACGGCACGTCCAGCAAGATGTTCGGCCGTCAGGCATATGTCGGTCTGGATTCCGCTCAGTACGGTACCCTGACGCTCGGCCGCCAGTACGACCCGATCGTCGACATGGTCCAGGGCCTCACGGGCGACGGCTACTTCGGCAGCACGTTCGCAACTCCGGGTGACGTCGACAACAACGACAACAGCTCGCGCATCAACAACTCCATCAAGTACACCTCGCCGGTTTGGAGCGGCTTCCAGTTCGAGGGCATGTACGCGCTGGGCGGCGTCGCTGGCCAGACCGGCTCGGGTCAGAGCTGGGGTGCGGCAGCTACGTACGGTATCGGTTCGTTCAACGTTGCTGCTGGCTATTTGAAGATGGACAACGGTTCGACGCTGGCTTCGCGCACGTCGGGTACGCCGCCCACGCGCGGCTGGTCGTCGGTCGCAACGGGCGACAACATCAACGAAAACCAGATCAACGCCGCCTACATGTCGGCGAAGTCGATCGGTATTGCCCAGGCTGCAGCGCAGTACGTCGCAGGTCCGTTCACGCTCGGCGCACGTTACAGCAACGCTCAGTACAAGCCGGATGCTTTCTCGGCATTCAGCTCGAGCCAGCACTTCAACACCGTGGGCGCTTTCGTCGGCTACCAGCTGAACCCGGCAACGCTGCTGGGCCTCGGCTACAACTGGACGCACGGCTCGGGCGACGTGTCGAACACGTACAACCAGGTCTCGCTGGGCGCGGACTACAACCTGTCGAAGCGTACCGACCTCTACGTCGTGGCGGCCTATCAGCACGCCAGCGGCCATCAGCGCAACACGGATGGCTCGATCTCGAGCGCCGGTGCAGCGATCGCTTCGTACAACAACGACTCGGCTTCGGACTCGCAATCGATGGTCAACATCGGCATCCGCCACAAGTTCTAATAGAACTGCGCAGCCGGACTTCGGTCCGGTGCCGGAACCGGTTTCTTACCGGTTCCGGTTATGCGAAAACGGCGTGGCCGCTAAAAACCACACGTTGGACCAACCAGCCCGCGGCGCAAGCCCGGGCTGGTTTTTTATGTCTGTGCAAATGATCGCCGCCCTCCGGTTCCCGGCGCACGTGGTTTAACCGCATAGATTGTCGGCCAGGCGCAAATATCAGCGCAGGCGGGCCAGCGCCGTCACCGCGTGATGAACGAACGCGTCTGCCAGCATCGACTGTGGCTGCTCCGCATGACGCGCGACGTGCACCGTTTGCGGCAGTACCGGCGAGAAGCGTTTGACGGCCACCCGCGCAGCCGCACCCGCGGCGCTCAGCGGATCGATCAGCGCGATTCCCGCACCCGCCTCCACCAGCATCACAATCGACTGCGCAAGCGTCGCTTCGATGCCCATTTGCCGCTCGACACCGCTTTGCTCGAACATGCGGTCGATCCTCGTGCGCGGCTCGCTCAACCTCGCGAAAGACACGAACGATTCACCCGCGCAGTCGGCGGCGTTCACGATGCGTTTGCGCGCAAGCCGGTGACCGCGCGGCACGATGCAGCGCAGCGCCCATTGCCCGAGCGCTTCCAGCCGCACCTGGGCATGCGCGACGGACGGTGCGACGAAGCCCAGATCGCAACGCTGCGCACCAACGTGCTCGACGACAGCCGCGGGTTCAAGCGCAAGCAGCGTCACGTCGACGCCTTCGTGCTCGCGCGCAAACGAAGCGATCACCCTCGGCAGAAAATCGGCGGCGAGGTCGAACGTCCCGGCGATGGTCAACGCGCCACGGCGACGTTCGCGAATTTGCCCCGCCGCCTGCGCCACCCGCTCGAGCCCGACGAACGCGCGCTCGACTTCTTCATTCAGCGCATAGGCCTCTGCTGTCGGTACGAGCCGCCCTTGCCGACGCGTGAACAGCGCAAAGCCGACGTTTGCTTCGAAGTCGGCCACTAGGCGGCTGACCGCCGGCTGCGAGATGCCGAGTGACTCGGCGGCGCGCGTCACGCTGCGCCGCTGCATCACGGCGTGAAACGCTTCAACCTGGCGAATCTGCAGGTCGGCTGCATTCATAACATTTTCAAATTGATATTTTCTTTGTCAGCACGATTACGCATGAATCATGCCGCAAGATTTAAAAAAATAGAGGCGATTGCCGAATTATATAGCCGCATCCTTATGCATAACATTGAAGCATGGCGCGATCGAATCAGGATTGTCGCGCCGCACATCCAGCACATCCAGCACATCCAGCACATCCAGCACATCCAGCACATCCAGCACATCCATTGCCATGCGAGCATCGTTAGGCGAGCGCCCACGAAAAATCCCCGCGGACGCGATGTCGGCGGGGATTCTTTGGGTACTCCTGGCGCACCGCAACCGGAAGGCTGCGGCGGGCGGCTATCAGGCTGCCGCTGCGTCCTTCAGCTTCTTCAGCGCACGTGCCTTCACGCGCACCGAAGCGGGCTTGGCCGGGAACCAGCGCTCTTCACCCGTGAACGGGTCCTTGCCGAAGCGCTTCTTCTTCGCCGGCACGGCCTGCACGACGATCTTCAGAAGGCCCGACAGCGTGAATTCGCCTGCGCCCTTCTTGTGGACCGAACCGAGGATCGTGTCTTCCAGCGCGGCGAGCACGGCCTTGGCAGCCTTCGGCTCGACGCCTGCGCGCTCAGCGACGTGAGCAGCCAGCGAGGCCTTCGTGAAGGTGTCCTTGATCGGCGACAGAGCGCCGGACGCCTTCACGACGACCTTCTTAGCTGCAGCCGTCTTGGCGGGCGCTTTCTTTGCGGCAACCTTCTTGGCCGGGGCAGCTGCCTTTTTGGCCACTTTCTTTGCGGAAGTCGGCATGTTTCTCCTACCAGTGTTGGTCAGTGAATCGGCGAAGCACCGCAGAATGCATGTGCTTCAACGGCGGATTCTACAAGCGTGCGGGCGTTTTGCGTGACTCTTTTGCATCGCCGACGAAAAATTGTTGCGCGGCGCTGACTGCCCGGCTCATTTTGACGCTTGTTTACAGGGGTAAACGGACTTGTTGCATCCTCGGTTACCCTGACCCGGCGACATCGAAGCGCAGGCGCTCTTCGCAAAAACACCGAAACGTACGGCATTTTTCGCGTGCCCGCGCGTCAGAATGTGCGCATCAGCGCGGCGAGCGACGTCATCGCGGCGTCGATCTGCCCGACTTCGACGCCGCCATAACCGAACATAAAACCGCTTTGCACAGGGGCTTTCACATAAAACGGCGCGAGCGGGTGCAATCCAATCGACGCCGCACGCGCGGCCTTGACGAGTGCCGCCTGGTCGACCGGCGCCGCGAGCCGCACCGCAAGGTGCAAACCGGCCGTGTTGGGCAGCACCGGCTCGAACCACGGCGCAAGCGGGCCACGCAGATGCGCGAGCAAGCTCGCCCGCCGCACCGAATAGATCTGCTGCATGCGGCGCAGATGCCGCGCGAACTGGCCGTTGAGCATGAAATTCGCAAGCGCCGTCTGCGTGAGCACGCAACCGTGCCAGCCGCCCACCTGGCGCGCATGAGCAAGCGGCGCCGCCAGCGTCGCGGGCGGCACGACGTAGCCCACGCGCAACTCCGGAAAGATCGTCTTGGAAAACGTGCCAACGTAGGCGACCAGTCCCGCGTTGTCGAGGCTCTTGAGCGGTTCGAGCGAACGCCCTTCGAAACGGTACTCGCAGTCGTAGTCGTCTTCGACGACGACTGCGCCGCGCGCCTGCGCCCATTCGAGCAGCGCGACGCGGCGCGCAAGGCTCATCGGCATGCCGAGCGGAAACTGGTGCGAGGGCGTCACGTAGACGAGCCGCGCCGTCTTCGGCAAACGCGCGACGATCAGCCCTTCGTCGTCCACCGGCACCGGCACCACCTTCGCACCAAGCGCCTCGAACGCGACGCGCGCCGGCGGATAGCCAGGGTCCTCCACCGCCACCACGTCGCCGGGACGCAACATCACGCGCGCAAGCAAATCAAGCGCGTGCTGTGCGCCCTGCGTGACGATCACGTCCTCCCAGTCGCACTGAACCGCGCGATTGAAGGCCAGGTAGCGCGACACGGCCAGCCGCAAGCTCTGCTCGCCCGCCGGATCGTGGTACATGCCGTGGCCGCGAACCTGGACACGCAGCGCGTCGTTGATGCAGCGGCGCCAGGCGTCGAACGGAAAACACGACTTGTCGGTCACACCGCCCGCGAAATCGCACGCAAGCCGCGCGTCGAGACCCGGCATGGGCACGGCTTGCGCATGCGCCTGCCACCAGGGCTGAGCCTCGACGCCGCGCGACACGTTCGTCTCGCGACTGCCTCGGCTCACGGCACGAATCTGCGGATTCGCATGGCCGTGCTCGCGCGCGGGAAGATGCTCGAGCGCATCGGCAACAAACGTCCCCGAACCGCGCCTGGCGCTCAGATAGCCTTCGGCGAGCAGCCGCTCGAACACGTCGAGCGTGGTTTTGCGCGACACGCCGAGCTGAAGTGCGAGATCGCGCGTGGACGGCAACCGCGTGCCGCCCGTCAGCCGGCCGTCGACGATGCTGGTGCGCAGTTGCCGGTAGATCTGACCAGCCAGATCGCGACGGCCCGAGACGGTGACGTGCAGTTCCATGAGCGTGATGAAGAAGATGAAGAAGAAGTCGAACCGGTTATCGTGGTGGTTAAGGGGGCGACCGGGAGGGTTACAGAAGTGGTTACCTGAAATTTTGCCAGAATGGCTATTTCAAGGTGCCTGCCACACGCCTAGAGTGACGTCCGTAGTCTTTCGCAACGCAGTTCGGCCCACAGCATTCGAGGAGGTGAATCGTCATGCAATCACGTCTGGATTTCTACAAGGTCAGTCCCGAAGGTACGAAGGCAATGCTGGCGCTCGAAGAGCGCGTGAGCAAAAGCTCGATCGAGAAGCCGCTTGCGGAACTGGTGCGCCTGCGCGCCTCGCAGATCAACGGCTGTGCATTCTGTGTCGATATGCACACCACGGACGCGCGCAAGGGCGGCGAAACCGAACGCAGGCTCGCGACCGTCACGGTATGGCGCGAGGCGCCATTCTTCACCGAGCGCGAGCGCGCGGCGCTCGAATGGACCGAAGCGGTCACGCTGCTTTCGCAAACCCATGTCCCCGACGATGTCTGGGAACGCGTGAAGCCGCACTTCACCGACCAGGAAATCGCCGACCTGACCATGCTGATCATCGCGATTAACGGCTGGAACCGCATCGCCGTCTCGTTCCGCAAAATACCGGCGTAAGCGCACCGGCACGCACTCAAGCCACCAGGCGCCCGGGCATACACGATGTCCGGGCGCCTGTTTTTTTCCCAATTTCGCATACGAAATAGCGCACTCTAGCCCGGCGAGACGGCTCGCCAACCGCATTGGGCACGACGTTTGCTTGAACATTTGCAGGGCGTGCGCCTGCGTCGCCTACGTCGGCTGAGTACACGAATACGCACACGAATACGTGCACAGGTAGGCGTCTCACTCGCGCCAACGCGCGCAGGTGCACACCACGTGCCAACGGCGTATGCTCATAGCACGACTACAACATTCAGGCCGGCTCGCGCCGCACGATCGCGATGAACGCCTCCACTCATGCCTCGGGTTCCCAGCCCGTACCACGCGTGACCGTGGTCGTGCTGACACGCAACCATGTCCACCAGACAGTCGACACTGTGGCCCGCCTCATGGCGCTGCCTGAGCACCCCACTGTGATCGTGGCCGATAACGGCTCCAGCGATACGACCGTCAGCCTGCTCGCATCACTCTTTCCGCAGTTGCGCATCGTCCAGGGGCTGTGCGATCTGGGCATGACCGGCTTCAACCGCGCAGTCGCGCTCGCGCACACCGACTACGTGGCGTGCTGCGACGACAGCACCTGGTTCGCACCCGGTGCGCTCGCGCGCGCGACCCAGTTGCTGGACGCTCATCCGCAGATTGCCGTGATCAGCGCGTGCGTGGCAGACGAAGCCGAACGTGAAATCCATCCTGCGTGCCAGATGCTGAGCGCCACGTCGCCTGGCGGCGTCGGCCTGCCCGGCCCCGCACTCGTGAATTTCATGGCGGGCGCATGTATCTTCCGCGCAAGCGTGATGAGCGAACTCCACCGTTACGAGGAGCGCCTCTCGCACGGCGGCGCCGAAGAACTCGTAGCGCTGGACCTGCTCGCTGCAGGTCACTCGATCGTCTATTGCGAAGGGGCGCTTGCGCATCGCGAGCCGCTGTATCGCTGGTTCACGCGTGCGCAGCACTGCACGCTCGCGCGCAACTCGGCCTGGGTCGCATGGATGCGCCTGCCGCTGCGCGACGCGCTCGCCGCAACCGGCCGCGCACTCGCCGTCTTCGCGCGTCAGCGCTCGCTCGGCCCCGCGGGTTTTGCGATGCTGCGCGGCGCCTTCTGGGCGCTGCGCCGCCGCCACGTGGTTCCGCCGCATGTCGTGCAGCTCACGCGCCAGGTGAGACGCGCCGAGCACCACGTGCGTATCGGCGTACCGGCGATGGCCGAAAAATACGACCGCTCCGGGCAAAGTGCATGGTGAGCCGCGCTGCGCGTCAATCCCATAGCCCGACGCGAAGCGCCGATGCAAGCCCCGAAGTAAGCCCCGATGTAAGCCCCATTCACTGCGGCGTGACCGGCACGAACTGCCGGTACTCCACCTGCGGGCCGCGCACGATGATCGCCGTTGCCTCGGGCACCTCGGCCCAGACATCGGGCAGATCGACGAGCGGCTCCGAAACGATCAGATAGGCATCCTCGCCTGCCGCCGCGATGCGCGGATCGTCGGGATAGAGTTCGTGCAGATGCTTGAACGACGTGCTGTGAAAGAGCGAGCGCGAATTGCCTTCGCTGGAGTACCGCACGGCCACCATTTGCTCGCCGTCGCACGCGCACACGGTCATGTTGAGCGGATCGTCGATCCCATGCCTGCGTGCGGCCGCCTCGACGAAACCCGCCATGCGTTCCAGCGCGGGCACGGGCTCACGTTCGAGGCCGAAGGTCATCGCGAGATAGAACATGACTTCGGAATCGGTGGAGCCTTCGAGCGCGCTAAAGCGCCCCGGCTCGATGGCGACGAGCAGTTCGCGGCGCACGAGCGGGAAGCTCTGAATCAGGCCGTTGTGCGCGAATATCCAGCGCCGGTGGCGAAACGGATGGCAATTGGTTTCCTGCACGGGCGTATGCGTCGCGGAACGGACGTGCGCGACGAACATCGGCGCCGACACCGCGCGCGCAAGCTCGCGCAGATTGCGGTCGTTCCACGCGGGCTGGATGCTGCGGTAGCGATACGGAATGTCATGCGGATGCTGATACCAGCCCAGCCCGAAGCCGTCGCCATTGGTGGTCGTCGCGCCGAGCTTCGAATGCAGGCTCTGGTCGATCAGCGAATGTCGCGAGCGAAACAGGACGGTTTCGAGTTGAACGGCATTGCCGGAATAGGCGAGCCAACGGCACATGATGCACTCCTTCGAACGGACAGGTGCTCACTTTGCGGCGTGCAGATCCGCAATCGGCGTGAGAAAACCCTCGAGGCCCGTCAAGATGATCTGCACGCCAATGCACAGCAGCAGGAACGACGATACACGCATCGCCACGCGCGTGCCCTCCGTGCCCAGGTATTTCGGCAGGTGCGCCGCACGGCTGTAGACAAAGAAAATCACGATCGTCACGAGCACCGAGATCACGATCGACGCGATGCTCGACATCACCCAGGCGGAAATCTGGTGGGTACGGTTGGCGCTCAGCGCAATCGCCGTGGCGATCGAGCCCGGGCCGGTGGTGAGCGGCACGGTGAGCGGAAAAAACGCCTTGCTGGAAGTCGTTCCGCCATCGACCGGCTTGAGCGCCGCATCGTCCGCCACGGCCGGTACGACCTCGGGCGCGGTAAGCATCTGCCAGCCGCTCACCGCGACGGCGAGGCCGCCGCCGATACGCAGTGCCTCCATCGAAATACCGAAGAAATGCAGGATCGGCATGCCGACAAAGAACGCGACGAGCAGCACGAAGAACGCATTGATCGCCACGCGCTTCGCGAGCACGCGGCGCGCCGCGTCGGTGAGCGTCGAGGTGCGGTCGAGAAAGACGAACGCGCCACCGAACGGATTGATGATGCTGATAAGGCCGGTGAAGCCGAAAAGTATTTCTGAAATCAGGCTGTCGATCATGGCGTCGAACCAATTGCTGAGAAGGCCGGTGAAGAAACCGGAAAGTATTTCTGAAGTCAGATTATCCAGACTATCGATCATGGCGTCGCTCCGGTTGAAGCGGCGCGCGCGGCAGCCGGGGCTGCGTGAAGTGTAACTGGATCGGCGCCGGGCGCAATCACTGCCCGCCAGGCGAGCGATGCGGCCGCACCCGGTCACACGTTTTCCTTTCGGAAAAAAGGAGTCGTCCATGCCCGTGTGCAGTCTCGCGGCGCACTTGTGCTGCATTGCACACGGCATTTCGCACTGGTTTTATAAAGGTTTTCCGATATCCGTCATTGCTCTCCGCCACCCAGCGCTTGATACAACTTCATCTGGTTGTTGAGCCGGTTCAGCCGCGTCAGCTCGTCAGCGCTTTGCGCGTCCCGTAGCCGCTGCTGCTGGTCGAGCCACGGTTGCACGGCGGTTGCGCCGGCCGCGAATTGCACGGCAGCCAGCCGTTCCGCGCGCTGCGCCTGGGCCAGCGATAGCGCGCGCTGTTCGGCCTCGCGTTCAAGTTGCACGCGCGCCGACAGCGCGTTCTCGACTTCCGCAAGTGCGGTGTAGAGCTGCTGACGGAAACCGACGACGGCTTCCTCATACCGCGTCTTCGATACCCGGATCTGCAGTTGCATCGTGTTCCACTGGATGAACGGTAATGCGAGGCCGAGCCCGAGCGTGCCGACCGGGTTCGCGAGCACGCGCTCGAGGCTCGGACTCGACGTGCCCGCGTTGCCGGTCAGCGTGAAGGTCGGGTAGAAGCTCGTGCGGGTCGCATCGACCTGCGAGAACGATTCGCGCAGCCGGAACTCCGCGGCGCGCAGGTCCGGTCGGCGGCCGAGCAGGCTGGCTGGCAGATCGGCCGCGACCTCCGGCGGCGGCACATCGGGCAGTGCCGACGGCTCGGCGGCAAGCTGCTGCGGCGGCCGGTCGAACAGGATCGCGAGCGCGTGACGGTTCTCGGTGCGTTGCTGGATCAACTGCGTCTGGGCCGCGCGTTGCGCGGTCACGCTCTGTTCGGCCTGCGCGAGATCGAGTCCCGACACGGCACCGGCGGCGTGGCGCGACCGGGTAATCGCGAGCGTGCGCACCGCATACGCGATGTTCGCGTCGCCGCGCGCGATCTGCCGGTTCAGATAGCCGATCCGCCAGTACAGCGACGCGGTCGTACCGATCAACGACAGCCGTGCGGCTCCGAGATCGGCGGCGGTCGCATCCGCTTCCCAGCGCGCGGCGTCGCGCAGCGCGGCCAGCCGCCCCCACAGGTCAATTTCGTAACTGAGCGAACCCGTGATGCCGCTCGACTGGCTCATCCGGTGCGTATCGAGCGTGCGCGACACGGTGCCGTTCGCCCCGAGCGATACGGTGGGCGTCCGGTTCGTATCGACGAGCCCGGCCTGCAATTGCGCGCGATAGACGCGAATCGCCGCAATGGCGAGATCGTTGTTCGCGCGCAGCGCATCGTCGATCAGTGCATCGAGTTGCGGATCGCCGAAGCTGCGCCACCAGTCGCGCGTCGCGGGCGGTGCATCGGCGGAAACCGGCGCCGCCCAGTTCGCGGGCACGGCGACCATGGGAAGCGGCGCGTGGCGCGTCCCTGCGCAACCGGCCAGCAGTGCGGCCGCGCACGCAAACACAAACGCGAAAGCGCCGGGGCGGTAAAACGATGAGTCATGTGTCATGGCTGGGCTCCGTCAATCGCGTGCGAGCGCATCGATCGGATCGAGCCGCGACGCGTTGCGCGCAGGCATGAAACCGAAGATCACGCCGATAAGCGTCGAGCACACGACCGCCGTCACGATCGCACCGGCGGAGAACACCATCGACCATTGCACGAACATCGAAAACACGACGCCGAGCGCGAACGACAGCGCAATGCCGATCGTGCCGCCGAGCAGGCAGACGAGCACGGCCTCGACGAGAAACTGCTGCAAGATGTCGGACTGCCGTGCGCCAACCGCCATCCGGATACCGATTTCGCGCGTGCGCTCGGTGACCGACACGAGCATGATGTTCATCACGCCGATCCCGCCGACGACGAGCGAAATGACGGCGATCATCGACAGCAGCAGCGTCAGCGACTGGCCGGTCTTCTCTAGGGTCTTGCGCACGCTGTCCATGTTGTACGTGAAGAAATCCTTGCGGCCGTGGCGCTGGATCATCAGTTTTTCGAGGCTTTTCTCGGCGGCGGCGCTCGGTTGCCCGTCGCGCACGCGCACGGTGATGCTGCCCAGATGCTGCTGGCCGAACAGCCTGCCGCTCGCCGTCGTATAAGGCACCCATACGCTCAGGCTCTTCCCGCTGCCGAACGCGCTCTTCTTCTCGACGGTGACGCCGATCACGACGAACGGCACGTTGTCGAGCAGGATCACTTCGCCGACCGGATTGCCCGCGGTGCCGAACAGCTTGCGGCGCGTGTTGTGGTCGATCACGGCCACCTGCGCCTGGCGGCGTACCGCGTCGTCGCCGAACGCGATGCCGTGCGCGAAACGCATCCCGTGTACCTGGAAGAAGCGGTCGCTGACCCCGGTCACGACCGCGCCCACGTCGATGTTGCGGTAGCGCAGCAACAGCGGGCGCGACGTCGCAGGCGTCGCGCTGTCGACGTAAGGCTGCTCGGCGAGGGCGGCGACATCGGCGGGCACGAGCGTCTGGATCGAGTCGGCGCGTCTGTCGCCCCAGTCGGCGCCCGGATAGAAGTTGATCGTGTTCGTGGCGATGCTGCCGATTTCGCCGAGCATGTAGCGCTTCGCGCCTTCGCCGATCGCGACGATCGACACGACCGACGTGATGCCGATGATGATGCCGAGCATCGTCAGCAGCGTGCGCAACCGGTGCGACACGAGCGCGATCCAGGCCATTCGGCACGCTTCGGCAAAACGGCCGGTGCTGGCAGTGAAGCGCTGTCTGCAGGTGTCGTTCGCAACGGGCGGCAACGCGTCGTCGCAATTGTGCGCGGGCGGAGCGTCGGCCGTCGCATCCACACGCACCGCGCCGATTCCGGCTTCGGCGAGCGCTTCCGCGTAATGGCGATTCGGCCGGTCGGCGACGATCTCGCCGTCGCGGATCTCGATGATGCGCCGTGCGTGGCGTGCGACGGCCTTGTCGTGCGTGACGATAACGATCGTATGACCGAGCGCGTTCAGCTCGTGCAGAATGCGAAGCACGTCCTGGCCGCTTTTCGTGTCGAGCGCGCCCGTCGGTTCGTCGGCGAGGATCACCTGGCCGCCGTTCATCAGCGCGCGCGCAATGCTCACGCGCTGCTGCTGGCCGCCCGACAACTGACCGGGCCGATGGTGGGCGCGATCCGCGAGCCCGAGGCGCGCGAGCAGCTCGCGCGCCCGCTTGTGCCGTTCCGTGCGCGTAGTGCCCGCATAGATCGCCGGCATCTCGAGGTTCGCGACAGCATCCACGTGCGGCAGCAGGTGATAGCGCTGGAACACGAAGCCGAAATGCTCGCGGCGCAGCTGCGCAAGCTCGTCGCTGTCGAGCATGTGCGTGTCGCGTCCGCCAACCGTGTAGGTGCCTTCGCTCGGGTGATCGAGACAGCCGAGGATGTTCATCAGCGTCGATTTCCCGGATCCCGACGCGCCGACGATCGCAACGATCTCGCCCGCGTCGATCGACAGGTTCACGTTGTTCAGGACGACGACGTCTTTATCGCCGGAGAGAAAGCGCCGCGTGACGGCGGCGAGTTTCAGCAGGGGGGTGCTCATTGTCACGCCACGTCCGCGGGCGGCGCATGCTCGTCCGTGGCGGCGTCGCCAATCACGACGCGCTCGCCGTCCATCAGTCCCGCCAGCACCTCGACGTGCACGTTGTTGTTGATGCCGATGCGCACCCCGCGCGTTTCGGTGCTGCCGTCGGCGCGCAGCACGCGGACCGCATACGTGCCGTCCTTGCGTTTCCCGCCGAGAGCGGCGGCCGGCATGCTGAGCACGTTGCGCGCTTCGTCGAGTACGACGTTGACCTGCGCGGTCATCGAGATGCGCAGCCGATGCTCGGGATTCGGTACTTCGAACAGCGCGTTGTAGAACACGGCGCTGTTGGCCCTCGAACCGCCGAACGTGCTCTGCGCATCGGCGTAGTTCTGCGGCGCCGGCTCGATCGCGCGCAGCTTGCCGTAGTGACGCCTGTCCGGTTCGCCGAGGATCGTGAAATACGCGGTCTGCCCGGTGCGCACGCGGATCACGTCGGCTTCCGATACCTGCGCCTTGACGGTCATCGTGTCGAGATCGGCGAGCTTCAGGATCACCGGCGCCTGCTGCTGCGCGATCACGGTCTGGCCTTCCTGCGTGACGATTGCGACGATCTCGCCGTCGATCGGCGCCACGATGCGCGTATAGCCGACGTTGGCCTGCGCGGTCTCGATCTGGATGCGAGCCGAGCGGATTTGCGCGGCGAGCGACGCGAGGGTCGCCCGCTGTACGTCGAGCGCCGCGCGCGCGACCTCGAAGGATTCGCGCGACGTCGCATCGTCGGGCAGCATCGTCTGCTGACGGCGGAATGCGAGTTCGGCCTGCGTGAGCTGCGCGGCGGTCGCTTGCTGCTGCGCGCGCAAGCTTTCCTCGCTGGCGCGCGCCTGGCGCAGCGCGTTTCCGGAAATGACGGGATCGATTTCGGCGAGCCACTGCCCCTTGACGACCTTGTCTCCGAGCGCGACCTTCAGCGTCTTTAACTGCCCCGATACCTGCGCGCCGACATCGACTTGCCGGAACGCCTGCAATGCACCGGTCGCGAGCACCGCGTTCTCGATATCGCCGCGCGTAACAGGCGCTGACAGGTATTGGGGATGCCCTTTCGGTACGAGCCGGTGCCAGGCAAATGTGGCGAGCAAGGCGACGGTCATGAGGCCGACAGCCGCACGTCGCCAGTGACGAGTATTTTTTTTCACGGAATCCATCTGTTTCAGGCTTCGGTAAGCAGGCTCCCGTATTGAAAGGAGCCGGTTTCAAGAGCGAAGTACACCTTATAGCTTGTTATTGAGCAGGAATGCTTATTTCACGGAGCAAGGCCAGCCATTCAAGTCTCACGCATTGCACGCAACGCGTCTTTACACCGTTACGACGTTCACCAGCCCGCTAAACCGCCCCGTCGAACGCGGGCAGCGCCAATGTGAACGTGGTGCCTTCACCGGGGTCGCTCTTGACATAGATATGTCCGCCGTGACGCGTTACGACAGTCTTCACGAGCGCGAGACCCAGCCCCGTTCCGCCGGTCTCGGGCCGCTGCGCAGCGTGAAATCTCCGGAACGGCGCGAACAGATCCGCCTGATCCTCACGCGAAATGCCGTAGCCCTCGTCGCGAATCGAACAGAGCACGCGCGGCGGCATCGACTTCACAACGCGGATCGCACAAACGATGCGCGTATCGGGCGGACTATATTTGACGGCGTTATCCAGGATATTCACCAGCGCGCGGGTCATCAGCGAACGATCGGCATTGATCAGGCCGCCTTCGTCGCCTGCGTCGACTTCGAACACCGTATCGATCCGGATGCGCCGCGCACGCGCCTGCGGCCACACTTCGTCGCTCGCGTCGATCAGCAATTCGGCGAGACTCGTCGGTTCCAGCACATACGTCTTCGACTCCGCGCGCGCGAGTTGCACGAAATCGTCGGCCAGCGCGAGCGAGCGCCGCGCACTGCGCTCGATGCGGTCCATCACGTCGCGCAACGGGTTCGCGTCCAGCGTGCCGCGCTTACGCTCGGTCTCGACGAGCGCCACGATCGACGCCTGCGGCGAGCGCATGTCGTGCGACAGGAGTTGCAGCGCATCCTCACGCTGGCGCCCGGCTTCGTGCAGTGCCGTGACTTCGGCGAGTCCCGCGATCCAGCCTGCCGCGTCGCCTTGCGCGTTCGTGCGTTGCGCGTAGCGCAGCAGGTAGTCGCAGCCGTCGGGCGAACGCACCTGGACGCCTCGCTCCATGAGTGCCGCGAATTTCGCGCACACCGGATTGAGCGGCGCGGGCCAGTGTGCCTGGGCGAACGCAAGCGTGGCCGGGTTCGGATCGATCGGCTTGACGAGCGAAAATCCGCTGAATAGATCCGCCATGGAACGCCCTTCCGCCGCGCCGACGCCAAGCCGCTCGAACGCCGCGCGCGCCGACTGATTCGCGATCAGCACGTTGCCGCACAAATCGGCGACGAGAATCGGCTGCGGCACCGAATCGAGGCTGTCCCAGACGAACCGCCCCATGTCCTGCAGCCGCTGCGCGGTCTGCGCCATCAGCGCCATCTGCCGCGCAAGCGCGTCGCCCGCATATTCGCGCACGGGCGCAGGCGCTTCGGGCAACCGATAAGGTTCGTCGGCGAGTCCGAACAAAGCTTTGCGCAGATGCGCCATCGTCATTTCCAGACGCCGCCAGTTCCACATCGGATAGACAAAGAACAGCACGGCCACTGCGGGCACGGGGCTCAGCCACAAGTGCGCGCCGTCGAGGAGCGCGGCGCTCACAGCAAGCGAGACGACACCGAGCGCGACGGACAACAACAGGGCGCGCCACGGCGACAACACCAGAAAACCCGCCAGCAGCAGTGAGAGCGGCACAAGCGACGCGAGCAGCGCCAGCGGTTTCGACACGGGTTCGATGGCGGTGCCGTTGAGCAGCGTGTCGAGGACGTTCGCGTGGATGTGCACGGCCGGCAGCGGGCCGAGCATTCCGGAGACCGGCGTCGCGAAACGATCCTGGACACCCGAAGCCGTGATGCCGACCAGCGCCACGCGATCACGCAACCAGTCGGCCGGCACGTGGCCGTCGAGCACGTCCGAGAACGACACGCGCCGATGGATCTGCGCATGCGCGCTAAACGGGACGAGGAAGCGCGTCTGCCTGCCCGCGCGAGCCAGCGCCTCGCTGCGGACGGCCTGCGACGCGCCGCCGGACAGCGTGATCTCACCCCCGCGCGCAGCGCGCCAGGCGGGCACCATCAGTTGCGGCCAGTGCTGGTGCGCATCGCCTTCGAACAGCGCAACGCTGCGCACGATGCCGTCACTGTCCACCTCGAAATTGATGTGCCCGAGACCGGCAGCCGCATTCGCAAGCGGCGCGACGGGCAGCACGACTTCACGTACACCCGCTTCATCCGAGGAACCCAGCACGATCGGAAGGTAAGCCGGCCGCGCGGCGAGCGCTTTCGCAAAACTGTCGTCGTCGGGCGAAGGTTCGGTGAACGGCACGTCGTAGACGATCGCCGCCACGCCCGCCTGGTCCAGTTGCTCGGCAAGCCGCGCATGGATGCTGCGCGGCCACGGCCAGCGGCCCAGCGCTGCGATGCTCGCGTCGTCGATCTCGACGATCACGATATCCGACGACATGGAGGGCGCACGCCCGGCAATGAAGCGATCGTAGATGAACTGGTCGGCACCGGCCGTCCACTGCCACACGATGCTCAGGAGCACGATCAGGAGGCCCGCGCATCCGACACCCACCCATTCGGACAGGAACCGGCATCTGAAGGAGCGGCCAGGGCGCGCAGGCGGCTTGACGCGCATGGCGGGCGCCGTCACCCGTCGAGCCGGAACGACGACGCGATCAGCCAGGCTTGCCGGTCGTAGCGGCGGCTTTCGACCGGCTCTGCGAGCACGGTCCGGTCGTACACGGCCTTTGGAAGATCGTTGACCACGACATCGGCTTTCGTGGCGTCGGCGCATTCGATGGACGGCACGCGCACCGCCCGCGCCAGCACGGCGCGCCGCATCGAGCGAACCGGACTCACGCGGCGTCCCCTTCGATTCGCTCGAGACGATAGCCGTAGCCGTAAATCGGCGTCAGACGGTAGCCGTTTTCGGGGCGCAGGCCGAGCTTGGAGCGCAGCATGGAGACGTGCGTATCCATTGTGCGCGACGGAATATCGTCGGACTGTTTCCAGATCACATCGAGAATGTGTGCGCGCGAAAGCGGCCGGCTCAGATGCTGGAACAGCAGCAGCGCAAGATCGAACTCCTTCTGCGTCAGCGCGACCGGCTTGCCGTGCACCAGAACCCTGCGGGATTTCAGGTCGAATTCGTATTCGCCGAAGACTTCTTTGAGCACCGGCGCATACAACTGATAGGCGCGGCGCAGCAGCGAGCCTACGCGCGCCACCAGCACCGCCGGGGAAACCGGCTTGACCACGTAGTCGTCGGCGCCGCTGTTGAGCATCAGCACGATATCGGCTTCGTGGCTGCGGCTCGTCATGAACAGCACCGGCAACCGCGTGGAGAGGCTCTGACGCACCCAGTACAGAACCTCGTCGCCCGACATGTCGGGCACGTTCCAGTCCAGCACGAGCAGGTCGAATGTCTCGCGCCGCAACTGCCGCACGAGGTCGTTGCCCTTCGCAAACACATGGCAAGTGTGGCCGGCTTGCCCCAACGCTTGACATACGAATTCCGCTTGAGCCGGATCGTCTTCCAGTACTGCAATTCTCATCATGCCCCGCACCTGCAATCGTCTTTCATCTTTCCAGGATGGTTTGGCTTTCCAGGCGGACCGAATGACGGCACCGTCCCGTCCCCGCGCCGGCCGTCGTGCCCCGGCGCATACCGCCCCGCGGACACCGACGGACATCCGTCCCGGAACACGCTGCGCACGGCCTGGCCATGCGTCCTCAAACCGCTACTCTCGCTTCGTCTTGAAAATAACGGGAGAGCGACGGGCACTGCGTCGGCCACGTCGGCCATCTGACAAGTGGGCTCATTGATCTGCTTCACGGAGCCGGATCACCAAGCGGGTTCACTGAGCGGGTTCATTAAGCGGCTGTCATTGCCTCAGGCAATGACAGCCGCATATTTTGGAGCGCGTATTGTCCCCGGAAGTCGCAATATTTAGTGTCAAAGATTGCTAAATTTGGCAATTCATGCAGCATGAAATGCCAAAATAATCTGACATCCGAACGATACAAGATCGACGGCAACGGCTTGCTGACGCGCGAAGCGTAGCAGCAGGACAAACGGTGGCCAGCAGAATGCGATCACGCGGCCAGTACAGCGCGACCGGTCGAAGAGACGGTTGGGAGTCAGCGCGAGCGCCCGAAACCGGGGCCCGCGCGTGAAGAAGCCTGACGAAGGTGGTGCGTCAGTTCTGCTGTCGGTAATCGCGGCGGCCGCTGTTCCCGTCACCTGACGGGTGGCCACCCTGCGGCGCGACTTGCGGGCGTTCCGGTCGCGCCGCGCCGGGCGCCGGGCCGGGCGCACGCTGACCGCCGAATGGCTGACCGGCAGGCGGGCGGCCATTAGCGCCCGCGGGCGGCTCAGGCTGACGACCGCCGTACTGCGGCCCCTGCACCTGAGGACGGGCCGCACCCGGTGGCGGGGCGGACGGCCGCGCACCGTTGAATTGGGGCTCCGGCGAGCGGTGCATACCGGGCGGCGAACCTCCGGCATCAGGCATCGCCCGACGGTCCGCTCCGCGCGGCGGCTCGCCATGCATCGGCGGCGGACTTCCTCCGGCCTCAGGCATCGCTCGACGTTCCGCTCCGCGCGGCGGCTCGCCATGCATCGGCGGCGGACTTCCTCCGGCCTCAGGCATCGCTCGGCGTTCCGCTCCGCGCGGCGGCTCGCCATGCATCGGCGGCGGCCCTCCGTACGGGCGCCCGCCGTAGCCCGGCTGCCGCCTGTGCGCCCACCGGTCACGGTCGCCGTACCACGGACGATCGCGATAGAAACTGCCCCAGTACGCTCCGAGCGCAAAAGTCACGACCGGCAGCCCGATGGATGGGCCATAGTCTTCGAGCGGCACATAGCCGCCCTGGTAGGGGTACGAGAGATAGGCGGCATAGACCCATCCGCGCAGATCGGGCAGCGCGACGTCGCACCACGAGTAGTCGCTCACGCAGCCCATCACGGTAACTGGCACACCGGGCCCGAGTTCGGACACAACGGGGTAATCACCCGACGGTCCGGCGAAGAGTTCGACCGGCTCGTTCGTGTAGGCCTGGACCTGCGCGAACGCACGAGGCGCCGCCAGCCCGAAACCGGCCAGCACCACCGCGACGGCCAGCGCCCGCGTGCGCATCGTCTGGCGCTTATACATTGTTTTCTCCCTTGACCACTTTTCGTACTCGATCAACTCGCACATTTCGTGCCTGATTGACGCGTTTTCTTCGAAATAGTGACTAAAGACCGCATAAGCAGTGGAGGTGTTGCAAATGAAGCAGAGGCGGCGGATTTACAATGCAGACCGCCAGGAGGCGTTGATGTGCGAGCGGTGGCGCAAAAACCGCACGATCTCAACTTGCCTCTGCGAGCTTTAGAGCGTTATGTCACGCCAAGTCGGCCAGCATATATCACACCGTGATACAATCGGCACGTTTATATGCCTTTTGATGTCTGTGCGAGTCAACGAGGCTAGCTGCGACGCGTATCCGTCAATCGTCAATCCGCCCAGAGTCTTTTAAATGTTGCTGCGTCAGGGAGAAGCCCGCAACCACGAAATCGATCGTCAACTTGCCTGCATACTCGCCGGAATTGCAGGCGCCCTGAACACCGCGGCCTTTCACGCCGCAGGATTTTTCTCGGCAAACATGACCGGGAACGTGTCGTCACTCTCGGATCACGCTGCACTCGGGCAATGGTGGGTCAGCGCCTTCTACTTTGCCATCATCGTCGTCTTCGTTCTCGGCAGCACGACGTCGACCCTGCTGATCAATGCCGGGTGCCGGCGTACGATCCGCAGCATCTACGCGATCACTATCCTCGGGGAAGCCATTCTCATGGTGGTGCTCGGCCTCGCCGAATGGTCGATTCCCTCGATGGATCGCGGTCCTGTGCTGATCCTCGGCCTGAGTTACCTGATGGGATTCCAGAACGCCGTCGTCACTCGCATCTCGGATGCGAGGGTTCGTGCCACGCACGTTTCCGGCATGTCGACCGATATCGGTATCGAGTTCGGCATGCTCCTCGACATCATCCGCGGACGCGAACCGGACGTCGAACTTGCGCCTTATTCGGCCAAGTTGCGTCTGCACGTGCTGACCGTCCTGTCGTTTTTGGCTGGCGGTGTCGCGGGGATAGTGGTCTATCAGGCAATCGGGACGCGGCTTCTGTTCGCCGCCGCTGTCCTGCTATTCGCAATGGCGATCACGTCGATCATTCGCGCCCGGACGCAGAGCAACCAGATTTCGATGCCCTGATCCCACCGTCTTGTGCCGGACCTTGGGAAAAAGAACCATGTTCAGAACCGCAACAAGCCTTAGCCGCGGAAATGCCGGGTGCGATCGGGTCCTGAAGGGACCTTGGTCGATGAACGTCTCCTGGCGTCGGAACAGCATCGGGGCGGCACTCCGAAAGCTCGTCAGCCCTGGAGTGCCGTGATTCAATCCGAACCCGACTATTCGCGCCAGTAGCGATTGGCTGCGGCTATCGTGGCGAACTCAGTCGCTACGACTTGCCCGACCTGAAGCAGCATGCTCGCGTCGTTCGCATACACGTCGCGTAGCTTATCCCGGACAGCCTCGTCCTGCTGCGTCGCCTTGATGACCAACCGTGCCATCTTGACGGCCAGTTGGCGCCCTTCTTCCGGAGTCGCGGTGATAAGCGAATTGCCGGGAACAAGTGTGGTATCCATCGTTGCGCACCTCTCTGGTTACAAGTGAATGAACGAAATATGTCGGAGCAATCTGACAGCTTCGACATTTACGATTATTGCTGACACCGGGCCGCTGTGACACGACCTGTTCGCATCGCAACCGAAACCGGACGCACTTGATGCTCCAGCCGAGGTACAGCCTCCCGTTCATCGACTGGCCACCCGGCGAGTCGAGAGGCCGGGCGACAGCACCCGGAATCACTAGTAGCGCGAAAGCTGGCTGCCATTGACCTGCACCCGGTCGCCCGGGCGCAGATCGCCGGGCGTCGGCACATTGAACGCGCGCGTGGAGCCGTCGCTCAGCTGTACATCGATTTGGTATCCGGCAGGCTGGCCCATTTGCTGGCCGATCTGGTTGCCCGCGAAGGCTCCGCCGAGCGCGCCGATGACGGTCGCGGCGTCGCGACCGTGGCCGCGCCCGATCTGATTACCGAGAACGCCGCCAACCAGCGCGCCGACCACCGTTCCCGCAACACCCGACGTGCCCGTGGCGCTGCTCAAGGGGCGGATGCTCGAGATCGTGCCGTACTGCGTGCCATATTGGTTGCCGTATTGCGCGTTGTACTGTGACCCGTACTGCCCGTCGTTTTGCGTGTCGTATGGCTGTTGCGGCGCAGGCGGTGGCGCGTAGACGGGTTGCTGCACGGTAGCCGGTTGCGCGTAGACGGGCTGGTTATACGCGGGCGCTGCATACGGGGCCTGGTAGCCTTGCTGCGAGCCGTACGGTGCGTAGCCCGGGGCAACGCATGCAGACAAAGAAAGACTCGCGGCGGCTACAAGTGCGGCGGTCAGGGCGGACTTGGTGGAGGGCATGGGCATCACGGCGTGGTTTGCAAGGGCGCCGCGCCTGGCGCGGCGAGCATAAAGAGGAAGGCAGTTGCGCGGCAGTATAAGGAAAGCCCGCCCGGATGTGCGCAGCGCGATAGTAACAACGTGTAAAGTCCGTTTCCCGGTGATTGGCGGCAGGCGTTGGTGCATCCAGATCGCGACGCCGTTAGGAAAATACTGGCGGCCGGGGAATGCGGTTGTGGTGCGTTGGGACAACGCTCGCTATCCACCGACGAGTTTTCCCCACGGTGGAAAAATCACGACGTCCAAGGTAAAGGCGCGGTCGTCATGAATAGCGCAGCCGCGGCGTCAATGCCGTTCAAATGAGCCCTGGCGTGGCCCCCGCACCTTCAACCCGCCCGTATAGGCTATGCGCCGCAAACGCCCTCTACTGCAGTGGAGTTCTAACTCGACATACAACACTATCAAATTTTCTCCAGAATCCGGATACGGGACACGACTACCAATAAAAGTACTCTTATTTTTTTAAAGCCTTTTATCGCTAATTTACGCAGCGAATGTCGCTGAGTAATTGATTCCTGCAAACGTGCGAGTCCGTGCCGCCGAAATGGAATCTGCACCTCTGCCCTGGTCGCTCATCATTTCTTCGGATAGGCGAAGAAGCGGCCGCTCACCCATATGTCAATCGGGTTATTCATTCTCTTCGAAGTAATGCCCAAACTTGACCTGCTTGGTTCGAATGTAGCGTTCGTTCTCTTCGCGCGTCGAAATAGGCAGTGCAACGCGCTCGATTACCGGGATGCCGTGTTTCGCGAGTGTGTCGAACTTCTTCGGATTGTTGCTCATGAGCCGCACCGACGAAACCTTCAGCATCCGGAGGATCGCCGCAGCGGAATCGTATTCGCGCGCGTCTTCAGGCAGGCCGAGGTCGAGATTGGCTTCGACCGTATCGCGGCCCTGCTCCTGCAGCGCATAGGCGCGGATCTTGTTCGACAGGCCGATGCCGCGTCCTTCGTGGCCGCGCAGGTAGAGCAGCACGCCGCGTCCCTCGGCCGCGATGTTGCGCAACGCGAGATCGAGCTGCTCGCCGCAGTCGCAACGGTACGAACCGAGCACGTCGCCGGTCAGGCATTCGGAGTGCAGGCGCGTCAGCACCGGCTCGCCGCTGCCCACATCGCCCATCACGAGCGCCAGATGCTCCGCACCGCCGTCCTTCACCCGATAGACATAGGACGTGAACGTGCCGTAACGGGTCGGCAGCGAGGCGGTCGCGTCAAGCACGACGCATTCGTTGGCGTTGTTGCCGTCCGCGCAGGACGACTCTGGAAACGTAGGCATGTTCTGGAACAGATGACTGACAAAGGCCGGCGCACGCACCGGATTGAAGTTCGGAACCGGAGTTTACCGCCATTTGTCCTCCCTCGCCGTGCGCGCAGCCTGTGCGCGTCCGGGCACACCCCAACTTCCCGGCGCGATTCGCCCGCGTATACTGGAACTGTTTTCCGCTGGCACGCAGGGCAATCCATCGCCCAGTGTGCTCCGCCGCGCAATGGCTGAAGGACGAATGGGAGTCGCCCTATGACGAGCGTTGCACAGGTACTCAAATCAAAGCCGGAACAGGTGGTCTACACGGTTGCCGCCTCAGATTCCGTTTATAACGCAATCCGCCTGATGGCAGAAAAGCAGATCGGTGCGCTAGTGGTGACCGACGGCAGCGCGATCGTCGGCATCGTCACCGAGCGCGACTACGCGCGCAAGATCGTGCTGATGGACCGATCTTCGAAAACAACTGCCGTGCAAGACATCATGAGTCCGCACGTGCGCTTCGTCGAACCCAGGCAGACCACTTTCGACTGCATGGCGCTCATGACCGAGCGACGCATGCGGCACCTGCCCGTGCTGGACGGCGGGAAGCTGGTCGGGATGGTGTCGATCGGCGACCTCGTGAAAGACATCATCGCCGAGCAGCAATTCACGATCGAGCAGTTGGAGCACTACATCACCGGCCGCCCCGTGGTCTGAGCCGCTGCCGGCTGCGCGTGAAAGAAAAAAGCCCAATCCCGCAGGATTGGGCGAAAGCCGCCTTGCGGCGGCGGAGGATCCACGTATCAAGATCGTGCGGCGCAACGCAACGCGCACACGCATGCCGGTCAGGGCAGGCTTCGCGCCGCCCTGACCGCATCAAATCAGTCTCCAGAACAGATCGAGCCAGCATGCCTGCACGGGCACGCTGGGCTCGGTATAGAAGTTTATTCAGATGAATGACCAGGGCAAACACCTATTTGCCCAAAACATAATTGCTCCGGAGACAACAATTCAACACCGGATGCGTTCCGTTGTTGCACTCCGCTCCGATCGGCGAGCAAGCCTTGCCTTCCTCTATCACGCGTGCATGGCCCGCATCTGCGTCACGCGCAGCCCGCGCGATTGCTCGACCATTGCGTTACCATCTTCCGCACAGCCACACGATCTGCCGCGCGCCCGCTACGCGGCGCCGAAGGAGCCACGAGATGAACGAGCAACGCGCGATCCAGTTCCTCAACGATGTCCGCAAGCCGCTCCTCACACTGCACAAGGCGATCCTCGATCACGAGCGCGCCGACTATCAACGCGAGTTCGGGCCAGTGACGCCCGCAGCATTCCTGCAGGTGCTGATCAACGGATCCGGCTTTCGCTGGATCTCGCCGCTCTCGGCTGTCATCACGAACCTCGACGAGTCGCTCGACGCCAAAGACGCCACCGATGAAGACCGCATCGGCGCCGCGCAGGCCGTGTGTGCGCTGTTTTCGGGCGAGGAGTCGGTGGAATTCTTCACGCGCTATCAGTCGCTGATGCAGGCCAGTCCCGAAGTGCTCCAGTTGCACGGGCGACTCGTTCCGCTACTGCGCAGCATGCAGGACGCCTGAGGCAGCCAGCCTGCCCGCCTTCGTCACGAACCGGACTGAATTGAACTGGACTGAACTGGGCTGAATCAAGCAAGCGGCGTGTGCATCGCCGAAATTTCACGTCGCGCGCCTGCGCTTCGCCGGAGCAGCCGCGACCGCCGCTCCGTTACCCGCCCGCGCCGCATTCAGCCTGCGCCACAGCGTCGTCTTGCTGATGCCGAGCAGCGCGCACACGCGCTCGCGATCACCGCCGCAAGCTTCCAGCGCCACACGGATCTCATCGGCTTCCACGCTCAGGCTGCGCTCGCGCAGCGTCAACGCCGCATCGCCCGCCGCGCGCGATTCGAATACCTCCGGTGCAATCGCGCGCAATACGTCGGGCGTCAGCGTGTCGTCGTCGGCATCGGCCAGCTCCACGACAATGCGCTCCACCACGTTCTGCAATTCGCGCACGTTGCCCGGCCAGTCATGGCGCGCGAGCGCGTCGCCCACGGGCGCGAGCACCTGCGCAGCCGCTTCGCCCGTGCGGATCCGCAGCGCCACGCGCGGCTCGCGGCGCGCAGCCTGCGCCAGCAGTTCGGCCGCAAGCGGCACGACGTCGCCGCCACGCTCGCGCAGCGGCGGAATCACGAGATTGAGAATGTTGAGCCGGTAGTAGAGATCGGCGCGGAATTCGCCCGCCTCGATCTGCCCGGCCAGCGAGCGGTGCGTCGCCGCGACCACGCGCACGTCCACGCGCGTCGGCTCCGTCGCGCCGAGCCGCACGACTTCGCGCTCCTGCAGCACGCGCAACAGGCGGCTTTGCAGCGGCAACGGCATCTCGCCGATCTCATCGAGAAAGAGCGTGCCGCGATGCGCCGCCTCGATCAGCCCGGCCTTGCCGCCGCGCCGCGCGCCGGTGAACGCGCCCTCTTCATAGCCGAACAGTTCGCTCTCGAGCAGCGTCTCGGGAAACGCGCCGCAATTGATCGCGACGAACGGAAAATCGCGCCGCGCACTCTCGCGATGGATGCCCTGCGCAACCAGTTCCTTGCCCGTGCCGCTCTCGCCGCGAATCAGCACGGTGGCGTCCGATTTCGCATAGCGCTTCGCAAGCTGACGCACGCGCGCGATACCCGGTGTTGCGCCGCTCAGGTCGTCGATCTCGTAACGCGCCACGAACTGCTGCGCACGCTGGCGCGAACGCAGCGTGCGGTCGAGCCGCTCGACCGCACGCGATTCCTGAAACGTAAGCACGGCGCCGGTCGTCACGCCGTTGTCGACGAGCGGCCCGCGATGCACGACGTAGCTCACGCCGCGCACGGTTTCGAGCGATTCGCCATCGGCCTCGGGCAGCGTGAAGGCGATGTCCGGCGCAAGCGCCGCGAGCGGCTGGCCCGCCGCCAGCAGAGGATCGATGCCGAGCACCGCGGCAAGCCGCTGGTTGATCGCTTCGACGCGGCCCTGCGCATCGAGCGCGACCACGCCGTCGCGCAGGTGCTGCAGCACGCTGTCGAGCCGCTGACGCCGCTGCGTCTCGCGCCATGTGGCCTGCACGACTTCGAGCGCGTTGTCGAAGGCCGCACGCACCGAAGGCCGCGAATAGACAAAGAACGGCACGAGCCCGTGCCGGGCCGCGAGATCGTTGACGAGGCCGGGCCCGACGACCGCGCCCACGCCGCGGTCGCGCAGATCGAGCACGCACGTCTCCGCGTCCTGCATGGTGCGATACGACGCGAACACCACGTCGAGCCCGAACGCGCTCGCGAAGCTGCGCGCTTCGACGGGCGTCTCGCCGTAGGTGACGAGCGCGACGAGACCGGCCTCGCGGCGCGCGCGGGCGAGCGACTGCATCACGTCGTAGCCGGTCGGCTGCAGGAGCACGACGGGCAGATCGATGCGCGACTTCAGATAGGTGCCGTTCGAGCCCGCCGCGACGATCACATCGGGACGCTGGTTGGGCCCGGCGGCAACGATTTCCGCCACGGCTTCCTCGAAGCCGCGCGCGACGACCCGCAGGTCGGCGAGGTCGTCGTATTCGCGTGCGATGTCGCGAAACAGGTCGCGCAGGCGGCTGATGCCCATCGCCCAGACGCGCGGGCGGAAGTCGGAAGGAGCGGGAAAGCGGTTCATGAGCGGTTCATGGCGAGCGGGTGCGGCGAGAGAGAAATGCATTATCGCTCGCACATTTCAAATTTGAAATCGCGATTTCACCCGAGAAACTTCACTGCCAGGCTCAGGTCCGCCAATCCGGCGCAAAATCAATGCTTTAGCCGCGCCGCCGCGCGCTGGCACGGTATCTGCACTATCCGACCGAGATTTTCCAGGAGATGCCCAAATGACCAACAAATCCCCCGCCAGCGCCGGCGCCAAATTCCGTGCCGCCGTGGCAGCAGAACAACCGCTGCAGGTGGTCGGTGCGATCAACGCTTACGTCGCCAAGCTCGCCGAAGCCACGGGCTTCAAGTCCCTCTACCTCTCGGGCGGCGGCGTGGCGGCCAACTCGCTCGGCGTGCCCGATCTCGGCATCAGCACGATGGACGACGTGCTTACCGATGCGCGCCGCATCACCGACGCCGTCGACCTCCCGCTGATGGTCGACATCGACACCGGTTGGGGCGGCGCCTTCAACATCGCGCGCACGATCAAGTCGTTCATCAAGGCGGGCGTCGCCTGCGTGCACCTCGAAGACCAGGTGGGCCAGAAGCGCTGCGGCCATCGTCCGAACAAGGAAGTCGTCTCGACCGGCGAAATGGTGGACCGCGTGAAGGCCGCCGTCGATGCGCGCACCGACGACCAGTTCGTCATCATGGCGCGCACCGATGCTGCGGCCGCTGAAGGCGTCGATGCGGCGATCGAGCGCGCCGTGGCCTATGTCGAGGCCGGCGCGGACATGGTCTTCCCCGAAGCGATCAAAACGCTCGACGACTACCGCCGTTTCCGCGCTGCGGTGAAGGTGCCGATCCTCGCGAACCTGACCGAGTTCGGCTCGACGCCGTTCTTCACGACCGAAGAGCTGAAGAGCGCGAACGTCGACATCGCGCTGTACTGCTGCGGCGCGTATCGTGCGATGAACGCCGCGGCGCTGAATTTCTACGAAACCGTGCGCCGCGACGGCACGCAAAAGGCCGCCGTTTCGACGATGCAATCGCGCGAGGACCTCTACAAGTACCTCGGCTATCACGCTTACGAAGACAAGCTCGACGCGCTCTTCGCAGCGAAGAAATAACCCCTTTCAACAGACATTGAGGAAGACATCATGAGCGAAGCAGACAAGAACACGCCCGCAGCGGGCGCTTTCAAGCCGAAGAAATCGGTTGCGCTGTCGGGCGTGACCGCGGGCAACACGGCACTGTGCACCGTGGGCCGCACCGGCAATGACCTGCACTACCGCGGCTACGACATTCTCGATCTCGCCACCGCATGCGAGTTCGAAGAAGTCGCGTACCTGCTCGTGCACGGCAAGCTGCCGAACGCAGCCGAACTCGCCGGCTACAAGGCGAAGCTCAAGGCCCTGCGCGGCCTGCCCGCCAACGTGAAGGCCGCGCTCGAATGGGTGCCCGCGTCGGCGCATCCGATGGACGTGATGCGCACCGGCGTCTCGGTGCTCGGCACCGTGCTGCCCGAGAAGGACGATCACAACCTGCCCGGCGCACGCGATATCGCCGACCGCCTGATGGCTTCGCTCGGCTCGATGCTGCTGTACTGGTATCACTACTCGCACAACGGCCGCCGCATCGAAGTGGAAACCGACGACGATTCGATCGGCGGGCACTTCCTGCATCTGCTGCACGGCCGCGCGCCGTCGAAGTCGTGGGTCGAAGCGATGCACGTCTCGCTGAATCTCTACGCGGAGCACGAGTTCAACGCTTCGACGTTCACGGGCCGCGTCATCGCGGGCACGGGCTCGGACATGTATTCGTCCATCACCGGCGCAATCGGCGCGCTGCGCGGGCCGAAGCACGGCGGCGCGAACGAAGTCGCATTCGAAATCCAGTCGCGCTACGTCAATCCTGACGAAGCGGAAGCCGATATCCGCCGCCGCGTGGAAGCGAAGGAAGTCGTGATCGGCTTCGGCCATCCGGTCTACACGATCTCGGATCCGCGCAACAAGGTGATCAAGGAAGTCGCGCGCATGCTGTCGAAAGAGCAGTCGAACCTGAAGCTCTTCGACATCGCCGAGCGCCTCGAAACCGTCATGTGGGACGTCAAGAAGATGTTCCCGAACCTCGACTGGTTCAGCGCCGTGTCGTATCACATGATGGGCGTGCCCACGGCGATGTTCACGCCGCTCTTCGTGATCGCCCGCACCGCAGGCTGGAGCGCGCACATCATCGAGCAGCGCGTCGACAACAAGATCATCCGCCCGAGCGCCAACTATACCGGCCCGGAAAACCTGAAGTTCGCGCCGATCGCCAAGCGCTGATCGCCCCGATGGCCGGACGGCCTATCAGCCGTCCGGCCAGCTGTGACCCGCCGCAAAGCTGTAATAAAGTGGCGCCGTTGCCTCCCCGATCCCTATTCCATTTGCACCCCACGCCGTGAACACTGCCTACCGCAAGCCTCTTCCGGGCACCCGGCTCGATTACTTCGACGCGCGTGAAGCCGTCGAGGCAATCCAGCCCGGCGCCTATGACACGTTGCCCTACACCTCCCGCGTGCTCGCCGAAAACCTCGTGCGCCGCTGCGATCCGGCTACGCTCACCGCCTCGCTCAAGCAGCTCGTCGAACGCAAGCGCGACCTCGACTTCCCGTGGTTCCCCGCGCGCGTGGTGTGCCACGACATCCTCGGGCAAACCGCGCTCGTCGACCTCGCGGGCCTGCGCGACGCCATCGCCGACCAGGGCGGCGATCCCGCGCAAGTGAATCCGGTCGTGCCGGTGCAGCTGATCGTCGATCACTCGCTCGCCGTGGAATGCGGCGGCTTCGATCCGGATGCGTTCACGAAGAACCGCGCGATCGAAGACCGGCGCAACGAAGACCGCTTCGATTTCATCAACTGGACGAAGAAGGCGTTCAAGAACGTCGACGTGATCCCGCCCGGCAACGGCATCATGCACCAGATCAATCTGGAGAAAATGTCGCCCGTGGTCGGCGTCGCCCACGGTGTCGCCTACCCCGACACCTGCGTCGGCACGGACAGCCACACGCCGCACGTCGATGCGCTCGGCGTGATCGCCGTCGGCGTGGGCGGCCTCGAAGCCGAGAACGTCATGCTCGGCCGCGCATCGTGGATGCGGCTGCCCGATATCGTCGGCGTGGAGCTGACCGGCAAGCGCCAGCCCGGCATCACCGCCACCGACGTCGTGCTCGCGCTCACCGAATTCCTGCGCAAGGAAAAAGTGGTCGGCGCGTATCTGGAGTTTCGCGGCGCAGGCGCCGCGAGCCTCACGCTCGGCGACCGCGCAACGATTTCGAACATGGCGCCCGAATACGGCGCAACGGCCGCGATGTTCTTCATCGACGGCCAGACGCTCGACTATCTGCGTCTCACGGGCCGCGACGAAGAACAGGTGAAGCTCGTCGAGACCTACGCGAAAACCGCCGGCCTCTGGGCCGATACGCTCGCGCATGCGCAATACGAGCGCACGCTCACGTTCGACCTGTCGAGCGTCGTGCGCAACATGGCCGGTCCGTCGAATCCGCACAAGCGCCTGCCCACGTCCGATCTGGCCGTGCGCGGCATCGCGGGCAAGTGGGAAGAAGTGCCGGGCCAGATGCCGGACGGCGCGGTCGTCATTGCCGCGATCACGAGCTGCACGAACACCAGCAATCCGCGCAACGTCATCGCGGCGGCGCTGATCGCGCGCAATGCGAACGCACGCGGCCTCACGCGCAAGCCGTGGGTGAAGTCGTCGCTCGCGCCGGGCTCGAAAGCGGTCGAACTCTATCTGGAAGATGCGAAGCTGCTGCCCGACCTCGAAAAGCTCGGCTTCGGCATCGTCGGGTTCGCGTGCACCACCTGTAACGGCATGTCGGGCGCGCTCGATCCGAAGATCCAGCAGGAAATCATCGACCGCGATCTGTACGCCACGGCCGTGCTCTCGGGCAACCGCAACTTCGACGGCCGCATCCACCCGTACGCGAAGCAGGCGTTCCTCGCCTCGCCGCCGCTCGTCGTGGCCTACGCGATTGCCGGCACGATCCGCTTCGACATCGAAAAAGACGCGCTCGGCACGGACAAGGACGGCAAGCCGGTCTACCTGAAGGACATCTGGCCGACCGACGAGGAAATCGACGCGATCGTCGCGCAAAGCGTGAAGCCCGAGCAGTTCCGCAGGGTGTATGAGCCGATGTTCACGACCACCGCCGCGAGCGGCGAGACGACCGATCCGCTCTACGACTGGCGCGCGCAGAGCACGTATATCCGCCGTCCGCCGTACTGGGAAGGCGCACTCGCGGGCGAGCGCACGCTCAAGGGCCTGCGTCCGCTCGCCGTGCTCGGCGACAACATCACGACCGACCACCTCTCGCCCTCGAACGCGATTCTGCCGAACAGCGCGGCAGGCGAGTACCTGGCGAAGATGGGCTTGCCCGAAGAGGACTTCAACTCGTACGCGACGCACCGCGGCGATCACCTCACGGCACAGCGCGCAACCTTCGCGAACCCGACGCTCATCAACGAGATGGCCGTCGTGGACGGCGCGGTGAAGAAGGGTTCGCTTGCGCGCATCGAGCCGGAAGGCAAGGTCACGCGCATGTGGGAAGCCATCGAAACCTACATGGACCGCAAGCAGCCGCTCATCATCGTCGCGGGTGCGGACTACGGCCAGGGTTCGTCGCGCGACTGGGCCGCCAAGGGCGTGCGTCTCGCAGGCGTGGAAGTGATCGTCGCGGAAGGCTTCGAGCGCATTCACCGCACGAACCTGCTCGGCATGGGCGTGCTGCCGCTCGAATTCAAGGCGGGCACGAACCGCACGACGCTCGGCATCGACGGCACCGAAACGTTCGATGTGATCGGCGAGCGCACGCCGCGCGCCGACCTCACGCTCGTGATTCACCGCAAGAACGGCGAGCGCATCGAAGTCCCGGTGACCTGCCGCCTCGATACGGCTGAAGAGGTCTCGATCTACGAAGCGGGCGGCGTGCTGCAGCGCTTCGCGCAGGACTTCCTCGAATCGTCGCAGAAGGCCGCGTGAGCGCGAGCTGATCCGGCAACGCAATGAACGGGCTGAACGGGCGGTATGGAAACATACCGCCCCGCCCATTTCAGGATTCGACATGGCACACCTTCCCCAGATCAAAATCCCCGCCACCTATATTCGCGGCGGCACCAGCAAAGGCGTGTTCTTTCGTCTGCAAGACCTGCCCGCAGCGGCACAGCAGCCGGGCGAGGCGCGCGACAGGCTGCTCATGCGCGTGATCGGCAGCCCCGATCCGTACGGCAAGCAGATCGACGGCATGGGCGGCGCGACTTCGAGCACGAGCAAGACCGTGATCGTCGCGAAGAGCAGCCGTCCCGGGCACGACGTCGACTATCTGTTCGGCCAGGTGGCCATCGAGCGCGCATTCGTCGACTGGAGCGGCAACTGCGGCAATCTCTCGGCGGCGGTCGGCCCGTTTGCGATCGGCGCAGGCCTCGTCGACCCGGACCGCGTGCCCGATAACGGCGTTGCAGTCGTGCGCATCTGGCAGGCGAACATCGGCAAGACGATCATCGCGCACGTGCCGATGACGAACGGCCAGGTGCAGGAGACGGGCGACTTCGAACTCGACGGCGTGACCTTCCCGGCAGCCGAAGTGAAGCTCGAATTCATGGACCCCGCCGCCGAAGAAGAAGGCGCAGGCGGCGCGATGTTCCCCACCGGCCATCTCGTGGACGACCTCGAGGTGCCGGGCGTCGGCACGCTCAAGGCCACGATGATCAACGCGGGCATCCCGACGATCTTCGTCAACGCCGAGGCGATCGGCTACACCGGCACCGAGCTTCAGGACGCGATCAACGGCGACGCCGCCGCGCTCAAGAAGTTCGAGACGATCCGCGCGTACGGCGCATTGCGCATGGGCCTCATCAAGCAACTCGACGAGATCGCCACGCGCCAGCACACGCCGAAAATCGCGTTTGTCGCGAAACCGCAGGCCTATACGTCGTCGAGCGGCAAGCAAGTCGGCGCGGAAGACGCCGATCTGCTCGTGCGCGCGATGTCGATGGGCAAGCTCCACCACGCGATGATGGGCACGGCGGCTGTGGCAATCGGCACGGCGGCGGCCATTCCAGGCACCCTCGTCAATCTCGCGGCAGGCGGCGGCGAGCGCAACGAGGTGCGCTTCGGCCATCCTTCGGGCACGCTGCGCGTGGGCGCCGAGGCGAGCGAAGAAAACGGCGCATGGATCGTCAAGAAAGCCATCATGAGCCGCAGCGCGCGCGTGCTGATGGAAGGCTGGGTGCGCGTCCCGCAAGACTGATTGCTTTCCAGGCACCTTCAGGGCGCTGCTGATGCAAAAACGCCGTCCCCGCATTGGCTCGCGGGGACGGCGTTTTCAGATGCCGGACCAGAAATCCGGGCGGCGGGCGGCGGGCGGCGGGAATCAGGCCCCGGCGCTGTGCGCTCAGCTTTTCGGCGGAAGATACGGCATCGGATCGACCGGCTTGCCGTCGCGGCGCACCTCGAACAGCACGGCCACGCGGTCGTTCTTTTCGCTGCCCATCTCCGCGATCTGCTGCCCCTGGTGCACGGTGTCGCCGATCTTGACCAGCAGGCGGCGGTTATGGGAGTACGCGGTCAGGAAGTCCTTGTTGTGCTGGACGATGATCAGGCTGCCGTACTCGTTGAGGCCCGTGCCGGCGTACATCACCTTGCCGTCGGCGGCGGCGCGCACCGGGTCGCCCGCCTTGCCCGCGATCTCGATACCGCGCGTCTCGCCAGCCTGGAACGCCTCGACCACCGGCCCCAGCGCGGGCCAGACAAGCGCGACGCTGCGCGCATGCCGTGCAACCTCGGCGGCTACCGCCCGGTTTCCAGCCGTGTTTCCGGCCGTGTTTCCAGCCGTGTTTCCGGCTGCGTTCGCCGCCGCGTTTGTACCCGTTATGCCTGAACCGGCCGCCTGCACGGTGATGGTCTGCTTCGAGACGATCTTCAGCGACTGGCCGGTACGTAAACGGCCCGTCTTGCCACGATTCCAGGCCTGCAGATCCTTCACGGAACAGCCGTGAAGCTTCGCGATCCGCGCCAGCGTATCGCCGCGCCGCACGCGAACCCAGGTCGTCTTTGTCACGACCTTCGTGACCGGCGCAGCCGCGGGTGCGGGCGCAGTCGCCTGTGCGGACGCCGCTGCGGCGTCGGAAGCCGGCGCTGCACCGGACGCCGCAGCCTGATCCGGCTCCGGCGCGCCCGGCTGTTGCTGCTGGCCGAAGTTGGCACAGCCGCCCAGCAGGGCGACGAGTCCGACTCCGGCCCAAAAGCGCTTCAGACGGTCGATACGCTGGCCGCTACCTTCTTTAAGCATGTACGCCTCCTGCTCTAGTCGCGGTGGACAGTGTGCGATGCACGCGGCAAGCGCGGCGCGGTGTGCGGCGTCTGGCGCGCTCCCGGCGTCGTGCGGCTCCGGCGTTTCACCTCACCCGGCCCGCATCGATCCACATCTATCTGAGCCCCTTCTTCCGACAAAAGGCTCCTTTCACCACTTAACCGCCCGCATTAAGCGGACGATCGCAATCAAGAAATCGACTTGGCATTGTAAAGCGCATTCGCGGCGTTCTGGCCGCCCGGAACACTCTGATACAAAAGCTTACAAGCGCGATCCGGCACTCGTAACAGCCCTTGGCGCAACACAGGTGCAATATCGCGGCGCATGCCGGCCTTAAACGCTTATCGGCACACGCGTGCGCGAACTTGAACGGGCGTGCGGCTCGCGATGAAGGCAACAAGAAATTAAGAGAATATTTACCTGAATCAAGCGACTGACTTCATGGCAGGGAACCTGAATGTCACAATCCGGTCTTTCCCTTGCCTGTTTGTTGTCCGGCCAGACGGGACACTTCATCCCGAGCGGCGGCGCCTCGCGCCCCACGGCCTCATTCCATCGCCGATTGACACAGCCGCCCGATACCCGCGCGCATCCTGCGTTGCAGGGCGTCGCCGCGGCCTGTTAGCAAGACCCATGTCACAACCATCCAGCCGTCTCGTCGAACTCGATTTTTTCCGCGGTCTCGTCCTCCTCGTCATCGTTGTCGATCACATCGGCGGCAGCATCCTCTCGCGCTTCACCCTGCACACCTATGCCCTGTGCGACGCGGCCGAGGTCTTCGTCTTTCTGGGCGGCTACGCGAGCGCCACTGCGTGGGCCGCGCTCTGCGCGCGCCGCACGGAAGCCGCCGCGCGTCAGCGCTTCATCCGGCGCGCGTTCGAGATCTACCGCGCCTTTGTCGTCACGGCGCTCTTGATGCTGCTCGTCTCCGCGATCCTGCTCGCGTGCGACATCACCGCGCCCAACCTCACCGTCACCGACCTCGACGACCTCGCGCTCGCCCCCACCGCCGCCTTGAGCGATATCGTGCTGCTGCGCCGCCAGCCCTATCTGGCGGGCGTGCTGCCGATGTACGCCTGGTTCGCGCTCACCGCACCGCTGGCGCTGCCGCTCGCGCACAAGAAGCCTTGGTGGCTGCTTGCGCTCAGTCTCGCGCTGTGGGGGCTCGCGCCGCTCGCCACCCCCTGGCTGCCGCACGCCGCAGGCACGCAGTGGGACTTCAATCCGCTCGGCTGGCAGTTGATGTTCGTGTTCGGCGTCATCGCGCGCGCACAGCCGGTCTTTCAGCGCGTGAGCGCACACCGGCTCGGCTGGATCGTCACGCTCGCCGCGCTCGCCGTCGTCGTGGCGTGCGCCGCCTGGCGGCTTTCTCCCGGCAACGCGGTATTCGACAGCGATCTCAAGCGCAACCTCGCCTGGTTCCGCGCCCTGAACTTCCTCGGCATCGCGTGGCTCACGGCGCATGCGGTCCGGCTCGGCTGGACGAAGCGGCTTGCCTGCGCGCTGCCGTGGATCGGACTCATCGGCCGCAAAGGGCTGCTCTCGTTCGTGGCGGGCGCAGTCATCTCGCTCGTCATCGATTCGCTGCTCTACTGGTACACGGACGGTTATCTGGACGTGCCGCTCGGTCTGGCCGCCGATGCGCTCGCACTCGGCAGCCTGCTGCTCGTCGTGTGCCTGTCCGGCCCGCTCGAACGCCTGCTGCCCGCAAAGGTCAAGGTCTCCGCCTGAAACGGCGCTGGCACGCCACACGGTGCGGCAGCCAGGATGATGACCCGCGCCATGGGCGCGATCCGCCAGTTATCATCCCGTTCCGTCGTGTTCCGTTTTGCCGCCATGCGCAGACTCCTCCAGACAGCGCTGCTTGTGCTCAGCGCCGCGCTCGCCGTGCCCGCCTCGGCCAGCACGATCGCCGTGCACATGTTTCGTTCGGCCGCGCTTGGCCGCGCCTGGCCGTACGTCGTCTATCTGCCGGCCGGCTATCGCGCCGACGGCCCACGCTATCCGGTGCTCTATCTCCTGCATGGCAACAACGGCGACCCGATGGACTGGATCACCCAGGGCGACCTGCAAATCGCGGCCGACGCGCTGATTGCGCGCCACGAGATCGCGCCGGTCGTGATCGTGATGCCGCAGGGCGGCATCGACTGGTACGTCGATCGGCGGGAGAAGATGGAGACGGCGTTCTTCGGCGACCTGATCCCCGAGATCGAAACGCACTTCGCGGTGGAGAGCCAGCGCAGCGGACGGGCGATTGGCGGCGTTTCGATGGGCGGCTTCGGCGCGCTGCGCTACGCGCTCGAGCACCCCGATGAATTTTGCGGCGCCCTGCTGCTTTCGCCCGCGATCTATTCGAACGACCCGCCGCCCGCTTCGGCTGCACGGTACGTCGGCGTCTTCGGCGAGCACCAGTTCGATCCGCGCGTCTGGCACGAACTCAACTATCCGGCGCTGTGGAACGCGTATTTCGCGCAGCCCGCGCGCGTATCGTTCTTTATCGCCTCGGGCGACGACGACCTCGTGATCCAGGCCGAATCATCGCTGCTCTACACGCGGCTGCGCGAGGCGGGCAACGCAGCGGCGCTGCACATCGTCGATGGCGGCCACGTGTGGCCCGTCTGGCGCGAGGTGCTGCCCGCCGCGCTGAAGTACGCGCTGGCCTGCGTGCGCTGACGTACGCCGCAGCGGCTGCGTGCTGGCGTTCGTACCCGGTTGCCGGGTTCGGAGCAGACGGGCGGCGAATCAGGTAATCTGCCATGCCTTGACGGATCGACGCCCGCTCCCCGCGCGAAACGCATCCGCATCCTGCCCCGGTTCCCACGGATCTCAGGCGTTCCGCCCCTCTTCCGAGCGCCCATTTCGTGTCACGCTCCTGACAACACTGCGTTGCACAAATCCGTGTAGTTGACGCAGATCCCCCGCAAAGCCCCATTCCTTCGTCATTTGCGACCTATCGCCTAGAGATTGTTGCGATTACTGGAATGGTGTTTCAACTGAGACACAATGGCACTTGCTGTCGGACAGGAATAAATTCCTGGCACCCCACCTACGGAGCCGACAATGAAATCCAAAGCGTGTCTCGCGCTAGACGGTGCCAACGGCGAGCGCATCGAAGTGCTCGAACAGAGCGATGGCGCGCTCGTGATCCGCTGGGTCGAGCCGGGGCGCTGTCACTATGGCGAGCAGCGCTGGCGCCGGCGCTCGGCGCATACGTCGGGCACCTGCGCCGTGTCGCGCCGCAAGATCCGCCGCGGCGACGCCGTGTTCAAACCGGCTGAACGCCCCGCTCCGCTCAACGCATCGGTGATGATCGCCGCAGAAGTGTTCGGCGAGCTCGGCAACAAATAATCCCCACCACACTCGCCGCATTCACAGCATTCACCGCGCACGCCGCGGCGCGAGCCCGATGGCGCGCGCCGGGTGACGCGGTTCGAACCCCGCATCGGCGGCCCGCAGCGCGGTCATGCGCGCGAGCACGTCGGCATCGAACGGCGCTGCGCGCGGTCCCGAGTGATCGACATGCAGCAACAATTGCTCGCTCGCCGATACAGGCTCCGGAGCGTTGTCTGCATACATCTCCAGATACAGGTGAACGCGCTTCGCGTCGTGTTCGAGCACGCGCACATCGACGCGCACGCGCGCACCTTCCTTGATTTCGCGCAAATAAATCAAATGCGCTTCGAGCGTGTACATCGAGCGCCCGCGCGCGTCCCGCTGCGCTGAATCAAGTCCGATTGCATCGAGCAAAACGTCGGTCGCGTAGCTGTAAATCAGCATGTAAAATGCGTCGCGCAGATGGCCGTTGTAGTCGACCCACTCCGCACGCACAGTGTCCTGGTACACGACACTCGCCTCCCCATCCGCCCGCTTCTGGTGCGTCATCCCGCCTCCTTCGTTTTGCCGAGAGTGTAACTTTCAGGGCATCTTTTACGCGGGTTATTATTGGGATGGGGCAAGCACCCGCCCAGGGGATGCGGCAAGCACCCGCCCAAGGGACGGGGCGAACGCCCGCCCAGGGGATGGGGGTGAGCCCGTGTCCAGGCATGCGGTGTCCGGCACGGTCGGCTACCTCTGCCCGTTAACCGCCGCGCGACGTTCGCGCGGCGCAACCCAAGGACCAGGTACATGGCCGAGAACGAGCCTCCAATTCCGCTCGCGGTTGCCCCGCAGCAATTCTCCCTCGACGTGATGCTCGAGAAATACGCCAAAGGCGACGAGCGCACCGCAGACGACATCTACCTGCGCGTCGCGCGCGGCGTCGCAATGGCGGAGCCGCCCGAACTGCGCTCCGAAATCGAGGCGCGTTTCGTCGACAACCTGCGCCACGGCGCACTCGGCGCCGGGCGCATCATGAGCGCGGCGGGCAGCGGCATCGCGGCCACGCTCATCAACTGCTTCGTGCAGCCCGTCGGCGACAGCATCCAGGGCTTCGACGACCAGGGCCGTCCGGGCATCTACGTCGCGCTTCTGCAGGCCGCTGAAACGATGCGGCGCGGCGGCGGCGTGGGCTACAACTTCTCGGCCATCCGTCCGCGCGGCGCGCACGTTCATTCGACCGGTTCGTGCGCCTCCGGGCCGTGCGGCTATATCGACGTGTTCGACGCTTCGTGCCGCACGGTCGAAAGCGCAGGCGCACGGCGCGGCGCGCAGATGGCGGTGCTCGATTGCGATCACCCCGATCTGCCCGAATTCATCGAGGCCAAGCACTCGAAGGGACGCTGGAACAACTTCAACGTCTCCGTCGCCGTGACCGATGCGTTCATGCGCGCCGTCGAAAACGACGAGATGTGGCAGCTCGTGCACCCCGCCGAGCCGTCGCCCGCGCTGCGCGCCGCAGAAGATCTGCAGCAGCGCGAAGACGGCATGTGGATCTACGACGAACGACGCGCCCGCGACCTGTGGGACACGATCATGCGCTCGACCTACGACATCGCGGAACCCGGCGTCGTGTTCATCTCGCGCATGAACGAGGACAACAACCTGCGCGCGAAGGAAACCATTCGCGCGACGAACCCGTGCGGCGAGCAACCGCTGCCGGCGTACGGCTGCTGCAATCTCGGGCCGCTCGATCTCACGCGCTTCGTCATCGATCCGTTCGCGCAGCTGAAGGGCGGCACGCCGGAATTCGACTGGGACGCGCTGGCCGAACGCACGGCGACGCAAGTGCGTTTCCTCGACGACGTGCTCGACGTGACCATCTGGCCGCTCCCGGAACAGGGCGCCGAAGCCGCGGCAAAGCGCCGGATCGGCGTGGGCTTCACCGGGCTCGGCGATACGCTCGTCATGCTCGGCATCCGCTACAACACGGAACAGGGTTGCGAATTCGGCGCGCGCGTGGCGTGCACGATGCGCGACGCAGCCTATCGCGCGTCGGTCGAACTCGCGCGCGAGCGCGGCGCGTTCCCGCTCTTCGAGGCGGAAACCTATCTCGAGGAAGGCACCTTCGCTTCGCGCCTGCCCGACGACATCAAGGACGCGATCCGCACGCACGGAATCCGCAACAGCCATCTGCTGTCGATCGCACCGACGGGCACCGTGAGCCTCGCGTTCGCCGACAACGCCTCGAACGGCATCGAACCCGCGTTCTCGTGGAGCTACCAGCGTACGCGCCGCATGAACGACGGCAGCAGCGAGACCTTCATGGTCGAGGACCACGCGTGGCGCCTCTATCGCACGCTCGGCGGCAACGTGAATGCACTGCCCGCCTACTTCGTGAGCGCGCTGGAGATGAGCGCGCAGGATCACATCGCGATGATGGCGGCGGTGCAGCCGTTCGTCGACACGTCGATCTCGAAGACCGTCAACGTGCCGGCCGACTACCCGTTCGAAGCGTTCGAAGGGCTCTATCTCGACGCGTGGCGGCGCGGCCTCAAGGGGCTCGCCACGTACCGGCCGAACGAGACGCTCGGCGCCGTGCTGCAGACGCTGCCCACCGCTGCCGCCGCTGCTGCCGCAGCAGAGGACACGCTCAACGACACGCAGCAGGACCCGCTGCGCGTGGCGATCGATCACCGGCCGAAGGGCCAGTTGCCGGCGGTGATCGAAAAGATCGAGTACCGCACGCAGGCCGGCAAGGTGTCGCTTTACGTGGCGGTGTCGTTCCTCGAAGTGACGGGCCAGGTCGGCGGCGAATCGTTGACGATCGAGCGGCCCATCGAGTTCTTCATTCCGGTTGGGCAGCGCGACGAATCGCAGCAATGGATCACGGCGACCATGCGCTCGCTGTCGCTCGCGGCGCGCGGCGGCTTCATCGCACGCAATCTGCAGGATCTGCGCAAGGTATCGTGGGATCGCGGGCAGGTGCGCTATGGCGAAACGCAGCGCCTCGACGGACACCGCACGCCGATGTGGCACGACTCCGAAGTGGCGGCAATCGCCTACGCGATTCAGCAGATCCTGCATCGCCGCGGCTTCCTCGATGCCGAAGGACGCCAGGTGCCGTCGCGTCTGCTCGCGCAACTGCGCAACGAGCATCGGCGCGCCGCCGGTTCATCGCAGGATCAGACGGCGGCTGGCGCGCATGACGCGTCGGCGCATTCCGGCGACCGGGCGCACGACAACGCCAATGCCGCCCCGTCCGATACGAAGCACGGCACACTGCACGTGATGCTCGGCCGCAAGTGCGGATCGTGCGGCGCCAATGCGGTCATCCGCAAGGACGGCTGCGATTTCTGCACGGCGTGCGGCGAAGTCGGGGCGTGCGGCTAAGCGCTGTAGCAGGCGTCTGAAGTACGGGTGCGAACCACGAAGCCTGCCATCTCATGGATGGCAGGCTTCTTTTTTTGCTGTCAGGGGGACGTCTCGTCGGCAGAGGGGCCTGATGTATCCGCCCTCGCCAATTGGCGTTATTTACGTGCAAAAAATCAACTATCCTCCGTGGTTTTAGTATGCAAACAACGCGGGAACCACGAGATCACACCGGCTCGTCAAATTATCGGTGACGTTAAAAATTTGCAGATAATTCAAAATATCCTATATATACTGCAATCAAATAACGCAACCGGATGGCGTCGATGAGTAACAAAACAGTCCAGCGGCTGATGCAGGAGAGTCGGCGCGGTCATCCTGTCGATTCCGGCATGCTCAGGAACATGGGGATCAGCGCCGCGCTCGCGGCGCAGATGGTCAAATCCGGGTGGCTGCAACGGCTCTCGCAGGGCGCATACCTTTTGACCGGCGACACTCCGACAAGGGACGGTTCGATCGCATACCTGACGCGACACATTGCCGGTCTTCACGTCGGGGGGAAAACAGCTCTTTCGTGGCAGGGCGTCCGTCACAACATCGCGTTTCGGGAAAAAGTTGTGCTATGGGGCCAAAAGCCATATCGCATCCCCTCCTGGGTAGGCCAGCACCTGACCTACTCATTTCAGACCACCGCCCTTTTCGACGACGATCTGCCCTACGAAAAGGGCCTGAAACCGCTCCCTGCGGGCGACCCGGAGGTCAAGGTGTCCGTGCCTGAGCGCGCGATTCTGGAACTGGCCAGCGACATCGGGAAAGGCCAGTCGCTTGAGGAAGCGAGCAACCTGATGGTGAGCCTGCGTAACCTGCGCGCCGACGTGCTGGACGAGTTTTTGAGCCACTGCCACCGCGTGAAAGTTGTCAGGCTTGTGCGTAACCTCGGGTTTGAGGCCGATTTTCCGTGGGCTCAGGGAATTCAGAAGCATGTGGACCGTCTCGGCGCCGGGAAAAGATGGTCGAATCAGACAAAAAATGGCCGGATCACGCTCAAACCAGAATGAACGAGATTTACGTGGACACGGTCCGGCTGATGCTGGGCATCGCACCGATCATTTTCGACACGCCTCTTTTCGCGATGAAAGGTGGAACCGCGTTGAATCTGTTCTTGCAGGAAATGCCTCGCCTCTCTGTTGACATCGATGTCGTGGTGACGGACCCAAAACTCGACCGTGACGAAGCGATCACCGCGATCAGCAAAGAGATCGAACGCGCCAGAGCACGTATCGAGACCGAGGGACATGCCACGAAGTTTTCGGCGGCCACCACCTCCGGTAAGGCCAAGGGCGATGAAGTGAAGCTCATCGTGATCTCAGGCGAAACCTCGGTCAAGGTGGAAGTCAACTACGTGTTCAGAGGCACATTGCTGGAGCCGGTCCCGCGCCCTCTCGTGAAATCCGCAGAAGAACTGTTCAACACCCGTATCGTCGTGCCCACCCTCCACGAAGCCGAACTCTACGGGAGCAAGCTCGTCGCGGCGCTGGACCGCCAGCACCCACGTGACCTGTTTGACGCGATGCACATGTTCTCGGCCTTCGGTCTGCGTGCCGATATCGTGGATGCCTTCGTGGCTTACCTCGCGGGGCACAACCGGCCGATTCACGAAGTGTTGTTTAACCACAAGCGTTCGATGGCGGGCGCCTACGAGAGTGACTTCGTCGGGATGACGAAAGAGATCGTCGGCCTCGATGTACTCGAAGCGATGCAGGAACGTCTGCATCGGGAGCTGCCGGTCGCCCTGACCGATCAACACCGCCAGTTCCTGATTTCCCTCGTTCGCGCCGCCCCCGACTGGTCCCTGATGCCTTACAGGCACTTGAGCGAACTGCCAGCCATAAGGTGGAAGCTCATCAATCTCGAAAAGCTCAGAAAGGGAAATCCGGCACTGTTCGAGAAGCAGGAAGCTTCGCTGCGCGAGGGCTTTGCGGCACATCTCCCGACGGAAAATCGCGGTTGAGTCCGTTATGCGCGGCTCTTGGTCATGCAGGCAACTTCCGTCTGCGCAAGTCTGCAATCACACAGAAGCAGCATGCCCGATGGCCGTCATCAACTGCCGCACCGCCGAACGGTAGGCGCCGCTGTTGCGGCCCTCGGTCAACAGCGTGCGCAGCAACGCCTGCCGTACCGCATCATGGCCGTTTCCAGACGGCAGAATGTCGTCGAATTCGGTGAGCGACCGGGCAAACTCATCGACGGCGGGATCATCCGTTCTCCGCCCGTGCGGCGCGTCAAGCAGACGCTGCCCCGCGCCGGGCACCGCTGAAATCAACGCTACGCGCTCCTCCCACAGCACGAAGCGCGCGAGACGCGCAAGCACGCTCTCGCTGCGCGGCGCGACCGGCCAGGACGGTTGATTCGCCATCCATTCGCGCATGCGTCCGGCCTCCATTGGCCGTGCAATCACGTAGCCCTGCGCGCCGTCGACGCCGAGTATCGACAACGCGTGCACGAGCTCGATCGTATCGATCCCCTCCGCAAGCACCAGCTTGCCCAGCGCATGTCCGAGGTGCGTGAGCTGAAAGATGAAGCGCAGCACGTCGAGTGCGCCGTCACCGTCGATGCGCACGATTTCCCGATCGATCTTGATCCAGTCGAACGGCAGCTCGCGCAGTCGCGCAAGCCCGCTGTGACCCGAGCCGAGGTCGTCCTGCGCAAGCAGCACGCCGAGCCCGCGAAAGCGATCGAGAATCGCGCACTGCCCCTGGCTCAACGACAAGGATTCGTTCTCCAGAACTTCAAGCGTGAGTTTCGTCGGCGCACACGCGTGCGCCGCCAGCGCGGAACTCGTCGCTTCGAAATAGCGGATATCGTTGAGCGCCGCGGGCGGCAAATTGATCGAGATTTCCAGATCGAGGTTATCGCGCAGCCACTGCTTGCGATCCGTGAGCGCCTCGTCGAGGCCGTGCGTATACAGCGCGAGCAGATCGTCCGAGGCAAGGGAGGAAAGGAACGCATCCGGCGTGAGCACGCGCCCGCCGTCGTGCAGCCGCGCGAGCGCTTCGGCTTTGCCCACTTGCCACGTGCGCAGGTTCAGAAGCGGCTGATAGTACATCTCCAGCCCATCCGTGCGCACGAGCGCGGCCCAGTGCTGCCGCACGCTCACCGGGACCGCGTGGCTCTTGCCGTCCTGGGTTTGCAGGCGCATCGCGGCGCAGCCGAGCAAGGTCTGCAGCAGTTCGATGAACGCCACCTGGTGCGGACCGATGAAACCGCCCGGCAATGCGCTGAAGAGCACGAGGATCGCCATCGGCGACTGGCCCTGAGCCGCGATCGGGATCGCCACCGCCGAGCGCAATCCTTCGCGGCGCGCGAGTTCGCGCCACCGTTCGACGAGCGGATCGGTCTGGTAGTTGAGCACGCGTTCAGCCTTGCCGTTGCGCCACGCGCGTCCCACTGCGCTCTGCCCCAGCGGATTGTCGGCGCGTACGCTGATGGGCCGGCTCTCGTCGGTCAGCGCCTCGAGCAGCCCGACGCGCGCGTGGGCGCCGGCGCCTGCCTCGAAGTGAAAGAAGCCGTGCTCATCGGGACGCCCGATGATGCTGGCCGCGATCTCGTCATGGGCCGAAAGCACTTCGACCAGGTCGTCGATGAAATTCGTATAGCTGCCCGCTTCCCACACGAGACGCGTGACGCGCAGCAGGACTTCCTGCTGCGAATCCTGCACGTTCTGATACGCCTTGAGCTGCCAGGCGAGATCGGTCGTGAGGCGGCTCGCGTAAAGCGAAAGGGATTCGCCGCTCACCCGCTTGCTGATGAGCTTGAAAAGCAGTTCCTGGAGAATGCCGCGGCTGCGCACCAGCTCTTCCTTGTCGAGCCCCACGATGGCGTGAATGCGGCCGATGCGCAGCGCCATCTCGGCGTGGCCGTCCGCGGTCAGGTCGGGGTCCGAGAGGGCGAGAAGATTCTGGATCTGCTTCGATTTCAGATGAACGACTTCATCCGGCGACAACATTTCCAGAATGAGCCGGGATTTGGGTAATCGTGACAGCTCCTCATAGAACTGATTCACGACGAGGACCGCACACTGGTTTAGCGCCTCGATCAATGTTTGCATTCTTCGATTCCGCCGAGGCGCCTCTGAAGGTGAAGCGGCACGTCAGTCCGTGCCGCACACAACGACTCTACACGACTCGGGTGAAATAAGAAGACACGACGCCAACCCGCCCGCGCCATGCCGAAGCGGCAAGCGGCAAGCGGAATCCACGCCGCCTGGCCTGATCGTTTCGCCGTTGATTCGACATACGACTGATCCAGGTTTTTTGACGCGAGTTAAACCGCCGTCACATAACGCGGCGCAGCCGGCGCGACGCGCGGCGCCGCGACCTCGGCCTGGGCCTCTCCGCGCGCACGCCGCATTTCGTCGGCCGGACTCAGGCCGAACAGGCGCTTGAACTCGCGGCTGAACTGCGACGCGCTCTCATATCCCACGCGCGCCGCCGCAGCACTCACATTGAGCCCGTCATGCGCAATCAATAACCGCGCGTGATGCAGGCGCGTGGTCTTCACGTATTGCATCGGCGACGTGGACGTCACGGTCTTGAAGTGCGCATGGAAGACCGCGAGGCTCATGCCCGCCTCGTTCGCGAGCATGTCGACGTCGAGGCCGGTGCAATAGTCGGCGTGGATGCGGCGCAGCGCCTTCGCAATGCGGCCGAAGTGGTGCTGGTGCGCGAGCGCCGCGCGAATCGCGTCGCCCTGCACGCCGGTCAGCACGCGGTAGAGGATCTCGCGCACGATCGACGGCCCGAGAATGCGAGCGTCGCACGGCGAAGCGAGCGCGTCGAGCAGGCGCAAGACGGCGTTGGAGAGCGGTGCGTCGAGCTGCGTGGCGTAGATGCCGCGCGGCTCCGAAACCGTGCTGCCGCGCGACTCGTTCAGCGCCATCAACAGTTCGGCGACCATCGTCAGATCGACGCGAATCGAAATGCCGAGCAGCGGTTCCTCCGGGCTCGCTTCGGTTTCGCATTCGAACGGCAGCGGAACCGAAAGCACCAGATATTGCTGCGCGTCGTAGACGAACACCTGATCGCCGAGAAAGCCGCGCTTGCGGCCCTGGCAGACGATGAAAATGCTCGGCTCGTACATGACCGGCGTGCGCGGACGCGCAACGCTCGCGCGCATGAGGCTCACGCACTCGAGCGCGGAAGGATTGACGCCGTCCTGGCGCGTAAGTTGCGTGAGCAGTTCGACCATGCGGCGCTGCGTGTAGCCGCCCTCGTCGATCGGGCCGCCTTCGTGGCTGGCCTTATGGCTGGCCGATGTGGCAGGAGCAGGAATGTGTGTCATGTCGTATGTGCCCCAAATGCAAACACATTGCAGAGAAACAGGCTTGGAAATCTATCACCGATCCCTCCGGCGTGCCCGCACCCAGGAGAATCAGGCAAGTCTTCGATAGATTCAGGTATTCCCCGGCCACGGCCCGGTCCTTACGATGGGAACCCTGCCGCGAGACCCAACCTCGCTACCCTCGCCAACCTCGCCGGTCACAACAGGAGTCAACATGTACCCGACTTACGGCTATGCCGCCCGTGACGCAAGCACGCCGCTCGCACCGTTCGAATTTCAGCGCCGCGCCCTGCGCGAATACGATGTGCGCATCGACGTGCAGTATTGCGGCGTGTGCCACTCCGACCTGCACCAGGCGCGCAACGAATGGCACAACACGATGTACCCGGTCGTGCCGGGCCACGAAATCGTCGGACGCGTGGCCGAAACCGGTCCGGGCGTCACGCGTTACCGGGTCGGCCAGCTCGTCGGCGTGGGCTGTCTCGTCGATTCGTGCCGCACCTGTGCAAGCTGCGCCGAAGGCCTCGAACAGTATTGCGAGAACGGTTTCGTCGGCACCTATAACGGCATCGACCGCGTGAGCGGCGAGACCACCTTCGGCGGCTATTCCACGCAGCTCGTCGTCGACGAAGCCTTCGTGCTGCGCGTGCCGGAAAACCTCGACCCCGCAAGCGCCGCGCCGCTCCTGTGCGCCGGCATCACCACCTACTCGCCGCTGCGCACCTGGGGCGCGGGCCCGGGCAAGAAAGTCGGCATCGTGGGCCTCGGCGGACTCGGTCACATGGGCGTGAAGCTCGCGCACGCGATGGGCGCCCACGTCGTGCTGTTCACCACGTCGCAGTCGAAGATCGAGGACGGCAAGCGTCTCGGCGCCAACGAGGTCGTGATATCGAAGGACCCGGAGCAGATGAAGGCGCACGCCAACAGCTTCGATCTGATCGTCAACACGGTCGCCGCGCAACACGACCTGAACCCGTTCATCCAGCTCTTGCGGCGCGACGGCACGATGGTGCTCGTGGGCGCGCCCGAACACGATCACCCGTCGCCGCAGGTGTTCAACCTGATTTTCAAGCGGCGGCGCATCGCGGGCTCGCTGATCGGCGGCATCGAAGAAACGCAGGAAATGCTGGACTTCTGCGGGCAGCACGGCATCACGTCGGACATCGAGATGATCAAGATGCAGGACATCAACACGGCTTACGCGCGCATGCTCAAGAGCGATGTGAAGTACCGCTTCGTGATCGATATCGACACGCTGCGCGAGGCCGCGCGCTAAGACACCGACACCTCCCGCCCCACCGGGCCGCCGGTTCCCGACGGCCCGCCAGCCTGCCACCACGCGCCGTCTTTCGCGCACCTCTTGCCGTCTTTCGCTCACGCCCGAGCGCGCCTGCACGCCTAGCTACAAAGCAGTCCATCAAGCGGACTACTAAACGGACCACGGATGCGCCCGGCGACGGCGCCGATAATCGCCCGCGCACCGCTTCGCCCGCCCATGGATTGACCGCAGCCGCGTCTGAAAACCAGCAAGTCTGTCAGAAATAAAGATAACGTCAGGCAAACGTTCTCCGGCCCCCAATTTAGTCATATAAAAACCAGGTTGCCGATAATTGATGCGTTTAGAATAATGCGCGCCGCCTGCTCCCGGGACGATCTGTACGTGATCCGACCGTGGCAAGCGAGCGGCCGCACACCACCCCTGGTCAAAAAAACTGAGTCATCGAGCTCGCAGGCAGGATGTCAAACGTAGCACACACAACCGATCCGGCCACGGTCGCGGAGCGCGTGCGCGCGCTGATGAGCCGTCGTGGCATCGGCAAGCGCCAACAGACGACCGAGCTCTGCCGGATCCTCGAACTGAGCTTTTCGCAAGGGCACCGCAAGCTGCGCGGCGAAAGCCCATGGACGCTCGCGCAGATCACGAAGGTCGCCGCCGCGTTCGGCGAGCCGGCCGGGCATCTCTTCGGCACGCAACTGCCCGATCCGTACGTGGCGGGCGCGAGCGCGCATGAAGCGCGGCTGTACGTGAACGCTGCCGTGCTGCCGTGCGTCGCGTGGATCGGCACGCCAGTCGAGCCGGGCTGCCGGCCTGAATTCATCGCGTATGAAACGCAGGGACAGTGGCGCGTCGTGCGCCCCGACGGCACGCACTACCAGGACGCGCGCGAAGTCCTCAAGATCGAGATTTCTCCGCGCCGCGCCGAGGCCGACAAGCCGCTGGTCGCCGTCGTCGACGACGACCGCGCCTCCGCCGACAACCTGCGCGACTACCTCGAACAAAACGGCTATGCGGCCACGGCCCATTACGGCCTCGCCGCCTTCGAAGGCGCGCTCGCGAACCAGGTGTACGACGCCGTGGTGATCGACTGGCTGTTCGGCGCCCAGACCGCAGGTGACGCGATCCGGCTCGTGCGCGCGTCCGAGAATCCCGACGCGCCGATCTTCGTGCTGACCGGCGAACTGCTGACCGGCAAGGCGAGCGAATCGGAGATCAGCGAGGTCGTGCGCCACTACGACGTCGCGTGCTATGAGAAGCCGGCGCGCATGGCGATTCTCGTCGCCGATCTTTCGAAGCGGCTCAACCGCGGCTGACGCGCACTCGGCGGGCCGCGCCTCAAGTCCTGGTTAGCCCGCCTCATTCTCCCGAGCCGCACGCGGCACCGACAACGCGCGCTGCAACGCGGCGCGCAGCACCTCATAGCGGACCGGCTTGGCCAGGCATTCGAAGAACGGCCCGCCCTCGCATGCTGCGTTGAGCGCCGCGACATCCGCGCTCACGGCAATCACCCGCGGACGCGGCCCCGCCGTTCCGCCCGCTTCCAGCCCCGCGAGAAACGCGTAGCCGTCGCGGCCAGGCATATGCAGGTCGAGCAGCACCACATCGCAACGGTGCGTGGCGAGACGCGCGAGCGCGCCATCGACGGCGCTGTCCGCGAGCGCGGCGTAGCCCATGTGCTCGGCCATCTCGCAGAGCGACTCGCGCACGAGCGGATTGTCGTCGACCACGAGCACCCGCGCACGCGCGAACTTGCCGCCGGTCTGCTGCGTTGCGCCGCCCGTCGCGCGCGCGTCGACACGCGCAACCGGCACGGTGACGGTAAATTTCGTGCCCTCGCCCACCCGGCTGTCGGTCTCGATCGTTCCGCCGAACAGATCGACCAGGCCGCGCACGATGGCGAGGCCCATGCCCGCACCTTCGTAGCGGCGCGAGCGCAACGTGTCGAGTTGCGTGAACTCCTTGAAAATCAGCGGAATCTGCGACGGCGGCACGCCCGGCCCGGTATCGCCGACGATGATCGACAGCGTCCGCGCGCCGAGCGCAAATTCGATACGCACCGAGCCCTGCTCGGTGTAGCGGATCGCGTTCGTGACGAGATTGTTCGCGATCTGGCGGATCCGGTGCGGATCGGCGACAACCGGATGCCGGCCGCCGTGCCACGCATGCTCGAACGCAAGCCCGCGCGCCGTCGCGACGGATTCGTTCTCGTCGACGATCGACTGCAGCAATTCCAGCGGATCGAACTGCTGGTGACGCAATTCGAGCTTGCCTGCACCGAGCCGCGCGTAGTCGGTGAGATCCTTCATCTGCGCTTCGAGCTGGCGCGCGGCGGTTTCGAGGCGCTGGATCACCTTGCGGTCGGACGCGGAATGCGAGTTGAAGCCGAGCAGCTCGATCGACGAAACAATCGCGTGCAGCGGCGTGCGCAGTTCGTGGCTGATCATGCCGAGAAACGCGTCCTTCGCCGTGCCCGCTTCGCGCGCGGCGCGGCTCGCCTCGTGCTCGGCTTCGAGCAGCGCCCGCTGCTGGTGGATGAGACGCGTGCGCCGGTAGCCGTTCATGACGAGCAATACCATCGCCGCCGCCGAGAGCATCAGCAGAAAGATCGCCGCCGCGAACAGTTCGCGGCGCTTCGCCATGAAGTCGTGACGGATGGCATCGCGCTCGGTGATGTCGGCGAAATGGCGGCTCAGCGAGAGATCGACGACCTGCGGCCAGTGCGCGCGCAGCACGCGCACCATCGACAAGGCGCGCCGAGGATCGGCTGCGAGCGTCGGGAGCTGCGCCTCGAACGGCGCAATCGCCGCTTCCAGCACGGCGAGATCGTCCTGTTCACGCTTCATGAGGTGCGGCCGTGCGCCGAGCGCTTGCGTCGTGAAGTTCGCGACGTTGAGCTTCGCGCGCAGCACCGTATAGCGCAACTGCAGTTCGTCGAGGTCGCGGTCGGCGCCGTCCGCGTAGATCAGCAACTGGCTCTCGAAGCGCGCGTACGCGTTCTGGAGCTGCGCGGCATCCCAGTAAAGACCGTTGTAAGTGCCGGTGAGGCGATCGATGACGCGCGGATCGAGCAGATTGGCGTAGAGCAGATAGCCGACCGCCGCCACGGGCGGCATCAGCGCGACAATCCAGATCAGAACGTGAACGAACCTGCGTAGCGGACGAGGCATCAGCGGCCACCCGCGTTCGGCGCGCGCATCTCGCCATCGTTATCGCCATCGTTATCGCCGCCGTTATCACCGCCGTTATCACCGCCGTTATCACCGCCGTTATCGCCTTCGATATCGCGCGCCCGCAGCGTACGCGGCACGGCGCGCGCCGCAATCGCCCGCGCGGCCACGGCCACGGCAACTACAGCGGCCCCGCGCCGCCAGCCGGCAGGTTCCTGCATGACTTCCCATTCCCTCACGCTTTGAATCCCTGAATCCCTGAATCCCTGAATCTTCGAATCTTCGCTTCTTCGATTCGTTGTTGTCGAAGGCGCGGCGCAGACCTGTGCATCCGCTGTCGGCCACGCCCAGCGGTCCAGCAGGGCCGCACGAGCAAAGGCATAATATCGCCAAACATTCGTCCTACAGTAGCCGTCGTTGTCGCGCGCCGTGCACGTGCCCACCATTTTTGCGTCGCTATGTCCGTTTCCGACCCGATGAACAAACCCGTCGTCCCGCTCACTTACGAACAACTCGATCAGTGGGTCGAGTCGCTTCAGCCGGTGCTGGCCCTGGAGGCGTTCGCCGCCGTGATCGGCATTCTGCGCGGCGGCGCGCCGCTCGCGCTGATGGTGTCGCATGCAACCGGCGCGGACGTCGCGTTCCTGCGCTACGGGCGCGCCACCCGTGAAGTCCGCTGGGATTCGTCGCTGCCGCTGCCCGAGCCCGGCTCGAAAGTGCTGCTGTGCGAGGACATTGCGGGGCGCGGCAACACGCTTACCGACTGCATCGCGTTCCTGCGCGAACATGGCCTGATCGTGCGCACGCTCACGGGCGCCTACGACGATTTCTCGCGCCTGCAGCCCGACTATTCGATCGACGCGAGCGGCTATTTCACGCTGTTCCCATGGGAGCGCCAGGCCTACACGGACCGCTACCGCGCCGACTGGTCGCGTGAAGGCGCGCGGCAAGGTTCGCTGATGGCCGACGACCACGAGTACACCGTCTACGCGATCGACCTCGACGGCGTGCTGCTGCCCGATCTGCCACTCGAACGCTACGAGCAGGATCTCGACGCGGCGCTCGCCGAGCGCGATGCGCTCACGCCGTTCGAGCGCATTCCGGGCATCGACATGAAGCGTGCGCGCGCCATTATCACTGGACGGCCCGAGATGGACCGCGCACGCACGCGGGCATGGCTCGAACGCTACGGCTTCGGGCATCTGGATCTCGTGATGCGCGCATCCGACGAGCACGACGACACGCCTTCGGGCGCCGCCGCGCACAAGGCCGCGGCGGCGATCCGCTGCGGCGTCACGCATTTCATCGAAAGCGACCCGGTTCAGGCGATCCTCATCGCGCGTCTCGCACCGCTCCTGCGCGTGATCTGGTGGAACGCGCACACGCGCACCGGCACGCTGATCGGAGCCTCTGTCTGGAGCTAGGACCGGTTCCTCAGGCCGCCTGCCCGTCCCCCAACACGCCCTTTTTTACAACGTCAAGGAGAGTGCGCCTGATGATCACCATCTGGGGACGCGCCAATTCGGTGAACGTCCAGAAAGTCCTGTGGTGCTGCGACGAACTGGTGCTGCCGTTCGAGCGCATCGACGCAGGACTGCAATACGGCCGGCTCGACGAACCCGCCTTCCTCGCCATGAATCCGAACGGGAAAGTGCCGACGCTCGTCGACGGCACGTTCACGCTGTGGGAATCGAACGCGATCCTGCGCTACCTGGCCATGCAATACGGCTCGTCGAGCCAGCTCTATCCCGCCGATCCCAAAGTGCGCGCGCTGATCGAGCGCTGGCTCGACTGGTCGCTCAGCACGCTCGCGCCCGCCGAACGCCCGGTCTTCGCCACGCTCGTGCGCACGCCCGTCGAACAGCGCGACATGACGAAACTCACCGCCGATTTCGAAGCCGTCGGCGCGCTGTGGAAACGGGTCGATCGTCATCTGCAAGGCCGCTTTTTCCTCGAAAACGAGCGCTTTTCGCTCGCCGACATCGTGATCGGCGCGTTCGCGCGGCGCTGGTTCGGCCTCGAAGGCGTCGAGCGTCCGCCGCTGCCGAATCTCGCGCGCTGGTATCAGCGCCTCGCGCATCGCGAAGGCTTTCGCAAGTACGTCGACGTGCCGCTCACCTGATCGATCCCCGTCATGCGGGGCCCGGCGCGCCGCCGACGCGCCCCGTATAATCGCGGGATGAACACAGCAAAACCGTCCCCGGATATGGCGGCCCCGCACGATCACGATCACGACGGCGATCACGCGCACCTCCACGACGGCGCGCAGGCCCGTTCACCCGCGCGGCCCGCATCGCCCGCGTCGCTGGACGCCGCACTCGCGATGGCCGAGGCGTACTGCCGCGAACGCGGCGAAAAGCTCACGCCGCTGCGCCGCAAGGTGCTGGAATTGCTGCTCACCTCGGGCCGGGCCACCAAGGCCTATTCGTTGCTCGACGAAATGCGCCAGATCCATCCAGGATCGGCGCCGCCCACCGTCTATCGCGCGCTCGATTTCCTGCTTGCGGCGGGGCTCATTCACCGCATCGAATCGATTAACGCATTCGCGGTGTGCCACGACCTCACGCAGTGCCAGCACGGCATCCTCGTCGTGTGCCAGCAATGCGGCAACATCACCGAACTGCACGAGCCGAAACTGCGCCAGGCGCTCGTCGCCCAGATCGAGGCGGCAGGTTACCGGCTCGCGGGCGACGGGATCGAGCTAAAAGGGGTCTGTGCGCAATGCCAGGCCGCCGAGCCGGCGCCGGCCGAAGCCGCCGCGCAGTCCTGAAGCGACAGCCACGCAGCGTCGCGCGCGCTCAGGCACGCGTTTAAGGACGCTCAGGCACGTTTAGTCACGCTCAGTCGCGCTCAGTCGCGCCGATGCACACTCAGGCACGCCGATGCTTACATGTGCCGCGAATCGATCGCGTCGCTCAATAGCGTCACGAGTTCATCGGGGCGGGCGGGTTTCGTCATGAAGTGCTGAAAACCTTCGCCGATGCTGCGCAGGCGCCAGCTTTCGTCGGTGTGTCCGGTCAGGGCGACGGCAATGGCGGGCGCGTGATCGCCGCGGATTTCGTGATCGCGCAAGCGCTGGATCAGATAGAAACCGTCCATTGCCGGCAGATCGAGATCGCAGACCACCGCGTCGGGCAGCAATTCCAGCGCCGCTTCGACACCGGTCTCGGCGTCCTCCACCGCTACGACATGCGCCCCCTCCGATTCGAGCAACGAAGTCAGCGATGCCCTGGAGAGCGGGTCGTCTTCGACGAGGACAATGGTCGTCCGGTCGAGTCTGTGTACTGCGTTCATTGTGTTTGCTTGAATGCCGTTCTGTCTGTTTGGCAAGCCGCGCCATGCGCGAACGCCGTCGCGGGCCGCCGTAGATGCGCAATATTAATGCCACCACATGAAGCGCGCTGTGGGCGGCGCATGGATTGGCACATGACGCGCCGCGCACGATAGCCCGCCATTAAGACAAGCCGATGAAACGCGTCAGCGGTGCTTCGCCGCGCTGCCGGTCGAAGCGTGTTTGACGGCCGGTTGCGTGCGGTCGTTCCCGGATACGCGCCTGCTGCTTCGAAATGCTGCACCCTGAAACGCCACAATTGACGGATCGGCGCGGTGAACCTGCGTGTGCGTTCCGGCACCGATTGCGGCACGCCAACGTGTTGCACCATAAGCAATATCGAATTGCAGCGCCGTAACCGCGCTGCGACATCGGCGCACGCGGCGCACGCGGCGCTCAAATAACCGCTGGAATCGCGCGGCTTCGAGGTGCAGATGCGATGGCAGGACATACCGGCACGATTTGCAAAATCATCCACGCTCATGCGTGCCGTGCGCCGGTCCGACGCCCTGCGTGATGAGCGCCACCGCGTGCCGTCCAATGTCGCGCGCACTCAGTTCGCGGCGCGCCGGATCGTTGCACCAGACGCGCGACGTCGCAAGCGGCAGCAGCGTCAGGCCGAGCAGCGACTGGAACAGCAGAGACGGTTCCAGCGCCGCATTGAGGCGCCCCTCGCGCTGCCAGCGCGCAATCGCGGCCTGAGCCGCCAGCTGATGCGACTGGCCGAAACGCGCATGCATGCGCTGACGCAGCAGTCCACCTTCGCTGATCACCTCGCGCACCCACAGCGGCGCAAACCACGGATAGCGTTCGCCGATCTCCGCAAAGCGCTCGGTGAGCAACGTGAGCGCGGCGACGGGATCGTCGGGATGCGCCTCGAAGATGCCGCCCATTCCGGCGCGCAGCGGCAGGAAACACTCCTCGATCAGCACGTCGATCAGCTGATCGCGCGTCTTGAAGTAGCCTTCGTGCTGCACGAGGCCGTGCCGCCCGCGATGATCGGCGTGACCGCTGTCGTAATCGCCTGCGTGGCCGGTGCGCGCCGCTTCGGGCGCGCCGCGCCCGTCGCCGTGTCGCGTGCCCGAGCACCGGGACGTCAGATCTCGTCTGACACCGATCCAGCATATCGACGTGTGTTGAACGCGGCGGCGGCTCCGTCGCCCGAGGCGCGAACTGCGCGCACATCGCCTGAGCCGGGCCTCCGGCCCTTAGAATGGTCCCTTACGTCTCGTGCCGGCCACCCGCCGGCACGCTCCCGCCCCAGTACGCCTCCACGCGAGCGCCGACGAAAAGGACACCTCAATGCAATCCCTCCTGGCACACATTCATCCATCCAACTGGAGCTTCCTGTGGAATGCGCTCAGCGACTTCGCACTGCGCCTCGCCGCAGCCGCAGCCATCCTGTGGATCGGCTGGTGGATCGCGCGCCGCGCGGGGCGCTGGCTCGCCGGGCAGACCAGCATCGAACCGACGCTGCGCCCGATCGCCCGCGACTCCGCCGTGTGGACCGTGCGGATCATCGCGCTGATCGGCGCGCTCTCGCAGATCGGCATCCAGACCGCCAGCATCGTCGCGGTGCTCGGCGCAGCCGGTCTCGCGATCGGCCTCGCGCTGCAAGGCACGCTGCAGAACATCGCGGCCGGCATCATGTTGCTGCTGCTGCGGCCGTTCAAGGTGGGCGACTTCATCGACGGCGGCGGCAACGTCACGGGCACGGTCGAGGAGATCAACCTCTTCACGACGCGGCTTACGAAACCCGACGGCATCTGCGAGTTCGTGCCGAACAGCGCGCTCTGGAGCAACTCGCTCCGCAATTTCAGCCGCAATCCCACGCGCCGCCTCGACCTCGAAGTGGAAGTCTCGGTGCGCGACGACGTGAACCGCGCCATCGACGCACTGCTCGCGCTCGTCGAATCCGATGAGCGCGTGCTGCGCTCGCCCGCGCCGCAAGTGATGGTGAGCCGCTTCGACGACAGCACCGCCGTGCTCAACGTCCGCGTCTGGTCGAACACGAGCACGTTCTGGGACCTGCGCTGGGCGCTCTCGCGCCAGGTGCGGCAGACGCTGAACGACGCGCAGTGCGCGCTGCCGCTGCGCACGCGCGAGCTGCATATCGTGCAGACGCAACAAACGAACTGACTCGCCACTGATAACCAGGCGCTGTGCGGCGACCTCACGCGACCTTGCGCAAGCACCCGTTGCATGGCCGCGCCAGCGGTATCGGGCCGGGCTGCTAATATCGCGTGAGCCTGGTGCGAGTGCATGCGCGCCGAATCGACAAACTCGCAACATACCCACGATAAGCCCGCACCCGTCCCGTTCATGAAGCCGCCCACTTCGCCGCGCCGTCCGGACACGCTGCCGTCAGCGGCACAGACAATACCGCAGCGATGAACGCCGTCGTCCGCCGCCTGCGCCACTTCGCCATACAGATCGTGCCGCACGGCTATCTGGCGGTGCTGATCGTGATCGACGGGCTGATGCTGCTGCGCCCGATCGCCGAAAAGGCGCTGCGGCACACACGCGGCGGCTGGATCCACGACTGGATCGCGCTCATCGACAAAGTCGGCCTGCTCGCGCTACCACAGGCCGTAATCGCCACGGGCCTCGCGACGATGGCAATCGGCATCGCACTGCGCGCACGCGTGGCGTGGGTGCTTTCGCTCCTGCTGCTGGCCGCCGCGGCCTTCATCAGCGTGTGGGGCGGATATCGCAGCATCCCGCTTTTCGCCTTCACCCTCGCGCTCGCCGCCGCGCTGCTCTACTACTGGCGCCATTTCAACCGCACAAGCCTTGCCGCTGGCACATTGTTCGCGATCCTCAGCATCGGCTCGCTGATGATTTACGCGGTGTTCGGCTCGCTCTACCTCGGCGACGGTTTCTCGCCGCCGATCCGCAACCTGCTCACGGCGTTCTACTTCTCGATCGTGTCGATGGCCACGGTCGGCTACGGCGATATCACGCCGCACTCGGACACGGCACGGCTCTTCACGGTATCGGTCATCGTGCTCGGCATCACCGTGTTCGCGACGTCGATCAGCGCCGTGATCGGCCCCGTGATCGGCGGCAAGCTCAAGCACATTGTGAAGGGAGGGATTTCAAACGTGTCCCGCAAGAACCACTACCTGATCGTCGGCGCCTCGCCGCTCGCGCACAACGTCTACGCGGGGCTGCGCAAGCGCGGCTACGCCGTCACGGTGATCGTCGCGCCGAACGCGCCGCATGCGTACCCGGAAAACGCCGATCTCGTCATCGGCGATTCGAGCGACACCGCGACGCTGCACACCGCGGGTGCGGAAACCGCGCTTGCGGTACTCGCGCTGCGCGCCGACGACGCCGAGAACGCCTTCGTGATCCTCGCCATCAAGGACCTCGCGCCGAAGATGCGGACCGTGGTGCTCGTGAACGACAGCCGCAATCTGCAGCGGCTGCGGCTGCTGCAGCCCGACATGGTGTTCTCGCCGCAACTGCTCGCGGGCGAGCTGCTCGCGCGTACGCTCAACAACGAAACCATCGACAACGATCTCATCGAGCATCTGCTGTTCGGCAAGGCTCATGCGAGCGCAGCTTCGCCGATGCCGCCTTCGGCTCCCATCTGAGAAAGCGCGCGGGAGAGTCGATCGGCGTCGATGCACACCTCGTCGCCTCTCAATTCGCATACAACGTATTCCGTCAGCGCTTAATTCATCGGCGCGCGCACGGCATCCAGGCAGATTGACGCACCGCCGCGGCGCGGTCTATTGGCGCAGCACCGGCTTCGCTGCGCGCGTCTGCCGCACGTTGAATTCTCACCAAAAATTCAATATTATCAATGGGTTAAAGCATCACAACGCGATCTAACGATCGCGTGTGCGACAAGCTGGCGCAGGTTGGCGTCGCACCAAACGTCCGCCATTCCCCTACCCTTGAGGGCATCCCCATAACGCGTCGCTCAAGCTCCCGGCTCACATTGCCGTGCGAGAGGCTCCGTGCACGCAAGCTTCAGGCACATAAATGCACAGTTCACTCCGGGCTTTCGGCCCGACCCGGCTGCAATTGGCCTTTGCCGCTCCCTGGCGCAGATTTGTTTCTGTGCACGCGTGGAAGCCGGCGGGCGTCGTTACTTTGCTGGCCGGCTGGATCATGACCCGGGCCGTACGCCAGCTATGGGTGGTCCATGACGTATCGCGTAGACCGCAGGCCGTAATGCGTAGACCGCAGGCCGTATCACATGCAGTAACACATGCAGTAACACAAGCCCTGACACAAGCCGTAGCGCAGTCTGTAACGCAAGCCGTTTTGCAGGACGTAAAGGACGCCGTGAAGCAGGCCATAACGCCGCGCGCGGCGCAGCAGGCGGGCGTACCGGCGACGGCGCTGGCCGCCGTCTGTTTTCTCGCGTCCGCGGGCCTGTCCGCCGTCCTCAAGTTGATGAGCACGGCGCCGCCCGCATACCGGATCGCACATCGAACCGCACATCGACAGCTTTGCGCCGCCGATCAGCGGATCAACGTCTGACTCTCCCCTCCATCCGTAAAGAGGCAAGCCAACATGCATGTCACCGTCATCTGGGCTGCGATCATCGCACTCGGCGTGTTCATGTATCTCGTGCTGGACGGCTACGATCTGGGGATCGGCATCGTGCTCCCGTTTTTCCCCGACGACCACGAACGCGATCTCATCATGACCAACGTTGCCCCCGTCTGGGACGGCAACGAAGCCTGGCTCCTGCTGGGCGGCGCGGCGCTGTTCGCCGCGTTCCCTGTCGTGTACTCGACCGTCCTTTCCACGCTTTATCTGCCACTCGCGTTCGTGCTCGGGTGCCTTGTGCTGCGCGGCGTCGCGTTCGGGCGCCGCACGAAGAACGATTCCATGAGAAAGCAGTGGGACCTCGCGTTCATCGCCGGTTCGGCGGGCGCGGCGTTCTTCCAGGGCGTCGCGCTCGGCGCGTTCCTGCAAGGCATGCCCATCCAGTCGCACCTGAACGCCGACCATGCCATGCGCTGGCTCACGCCGTTCAGCGTGCTTTCGGGGCTCGGGCTCGTCGCCACTTATGCGCTGCTTGGCGCGTGCTGGCTCGTCGCCAGAACGTGGGGCGATCTGCAGCGCCGCCTGCACCGGCTCGTCTGGCCGCTCACCATGGGGCTGCTCGGCTTCATCGTGCTCGTGAGCGTGTGGCGGCCGCTGCAGGACGTGACGATGGCGGCGCGCTGGTTCGACGCGCGGCTCTTCGCGAGGCTCGTGCCGGTCCCGCCGCTCGTGCTCGCGTGCGCGTACTGGATGCACCGCGCCATGCGCGCGCGCCGTCGCACCACGCCGTTTCTCGCGGCGCTCAGCCTCGTGTCGCTCGCCTATCTGGGACTCTTCGCCAGCCTGTGGCCGTATGCGATTCCGCAAAGCGTCACGCTCTGGCAAGCTGCCGCCCCGCGTTCGAGCCATCTCTCCACGCTGGCCTGCGCGGCCATCGTTCTCCCGCTCATCCTCGCTTACACGGCGATGAGCCATCGGCTCTTCCGCGGCCGGATACGCACTGTCGGCTCGCATCCGTATCGCTAGCCGGCGCGCGCCGCACGGCTGGCCGGTTGGATGACCGGCTGGCTGGCGCGGCGCAGCGGTGCAGTGCGGTGCGGACATGCGCCCGGCGCACTCGCGAGCACGGGCCTGTTCATCAAGAAACGAGCGGCAGGCCTCACCCGGCGCTGCCGCACGCACGCTAGACTGTTGGCCGTCCATCACTCGTGCGCCAACAACCATGCAACAGATGACCTTCAACGAATCCGTGAAGCGCGCGTGGGCCAGCGCCTGGGATGCTGCCACGCAGATGCCGCACCTCACGCTCGGCGCCTTCATCGCCTATGCGGCGCTCAGCTGCGTGGCGTTCGCCGGGCGGCCCGTGCCCGGCGCGGGCGAAACGCCCTCGGGCGCGCTCGTGTTCGCGGCGAATCTCGCGACCCTGCTGACCTGGATCGTCGATCTCGGATTCATCATCAAGATCCATCGCTTCGTGCTGCTGCGCGAAGGCACGACGCCGCTGCTTCCGCTCGGCGGCAAGCCGCTCGCCCGCACGTTCGTCCTCGGGATCGTCATCACGCTCGGGCTGATCGCGAGCGCGCTCCTCCTCTACGCCATCCTGCGGCCACGGTACGAGAGCGGCAGCGCATTATTCGGCGCCATCGTCAGCGTCGTCTGGATCTTCATCGCAGTTCGGGTCAGCCTGCTCTTTCCCGCAATCTCCACCGGCAGCCGCATCGATCTGCGCGGCGCATGGCACGACAGCCGCGGCCACTTCTGGAACCTCTTCGGCGTGCCGTTCGTCGCCCTGCTGCCGCTCATCGGCTGTGCGCTCGTCGCGCTGATCATCATCGGCGCAGCCGGCATCACGCCCGCGGCCATCGCCTCGCCCACGTGGCTCGTGCTGCTCGCCACCGGTCAGGCCGCGGCGAACATCGCGTTCACGCTCATCTCGTCGGCCTCGCTCGCGTGGCTGTACCGGCGCTACGCCAGCCGGCTGCCCGTGCCGCCCGAAGCTTGACGCACGCGGCTAACGCGATGCAGCCGCACTACCAGATCCACGGCACGAAGCGATACCGCACGCGCTGCACATACTCGCGATAGCCGGGCAATCCATCGACGAGCGTGCGCTCCTCCTTCACCGCGCGCCAGCCGATGCCGGCCACCATGAGCGGCACGCACGCGAGCCCCCACCACGAACCCAGCATCAGCGGCGTGCCGGCCAGCAGGAGGATCGCGTACGCATACATCGGATGCCGAACGTACGCATACGGTCCGGTATCGCTCAACGTGTGGCCGCGCTCGCGCTGGATCGCGACGACCGGCGATGCGTAGCGGTTCGCCGCGAACACGCCGCGTGTGAAGTAGATATCGAGAAACACCCCGGCCGCGCCGGCCACACGCAGCCAGAGCGGCACGTGCGACCAGCCGAAGCGCACGGCGTCGATGCCCATGAGGCACAGCCACGCGCACCAGGCGACGGTCACCGCCACCATGAACACGCGGTCCCACCGGCTCTGCCCGCGCGGCGCAAAGGGCGCGAGGCGTTCGGCGAGCAGCCCCCGGTCGACACGCCAGAGCCACACGCCGATCCAGGTGCCGCACGCGGCCCATTCGAGCAGCCAGAGCCACGCAGCGACCCAGGCGAGCGTGCCCGCCGAGCCGAACAGCAACGCACCCATCCACGCGAACCAGACCACCGTCAGCCAGATCATCCGTCCAATCATCGCGTCCTCCCTGATGGCCTGTCGCGCGCGCATCGGCGGAATTGGCTGCCATTTCCGCCCGCACGGCCGCCATCTGAGTCACTGTACGCCCGTTCTGACAGGGGAATCACTGCGCGCCATTCCCCTACGATATAAACCAGTATTTGCGAATCATTCTCATTTGCATTGACTATTACTGAGATGGGACGTAGGATTCGTCTGATTCGCAGCCCGAACGCCGCGCAACAACCGAGAGCCAGGCGCGCTCTCGCGCGGCGATCCAGCCATCAACCATCTCGACAAAATCAAAACAAGGACCTCGATGAAGTTTGCCCAATCGGTTCATCACGCCGCGTTGCGCGGGCACGAAACCCCGCGCCGTCTGCCCGCCTTGCGCAGTCTTGCGATATCGGTCGCGGTCGCGTGTGCCGCGCTGGCGAGCGGCGTTGTAGAGGCGCAGTCGAATCCCGGCGCGCCCGAAACCGACCTCGCCATCAAGGCGCAGCCCGCCGACTTCTGGACCGACTTCTGGACCCGCGAAACCATGCTCGGCGACATGGGCGGCCTGCGGCCGTGGCTCGGCAAGTACGGGGTTTCGTTCCAGCTGACCGAGACGAGCGAATATCTGGCGAACCTGCGCGGCGGCCTCCAGCGCGGCGGCGCCTATGACGGCGTCACCACGGCGACAGTCCAGGTCGACACGAGCAAGGCGCTCGGCATTCCGGGCGGACTCTTCAATATCAGCGCGCTGCAGATTCACGGTTCCAACCTGAGCACGTCGCATCTCGGCACGCTGAACACCGCGAGCGGCATCGAAACACAGGCAACCACGCGCCTGTGGGAGATGTGGTACCAGCAGTCGTTCCTCGACGACCGGGTCGACGTGAGGGTCGGCCAGCAGAGCATCGACCAGGAATTCCTTACGAGCCAGTACTCCGCGCTCTTCGTCAACACGATGTTCGGCTGGCCCGCACTGCCCTCGTACAACATGCCGTCCGGCGGCCCGGCCTATCCGCTCGCCAGTCTTGGCGTGCGCGCACGCGCCAAGATCACGCCTTCGCTGACCGGCCTCATCGGCGTGTTCGACGGCGATCCGCTCGGCAACGATCCGGCCAACCTGAGCGGCACGAACTTCAACCTTCACAACGGCACCATGGTGATCGGCGAGCTGCAGTACACGATCAACCAGCCTGCCGAGGGCGACCTCGCGAAGACGGCAGGCCGCGGCCTGCCGGGGACCTACAAGGTCGGGTTCTGGTACAACAACAGCACGTTTGCCGATCAGCGCTTCGACAACACCGGTCTCTCGCTCGCCAATCCCGCAACGACCGGCATCCCTGCGCGGCACCATGGCAACTACAGCATCTACGCCGTCGCCGACCAGACAGTGTGGCGCCAGGGCGACGACGGCCCGCGCAGCATCGGCGTGTTCGCGCGCGTCATGGGCGGGCCCGGCGACCGCAACCTCGTCGATTTCGCTGCGAACGCGGGCGTCGTGCTGAAGGCGCCGTTTGCCGGACGCGACAACGACAGCGTCGGTCTCGCCGCCACCTATATCAAGGTCGGCGACCACGTCCACGATCTCGATCTCGACAACCGCTTCTTCCTGAACAGCCCGTACGGCGTCCGCACCCAGGAAACGGCGCTCGAAGCGACCTATCAGTACCAGGTCACGCCGTGGTGGCAGTTGCAGGCCGACGCGCAGTACACGTTCAACGCGGGCGCGGGCCAGAACCCGCAAGACCCGCGGGCGCCGCTGCGCAATACGTTCGTGATCGGCATGCGCACCAACATCACGTTCTGATCGCCCCCGCCGATGCAGCTTGTCGGCCAACCGTCCGGCTGATCTACCCGCGCTGACGCGGCACCGAGAGATCCTGCAACATCTGCTGCGCGAAGTAATCGCAGGTGGGCCGGTTGGACTTCACGCTGCGCGCGACGACGATGTCGAGCGGTTCGATCTTCGGCAGCCCTTGCGCCTCGCCGAATATCGCGACGCCCGGCGGCACGCTGCAACGCGTGAGCGCCACCACGGCGATGCCCGCCTCCACCGTTGCCAGCAGGCCCGTGAGGCTCGCGCTGGTATAGGCCGCGCGATAGCGGATGCGCGCCGCGTCGAGCGCGGCCACGGTATGCGCGCGCGCCACGCTGCCGTGCTCGTAGAGCCCCACCGGCAGCGGCGACATCGCAACGGTCGCGGGATCGTTCGCGGAACCCACCCACACCATGTCCTCGCTGCGCACGAATTCGCCGCGCAGCTTGCGGTCGCGCGTCACGAACGCGAGATCGATCTTGTTGTCCGCCAGCATCGGCCCGAGCGCGACGCTCTGCGCACAGACGATTTCGATCTCCACATGCGGATAAAGCATCGAAAAGCGCCGCAATACCGGTGATAGCAGCGCCGCCATGTAATCGTCGGGCGCGCCGAGCACCACGCGCCCGGTCACCTCCGGACGCACCAGCGCCGACCACGCCTCCTCCTGCAGATCGAGCGCGCGCCGCGCAAATTCGAGCAGCGTATTGCCCGGCCGCGTGAGCGCGAGATTGCGCGTATCGCGCGTGAAAAGCGTCGTGCCGAGCATCTGTTCGAGCCGCTTGATCTGCATGCTTACCGCCGCCTGCGAGCGGTGCACCGTGACTGCGGCCCGCGTGAAGCTGCCCGCGTCGGCCACCGCAACGAAAGTGCGCAGCAGATCGAGATCGAATTCAGGGTTCATGCGGGTTCCTGCGGGGTTCGCGATTTATCAGCGGCGTTGATGGAATTTTTCAATTTAATTCGTTTGCTGACGGTCCGCAACTGACGAATACTGGCGCGGTCCCCACTGCTTTCTTTCGCCACGGATCCCACGCATGCACGCCGATCACCACGCCAGCCAGAAACAAGGCGTCCTCATGCTCGCCAGCGGCGGGCTGCTGATGGGCACCATCGGCATCTTCGTCGAGGAAGCGCGGCTCGGCGCGATGACGCTCGTGTTTTTCCGCTGCCTCTTCGGCATGCTCGCGCTTGCCGCGTATTGCCAGTACAAGGGCTGGCTTTCGCCGCGCCAGTTCACGCGCCGCACGTTCGCGCTCGCGCTCGTTTCAGGCGTGCTGATGGTCACGCAGTGGGTGGGATTCTTCGATTCGATCCATCGCACGAGCATCGCCGTCGCAACGGTCGTGTTCCATGTGCAGCCGTTCTGGGTCGTGCTGATCGGCGCGGCGCTCTTCAAAGAAAAGCTGGGCGCGGATCGCCTCGGGTGGATCGGCATCGCCTTTGTCGGGCTCGTGCTCGCTTCCGGCGTGCTCGCGCAAGACAACCTGCAAGGCCATCCGCGCTATCTGATCGGCGTCGCCGAGGCGCTGGGCGGATCGGTGCTCTATGCGAGCGTCACGCTGATCGCCAAGCACCTGGGCGATTGCCGCCCGCATCTGCTCGCGCTCGTGCAATGCGCGGTCGGCACGCTGTGCCTGCCGCTCATCGCACCGTTGTTCGCCCCGCTCGAACTCGCGCACATTTCCGCCGCGCAGTGGGGCTGGCTCGTCGGCATGGGCGTGCTGCATACGGGCCTTTCGTACGTGCTGATTTACGGCGCCCTGCCCAGGCTCACGACGCCCGTGATCGCGGTCCTGCTGTTCGTCTATCCGCTCACGGCGATTGCCGTCGATGCGCTCGTCTATGGCCGCGCGCTCAGCGTGGCGCAGCTTGCAGGCATGGTGCTGATCGTGGCCGCGAGCCTCGGCGTCAACCTCGGCTGGCGTCTGTTTCCGCCGATGCTCGCAAGAATGCGGCGCTAGACGCCTGCGCCCAGCGCCGCGTTGCGTCGCGTCACGGCGTTTAAGTTGGGCAGCACTTTGCCCTTCGTTTCCGTTGCAACCGTGTCGGTAGGCGCGTATCCGGCAGCCGTGTGTTGTGGTTCGGTCAGGTTCGGCGATGCACTGCGCATGGTTACGAAGCGCACCGAATTCATGGAAACCGCGTGGCCTTCAGGATACGGCGTGGCTGCGGTCTCCGGTTTCAGCGAGACGCCGATCGAAACACTCGCGGATGAACAGGTCAAGGAAGGAGGCGAGCGCAAGGCACAACATCTCGCCATCGCCGTCATTTCGCATTACGAATTATTGGAAGACGCAGCCGATCAACTCATGCCCTGGTCGCGCGATATCCCCTTTCACACGCCGCACGGCGTCTATATCGACAATTACGCGTTTATGCGCATAAAATTTTTTTAATTTTTTTAGCGCTAGAGCGACGTGCTCGTACCGAATCGGTGAATTTCGTCAATCATCGGTTAATTCACGCCAATTTCAGCCAAATAGAGCGCTATTTCCGCAAACCCGGCGTGATGACACGAAATGTCAGATTGACCCGCTCACCGCTCACGGCGGGTTCCTTCGGCACGCGATGACGCCACTGCGCCTGGGTTTGACCGCGCATTACGAGCAGGCTGCCGCCCGTGAGCCGAAACGAACGCACGACGCCGGTCGCGTTGTGGCGCAGGTCGAAGCGCCGCGTCGCACCGAGGCTCACCGACGCAATCACCGGCTCCGCGCCCAGCTCAGGTTCGCGATCGGCATGCCAGCCCATGCTGTCGATCCCCGTCCGGTAGCGGTTCAGCAGGACGCTGTTGAAACGCACGTCACAGAGCGCGTCGACGGCATCGCGCAGTTCGGCCACCGCGGGCGTCCACGGCTGCGGCACATTGCGAATACCCGAGTAGACATAGACGGCATCCGGCTCGCCAAGCCACGCGGTAAGCCGTGGCTGATCGACCCAGCCGCCGGGCGTGCGGATACGCTCCTGCCGCCAGCGGGTTTCGGCAACGATGCGCGCGAGCATGATCGTCGCCTCTTCAGGCGAAAGCCATACGGGATACCAGGCGACGTCGGGTTGCGGTGCGTCGTCGAAGAGATCGAACATGGGAAGTTGTGACGCGAGCGCTGTCAGGGAAGTGGGTGCAGTGTCGCACGTCGCCGCACGGCTCGCTCACTCGCCAGGCTCTCCGCGCGCGGCGCTCAGAAAAAGAGCGCGATATAGAACACCACTGCGCCGATCAGCGCGCCGACAAAGCAGAAACCCTCGGGCGTGGCATCGGTCGTGCGTGAGCGCAGCCAGCCGCCCACGAAGCCGAAAAGACCCGCGATGCCCAGCGCGACGAACACCATCACGACGTAAAACAGCGCGCTGCGGCCAAGCTCCAGGATATCGGCGCGTCTCACGCCGAAATACAGCACCAGCGCCATGACCGAAAGCACGACGAGCGGCAGCATGACGTGGCTGCTTTCATAACCCACACGATGATGTTCGTGCACAACAGGCTTCGTGACTTTCATGACCTGTCTCCCCCGAGAGCGCCCGACACTGCGCGGACGCCAATTCGAGGATAGTTCATGGACAGGTGCCGTTCAATGGGCGTTTAACAGGACGTTTAATAGTCCGATGTACCGTAACGCCACCCGATGCTGCATTGCACGCACCGCGCTGCGCTGCCGATCGATTCACCGCCGATGTGTGATGCAGGCGGCAAGCGCGCTGGACAGTTAGTTGCGATTCAAAGCGCGGTCCTCGCCGCTCCGCCAGCCCGCCGTTTGTCTCGCGCCGGGCTCCGGCAGGCGTCGGCGCTTATCGGTAAAATGCTTCGCAGCCCGCACGCCGGGCGTTTCGCGGCGCCTGCCCTCGCGACTGTCCTTGCGTCCGCTTTTGTGTCCGCCTTTGCGTCCGCCTTTGTGTCCTTTGGCCTGCCATGCCACGACTCCGATTCCTCATCCGCTTCATCCTCATTGGCGTATTGCTGCACGTCTACGTCGGCCTGCGGCTGATCCCCGATCTGCCTGTGCCCGCAGCGGGCAAATGGCTCACGGCGCTGTGGCTCGTGCTGTCGTGTCTCTTGATCCCGCCTGGCATGCTCTCGCGCGCGATCAAGCACCAGTGGCTCGGCGACCGCCTCGCGTGGGCCGGCATGCTTGCCATGGGCTTCTTCTCTTCGCTCCTCATGCTCACCATCGCGCGCGACGTCGTGCTGGCCTCGCTGATGACATTCGACGCGCTGTGGCCGCACCTCGCGGATCTCGCGCACTGGCGCACCGGCAGTTCGGCTGCGGTAATCGGGCTCGCACTGCTGTCGAGCGCGTTCGGATTCTTCAACGCGCGGCGGCGTGCGCCGGTACGCGCCGTCGACGTGCCGATCCGCGGCTTGCCCGCCGCACTCGACGGCCTCACGATCGTCCAGCTGAGCGACATTCACGTCGGATCGACGATCAAGCACGATTACGTCGAAGCGATCGTGCGTGCCGTGAACCAGCTCGAACCGGATATCGTCGCGATCACGGGCGACGTGGTGGACGGCAGCGTCGCGCGGCTCGCAAGCGACACGGCGCCGCTCGGCAGGCTGGCCGCGCATCATGGCGTCTACGTGGTTACGGGCAATCACGAGTACTACTCCGGCGCCGATGCGTGGATTGCCGAATTCCGCCGCATCGGCCTCACGGTGCTGATGAACCAGCACGTCGTGATCGAGCATCGCGGCGCGCGCCTCGTGCTCGCGGGCGTGACGGACTACACCGCAGACCATTTCGATCCCGCGCAGCGCAGCGACCCGGCAGGCGCACTGGCGGGCGCACCAGCCGATGTCGATACGCGCGTGCTGCTCGCGCACCAGCCGCGCTCGGCCCACGCCGCCGCCGATGCAGGCTTTACGCTGCAACTCTCCGGTCACACCCACGGCGGCCAGATCTTTCCGTGGAATTTCCTCGTGCGGCTCCAGCAGCCGTTCACGGCGGGCCTCTCGAAGCTCGGCAGCCTGTGGGTCTATACGAGCCGCGGCACGGGCTATTGGGGGCCGCCGAAGCGGCTTGGCGCGCCTTCGGAGATCACCCAGGTACGCCTTGTCGGCGCGCACTGAATAACTTCACGGGCGAACTTCACGGGCGCGCGCGGCGCGCACGGGGTGCACATGCCCGGCGGCCCGGGGAGGACTCGCCGGTATCATGAGCGGCAGCACCCCCTTTCCCCTTCGTCCCGCCCCAGAGGAATCCACCACCCATGGACGGCAACCGGTATCTGCACCAGACGTCGTTCTACTTGCTGTTGCTCGCGGTTTCCATCGCGCTCTGCTTCGTCCTCGCGCCGTTCTTCAGCGCCGTCCTGTGGGGCGCCATCCTCGCCCTGATCTTCCAGCCCGTGCAGCGCTGGCTCGTCGCGAGGCTGCGCCACCGCAACCTCGCCGCGCTCATCAGCCTCGCGATCTGCGTCCTGATCGTGATCCTGCCGCTCATGCTCGTCGCGGCCACGCTGGTCCAGCAGATCACTTACGCCTATGGCCAGATAAGGTCGGGCAGCCTCGATATCGGCGTGTTCTTCAACCATGTCGTCCAGGCGCTGCCGCAGTCGGCGCAGAATCTGCTCGCGCAGTACGACATGATGGAACTGCGCGGCCTGCGGCAACATCTTTCGGCAGGCGCCGCAAAAATCAGCCAGTTCGTCGCCACGCGTGCGCTGAGCGTCGGCCAGATCACCGTGCAGGTCGTCGTGAGCTTTGGCGTGATGCTCTATCTATTCTTTTTTCTCGTACGCGACGGGCGCGATATTTCGAAGCTGGTGCGCGACGCCATCCCGCTCGACGAAGGGCACAAGCGGCATCTGATCTGCAAGCTCACCACGGTGATCCGCGCCACGGTGAAAGGCAACTTCGCCGTGGCGTTCGTTCAGGGCGCGCTGGGCGGCATTGCGTTGTGGGTGGTGGGAATTCAAGGCGCCCTGCTCTGGGGCTTCGTGATGATGCTGCTCTCGCTGCTGCCCGCCGTGGGCGCCGCGCTCGTCTGGGGACCTGCCGCGATCTACCTCATTTCCAGCGGCGCGCTCGCGAAAGGGATCGGACTCGCGATCTTCGGCATGCTCGTGATCGGCACCATCGACAACGTGCTGCGCCCCGTTCTCGTGGGCAAGGACACGCGCCTGCCCGACTGGGTGGTGCTGATCTCGACGCTCGGCGGCATGTCGCTCATCGGCATCAACGGCTTCGTGATCGGGCCGCTCATTGCCGCGCTTTTCATTAGCTGCTGGGACCTGCTGCGGCGCGACCAGCGAAGTCACCACAGCCACGACAACCACGACAGCCCCGTCACTGCCGACGACCCGCCCCGCTGAATCGTCGGCTCACCGCAGCGGCCAACGGCGGCGGGCTGCGTACATCAAGGTGCATTAGGGTGCATCAGGGCGAGACGTGCACCGGCAGCCCCGCGCGCCCCTGGCGCTGCGAATCCTGCGCACGCGCGGCGCTCTCTCGCGCGCAGTCGATGGCCAGCGAAAAGCCAAACGTATTGACGCCGTTTGCACTACGCACGAACACCGAGCCGGCATGCATTTCGGCCACCGCCTTCACGATGGACAAGCCGAGCCCGTGATTCTCGTGACTGTTCGAGCGCGCCTCCTGGATGCGGTAAAAGCGGTCGAAGATATGCTCGCGCACCACCGGATCGAGCGGCTCGCCCGGGTTCGATACCGCAATTTCCACATGACCGTCCAGCGGTGCAATAGACGCCTGCAGCGTCATGCCCGGCACCGAATGCTGAATCGCATTGACGAGAAGATTGCTCACCGCGCGCCCGATCAGCGAGGTATTTACCCAGGCGGTGGCGTTGCCGTGCACCTCGACGCGCAACTGCGCCTCTTCGAGCGGCATCTCCAGAAACTCCAGCATGCGCTCCACTTCGGCCCGCAGCGAGACTTCGGAGAGGTCCGTCGCGCGCTCTCCGCGATCACTGCGCGACAGGAACAGCATGTCGTTGACGATCACGCGCAACCGTTCGAATTCTTCCAGATTCGATTGCAGCGTCTGACGCAATTGCAGCACCGAGCGATCACGCGTGAGTGCAACCTGGGTTTGTCCGATCAGAATGCTGACCGGCGTGCGCAGTTCGTGCGCGACGTCGGCATTGAACGATTCGAGTCGCCCATAGGCCCTGTCGAGCCGCTCAAGCGCGCCGTTGAACGAAGTCGCCAGTTCGTGCAGTTCCTCCGGCAATGCGTCGGCACGCAGACGTTGACGTCGATTCGACGGGCTCAATTGCGCCGCCTCGCGCGAGAGCCGCGTGAGCGGTTCGAGGCCGAAGCGCGTGGCCGCACGGCTGAGCAGTGCGACCGCAATCGTGGACGCTGCAATCAATGCGCCGAGCACAATGCCGAAGCGCCGGAGCATCAGCTCCGTGCGTTCGCTGTCGCTTGCGACCACGAGCTTCACCATGGGCCGGTCGCCGCTCGCGGGCACCATGAAGCTCGTCATGAGCACGTCGTAATCGCTGCCGCGCGGCCGCACGAGCTGGTGATCCGAACCCATGGTGTCCTTCACCTCGCCGTCGATCGGCTTGCCGAAACGAAAGCGCGGATCGGGTCCTTCGACGTAGTAGTGCATGCGGCTGTCGGCCGGAGACAGATCGTTCAGCTTCTCCTGCACGAACGCCCATTTCTTCACGTCGGGTGCATGCTCCACGATCAGGCGTGCAATGCGCGCGCGCGTGTCGAGCGTCTCGCGCGCTTCGTTGAAGAGCTGTGTTCTCATCAGCAGGAACAGGCCTGTCCCCGTGAGCGTGAACACGACGAGCGATACCGCTGCGAACATCGCCGAAAGTCGCAGCGAGATCGAGCGTTTCATGATGTCTGGCCTCCGTCCTCGCGCACTTCGAGTACGTAACCCATGCCGCGAATGGTGTGCAGGAGTTTCGCCGCGTACGGGCCGTCAAGTTTCGCGCGCAACCGTTTGATCGCAGTTTCGACGACGTTGGCGTTGCTTTCGAAGTTCACGTCCCAGACGAGTTCGGTGATGAGCGTCTTCGAGAGAATTTCGCCGCGCCGCCGTGCGAGCACGGACAGCAATTGAAATTCCTTCGCCGTGAGATCGAGCCGCACGCCGTCGCGCGTCGCGCGTCGGCTGATCAGATCCACCTGCAGATCGCCCACCGAGATCAAGGTCGATTCCTGCACGCGTGCGCGGCGTGTGAGCGCGCGCAGCCGCTCCACGAGTTCGAGGAACGAGAACGGCTTCGTCAGATAGTCGTCGGCGCCGTCGCGCAGACCGAGCACGCGGTCATCGACGCGATCACGCGCCGTCAGCATGATCACCGGCGTGTCCTTCTTCGCGCGCAATGCGCGCAGCACGCCGAAGCCGTCGAGCTTCGGCAGCATCACATCGAGCACGATCACATCGAAGTCGTATTCGATGGCCATCCACGCGCCTTCCTCGCCGTCCATCGCGACGTCGACGACCCATCCCTGCTCGCTCAGCCCGCTACGCAAGTAGTCCACGACCTTGCGCTCGTCTTCGATCACCAATACCTTCATGCCCGTTCCTCCTCTTCGCGGGGCCTGCCAGGCCCGCGCGTGCGCGCGACTAGCGCGCCTGGCTCTTCCCGGCCGCCAACGCCTGCGCGGCGTCGCGTATGACGCCGCCCGCTGTATTGCCCGTCCCTGCCTGGGTGCGTGCATCGTGCACATCGTTCACCCCGGCTCTCGCCGTCTCGCGGCAGGTGCCCGCACTGCACGCCAGATCGCGGTCCCCGGCGCTCCATCCGCCGCCCAGTGCTTTCGCGAGATACACCACCGTGGCCACCTGCTGACCATGAATCTGCACTTCCTGGCGCTCGCTTGCAAGGCGTTGCTGCTCGGCGTTCAGCACGTCGATGAACGCAACGAGCCCGCCCTGATAGCGCGCGTTCGCAAGTTCGAACGACTGACGCGCGTCGTCCACGGCGGCCTGCCCTTCACCCGAGGCGCGGTCGAGCACCGAGAGGCCCGTTACCGCATTTTGCACCTCCTGGAACGCTGTCAATACGGTCTGCCGATAGGTGGCCCGCGACGATTCGTAGCCCGCCTTTGCATAATCGACGCCCGCCGCGCGCTTGCCGCCGTCGAACAGCACTTCGCTCGCGCTCGATCCAAGCGACCACATGAGGCTCGGCACGCTGAAGAGCGTGGCAAAGCGCGTCGACTCCCAGCCGATGCCGGGCGTGAGCGTGAGGTCTGGAAAATACGCGGAACGCGCCACGCCGATCTGCGCGTTGGCCGCCGCCATGGCGCGCTCGGCCGAGGCGACGTCCGGGCGGCGCTGCAGCAGTTCGCTCGGCAGCCCGGCGGGCAGCGCCGGGACCGGCAGCGGCGTCACCTTCGGCGCGAGCGAGAATTCGGGCGCGGGCTTGCCGACCAGCACTGCGATGGCGTGTTCGTCCTGCTGGCGCTGGTTCGTCAGCAACTGCACCTGGGTTCGCGCGGAAGCCAGTTGCGCCTTCTGCTGAAGCACTTCGAGACCCGACACCGCACCGAGATCGTGTTGCGCGTTGACGAAATCGAGCGCCTTTTGCTGCAACGCGACGGAGCGGTTCACGACGTCGATTTCGTCGTCCAGTTCGCGCAGTGCGAAGTAATCGGTGGCGAGTTCGGCGGTGAGGACGAGGCGCGCGTTCGCGAGATCGTCGCCGGCCTGCTGTGTCGATGCCGTCGCCGACTCGACCGTGCGGCGGATGCGGCCGAACAGATCCAGCTCGTAGCTGATGGACGGGCCGATGTTCAGATCGTTCTGCACCGTCGACGTATTCGCCGTCGCATAGCTCATTTGCGGCCGGTTCGCGGAGACGCGCGCACGCGCCGCGCCTGCATCGAGCGTGACTTGCGGCGATTGTTGCGAGGACACCGAAGCCAGCGTCGCGCGCGACTGCGCATAGTGCGCGGCGGCAACGCGCAGCGTCTGGTTTCCGGCGAGCGCCTGCTGCTCGAGTTCATTCAGTTCCGTGTTTTCGAATGCACGCCACCACTGCGGATCGAGCGGCGCATGCGACGGCTGCGCGGCGTGCCAATACGAATCGGCAGGATCGACGCGCCACGCGGCGGGACTTTTCGTCTGCGGCGCGTGATAGTCGGGACCCACCGTGCAAGCCGCGAGACACGTCGTGCCGAGGACCGCAAGTCCCCTGTACGCGCGCCCGCTCAAGCGCGTCTTTGCCGCCTTTGCCGCCGTTGCATTACGCTGGGACTTCACGTCGTACTCCGCTTCGCCGACGCGGCGGCACCGCCTGCGCCGCTTGCAACTTTCCCGGCTGGCGCAACGACGGTAACGCTGTCGCCGTCCGCAATCGAGTCGCTCGGATTCAGCACCACGCGATCGTTCGCGTCGAGCCCATGCCCGATCACGAGCGTCTGACCGAGATCCTGCGCAATTTCGACGGGCTTGAGCTGCACTTTTCCATCTGCGCCCACAACGGCGAGATGCGGCCCTTCCGCGCGAAACAGGAGCGCGTTGCCCGGCACGGTCAGCATGCCCTTCGAATCGGTCTGCAGCGCTGCCTGCACGTAAGCGCCCGGCAGGAGCTTGCCGTCGGGATTCGGCAGCGTGATTTCGGCCTGCAACGTGCGCGTCGCGACATCGATTGCCTGCGACGTGCGCGTCACCTTGCCCTTGAACGTCACGCCCGGCATCTCCTGTTGCGTGACGCTCACCTGCTGTCCCACGGCAACATCTTGCGCGTAGGTCTGCGGCACGTCGACGTACAGCCGCAGCGTATCCGTCTGAGCAATGGAAAAGAGCGCATGCCCCGCGCCGCCGTTGCCCGCATTCACGAGATCGCCGATATCGACGTTGCGCTGCGTGATGACGCCCGTGATCGGCGCGACGATCCGCTGAAAGCCCTTCATTTGCACGAGCTTGCGCACGTTGGCGTCGGCGGCAGCGAGATTCGCCACGTCCTGGCTGTACGCGCCATGGCGATCGTCGAGTTCCTGCTGCGAGACCGCATCGCGCTGCCGCAATTGCTCCGCGCGGTCAAACGATGTCCTGGCGAGCGAAAGTGTCGAAGCCGCCTGATCGCGCTGCGCCTGCGCCTGCGCCAGTTCCTGATCGATCTCTGGCGTATCGATCTGCGCCAGCAACTGGCCTTGCTGCACATGTGCGCCGATATCGGCATACCAGTGCAGCACATAACCGTTTGCACGCGAATAAATCGGCGCCTCGACAAAACCGCGCAAAGTGCCTGGCAGCACGATGCGTCCGTCCGCGCCGGCGGCAACCGGATGCACGACGCTCACGTATTGCGTCGCGTTGCGCTTCGTGACATCGGCGAGACGATGCGTGTTTTGCAGGTTCGCGACGATCGTGCGGGTCGCGCCCGCCGCCAGCAGCAGCGCGATGACGATCACCGCGAGCTTCGCACGCTTGCCTGCCTGATGGCGCGCGGGCAGATCCATGCCGTGCTGGCCTGCACCGACGGCGATATCGAGGGATGAGTGTGGATGAGGTTCGTTCATTTCATCGACCAGAATTTACGTAACCGGATTGCTTAATATCCCGCTTCAATGGCGGCCATGCCGCGCTTCACGTTGCGACTCACGTTCGCGCTTCGCGGCCGCTCGGCGCGCGAGGCGGCCGTGCACGGTCGCGAACATCATCGGGACGAACAGCAGAGTGGAAACCGTGGCGAACAGCAGACCGCCGATCACCGCGCGGCCGAGCGGCGCGTTCTGTTCAGCGCCCTCGCCGAGACCGAGCGCCATCGGCAGCATGCCGATCATCATGGCGAACGCGGTCATGAGCACGGGGCGGATGCGCGTCGCGCCCGCTTCGAGCGCTGCGGCGAGCGGCGTGACACCGGCCATCAGCCGCTGCCGCGCGAACGACACGACGAGAATACTGTTCGCCGTCGCGACGCCAACGGTCATGATCGCGCCGGTCAGCGCAGGCACGCTCAGGTGCGTGCCCGTGATGAACAGCATCCACGCGATGCCGGCGAGCGCCGCAGGCAGCGCGCTGATGATGATGAGCGGGTCGGCCCATGACTGGAAGTTCACGACGATCAGCAGATAGACGAGCACGACGGCCATCGCGATACCCACGCCGAGGCCGACGTACGACGAGCGCATCGTGTCGATCTGGCCGCGCATCGCGATGGTCGTGCCGCGCGGCGCGCTCGCCTGGGCCGTCTTGATGAGGCCGTCGATGCGCGAGCCCACGGTGCCGAGGTCGCTGCCCTCCACACTCACGAGCAGATCGATCACAGGACGGATGTTGTAGTGCGTGACGATTGCCGGGCCCGTGTGCGGCTGCAGCCGCACGAGGTTGCTCACGAGCTGCAGCGGCGCATTGGGGCGCGCCGCGACCGGTGTGCCCATCACCTCGCTCACGGAGGCTTCACGATACTGCGGCGTCTGCACGGCGAGCGGATACTCGACGCCGTTCTTCGGATTCACCCAGAACGCAGGCGAGGTCTGCGAACTGCCGGACAGCGAAATCAGCACGTTCTGCGCCACGTTTTGCGGGCTCAGATTCAATTGCTGCATGCGCGAGCGGTCCATCTCGAGCCTCAGCGCCGGTTCGTCGTTGCGCTGTTCGATGTGCGCGTCGACGGCGCCCGGCATCTGGCGCACCGCTTTGAGCAACCGGCTCGCGAGCGCCATGTCCTGCCCGATATCTGCGCCCACCACCTGCACGTCGATGGCAGCAGGCTGCCCGAAGTTCAGGATCTGCGTGACGATGTCCGCGGGTTGAAAGAAGAACTCCACGCCCGGGAAACGCTGCGGCAGTAGCGCGCGCAACTTGTCGATGTAAAGGCTGGACGGTTTGTGGTCGGCCTTCAGCGCGATCTGGATTTCGCCGTCGAGCGTGCCCATCGTCCCCGCGTTGCTGTACGAAAGGTTGATGCCGCTATACGGCAAGCCGAGATTGTCGACGATCGTTTCCAGCTGATCCGGCGGCACGACCTCGCGGATGGTCCGCTCGACTTCGTCCGCGAGACGCGCGGTTTCTTCGATGCGGTAACCGGTCGGCGCGCGCATATGCAAACGAATGTTGCCCGCATCGACGGACGGGAAGAAATCTCGGCCTATGAAAAACACCAGCACGAGCGAGAGCAGGCAGAAGCCGAGGAACGCGCTGCCGAACACGCGGCGCCGCGCGAGCAGCAAGCTCAGCAGCGCGATGTAGTTCGCGCGCACGCGCTCGAACCCTTGATTGAACCGGTGATGGATGTGCGCGAAAAGTGAGCGACGCGAGCGCGGCGCGCCGTGCTGCGCGTGGCCGCCGTCGTGGCCGCCATTGGGGCCGCCATTGGGGCCGCCATGCGTGAAGAGCAGCATCGCGAGCGTCGGCACAAGCGTGCGCGAGAGGATGTACGACGCGATCATCGCGAACACCACCGCTTCCGCGAGCGGCACGAACAGGAAGCGTGCAACGCCCGTAAGGAAGAACATCGGCACGAACACGATGCAGATGCACATCGTCGAAACGAGTGCGGGCACCGCGATTTCACCCGCGCCTTCGAGAATGCCCTCGTGCAGGCCCGCGCCCAGATGGAAATGGCGTTCGATGTTCTCGATCGTCACGGTTGCGTCGTCAACGAGAATGCCGACCGCGAGCGCGAGCCCGCCGAGCGTCATGATGTTGATCGTCTCGCCGAGCGCGTAGAGCGCAAGCAGCGACGAGAGAATCGACAGCGGAATCGACACCGCAATGATGAGCGTGCTGCGCCAGTTGCCGAGAAACAACAGGATCATCGCAGCGGTGAGCACGGCGGCGATCAGCGCCTCGCGCACGACGCCCTGCACTGCGGCGGCCACGAAGATCGACTGATCGAAGAGCGGCTTGACGATGAGGTCGGCGGGCAGCGTATCGCGCACTTTCGGCAGCAGCGCCTTCAGGTTGTTCACCACTTGCAGCGTGGACGCATCGCCGCTCTTGAGGATCGAGATCAGCACGCCGCGCGTGCCGTCCTGACGCACGACGTTGGTCTGCGGCGTGAAGCCGTCGCGCACGTGCGCAACATCGCCGAGATACGTCGTTGCGCCGTTGACCGTCTGTACCGGAATGTGGTTCAGGTCCGCAATCGTATCCGGCGCGGCGTTGGTATCGACGCGATACTCGCTCACCCCCATCTTCGCGGTGCCGGTCGGCAGGATCAGGTTCTGCGTATTGACCGCATTGACGATGTCGGCGGGCGTGAGGCCCTTCGCAATCAGCGCGCGCGTATCGATGTCGACCGAAATCACGCGCGTCTTGCCGCCGTACGGATACGGCACCTGTGCGCCCGGAATCGTGATCAGTTGCGGACGCAAGAAGTTCATCGCAATGTCGGCGAGCGCCTGTTCACTCATGGTCTTGCTGGACAGGCCGAGCTGAATCACGGGAATGCTCGACGCCGAGTAGCTGATGACGAGCGGCGGCGTGGCGCCCGGCGGCATCTGCTTGACCTGCGTCTGTTCGGAGGCGACCGTTTGCGCGAGCGCGGTCTGCAGATTCGCGCCCGGCTGCAGGAACAGCTTGATAACGGCGATGCCGGGCAGCGACTGCGATTCGATGTGCCCGATGTTACTGACGGTGGTCGTGAGGCCACGCTCGTTGACCGAGGTGACGCGGTTCGCCATGTCCTTCGCGGACATGCCGGTATACGACCAGATGATGCTGATAACCGGGATATTGATATTCGGCAGCACGTCGGTCGCCATCGACATGAGGGCGAACGGCGTGGCCAGCACGATCATGATGGCCATCACGATGAACGTGTATGGCCGCTTCAGTGCAAGATTGACAATCCACATGTGACTGCTTCAGGCGGGCTTGATGGACTCCTCGTAAGGAGCGGTGATCCAGGATGCATTCCGGGCGGTGCCGCATGATAGGCAAAAGCGGTGGCGCTTTGCTGGCGGCAAGATGGCGAAATTGACAGGCTGGGAATGTTCCTGCTGATATGCGCCGATCAGCGCTGAAATGTGCTTGATACGCGGGCAAATCACTGCAACGCCGCCGCAACCGGGAATCGGCCCATGCAGGCGATTTTCCGGGTGTGACGCGCGTGGGATACCGTTGCAACCGCAACGTCCCGGCCAAACCGGCCATGTCCGTCAGAACAGGGCCAACTTCAGTATGCGGGAAAGGCCGTGGCCAGATGCTGACTTCCAAATGACCGTGCCGACAGCTTGGCGAGCGTGGCCACACCACGTATGATCCTCGGCGCCCCCTTGGCCGCAGCGCACAGCGCATGCCGTGGGTGTGCAACGCACGCTGCATCCGGCCCACCGCTCTCGTGACAGAAAGATGACTTTCGAACTCACCCTACGCCTTTTCGCGGCGTTCGCCTGCGGCGTCGCCATCGGCCTGGAACGCCAGATTCGCCAACGCACGGCGGGCCTGCGCACGGTCACGCTCGTGGCGAGCGGCGCGTGTCTCTTCGTGACGCTCGGCGTGCTGACCGGCAACGGTACATCCGGCATTACGCAGATCGCGGCCTACGTCGTTTCGGGGGTCGGCTTCCTGGGCGGCGGCGTGATCATGCGCGAGAAGGGGTCGATCCAGGGGATCAACACGGCGGCAACGCTGTGGTGCGCCGCGGCGATCGGCGTGTTGTGCGGCGCCGGTCACTACGGCCCGGCGCTCGCGGGCACGGTCATCGTACTGCTCATCAATACGGTGCTGCGCGAGGTGAGCCGCGCGATCAACGCGACTCCGGTCTCGGCTGCCGATCTCGTGCGCGAATATGTGCTCACGGTGGTGTGCCGCGAAGAGGACGAAATCCATATTCGCACCGTGCTTTCCAATTCGATGTATTCGACGCCGCTCTCCTTCCAGAGCCTGACCAGCGAAGATTTGCCCGGCGAGCCTGTGCGACTGCGTGTGACGGCAACGTTGCGGCTGCATCCGAAATACCAGGCGAAACTCGAAGCCATCGCGAGCCGGCTCAGCATGGAAAAAGGTGTGTCGGGCGTAAGCTGGACCGCCGCGGAAACCGAAATCGCACCGGAATGACGCCTGCGATTCCGCGCTTTTGTCTGATCTGATTTCCAGACATCCGAACCGGGTCTGAGCTGTCATGCATCGCCGAACGATGAGACCGGCTATTTAAAAAGCGTCAAGTCCGGCCACATCACCTGGCCTGTCCCTCGTGCGTAGGCTAAGCTGAACTCACCGTGAACCTTTCACGCCAACAAAGGGAGTGCTCAACATGCAACACGGCATCATCGCCTGGCTCATCATCGGCGCAATCGCAGGCTGGATCGCCGGCGTGCTCGTCAAGGGCGGCGGCTTTGGATTGATCGTCGATATCATTGTTGGGATTGTCGGTGCGTTCATCGGCGGCTGGCTGGCAGGGATCCTCGGGATTTCGCTCGGCGGCGGATTCATCAGCTCGATCATCACGGCCATCGTGGGCGCAGTGATTCTGCTCTTCGTCATCCGGCTATTCCGTCGCGCCTAGCAAGCGCGCCGCGCAAAGCAAAACGGGTGTGCCGTTGCCGGCACACCCGTTTTTTCTTGTTCGCTTACGTTGCTTTCGTCGCTTACGTTGCTTTCGTCACGTTAATTGCGGCGTTATGCGTTCGCCACGAGGAGCTCCGAGCTCTCGGGCAGCATCGAACCGGTCTGGTTGTAGCGCACATGCATCTCGAATGCCTTCGTGAGATCGTGCGGCGTCTGACCACCGTGCTTGAGCGCATCGCGGTAGTAGTCGCGCAGCAGGTCGCGATAGAGCGGATGCACACAGCGCTCGATGATGAGCGTGGCGCGCTCGCGCGGTGCGAGACCGCGCAGGTCGGCGAGACCCTGCTCGGTCACGATCACGTCCACGTCGTGCTCGTTGTGGTCGACGTGCGGCACCATCGGCACGATGCTCGAAATGCGGCCGTCCTTGGCGATGGCCTTCGTCGCGAAGATCGCGCACGATGCGTTGCGCGCGAAATCGCCCGAGCCGCCGATGCCGTTCATCATGTGCGTGCCGCCCACGTGCGTCGAATTCACGTTGCCGAAAATATCGCATTCGAGCGCGGTGTTCAGCGCGATCAGGCCGAGACGGCGGATCACTTCCGGATGGTTGCTGACTTCCTGCGGACGCAGCACGAGCTTGTCGCGATAGCGGTCGAGTTCGGCCAGCACCTGTTTCTGACGCCGTGCGGAGAGCGTCATCGACGCGCCCGATGCGAACACCATCTTGCCGGAATCGATGAGGTCGAACGTGGAGTCCTGCAGCACTTCCGAATACATCGTGAGCGCTTCGAACGGCGAATCCACGAAGCCGGACAGCACCGCGTTCGCGATCGTGCCGATGCCGGCCTGCAGCGGCGGTAGTTGCGCATTCATGCGGCCGTGCTTCACTTCGTGCTGAAGGAAATCGATGAGGTGACCGGCGATGCGCGCCGTCTCATCGTCGGCGGGCAGCACGGTCGACGGGCTGTCCGGCTGATCCGTGATGACGATGGCCGCGATCTTTTCGGGCGGAATGTCGATCGTGGGCGTGCCGACGCGGTCTTGCGGACGCACGATCGGCAGCGGGTCGCGATGCGGACGGCGGCCCGGAATCCAGACGTCGTGCAGACCTTCGAGTGCGAGCGGCTGGGCGAGGTTGATTTCGACAATCACCTTTTCCGCAAGGATTGCAAAGCTTGCCGAATTGCCGACCGACGTGGTGGGAACAATACCGCCATCTTCCGTAATCGCAGCGGCCTCGATGATTGCGAGGTCCAGCTTGCCGAGCAGATTGGCGCGCAGCATCTCGACCGTTTCCGAAAGATGCTGGTCGACGAACATCACTTCACCGCGATTGATGGCCTTACGCAGCGTCGAGTCGACCTGGAACGGCAGGCGGCGTTCGAGCACGCCGGCTTCGGTCAACATGCGGTCGACGTCGTGACCGAGCGATGCGCCCGTCATCAGCGTAATGCGCAGGGGTTCCTTTTCTTCGCGCGCCCGGCGAGCCAGCTCGATCGGCACAGCCTTCGTGTCGCCCGCGCGGGTGAAACCGCTTGCGCCAACACGCATGCCATTACGTACAAGCTGTGCCGCTTCAGCGGCCGAAGTGATTTTCCCGCGCAATGCGGCACATCGAATACGGTCTTCGTACATCCTCTATGTCTCCACTCCAATTATTTGGTTCGCCAATATTCCTGGTCTCGCCCAGACGGCACTCGAAGCGGCGCACAACAATTCACAGGGCCGCGAGCCCCGGTTGAAGAGTCGCGGCACCATAATGGGCACGCCACCCCTCACGGACAGCGTGCCGTCAATATCAACTACCGAAATAGGCGATGCAGAAGCCTGCGGGGCCGACACATTCATCGTTCTGTGCCGGCTTCGCGACGTCGTGATGGGCGGGCGCCGCCACGGCCTGCTGGGCTGCGGTCTGCGCGACCTGCTGGGGGACGCCTGATGCCGATGCCGCGTTCTGCGCATAGGCAGCGGAAGCGAACAGCGAACAGGCAACAACAGCAAACTTCAGGATATTCATTTTATCCTCCTTGACTAAAACCTATTGCGTTGCAGTTGCGTGACTATATGACGCATAGCTGATTTGATTAAGAATCCGGGGAGAAACGCATCTTTCCTGTAAATGGAAAGATCGAAAATAAGCCGTCAAATTAGCCTTTTAGCCGTTATTAGCGGCGGCGTTTCTCGTGCGAGAGCGTGCCGAGCGGCTCATCGCGATCGAGCAAAGCACTGCGGATGAAATGGAGATGGCTCAGGAGCCGCTGCGCGTCGTGGCGGCGATCCCGTGTATGAGCGACTGCGCCGAGTGCCTCCTGGGCGACCCATGTCGCCGCACGAACCGATATAAGTGCACGCGCAACCATCTGCGGACCCGGATCGTCGAAAAGCCGCGCAATGGCCGTTTGCACGCGCGCGAGGGACTGTCCCCATCGGGCGTCGAGATCGGACAGCCAGCTTGCGGCGTGAGCCTCACGACGCAGATCGACCATCGCATGCCCGACTTCGAGCGTGACCAGCATCCAGCGCAACGCACGCCGATGCTCACGTTTCCGCCCGCTCAACACGAGACGAAGCTGGTGCATCAGATCATGCGTGCCCGACTGAAATCGCTCGCCGAGTCCAGGCAGCTCGTCGCTGCACGCGATCACGACCTGACCGCGCAGTTCGCCACACATGCGCGCGATCAGCCATTTCATCTGCGGCGGGAACACGACTGCGAACGCGAGCGCCGCGAGCAGCATCGCCGCGACGATCGCCATGCCGTTGTTGATCAGCAGATCGGGCGTGTACGCGATCACGTTGTCCGGTCCCGCAAGTAGGCAGAAGAAAACGGTAAAGCCCACGCCATAGCCTGCAATACGCGGCCGCGTCGCCAGGAATGCCCCGATCGCGAGCACAGGTGCGAGCGTTGCGCAAAGCAGAGGAAAGCCGTCGACGTTGGAGTACACGTGACAGATGAAGAGATAACCGACGATGGTGGCACAGGCGGCGCCTGCCGCCATCTGCACGGCCATGCGCGTGGCATTCGATGCCGACGACGTGAGTGCGCAAGTGAGCGCCGCAGCAATCATCGCCATGCCCCCGCTGGGCCAGTCGGTCTGCACCCAGAACCAGCCGCACGCCGCCACCACGACCGCCGTGCGCACGAACGTGAAGCCCACGACATACCAGCTCGTGCGCGGCACATAGCGCGTCGCGCGCGTCTCCTGCGCGAGCCCGGGCTGCGTGACCGAGGCATAAGTGCGGCTGTAACGAACGATCTCGGTCGTGAAGCGATACACCAGTTCTGACGAGGTATCGAAGTCCTGCAACGCTTCCCGCGACGCCGTTTCGAGTGGTTGCCGCGCTTCACGAACATGGCGCGGCAACGTGCTCTGCCAGGCTTCCAGCGTATCGGCGAGGCGCAGCGCCCAGGCACGATCGCTCTCGCCGACACGCTGGCTCTGTGCGAGCAGCGCTGCAAGCTCGCGGAAATACGGCACGAGCGGCGCAGTCACGATTTCGCTGCGCTGCACGCGCTTGAGCAGCTGGCGCAGCGCGTGCAGACGTGCGCACGCATCCATGAATTCGCTGTTGAGCCGCGCGAGCAGTTGACTGCGCGAGCGCATCACCGGGTCTTCGAAAAACGAGAATGCACGCGTTGCCTCGAAACCGACGACATCGTCGACAAGACCTGCAAAGCGGCCTTCGAATGCGCTGCGCTCCAGCGCGCCCGTCAGCACGCTTGAAGCAAACGCAGTAAAATTGCGATGCCGCGCACGCAACGTTCGCTCAAGCAGCGAGCCGGTCTGCTGGGGCACGATCACAGCGCTGACCATCCCCGAACACAGGATGCCGACTGCAACTTCCGCGCCACGTCCGAGTGCGGCAAGAAAAAGCCCGTTGGGCTGCATGACGAGCGGAATGCCGATCAGCGCCGCAGTGTAGCCCGCGAGCACAAAACCGTACCAACGAAAATGCCGATTCCTCATGGCCGCTGCCGTACAGGCGGCCACCCAAAGCGTCATGCCGACGATGTAAAGCTCCGGTTGCTGCACAAACACGGACCCGAGCACAATTGCCGCGATCATTCCGACGACAGTCCCGACGATCCGGTACACGCTCTTCGCGAACACCATGCCCGAGAGCGGCTGCATCAACACGAACACCGTGGTCATTGCAATGCGCGGTTGCGGCAAGTCGAGCAACATCGCAATGCCCATCGCGAGCAGGCCCGCCGTGACAGTCTTCAGCAGATGCAGCCATATCGCCCCTTCGATGGAATTCCAGTCGCGCAATGCACGCCTTGCTGCACGCCAGATCGCGTAGGCACGCCGACGCATGTCGATCGCGCGATGTATCGCATGCGGGCGGGTCATGGGAATTGCACTTCGTTTGAGCTGTCATTAAGGACGTCGCCTGCGAACGCAGGGACCGAGGCGCCGATTGTAGGCGCGACATTAGGGCGCATTAACGTGACGGATGAAGAACGTCCGTTCCAGATCACTCAACAATGCTGAGTCGTGCGCGGCGTGACAATATCGTTTCTGTTCCAAACTAGAAGGTCTGATGGATACGCTACAAAACATGCGGGTATTCGTCCGCGTCGTCGAAGCTGGTAGCTTCACCGCGGCGGCTCAGTCGCTCGACTCCACGACTGGCGCCATGTCGCGCGCCGTGTCGGAACTGGAGGCGCATTTGCGCACCCGTCTGCTTAATCGTTCGACGCGTCGGCTCGCGCTGACACCCGCCGGTGAACGGTATCTCGAACGTTGTCTGCATATCCTCTCCGATGTCGACAGCGCCGAAGAAGAAGCAAGTTGCGCACGCGAACGGCCTGCTGGCACGCTGCGCATGCACAGCTTCGCAAGCATCGGACAGCAATACGTACTGCCCGCGATTTCGCGCTATCGCGCGCTGCATCCCGAAGTGACTGTCGAACTCACGCTATCGCAACGCATGCCCGATCTGTTCGAGGGCAGTAGCGACGTGTCTGTTGTTGCGGCTTCATCGCTGCCCAACTCGGATCTGGTGTCGCATCAACTGGGAACAACTTACAGCATTCTTTGCGCGTCACCGGGTTATGTGCAGACGCACGGATCGCCGCGCGTGCCCGCGGATCTCGCGCATCATGACTGCCTGATTCTGAAAACTCCGGCGTTTCCGGCGCACGAATGGACGCTCGAGGGAGCGGATGGAAATGTCGAGATGCAGGTCGACGGCCCGGTGCAGGTGAACATTGCGGAATCGCTTGCAGTGGCGATTCGCGAAGACATGGGTATCGGCATTTTGCCGGTGTATGCGGCTATCGAAGGGCTGCGCAACGGGTCGCTCGTGCGCGTGCTTCCGCAACATAAATTGCAGAAAACGAACGTCTACGCGCTCTATCCGTCGCGTAAATTCGTCGATGCCAAAACGAAGACGTGGGTCGAATTCCTGCGCACGCATCTGCCGGAGGTCATCGCCCGCGACTTGGCCCTGCTCGAAGAATTGACACAGGAGCGGTTTACCGGGGCAGCGCGGGATTTGTCGATGCTGAATGCTGCGCCGGCTGGCGTCGACGAAACCGCACACTAATTTTTTGCTGTAGTCCGAAGTTTGAATATGCAAAAGCCGTCCTCCGGGACGGCTTTTGCATGCGTGTTGCTGTTTTGACAGTTAACTTTGAGCGGTTCGCTTTGAGTGACAGCTTTGACCGCTGCCGTGCAGCCCCGCCCGTTCCAGAGCGAAGGCACAAACGCAAAAACCCCGGCTTTTGAGGGCCGGGGTTTTGCTGGATAAGGAGCCTGACGATTACCTACTTTCACACGGGCAATCCGC
>NZ_SCRP01000028.1 GCF_004298475.1 Paraburkholderia sp. | reverse complement strand
CCGTGAAACGACTCCACGCCGATGATAGTGCGGATTGCCCGTGTGAAAGTAGGTAATCGTCAGGCTCCTTATCCAGCAAAACCCCGGCCCTCAAAAGCCGGGGTTTTTGCGTTTGTGCCTGAAAAAGCGACGATTTTAAGGTCCGCGAGACAAAACGCTCCTCAGCGACCAGCGGCGCAGGTCGTATTGGCGCTGCGGCTTGCGCGGTTCGTCCACCCCCGCGCGCTGTGCTTCAGTGTTTGCGGTGCACCCGGTCAAGCACGTGATGCACGGCAAGCCAGTGATGCATCATGCCTTCGCCCTCGTGTTCCTTGCGGTAGGCTCGGGATTCGTAGATCGACAGTGCAAGCAGCACCAGTAGACCGACGGCCAGTCCGATCAGGCCCGCAATACTTTCGGCATCCATGGCAGCCTCCTTTGGTTGCGGCAATTTTTCTATCTTAGGACAGCCGAGAGTCAGAAAAAATAGCGTGCTGTACCAAGGCTGCAAAACGAAATAATTTTGAAAGGATTGGATCCGATGTTTCGCGTTCTTCTGGTGGCCGCAGCGGCCGCTTTGCTTTCGGCCTGCGCCGACAATACGGCGACCAGGCACGGCGGACCGCCGCCGCACGATCCGCCGGACTATCACGGTGTCCCCACCGACGACCGGCCGCCAATGATGATCGACAACCTGCCGCCCGCTCAATAACCGCGCGCGAATCGTCTTATTGCGGTTGCGCTGTGGCAGGACGGATTGCGCCGGCAATGCGCGGCAATAGTGGCGAGAGCGTCAAGCCACGCACGGCCATGAAGATGAGCAGGGCAGCCCACAGGCCGTGGTTGCCGAATGTGCCGACCAGCGCCCACGACGTGGCGAGAAATACGGCGAGCGATATTGCCATCGAGCGCATCAGCGCGCGTGTGCGTGTCGCGCCGATGAATACACCGTCGAGCAAGAAACCCCATACCGACACGAGCGGTGACAGTGCTGCCCAAGGCAGAAAACGCTCCGCGGCGGTTCGTACATCGGCCTGGTTGGTCAGTTGCTCGATGATCCAGCTTCCGGCGGCCCAGTAAACCGCCGAGAACGCGAGCGCGCCGAGTACAGACCAGAACAGATTGACCTTCACCGCCTGATGGAAGGCGTCGCGATCACGCGCACCGATTGCGGCGCCGACGAGCGCCTCGGCAGCATGGGCAAAGCCATCCAGCCCGTATGCCATGAAGGTCTGAAAATTCAGGAGCAGGGCGTTCGCGGCGAGGATAGCGTCGCCTTGCTTCGCGCCGATATGCGCGAACCACCCGAAGGATCCGAGCAGGCACATCGTGCGCAGAAAGATGTCGCGATTGATCGCGACGAGCCGCCCGAGCGCAGCGGGTTCAAGGACGCTAGCGAGGCGCAGCCGCGGTAACCCGTGCGGTAGCCGATAGCGGAGCACGGCGGCGCCGAACACGAAGCCGAGCGCATCGGCGGTGGCCGTGGCCGCACCGATGCCCGCAATACCCCAGCCGAGCCCGTACACGTACAGCAGCACCGCAATCACGTTCGCGACGTTGACGAACACCTGAGCCGCGAGCGCGAGGCGTACGCGCTGCGTACCGAGCAGATAACCGAGTACGACATAGTTTGCGAGCGCGAACGGCGCGGCGCCGATGCGCGCCTCGCAGTACGTCTGCGCGTTACGCTGCACCTCGCCGCTTGCGCCGATCAATGCGAGTGCATGGCGGATCAAAGGCGCTTGCACGAGCAGGATTACAGCGCCGATCGCGAATGCCAGCAACAACGCGCGAACGACATTGGCCCGCAGGCTGATGCGGTCGCCCGCACCGAATGCCTGTGCGACGAGCCCGGTTGTGCCCATGCGCAGGAAGCCGAAGCCCCAGAACACGAAGTTGAAGAACAGCCCGCCGAGCGCCACGCCGCCGAGATCTGCTGCGCTGCCCAGATGGCCGGCTACCGCTGTGTCGACGGCGCCGAGAATCGGCTGCGTGAGGTTGGCGAGGACGATGGGAAACGCGAGCGTCAGGACACGCCGATGCCATCCGCGTTGCGCCGGGAGCGGGACGTCTCCGCTCAACCGCGTTCCTGCACGCAGACCCACGGCGAGACGACGACCGCCCACAGCTCCGGCTTGCGCGCCGCGTAGTCGGCTGCGGTGGCGGCTTGCATCCGTTCGACGAGCCCCGACGACAGCCATTGCGTGACGCGTTCGGCATCATCGTTGGCAATGGCCTCGGCGATGCTGACGAGATCGAGATCGCGTGCCACCGAAAGCAACTTGCCTTGCGCGAAAAAACGTTCGAGATCTTGCCAGTCGATTTTGGCTGTTTCGCCGAGGAGTTTGGTGTACATCTGACTGGGCGTGGCGTCGGGAGTAGTCATGGTCATTGAAAAACGGTTGCGGCCGTTACTATAAACGATCGGGAGGTTATCGCGAATGGGTGGTCGGTGCAGCGTCGCTGTACAAACCATAATATTAATATTTGAGATATTCAGATATTAATCAGACGCGAGTGGGCACGAATGAAAATGCTTCAATCTCGTGCGCGCGTTCCGGCTAAATGACTTTATACGTGCGCTTGCCCACTAAAAACGGTGCGCTTGAAACTGGCGCTATCAATGGCTTCCAGCTGGCTGAAACGGGCCCGCCGCAGACACCTTGATGACATTCTCAGATGAATGTGAAAATCAATTAAATCAAGACTTTGCTGTAATCTGTATCATATTTGTAATCTATGTTTGATGTGGATTACCTATGTGCGCTCGCATTCTTCTGATCTCCTGAATCCATAAAAAAGTCCACGCGTTTCATAATCGGTGCGCCGCGACACATTTTCGAGAAAATTAAACGATTGCAGCGGCGTCAGGCCATTGATAAATTCCGTTTCGGCGCATGGTAAACCGGTCCTTTGCCGAAATGCGCCAAACCCCCGTTAGCCCGGCACCATGCCGGGCTTTTTTTGTTATCGGGAGTGTAGCGGCGTACTCAACGTGGCGGCAGTTCGCGTGCCGGGTCGATCGATCGACCCTGGTAACGCAGTTCGAAATGGAGCATCACGCGGTCATTGTCGCTGCTGCCCATCTGCGCAATCTGCTGGCCCTGCGTGACCGCTTGCCCTTCCTTCACGAGCAGCGCCTGATTGTGCGCGTACGCGGTCAGGTAGTCGCCGTTGTGCTTGACGATCAGCAGGTTGCCATATCCGCGCAAGCCGTTGCCCGCATAGACGACCCTCCCGGCCGCTGCCGCAACCACCGGCGTACCCGCAGCGTTGACGATATCGATTCCCTTCGAATCACGGCCGTCGAACGTGCGAATCACTTTGCCATTCGTGGGCCAGACAAGCGAAATGGATGTCGCGGGAACGGCCGTCGGCCTCGGCGGGGCGTCGGGCGCCGCGGGCCGTGCGGGGCGGTTCGCGCGCGGCGCGGGGGCCGTTGCGGCTGCCGCTGCCGGTGCGGCGGCCGGTGCCGGTGCAGTGTTCGCAGGCGGCGCTACGCGCAGGACCTGGCCGACTTCGATAGCGTTGGGGTTCGACAGGCTGTTCCATCGCACGATGTTCTGCACCGGTTGCCGATTCTCACGTGCAATCTTGCTCACCGTGTCGCCGGACTCCACGCGATAAAAGCCCGGCCCGACCGGCGGCAATCCGCACGCAGCGAGCAGCGCGACGAGCGTCGCACACGCGATTGGCCCGATTCCCCGTCCGATCCTTTTTGCCAACATTGTTTTTGTCAACCTCGAACCCCGCAAGAGCTTGCCGTGCGGCGATTCCGCGTTGGCAATCGTCTGATTTTAGCGGGTTTACCCCCGCACAAACCGTCGCACCTCCGACGCAAGCGGTAGCACCTCAGGATGGTTGACATAGGGCCCCGAATGGAGCCCGAAGGGGAGTGCGATGCGCGCGTCAGGCGAGCGCATCCACGCTGATTCGCAGAACGGCTGTCTCTGACGCCCCGGGCGCGAGCCAGCGCAGACCGAGGCCGTTATGGATCGCGTCCGGCAGACCGAGCCACGGTTCGATGCAGTAGAAGTCGGAGTCGTCTGCCTCGGTCCACGTCGTCACCGCATACCACGGCAGCGAGTCGGGCCGGTCGAGGTCGATCATGACGCTGCGGCGGAGCGTCGGCGCAACCATGCGTACCGGAGCGGAAGGCGGCGTCGGGTTGAGGATGTGGAAGCGGTCGACAATGCCCGGATCATCGAGCCGGTATCGCGCTTCCCCCGGTTCCGCAGCGCTGATCGAGCCATCGGGTAACTGATGGCGGCGCGTGGTGGGCGGCAGTTCCAGCGTCGTCTGCGCGCGCTGCGTATGGGGCAGTGCGAAGTAGAAGTGGTGGCCAGCGTACCAGGGCAGCGGCTCGGTGCCTCGATTGGTTGTCGTCAGCGACACTTCGAGCGTGTGCTCGTCGACGAGGCGGTAGGCGGCTTCGAAACGGAACGCAAACGGATAGCCCGCGCGCGTGGCCGCTGAATCGGTAAGCGTCATGCGGACGCCGTGGCCGTCGTCGTCGATTTGCGCCGAAAAGGGCAGGTCGCGCGCGAACCCGTGCATTGGCAAATCACGTACGACGCCTTGCGCATCGCGCCAGCGCCCGATCTGCCCATCGACACGATGGCGCCCGAGAAACGGGAACAGCAGCGGGTTGCCGCCGCGAATGCGCGCCGGCTGGCTCCAGTTCGCGTGCTCGGGCCAGTGGATGACCGGTTGACCGTCGATATGCCATGAGAGCAGGCGGCCGCCCGCCCACGGTGCGAAACGCAACGCCGAAGCGCCGCTGGAGAACTCGAGGATGTCCTGCGGAGGGCGTGATTCCATGGCCTGGCGTGTAGATGACGTGAAAGGGGTCGCAATTCGGCGATGAACGCGGATTGTGCGCCGCTTTCCGACGCGTGGAAACCCTCATCGGTAATGCGCGCGTAGGGTGCGAGACATCCGGCCTGTGCGGTTACCACGTTTGCCTGGATGCAGTTCGGCGATCACGCCCCGGCATCATCGCGCGGGTTCGTTAGAAATTGTTGCGGCGCCGTAAGTTTCTCGACAAATGCGCCTCGCTACTTGGCGCTGCGTTACTGCCCCGGCATAATCGGGGCGCTTCGTCGCACCGTTAGCGTTGCGGTCCGGCGCCATGTCTACCCATTTCGAGGATCTGCGAGTGAGTCTCTGGTTTCTATTGTCTCTGAGCGTACTGCAGGGCGTCACCGAACTCTTTCCCGTGAGCAGTCTCGGCCATACGCTGCTCGTGCCGGCGCTCTTCGGCATGCACATCGACAAACATGCGCCGCAACTGCTGCCGTTTCTCGTCGCGCTGCATCTGGGCACAGCGGTCGCGCTGCTCTGGTATTTCCGCGAGCGCTGGGTTGCGTTGATCCGCGGTTTTATCGGCTCGCTCGCCGGCCACAAGAGCGACGATGGCCACATGATGTGGGCGCTTATCATCGGGACGATTCCTGCGGGTCTTGTCGGCCTTGTGATGGAAAAGCGCATCGAGACGCTTTTCCACGATCTGCGCATCGTCGCGGCGGCGCTTATGATCAACGGCGTGCTGCTGTGGTTCGGCGACCGCCTGCAGCGCGCGCGCATGCATCGCGCGCCAGAAAAGCTCACGTTCCGCCAGGCGTTTCTCGTCGGTCTCGCACAGATCGGCGCGTTGATTCCGGGCTTCTCGCGCAGCGGCCTCACGATGATCGCGGGCAACGCTGCGGGTCTTACGGCCGAGAAGGCCGCCGAGTTTTCGTTCCTGCTCGGCACGCCGATTATCTTCGCCGCGGGCCTGCTCGAACTGCCCAAGCTCTTTCACGCGCGCGACCAGTTGATGACGGCTGTGGTGGGCGGCGTGCTCACGGGCATCGCCGCGTGGCTCAGCGTGCGGTTCCTGATGCGCTATTTTGAAGGCCGTGGACGCCTCGCGTCGTTCGGCGTGTACTGTGTCATTGCGGGCGCGATTTGCCTCGGCTGGTTCATGCTGCATCAGCCGCCGGTCTGAAACCGCGCCCGCCAAGGCACGACCGGCGCAGGTCGATCAAGGTATAATCCAGCCCCGTCCTCCTGCGCACGCCGCGCATGCGGGGGCGGCTCGCAAGGCACGCGCTTACGCGACAGTAGCTCAGCTGGATAGAGCATCGGCCTTCTAAGCCGAGGGTCGGGGGTTCGAGCCCCTCCTGTCGCACCAGATTTCCCCACCAAAATCAATGGGTTTGCAATTCACGCCACTGCCTGGATTGCACCCTGTTGCCGTGTTTATCCTGCCGGGAGAACGAAACCCGATACCTTTGCGGGTGCGTTCGTCATGGGCCGTTTTGATCTGATCCACAGCCAATTCCTTTACGACTCCCGGTAGTTCCCCCTCACACACGCTGATCTGTGTCTCGTCACCGAACTTCCCTTTGGGCAGGCGAGCGCGGCATGCCGTCTCAGACACAGCGTCCAAACGCAACATGAAATTAGGGCTGAATGTCTACTTTGACGCAGACCTGATACCAAGCGTCGCAGCCTGATCCACAGCCTTTGCTAACCAGTAAACTTCCACCCGGCGAGCTTTCTTGGGCCTGTTGCGCGGAATTTCGGTGGGGGCTGGATGAAGAAGATGTACAACTACAGAGGCTTTGACGTAACCGTTGAGGCTGAGCCGATGCGGGAGTCGTCGGGTAACGTTGCTTCGTTGGCCGCGTGCGGCTTTGTTGCCGTCGTGCGCATCGGCAGGATGGGGGCAACGCGCCCCGCGGTCGCACCCATGCGTCTTATGTCTGACAATCGAATGCCGTTTGTGACGGTAGCCGACGTGCAGAGTACAGGCTACAGTGCGGGCCAGCGAGTCATCGACGACGTACTCGCCTGCTGAACCGCTCGCGCCGCTTGAGCAGCTTGAGCCGCTTGGTACGGCACGTTAGCCGGGCAATGCCACGCGTTGCCCAGGCTTGCCGCTGACTCTCCGGCGCGCGGATCAGGCAGCGGAGTACGACGCGCCAGCGGAGATCAGTGGGCCGTTCAGGCCCACTGCCTGTCGATTCGCATGTCTTCCGTCGCCGCCGCACTATTTGGTCCGCTGTGATCGCCGCGGATACTTTCTACGTCTACGCACGTTCCACAGACACCCACTTTGCAGGGTCGAGAGCGCACGCGCTTTTCATCGTGCCGTTTAATCCGCACATGCGAAATCGGGACATAAACATAAATAAAAAAATTCGCACTCGGATAGAGAATTTAATCTCCGCAAAGGCCGAAGTCCGCGTGAGCACAAAACACGCGGAGCGTAGCCGTCGTCGTCGGCAGCCGGTTATTCCCGAATCTCGCCTGAAACAAAGCGCACTCCCGCACGGCAGCCGTTAAGAAAAAACCTCGCGTGCTATTCTTTTTCCGATCCGATTGCTCATGAAGGAGAACATTCGATGACCACCCGAACCCGGTTCGGTCAGAGCGTATCGCAGCTGCAATCGGTGGCCGCGTGGCTCGACCGGGAGGTGCGCCGAGCGTGGTGAACGGCAAGGTCGTGTCATGCGGCACCGTGCTGCTCGATCCTGCGGGCCGTGTGTTGCTCGCGCACGCAACCGGCACGAACCATTGGGACATTCCAAAAGGGCACGGCGAGCCCGGCGAGACCGAGGCCGAGAGCGCGGTGCGCGAGATGGTCGAGGAAACCGGAATCGCGCTCGATTCGTCGCGGCTGAAGGATCTGGGGCGTTACGTTTATCGCCGCGACAAAGATCTGCACCTGTTCGCCGCGCGTGCGCTCGCAAATGAACTCGATCTTTCGCATTGCGTCTGCACGTCGTGGTTCCCGCGTCGCGAAGATGGCGTGATGATCCCCGAAATGGATGCCTGGCGCTGGATCGCGCCGGACGAGGTCGGGCAGTTCGCAAGCCGCAGCCTCACGCGTCTCTTCGAGACGACGCTCTCGCTCGTCCTGCTGCATCGCACGCTGTGAACGCGCCTCGGCGTGCCGGAATCGACGCGTCGGCGGTCGGGGAAACAGTAAAGCCGTTGCGTGATCCACCGGGCCGCACCGCAAAGGCGTTAGTAGACGCCGCAACGAGTGTAATTCGCCCATTCACCAAACTCAGTTCAAGTCAGGGCGTAGTCTCCCGCAAAGCATTCCCGCAACGGAAAATCCCCCGAAACGTCATGTTTACGGGGGATTGTGGGAAATCAGCCTCGGTTTTCCCGCGCCTTTGCGGCGCGGGTCGACGATTCACGCAGCAGGTTTTCTTTTGCGCGTGAGCCGGCGAGCTGACTTACTTCGCCCAGCTGTCGCGCAGGCCGACGATGCGGTTGAACACCGGCTGGCCCGGCTTCGAATCGACGCGATCCGCGACAAAGTAGCCGTGACGCTCGAACTGATAGCGGTCTTCCGCAGCGGCGTTGCGTGCGCCCGGTTCGAGGTACGCGTGTGCGATGCGCTTCGAGTCGGGATTGAGCGCTTCGAGGAAGTCGCGTCCGCCCGCGTCCGGCTGCGGCTCGCGGAACAGGCGGTCGTACAGACGCACTTCCGCCGGGCACGCGTGCGCCGCGCTCACCCAGTGGATGTTGCCCTTCACCTTGTGGTTGTTCGCGCCTTCGGTGCCCGACTTGCTGTCCGGGAAGTAGTTGCAGTGAACGGCGATGACGTTGCCGTTCTCGTCCTTGTCCGCGCCCGTGCATTCGATGACGTAGCCGTAGCGCAGTCGAACCTTGTTGCCCGGGAACAGGCGGAAGTAGCCTTTCGGCGGCGTTTCCATGAAGTCTTCGCGCTCGATCCACAGTTCGCGCGAGATCGGGAACGTGCGCTGGCCGCGCTCAGGATGGTGCGGATGCACCGGCGCCGTGCAGTCTTCGCTCTGGCCTTCCGGATAGTTGTCGATGATGAGCTTGAGCGGGTCGAGCACGGCGGTCGTGCGCGGCGCTTTCTCGTCGAGGTCGTCGCGCAGCGCGCCTTCGAACACGCTCATGTCGATCCACGAATCGACCTTCGTCACGCCAATGCGCTCGCAAAAGAGCTGGATGCTCTCCGGCGTGAAGCCGCGCCGGCGCAAGCCGACGATGGTCGGCATACGCGGGTCGTCCCAGCCTTCGACGTGGCCTTCGGTCACCAGCTGCAGCAGCTTGCGCTTGCTCGTGATCGCGTAGGTCAGGTTGAGGCGCGAAAACTCGATTTGCTGCGGCAGCGGGCGCGTGAAGACGCCGGCGTCCGCGAGTTCGTTCAGCACCCAGTCGTAGAGCGGGCGATGGTCTTCGAACTCCAGCGTGCAGAGCGAGTGCGTGATGTTTTCGAGCGCGTCCGAGATGCAGTGCGTGTAGTCGTACATCGGATACACGCACCATTTGTCGCCGGTGCGGTAGTGGTGCGCGAAGCGGATGCGGTAGATCACGGGGTCGCGCATGTTGATGTTCGGCGACGCCATGTCGATCTTCGCGCGCAGCACGTGCTCGCCTTCGGCGAATTCGCCCGCCTTCATGCGGCGGAACAGGGCGAGGTTTTCCTCCGGCGTGCGGTCGCGGTACGGCGATGCCTTGCCCGGCTCCGTGAGCGAGCCGCGGCTCGCGCGCATTTCTTCCGCGCTCTGGCTGTCGACATACGCCTTGCCGCGCTCGATCAGCAGTTCGGCGAATGCGTAGAGCTTGTCGTAGTAGTCGCTCGCGTAGTAGAGGTGGTCCTGGTCGGCCTTTTTCCATTCGAAGCCGAGCCACGTCACCGCGTCGACGATCGAGTTGACGTATTCGACGCTCTCTTTTTCCGGGTTCGTGTCGTCGAAGCGCAGGTGGCACACGCCGCCGTAGCTCTTCGCCACGCCGAAGTTCAGGCAGATGCTCTTCGCGTGGCCGATGTGCAGATAGCCGTTCGGCTCCGGCGGGAAGCGCGTTTCCACGCGCTGGCCCCACTTGCCCGAGCGGTTGTCGTCATCGATGATGTTGCGGATGAAGTTGGATGCCGCGGGCGCGTCGCTGCGGTCAGCGTCTTTGCGTTCGATATTCATGCGAGAAGGGGAAGATCGTTCTAGGGCGCGATTTCAACGAAAATCCACACGCCCGGGTGGTGCTGCCCATTTTACCTGACGTAACCGGGCGAGGAAGCCCTGACAGTTTGCAGGAAGTTTGCAGGTCGCGCCGATGCTGTTCTGGCGCCGTGTCGACGCAATCGCCGCGTATTTGACGGGAAATAACGATGAAAGAACAACGGGTGCTGGTGCTGCCGGGCTATCTGAATTCCGGGCCTGGCCATTGGCAGACGCGCTGGGAAGAAGAACAGGCCGGTTTCGTGCGGGTGCAGATGCCCGACTGGAGGCATCCGGATTGCGAGGCCTGGTGCCGCGCGCTCGAATCGGCGGTGGGCGAGGCGAGCGCCGCGGGCGCTCGCGTGCTGCTGGCGGCGCACAGCCTCGGCTGCCTGACTATCGCTCACTGGGCCGCGCGGCACGCCAGCGCGGCGCGTACAGGCGGCGGGGTGGCGCAGGTTGCGGGGGCGCTCCTCGTCGCGGTGCCGGATCCGCACGGCCCCGCGTTTCCCGCCGATGCCCGCGGCTTCGATCCGGTTCCGCTCGTCCCGTTGCCGTTTGCAAGCATCGTCGTCGCGAGCAGCGACGATCCGTACGGCGGCATCCCGTTCGCCGAGCGCTGTGCGCAGGCGTGGGGCAGCCGCTGGAACGGCATTGGCGCGCGCGGTCACATCAACGCGGAAAGCGGCCTCGACAGCTGGCCGCAGGGTCTCGAATGGCTCGAATCGATGTCGAAGTGAGGCCGCAGTGAGGCTGCAGTAAAGCGGACAGCGGGCAGCGGCGTGCCGCTGCCGCGCAAGCTCAGACAACGCCCTTGCCGCGCAGCGCGGCGACCTGCTCCGCGTCGTAGCCGAGCACGTCGCGCAGGACGGCGTCGGTGTGCTCGCCGAGCGTCGGCGGATGGCGCTCCACGCGCGGCGGCGTTTCGCTCATGCGGATGGGGTTGCGCACGAGCCTGGCCGTCCCGCCCGACGGGTGCGGCAGATCCACCTGCATCCCGCGCGCGATGACCTGTTCGTTCTCGAACACCTCGGACAGATCGTTGATCGGCCCGCACGGCACGCCGGCCGCTTCGAGCGCGGCGATCCAGTCGGCCTTGGTGCGCGAGCGGATCAGGTCGGCGACGATCGGCGCGAGCGTATCGCGGTGACGCACGCGCGCGGGATTGGTCGCGAAGCGCTCGTCGTCGGCGAGTTCGGGCTTTCCGCCCACTTCGACGAACTTGCGGAACTGCCCGTCGTTGCCGACGGCGAGGATGATCCAGCTATCGCTCGTCTGGAAGGCCTGGTAGGGCACGATGTTCGGGTGCGCGTTGCCCCAGCGCACGGGCGGCTTGCCGCTCGCGAGGTAGTTCGAATTCATGTTCGCGAGCATCGCCACCTGCACGTCGAGCAGCGCCATGTCGATGTACTGGCCCGTGCCCGTGCGGTCGCGGTGCGCAAGCGCCGTGAGCACGGCGATGGTCGCGTACATGCCGGTCATGAGGTCCGCAATCGCGACGCCCGCCTTTTGCGGACCGCCGCCCGGCAGGTTGTCGCGCTCCCCGGTGATGCTCATGAAGCCGCCGATGCCCTGCACGATGAAGTCGTAGCCCGCGCGCGCGGCGTACGGGCCGGTCTGGCCGAAACCCGTCACCGAACAGTAGATGAGGTCCGGCTTCACGGCGCGCAGCGAGTCGTAGTCGAGCCCGTATTTCTTCAGTTGCCCGGCTTTGTAGTTTTCCAGCACGACGTCGCTCTGCGCAGCGAGTTCGCGCACGATGCGCTGGCCTTCGGGCGTCGAGATATCCACGCTCACCGAGCGCTTGTTGCGGTTCGCGGCGAGGTAGTAGGCGGCTTCGGCCGTGTCCTTGCCGTCGGGCGTCTTCAGGTACGGGGGACCCCAGTGGCGCGTGTCGTCGCCCGCGCCGGGGCGCTCCACCTTGATTACGTCGGCGCCGAAGTCGGCGAGGGTCTGCGCGCACCACGGCCCCGCGAGCACGCGGGTGAGGTCCAGTACGCGGATATGGCTGAGAGCGCCCATGCGGTGTCGTCCAGGGTTGTTGTGCGGTTGGCCGCCCGTTACCTCGTGCGCGACCGATCCCGGCATCTTACGCGATCCCGACGTGGTGATGTGAATTTCGGTACAGTGTTTCGCTTAGCGGAACTGCGGCCGGCGACAGGGCGATAAGCCGGGTGGATTTCGCTCACGTGCCTGGTCCTTTTGCCGGGCATTCACCGAGCATTCAGCGCTGGCCTGACACGCGACAGCACCGCGTCGCAAGTCAGCCCGGCTGCGCCGCCGCGAGGCTGCTTCGATCCCGCTTCGATCCCGCTTCGATCCCGTATAATCGACCGATTCCCCGGCGACCGATACGGTCGCGAACCGCTCCAACCGGTTCGCAACTGCGGGTTCGCAACTGCGGGTTCGCAACTGCGCGGATCGCCGCCGGCCCGGCCGGAACGAAGCAAGCCATTACTCCGATAGAAAACCAGAACGCTGTCCGGCCGTCACGTCGGCGCCACGCGCGCGGCATGCCGGTCCCGGGGCGAGGACATACGCACAGGACGCCTCCAAAGCACGCCATGAAAGCCGCTGAAATCCGCGAGAAATTCCTCAAGTTCTTTGAATCGAAGGGCCACACGATCGTGCGCTCGTCGAGCCTCGTGCCGGGCAACGACCCGACGCTGCTCTTCACCAACTCGGGCATGGTGCAGTTCAAGGACGTGTTCCTCGGCGCCGAGTCGCGTCCGTACTCGCGCGCGACCACCGCGCAGCGCAGCGTGCGCGCGGGCGGCAAGCACAACGACCTCGAAAACGTGGGCTACACGGCGCGCCATCACACGTTCTTCGAGATGCTCGGCAACTTCTCGTTCGGCGACTACTTCAAGCGCGACGCGATCCACTACTGCTGGGAGCTGCTGACCAGGGTCTACATGCTGCCGGCCGAGAAGCTCACGGTGACCGTCTACAAGGAAGACGACGAGGCGTTCGACATCTGGTCGAAGGAAATCGGCGTGCCGGTCGAGCGGATCATCCGCATCGGCGACAACAAGGGCGCGCGCTACGCATCCGACAACTTCTGGCAGATGGCCGACACCGGCCCGTGCGGCCCGTGCTCGGAAGTGTTCTACGATCACGGCCCGGAAATCTGGGGCGGCCCCCCGGGATCGCCTGAAGAAGACGGCGACCGCTTCATCGAGATCTGGAATCTCGTGTTCATGCAGTTCAACCGCGATGCCCAGGGCAACATGACGCCGCTGCCCAAGCAGTGCGTCGATACGGGCATGGGTCTGGAGCGTCTCGCGGCCGTGCTGCAGCACGTGCACAGCAACTACGAGATCGACCTGTTCCAGAACCTCATCAAGGCCGCTGCGCGCGAAACGAACACGCCCGACCTCACGAACAACTCGCTGAAGGTCATCGCCGACCACATCCGCGCCTGCGCGTTCCTGATCGTCGACGGCGTGATCCCCGGCAACGAAGGCCGCGGCTACGTGCTGCGCCGCATCGTTCGCCGCGCGATCCGCCACGGCTACAAGCTCGGCCAGAAGAGCGCGTTCTTCCACAAGCTCGTGGGCGACCTCGTCGCGGAAATGGGCGCGGCCTATCCGGAACTGAAGGACGCCGAACAGCGCGTGACCGACGTGCTGCGTCAGGAAGAAGAGCGCTTCTTCGAAACGATCGAGCACGGCATGTCGATCCTCGAAGGCGCGCTGGCCGATCTCGCCGCGAAGGGCGGCAAGGTGCTCGACGGCGAACTCGCGTTCAAGCTGCACGACACGTACGGCTTCCCGCTCGACCTCACGGCGGACGTCTGCCGCGAGCGCGAGATGAGCGTCGACGAGCCGGCGTTCGACGGCGCGATGGCGCGCCAGCGCGAGCAGGCACGCGCGGCGGGCAAGTTCAAGATGGCGCAGGGCCTCGAATACTCGGGCGCGAAGACCACGTTCCACGGCTATGAAGAGATCGTGTTCGACGACGCGAAGGTCGTCGCGCTCTACGTCGACGGCGCGTCGGTCAACGCAGTGAAGACCGGCCAGGACGCCGTGGTCGTGCTCGACCACACGCCGTTCTACGCCGAGTCGGGCGGCCAGGTGGGCGACCAGGGCGTGATTTCGAACGCGAGCATGCGCTTCGCGGTGGCGGACACGCTCAAGGTCCAGGCCGACGTGATCGGCCACCACGGCACGCTGGAGCAGGGCGCGCTGAAGGTCGGCGACATCGTGAAGGGCGAAATCGACGCAGTCCGCCGCGCCCGCACGGCGCGCAACCACTCGGCGACGCACCTGATGCACAAGGCGCTGCGCGAAGTGCTCGGTTCGCACGTGCAGCAGAAGGGCTCGCTCGTCGACGCCGAGAAGACGCGTTTCGACTTCGCCCATAACGCGCCGATGACGGACGATGAAATCCGCCGCGTCGAAGGCATCGTGAATGCCGAAGTGCTCGCGAACGCGCCGGGCATCGTGCGCGTGATGTCGTTCGACGACGCGGTGAAGGGCGGCGCGATGGCGCTCTTCGGCGAGAAGTACGGCGACGAAGTGCGCGTGCTCGACCTCGGCTTCTCGCGCGAACTCTGCGGCGGTACGCACGTGAGCCGCAGCGGCGATATCGGCCTCTTCAAGATCGTGGTGGAAGGCGGCGTGGCGGCGGGCATCCGCCGCGTGGAAGCGATTACCGGCGACAACGCCGTGCGTTACGTGCAGGAACTCGATGCGCGCATCAACGCAGCCGCTGCGGCGCTCAAGGCGCAGCCGTCGGAACTTACGCAGCGCATCGTGCAGGTGCAGGACCAGGTGAAGTCGCTGGAAAAGGAACTGGGCGCGCTGAAGTCGAAGCTCGCGTCGAGCCAGGGCGACGAACTCGTGGGCCAGGCCGTCGAAGTGGCCGGCGTGCACGTGCTGGCGGCCACGCTCGAAGGCGCGGACGCGAAGACGCTGCGCGAAACCGTCGACAAGCTCAAGGACAAGCTCAAGAGCGCGGCGATCGTGCTGGCGGCTGTCGAAGGCGGCAAGGTGAGCCTGATCGCGGGCGTGACCGCCGAAGCGAGCAAGAAGGTCAAGGCCGGCGAACTCGTGAACTTCGTCGCCCAGCAAGTGGGCGGCAAGGGTGGCGGGCGTCCCGACATGGCGCAGGCGGGCGGCACCGAGCCGGCAAATCTGCCGGCCGCGCTCGCGGGCGTGAAGGGCTGGGTCGAAGCGAAGCTGTAACGCGCGAACCGGTCGACTGATCGACTGATCGACGTAATGAAGGGCTGCTCGCGAGGGCAGCCCTTTTGTTTTGGGCGCGCGGACGAGGTTTCACCGTGTCTGGCCTTCGAACGCGCTGTCCCGATCGCGCTCTACAATAGCCGCTCTGCCGTTCGAATTCGTCGAGCGGCGCGGGGATTGACGCCCGCTAACCACACAGTTGTTTTCGCTACGAAACGCGCCACAAAACTCGCCCCGGCATTTGTCCCAACAACCTCCGCTCCGTTCCCGATGAACCGACCCGTCGCCCTTGTCCGCACCGATTACGTTCACTTCCTGCCCATCACCACGCGCTGGATGGACAACGATGTCTACGGCCACGTGAACAACGTCGTCTACTACAGCTACTTCGATACCGTCGTGAACGAGTATCTGATCCGCGCGGGCGTGCTCGATATCGAGCATGGCACGACGATCGGCCTCGTCGTCGAGACGCAGTGCAACTATTTCGCGCCGCTCGTGTTTCCGGAACGCGTCGAAGCGGGGCTGCGGGTCGCGCGGCTGGGTGCGTCGAGCGTGCGCTACGAAGTCGGCCTCTTCCGTGAGGGCGAAGGTCAGCCTGCCGCGCAGGGCCACTTTGTGCACGTCTACGTCGATCGTGCAACGCGCCGACCGGTCAGTGCGCTGCCCGCGGGGCTGCATGCGGCGCTCGCGCGTCTCGTCGTCGCGCCCGCCGACGAAGCCGTACGGGGTCACGGGCGCGGCTGAGCGCCTCGCCTTCGCACCACCGCACCGCGAGCAAAGAGCGTCCTTCGTGCAGACCTTCGCCATCGACGCACTGAACGGCATCAGCTACGGTCTGCTGCTCTTCATGCTGTCCGCCGGACTCACGCTGATCTTCAGCATGCTCGGCGTGCTCAACTTCGCCCACGCGAGCTTCTACATGCTCGGCGCGTATCTGGGCGTGACCCTGGCATCGTCACTCGGTTTTGGCTGGGCGCTCGTGCTCGCGCCGCTCGTGGCGGGGCTCGCCGGTGCCTGGTTCGAACGCGCGCTGCTGCGCCGCGTGCGGGCAGGCACTGCGCTCAACGCGCTCTTGCTCACCTTCGGCGCCGCTTATGTGATCGGCGAACTCGTCAAGCTCGCCTGGGGGCTCGAGCCGCTTGCCGCGACGATGCCCGCCGTGCTCGACGGTCCGCTCTTCGCACTCGGCGGCGCGGTTTTCTCGCGCTATCGCGCGTTCACGATGGCCGTCGCCGTCGCCATGCTCGGCACGCTCTGGGCCGTGCTGCGCATCTCGAAGACCGGTCTCATCGTGCGCGCGGCGCTCACGCACGCGCAGGCGGTCGAAGCGCTCGGCCATGACGTGCCGCGCGTGCGCACGCTCGTGTTTGCGCTCGGCACCGCACTCGCGGCGCTTGCGGGCGCGGTCGCTGCGCCGGTTTTCGTCGTCGAGCCCGCGATGGCCGAGTCGCTGGGCTCGATCGTGTTCGTGGTCGTCGTGACGGGCGGACTCGGTTCGTTGTCCGGCGCGTTTGTTGCGTCGCTCGCCGTGGGCTGCCTGCAGACCTTCGCCGTGGCAAGCGATGTGTCGCTCGACGCACTCGGTGCACGCTGGGGCGTTGCGATCTCGCCCGCATGGCGCGCGCTCACGCTCGCGCAGGCCGCGCCGCTTCTGCCGTATCTGCTGCTCGTCGTGATGCTCGCAGTGCGGCCGCGCGGCCTCTTCGGACAACGTGGCGACGATGCGTGAAATGCGTGAACCGCTCGCGGCCGTGACGTCCAGGCGACCCGCCATGCGCTGGCGGGCGTGCGCGCCGTGGCTCGCGCTCGTCGCGCTGTTCGTCGTGCCGCCGCTGGTTTCGGCGCTGGTTTCGGCCCATGCGTCGGCCCATGCGTTGCCCGCATTCGCGCCGCAGGGCTGGCTGCTCGCGTGTCTCGCGCAGGCCGCGACGATGATCGTTTTCGCGCTTTCATACAACCTGCTGCTCGGGGAAACCGGGCTGCTCTCGTTCGGTCACGCCGCGCCCGCGGGGATCGGCGCGTTTGTGGCCGCGCATCTGTTCAACCGCCATGCGATGGCGCTGCCGCTGTTGCCGCTCGCAGGCGGCCTTGGCGGCGCGGCCTTCGGCGTGTTGACCGCGCTCGTGGCCGCACGCCGCGCGGGCACCGCGTTCGCGATGATCACGCTCGGGCTCGGCGAACTCGTCGCGGCGGCCGCGTGGGCATTGCCCGGCGCGTTCGGCGGCGAGGCGGGCATCGGTATCGACCGCGCGAGCGGGCCCGCCTGGGCGGGCTGGACCTTCGGCCCCGATCTTCAGGCGTACTGGGTTATCGCCGCCTGGTGTCTCTTGGCGAGCGCGGCGATGTTCGCGCTCTCGCGTACGCCGTTCGCACGGCTTGCCAACGCCGTGCGCGACAACCCGGTGCGTGCAGCGGCGCTCGGCGTCGCGCCTGCGCGTGCACGCGCCGCGATGATCGTGTGGAGCGCGGGCTTCGCGGGTGTGGCCGGTACGCTTGCGCTCATCAACATCGAGCTGGCCGCCGCCGAGGGCGTCGGCATGATGCGCTCGGCCGCCGTGCTGATCGCGACTGTCACGGGCGGCACGGCGTCGTTCTTCGGACCGGTGCTCGGCGCGCTCGTGTGGGTGGCGTTCAGCGTGGGCATCGCGAGCGTCACGCGCGCCTGGATGCTTTACGTGGGGCTCTTTTTCATCGCCGTCGTGCTCGCCGCGCCGGACGGACTGGCGGGTTTCGTCGCGCGCCAGCGCGCGTGGATCGCGCGGTACGGCTGGCGGCGCGGCGCGCGCGCGTGGGCGGCCGGTGCGTTCGCGGCTGCAAGCGGCGCGCTCGCGTTCGTGCTCGCCGTGCAATGGGCGTACGCGGCGCGTTTGCGCGATGCCGATCCCGGCGCGTGGCTCGCAGCATTGACGCCGCGCGGCGCGTGGTGGCTCGCGGGCGCGATTGTCGTGCTGGCGGCGTTCGCGGTGGCTGGCGCGCATCGAGCGCGCAGCATGGCGCGCGCACTCCGCTCGCTTGACAGGCAGGAGAACACGCGATGAGCGTCGTGCTCCGGCTTCGCGGCATCGAAAAACGGTTTGGCGCGACGCCGATTTTGCGCGGCGTCGATCTCGCCGTGCACGCGGGCGAGCGTCACGCGCTGATCGGCCCGAACGGCGCGGGCAAATCGACGCTCTTCAGCCTGATCGCGGGCGAGCGCCGCGCGAGTGCGGGCCGCATCGAACTGAACGGCGTCGACACGACACGTCTGCCTTCCGCCGCGGTTGCCCGGCGCGGGCTCGCACGCAGCTTCCAGACGACGAGCGTGTTCGCGCGGCTCTCCGTCTTCGACAACGTGCGCTGCGCGGTGCTGGCTTCGCGGCGCGGCTGGGCAGGGTGTGTCGAGCGCTGGTTCGGCTCGCGCGACGTCGATGCGCGGGCCGCGGAAGTGATCGAGGCGATTGGCCTCGCTTCGGTCGCGCAGCATGCTGCGGGCATGCTCGGTTATGCCGAGCAACGCGCGCTCGATCTCGGCCTCGCGCTCGCGGGCGGCGCGCACATGCTGCTGCTCGACGAACCGACCGCCGGCATGAATCGCGCGGAAAGCGCCCGTGCCATCGAACTGATCCGCACGGTGACGGCGGGCAAGACGCTGCTCGTCATCGAGCACGATATGGACGCGGTGTTCGGGCTTGCCGACCGCGTTTCGGTGCTCGTGCAGGGCCGCGTGATCGCGACCGGCACGCCCGATGCGATCCGCGCCGACGCCGCCGTGCGCGACGCCTATCTCGGCAGCGGGTTCGGATCATGAGCGCGCTGCTTGATATCGCGGGCCTGCGGGCGTGGTACGGCGCGAGCCAGGTATTGCATGGCGTGGATTTGCGCGTCGGCGCGGGCGAGATCGTCGCGCTCGCGGGGCGCAACGGCTCGGGCCGCTCGACGCTTGCGAAAGCCCTGATGTCGCTCGTGCGCACCGAAGGCGCGCGCGTGTTCGCGGGGCGTTCGCTCGACGGCCTGCGCACCTTCGAGATCGCGCGGCTCGGGCTCGGCTACGTCGCGGAACAGCGCGACGTGTTTCCGGATTTGAGCGTGGAGGAGAATCTGCGGCTCGGCCTCACCAGCTACGCCAGGCACACACGGCGTGTGCGCCGCGTGCGCTTCGGCATCGAGGATGCCTGGACGCTTTTTCCCGTCCTGCGCGAGCGGCGCGCCGCGCGCGCGGGCGTGCTTTCGGGCGGCGAGCAGCAGATGCTCGCGCTTGCGCGCGCCCTCGTGGGCGATCCGGATCTGCTGATCGTCGACGAACCGACCGAAGGACTCGCCGCGCAGATGATCGCGCGTGTCGGCGAATGCCTGCGCACGCTGCGCGAGCGCGGTGTTACCGTGCTGCTGATCGAGCAGCGTCTCGCGCTTGCGCCCGAACTCGCCGATCGCGTCGCGGTGATGGGGCACGGGCGCATCGTGTTCGACGGTACGCCGCGCGAACTCGCGGCGCGTGAGGACCTGGTGCGCGAGTGGCTCGGCATCGGCTGAGCTTGCCGTGCGCTTGTACCGCACTTGTACCGTGCTCGCGTCGCACTGGCACAGCACTCGTTTCGAGCTTACCGCAGCGCGACGCGTGCGAGCGCGGCCATCGGCCCGATCTGCGCGAGCGCTTGCCGTTGTGCGGCGTCGCGCACGAAGAGCGAACCCGCAAACCCGAGCGCATTCACCGAAATCCCTTCTACGCGCTCGGCCGCGCGCGGCACCACGAGCATCCAGCGGCGCGTCACGAGCAGGTTGTACGGCGTGGCTTGATGGGCGACGCCTTGCACGTCGCGCGTGCCGATTCCGGCGGCGTCGAGCAGCGCGCGATAGCAGCCCGTCATGCGCGCTGCCGCATCTTCGCCCGTGAGATCGAGCCTTGCGAATGCGTGCCGGAAATGCAGCCCCGGCACGGTCCCGATGCCGTCAACGAACCGCACCGAATCGAACAGCGCTTCAACCGGCACGGTCGCCGTGCTTTCGTCGATCGGCAGCGGCGCCACCTGCAGATGCTTGTGCGTCTGGCTCGCGCCCGCCTCGGGCCCGCTGTTGTAAAAGCCGAGCCCGTCTACCGCGTGCAGCGCCGTACAGAGCGCCGCGAAATCCGCCTGATCGAGCAACGCCTGCTGCGGCTCGAAACGCCGCGTGACGATCAGCAGATGGTGCGCGATCACGTTGTACTTGTTCAGCAGCGCCACGTGCGTGCTGGAGAGATCGGCGACGAAGAGATCGGGTTCATACGGCAGGAACGGATCGGCTGCACGTGGCGTGTGTGGCGCGCGCGTTGCGGCTTCCTTGCGCGCGAGGCTCGAAACTTCGCGCACCACGAAGCGCACGCCGCCGTCTTCGATCACCGTGCGCTGCGTTGCGATCGGGAGTAGCGCGCCGCAACGCAGCGCGTGTTCGCTGCGTTGCGCGATGGCCGCGCCAAGCGAGGCGGAGTCTGTCATGAGGGGCGGCATCGGCGCTCAGGCCTTGTAGCCGATGGCGCGCAACAGGTCGCGGCGCCACTTGACGTCCTCTTCGGCCTCGACGCCAAGCGGAGGAAAACCGTCCACGACGCCGACGATGCCGCGCCCCTGATCGGTCTCGGCCACGAGTACCTGGGTGGGATTGGCCGTCGCGCAGAAAATGCGGCACACCTCCGGCACGGCCTTGATCGCGTTGAGCACATTCACGGGGAAGAAGCCGTCGCCGAGAAACACGATGAAGCTGTGCCCCGCGCCGATGCGCTGCAGGTTGCTCGTGGCGAGTTCGACGAGCGCGTCGTCGGTGCCCGAACGGCGCACGAGCCGCTTGCCGGACGCTTCGCAAAACGCGAGGCCGAAGCGGATGCCGGGCACCGTGCCGTAAAGGGCTTCGTGCAGATCCTCGACGGTTTTGATGAAGTGCGAGTGGCCGAGGATGAAGTTGGCGGCTTCGGGCTTGACGATCTCTACCGTGGACAGTTGCATGGCGGACCTCTTCGCGCAGCGGGTGGCGCAGTGGTTGACGTAGTGGATGATTTCGGGGGCAGCGCGCCGGGCGTGCAGTGCGTGTCGGTACGCCGCCGCGGCGAGACCTATTATTCGCGCGAACCGGAACTGACTCAAGCCTGGTGCGGCGCAGCACGATCTGCAAGCGCGCTGGCCGCCTGAAAAAAACGGTCGGTGCCGCGAGGCGTCCGGCCGTTCGTCGCGCACGCGGCGCGCTCACTCAGTCGGCATTCAGGCAGCATTCAGGCAGCGGCCTGCTTTACGCGCTTGCCCTCGACATCGGGCAGGAACACGGTCAGCAAGCCGATGAGCGGCAGGAACGAGCAGACCTTGTAGACGAAGGCGATGCTGGTGGCGTCAGCAAGCTGGCCGAGCACAGCCGCGCCGATGCCGCCGAGGCCGAACGCGAGGCCGAAGAAGAGGCCCGCGACCGTGCCGACCTTGCCCGGAATCAGTTCCTGCGCGTAGACGAGGATGGCCGCGAACGCCGAAGCCAGCACGAGGCCGATGATCACGGTGAGCACGCTGGTCCAGAACAGGCTGGCGTAGGGCAGGAGCAGCGTGAACGGCGCGACGCCGAGAATCGACGCCCAGATCACGTATTTGCGGCCGATGCGGTCGCCCACCGGTCCGCCGATGATCGTGCCCGCCGCGACGGCTGCGAGGAACACGAACAGATGGATTTGCGCGGCCTGCACGCTCAGGTGAAAGCGGTCGATCAGATAAAACGTGAAGTAGCTGTTGATGCTCGCGAGGTAGAAGTACTTCGAGAACACGAGCAGCAGCAGCACGCCGAGCGCCGTGGCGATGCGGCCGCGCGAGAGGGCGGCGTGCGGGGGCGCGGCGCGCTTTTTCTTCATGGTCGGATGCGCCTTGTACCAGCGGCCGACCTGCGTGAGCACGAAGATCGCGACGAACGCCGCGACGGAGAACCACGCGATGCTGCGCTGGCCGTGCGGCATGACGATCGCGGCGGCGAGCAGCGGCCCGAGCGACGTGCCCGCATTGCCGCCCACCTGGAAGAGCGATTGCGCGAGCCCGTGACGGCCGCCCGAGGCCATGCGCGCGACGCGCGACGACTCCGGATGAAACACCGACGAGCCGCAACCCACGAGCGCCGCAGCGCAGAGCAGCACGGTGAAACTCGACGCCACCGACATCAGCAGCAGGCCGCACAGCGTGAAGCCCATGCCGAAGGGCAGCGAATACGGCATCGGGCGTTTGTCGGTATAGATGCCGACGAGCGGCTGCAGCATCGACGCCGTGAGCTGGTACGTGAGCGTGATGAGGCCGATCTGCGTGAAGGACAGCGAAAAGCTGTCCTTGAGCATCGGATAGATCGCGAGGATCAACGACTGGATCATGTCGTTGACCAGGTGCGAAAAGCTGATCGCGCCGAGGACCGAATAGATCGTGGGCTGCAGCGCGGCGGATGCCGATGGCGCGGCGCCTGCAAGGGCACTCTTCTTGAGGCTCGTTTCCATGTTGTAAATCGCAGGAGTGTTCGTGCGGGCGCCGCGCCCCGAGGGTGTCGGCAACGGCACGAAATGGGCATGTATAAGCGTTATGAACGCAGTGTAATGTGTCTCGCCTGAATAGTTCGGACATTATTTGTTGAGAATCGGACATCCACAGTCGCTTAACGCCACGGCGAGAGTTGCTGCGCGCGCGCAACAGATCCTGGAGCGATTTATTGGTCCGTCATTTTGGCCGGGTATAACCCGCCGTACGCACGCTCACGAGGCGTGAGGAGACGGGGCCGGAATGCGACAGATCAGGGCACGACGACGGGGAGCTAAAGTTTGCTGCCCCGCTTGCCGTAGAACCGGTTCTGGCGGACCGCGACGCAGCTCCCGGGCGCACTACAACAAGCAGGAGACGTAACCACATGAAAGCAGCATCACAAGCGAGCCGGCGCGCCGGATTCACGTCGCAGGACACGGGCGCAACGGGCGCCAGCACACGCACGACGCGTGCCGCGCGGGGCGGGGACGGTAAATCGTTCTCGGTGAAGGGGACGCTGCGGATTGCGTTTGCCGTGCTCCTCATCGGCACGCTCGCCATGGGCGTGTTCTCGCTCGCTCAGATCAGCCGGCTCAACAGCTCGACGCAATCGATCTACGAACAGGGTTACATCGCCAGCCGCGCGGCCGAAGAGGCGCGTGGCCACCTGCTGCGCGCAAGCCGTGCGCAAAAGATGCTGCTCACCGCCACGACCGCGAAAGAGCGCGATGAACTGGGTCAGGACATCGACCGCGATCTCGCCGCACTCGATCGCGAGCTGGGCGCGCTCGCGCAATACGCGGCGCAGTCCGGCGGGGAGGCGCTCGATCAGGAGAAGAAGTTCGCCGCCGCGACGTCGACGTGGAGCGGCCATCTGCGCGATTTCGTGACGCTCGTGAAGGCGCAGCCGCTCGATCTCTCGCAGATGAACTGGCAGGTCGGCACGCAGGACGTGTCGCTGCTCGTCGAAACGGAGAAGCTCGAAAAGCTCGTCGACCAGCTCGTGACGCAGCGCGGCACGGCCGCGAAGGCGACCATCGATACGGCCGGGTTCATCTATAAATCGTCGTTCGTCATGATGGCCGTCGCGACCGTCGCGCTCTTCGTGCTCGCGTTCGTCATGGGCGAGTGGGTCGTGCGGCGCATCGCGCGGCAGCTCGGCGGCGAACCCGTGCACGCCAAGGAAATCGCGAGCCGCATCGCCTCGGGCGACCTGGCGCAGCCGGTCAAGGTCGATGCGCGCGACGCGTCCAGCATGCTCGGCGCGCTGCGCGACATGCAAACCGGGCTCGCTTCGACCGTGTCGGAAATTGCTGCGAGTGCGGAGGCCATTGCCGCCGCGTCGGGCCAGATTTCGACCGGCAATCTCGATCTCTCGCATCGCACCGAGCAACAGGCGGTCGCGCTCGAACGCACCGCGAGCAGCATGGAGGAACTCACGTCGACCGTGCGCCTGAACGCCGAAAACGCGGCACAGGCCAGCACGCTCGCGGGCAATGCCTCGGAGATCGCGGAGAAGGGCGGCAGCGTGGTGGGTCGCGTGGTCGCGACGATGAACGAGATCAACGAGAGCGCGAAGAGCATTGCGGACATCATCGGCGTGATCGAGGGCATCGCGTTCCAGACCAACATTCTTGCGCTGAACGCGGCAGTCGAAGCCGCGCGCGCGGGCGAGGACGGACGCGGCTTCTCGGTCGTGGCGGGCGAAGTGCGCAACCTCGCGCAGCGCAGCGCGGCGGCGGCCAAGGAGATCAAGACGCTGATCAGCGCTTCGGTGGAGCGCGTGGCGAACGGCTCCACGCTCGCGCAGGACGCCGGTCAGACGATGGACGAAGTCGTGAAGGCGGTGAAGCGCGTGAACGACATCATCGGCGAGATTTCGGCGGCGTCGCACGAGCAGCGCGCGGGCATCGAGGAGATCAACCGCGCCGTGACGCAGATGGACGCCGGGACGCAGCAGAACGCGGCGCTCGTCGAAGAAGCGACGGCGGCGGCGCAGTCGCTCGACGATCAGGCGAAAACGCTCAAGCGGCTTGTCGGGAAGTTCAGGGTTGCTTGAGTGCCTTGCGTGGTTTCTTGTCATGCAAAACGCCGCCTGAAAAGGCGGCGTTTTGCATTCGCGTGCTTCGAAGCGTTCACTTCGCATTGCGCTCGATGATCCACGTATCTTGTCGTCCGGATTTGCGCGGCCATCTCACTTCGGCCTAAATACCCGGCCCAGGCCGCGCAAACTTCATCGCGTTCCGTCAACGCGATCCCCGAATTCGGGCTTGCCCGAGAATTCCCTCAGGTGATCCGGCAGCGGCTCGGACGGGAACCGATGATCGGCCACCGGCTGCCGGAAAACCGTCGAGCATGGCAGGATGCCGGTCCATACCGGTATTTCCGGCATGTGATCCTCCCGATCCGGAAACTCGTTGCGCACCTTCGCGGCGACCTGATCTATCGGCAATCGAAATACGGTCATCGAATCGAGCTCGTCTTCGCGGACATCACGCAGCGTTTCCCAGCGGCCGGGGAGCGTCCGGCGGAAGAACTCACGCATGGCGTCGCGTTTGTCCTCGCGGCCATGGATCACTTCGGGTTGACCATGGAGGACAACCGATCTGAAATTCACCGAGTGATTGATCGGGCTTCGTCACGCCTTCCGTCGGAACTTGAGTCGGTGCACATGCGGCTTGCCGCGCACGGACAAGCTTGATGCGGCTTCAGCATCGCGCTAAGGCCTGCGTGTTAGAAGCGATATGACACGCCGATCTGTATCACGGGATACCAGCGAAATCGCCATGCCTTGTCGCGCAATTCCTGCTGTCCGGTACTGATCAGCGTCGCACTCCGCGTTGGACCCGCGAGCTTGCTCAACAGTGGAGATAACGTATAGCTAGTTTGCGGTTCACCATACGCGACGCCGATATCGGCAATAAAGCCAAAGCCCTTGCTTGCAGGCGTGTGCCCGAAGCCGATGCCAAGATATGGCATCGCGGTGGGGTATCGGACCGACGCGGTCGCCGTTGCGCCAGGCGGCGCGGGATAGCGCTTGCCGCCGAATATATACGTGCCGTTGTTAGGGGCCGACACCGCGGTCAGCGAGTCGTCGTTAAAACGTACGCCCGCCGTGACGCGCCACCCATGGCCGGATAACGGAAAATAATCGAGGTAGACACCACCCTGCCGTAGCCGC
>NZ_SCRP01000007.1 GCF_004298475.1 Paraburkholderia sp. | reverse complement strand
GAACCACTTCAGCACCAGATCGTGCTGGATCAGGGTGGCGGTCGGCGACAGCTTGCCCGAGCACGCGTAGTACTTGCCGTCCGGCGAGATGTTCACGCCGTGCGGGTTCTTCGGAACCGGCACGTACACGACGAGCGCCGTCTTCGGGTCGGTGTTGCCGGCCTTCGTGCCGTCGACAATCGGCACCTTCGAATTGCTGAGGTGGGTGACCTTGCCTGCCTTCACTGCTTCTTCGATACGCGCAACGTTGAAGAAGATGCACGAGTCGCGCTCGGCGGCCATCATCTCTTCGTAGTGGACGCCGTTCTCGGTGTTGTACTGGTTCGAGCACGCGAGCTTGCCGTCGTACGAGGTCGCGACGAGGTCCATGTTGCCGTCGATCTTGACCTGCCAGCGCGGCTGCATCGTGACCGCATCGACGCAGGTGAACAGACAGAAGTACTTCGACGGATCGTTGACGTCGCGGCCGTCGTTCGGCTGCGGAATATGGAATTCGTTACCGCAGAACACGCGCGTCGTGTAGTTGATCTTGTCGTCGACCGGGTCGCGCTTGTCCGGGAAAATGCCGTGGAAGCCCTGCACGTTCGGCAGTTGCGTGATCGCATCGCACTCCATCGTGTCGAGCTTCACGCGTGCAATACGGCCATTGAGCTTGTCGTTGACGAAAAGGTGCTTGCCGTCGTAGACGCCGTCCGTGTACGACAGGTGGACGTGGTGAGTATCGCCGGTGGTGTAGTTCAGCTGGCCATTCGGCTTCGTGCCGATGATCGCGCGCGATTCGTTCGTGATACCCCAATCCGACATGCAGTCGACGTTGAAGATCGGAACGCGGCGGATTTCACGGCCGGACGGGAGGCCGTGAATGCGCAGGTCGCCCGAGTGACCGCCGCTCGAGAAGCCGTAGTACGTGTCGAGCTTGCCGGGATGCACTTCATACTTCTCCCAGTTGATGCTCGCCTGCGGATCCGCGCCGCTTGCTGCGCTCGCGGCGCCTGCTGCCGGGGCGGCATCGCTGCTGCCCTTGTTGCAACCAGCCAGACCCAGCGACAGGCTCGCTCCCGCGAGACCCGCCACTGCGGACGACGCCAGGAAGCGGCGACGGCCCGGGACTACGGTTTCTTCAGTTTTTCCTTTTGCATTCGTCATGACAATCTCACTCATCGATTCGTTTCAACGCCAGGCAACCAATGGCTTTCTTGCGCTGGAGGGGAATAACGCAATACGCTCCGGGACCGTCACCGCAATGCGGCACAATGTCGCGCAGTAAATCCACGGCTGCAGCCCCGAAAATGATTCCGGATAACAACCCTTCGTCACGTGTATGAAGTTTTATCCTCGTCCTTCTTTGTAATTGAACTGAAAGGTTCAGTCCGCGTAGTTGGTTGGTCTACTCTCTACTCGTCAGCCAGCCTTATTCCGCATAAAAAAGCATAACATAGGGGCCTTTTTGCACAAACTGGTGAACGAGGTGACGTTGATCTGCGCCTTGCCAACTGTTGACAGACACTTACTACAACTACTTATGACAGCTACTTACGGCAACAGCCCGCCAGATAAGGCCAGGCGAAGCACGTTGCAGCAGATGCGTTTTACGCTTTATTTCGTGTGACAACTCCCGGCAAATTGACGCAGCAATACGATTCCGCCCGATAACTCTTTGATTCAAGCTTTTGGACAAAATGTCGCAACAAAACTCGATACCCGAATGCGGCGGTCTGACGCAGTCCAAATGTCGCACTGCGGCTCCCCGCCTCGTTGATGGATATCAGATATACAGATAACCTCAAAACATGATTTTTTTATGTATGTTTCTTCATCGACCGGTGTGCACCTGATCCGCAGGCCACTCTGATTTGAAGCTGATTGAGTACCAGAAAATTGTCTAATTACAGAAAGGCCGCGGGAATCGTGCTGGTGCTCGCCGCCGCCATTGCAGTCGGGCTGTGGCTCACGCTCAGGTCCCCCGAGGTGTACGTTCAGGGCACTTACGTGTTCGGCACCCGCGTGCAACTGGTGCTTTACGGTGTGCCGCTCAAAGACGCGCAGCAGGACGCAGACGCCGTGTTTTCCCATTTCCAGTCGATGCACCGCGAGCTGCACGCGTGGCAGCCGTCCGAAGTCACGCGCCTGAATCAGAGCATCGCGGCCGGCCAGCCGTTCCAGGCGTCGCCCGAGCTTGCACAGATCCTGCGCGCGGCGCAGCAGCTGTCGATCGAAAGCGAGGGCCTCTTCGAGCCCGGCATCGGCAGACTCATCCGGCTGTGGGGCTTTCAGGCCGACCAGTTCGACGTGAAGCCGCCGCCGCGCGACGCGGTGCTGCGCGAAGCGGCGCTGCGTCCCCGTATTGCCGACCTCGCGATCTCGCCATCGGGTGTCGTCACGAGCACGAACCGCGCGGTCTCGCTCGATCTCGGCGGCTATGCGAAGGGCTGGTCGCTCGACGAAGCGGCGGCCATTCTGAAGCAGCGCGGTGTCGAAAACGCGCTGATCGACGTCGGCGGCAACCTGCTCGCGATCGGCAGCAAGGGCGGCAGGCCCTGGCAAGTCGGCATCCAGGACCCGCGCAAACCCGGTGCGCTCGCAACGCTCGAACTGCACGACGGCGAAGCGATCGGCACGAGCGGCGACTACCAACGCTTCTACCAGTCCAAAGGCGTGCGGTATTGCCACATCATCGATCCGCGCACCGGGTTTCCCGTCGAAGTCAGCGAGTCGGTGACCGTGCTCGTGAAACCCGGGCCGCGCGCGGGCGCGCTGTCCGATGGCGCGAGCAAGCCGCCGTTCGTCGCCGGTCCTGCACGAGCACTCGCGATGGCTCGCAAGGCCGGCGTCGAGTCGCTGCTGATGGTCGATAGCAACGGGAAAGTGTGGGTGTCTGCGCCGATGGCGGCGCGCGTCCACTTCACGGATCCGTCCGTGAAACCCGCGCTGCTGCAATAAGCGGCCCGATTAGCAATCTGATTAGCAACTAATAAGCGACCTGAGGCGACTGCCATGCCGGAGAAGTCCAGCATCGATCTGTGCAACGTGAGCTTCAAGCGCGGCGGCCGCACGATCCTGCACGACATCAGCCTGTCGATCGGACGCGGCGAACTCGTCGCGATGGTCGGGCTCAACGGCGCGGGCAAGACCACGCTGCTCTCGCTGCTTGCCACGCTCGCCGTGCCGGAAAGCGGGCACATCTTCGTCGACAACGTCGACGTGGTTGCCCACCCGGCCGTTGCGCGCACACGCATCGGCGTCGTGTTTCAGACTTCGGCGCTGGAACCGCGCCTGAGCGCGCGCGACAACCTGTGGTTCATCGCGCGTTGCCAGGGACTGAAGGGGCGCGCCGTGCAGCAGCGGATCAACGAACTGTTGACGACGTTCGGCCTCGAGGCGCAAGCGCAAACGCCGGTTCAATGGCTCTCGGGCGGCCAGTGCCGAAGGCTCGAACTCGCGCGCGCACTGATTGCGCGTCCGCCGGTACTGCTGCTCGACGAAGCGACGCTCGGCCTCGATATCGCCGCGCGCCGCGCGTTCTGGGCGGAAATCAGAACGCTCGTCGACGACGGCCACACGGTCCTCTGTTCGACGCACCATACCGAAGAGGCGCGCGACGCCGACCGCGTCGTCGTGCTGCATCAAGGCCGCCTGCTCGCGGGCGGCCCGTGGCCCGCGATGCACGCGAGCGTGCCCGGCACGATCCGGCTGCGCGTGCCCGATATCGCCGAAGCACAGCGCTGGCTCGCCGCGCACGGCTATCCCGTCGAGATCGGCGACGACAACAGCATCATCGTCTCGGGCACGGACCCGCAGGCCGTATTGCCGGCGCTGCTGCAACGCATTCCGTGCCGCGTGCTCGGCGCCGACATTGCAGCGCCCGACCTCATGGACGTGGTCGGCCACTGGATTGCCGCGCAAGCGGGCGACGCCACGCGCGTGGACGCGCATCTCGCTGGGAAAGTGACCGCGAACGTGACGGGAAAGGCGGCCGCATGAGCAACGCGCTGACCATCGTCTGGTTCGACCTGAAACGGTTCTGGGCGTCGCCGCTGCGCATCCTGTTCGGCCTCACGCAGCCGCTCCTGTATCTGTTCGTGCTCGGCGCGGCGCTCAGAAGCGGCACGTACGCCGAGGTCAGCGGATATCAGGCGTACATCTTTCCCGGCGTCGTTGGCCTGTCGTTGATGTTTACCGCCATTTCGGCCGCGGTCGGCATCGTGCACGACCGGCAAACGGGTTTTCTGAAGGCACTGCTCGTCTCGCCCGTGGGCCGCGTCGAAATCGCGGCGGGCAAGATCGGCGCGGGCGCTGTCGTCGCCTGGATCCAGAGTCTGTTGTTGTTGCCGTTCGCACCGACGATCGGGATCGGACTGAGCGCGATGAATCTCGTGCTCGTCGTCGTTGCGATGGCGTTCGCCGCGCTCGTCTTCTCGGCACTCGGGCTCGCGCTCGCGTTGCCGTTCCGCTCGGTGATCGTGTTTCCGGTCGTGTCGAACACGCTGCTGTTGCCGATGTTTTTCTTGTCGGGCGGCCTCTATCCACTCGATCTCGCGCCGGGCTGGATTCGACTCGCCGCCGCATTCGATCCCGCCGCCTACGGCGTCGACTTGATGCGCGGCGCGCTGACGATGCAATATGCGATAGCACCGGTACGCTCGGTGGCGACGCTCGCAGCGTGTCTCGCCGTGGCGGGTGTTTTCGTGGTGTGGCGGATCAGCCGCCGCGACGCCTAAGCGCATTGACGTTCGGCAAAGGAATACTTAGAACGTGAATAGATAGTTTTCCGTAACATCCGCCTGCGCATTTCGCGCGGGTGCGTGCAGAGTAACCGTCGCGCGAACGGTTTTCGCGAGTTTTAATTTTTTTGCCGAGTCGAGAGATCGTTTTTTTCACCGGTTCTCAAGGCAACGGCGAAGTCCAGGAAATATCATGGGTGAGTTGAGTATCGGGCACTGGCTGATCGTTTTGCTGATCGTCGCAATGGTGTTCGGCACGAAGAAGCTGCGCAATATCGGCAGCGACCTCGGCGGCGCAGTGAAGGGATTCAAGGACGGCATGCGCGAAGGCGAAATGCCTGCTGCCGAAACGCCTTCGGGCGCAGCGCCGCACGCACTGGCGAACGCGAACATTACGGATGTCGACGCGCGCGAAAAAGTGTCGCGCACCAGCGAGTACCGCTGACGCGCGGGCCCGGCTCGCGGCCTGGCATTTAAAACGAGTCGATGACTGGAAAGCACGGCACGACCTCAGGCGATAATGGGAGCTTGTTTTCCAAATGGCATCCGATTTGCGGTTTATGCGTCATTCGATATCGTTCAGGCAGAAGACGCTCGGGGTTCTGGCCCGCACCGCCGCAATCGGGCCGGGGTTGCTCGTCATGCTCGCGGACTGCGATTCAGGCAACGTCGTGACCGCGGCGCAAAGCGGTGCGCAGTGGGGAATCCGGTTCCTGCCGCTGCTCATCGCGCTGATTCCTTTGCTCTACATGACGCAGGAGCTGACTGTCCGGCTCGGCATTTTTACGGGCGAAGGACACGGCGAATTGATCCGTGCGCGCATTGGCCCCGCCTGGGCGTGGGTCGCGACAGCCGGCCTCGTGATTGCCGTGCTGGGCTCGCTCGTCACCGAATTCACGGGCGTGGCGGGCGTGGGCGAGATGTATGGCGTGCCGCGCGGCATGACGCTTTCCGCAGCGGTCGGCCTGTTGATGTTCGTGATACTCACGGGTTCGCACAAGCGGGTGGACCGCGTCGCGATGTTTATCGGCGCGTTCGAACTCGCTTTTTTCGTTGTCGCCTGGCATGCCCGGCCCGATCTGCGCGCCATGAGCTACCAGTTGCGCGACATGCCGTTCAGAACGCCGCAGTTCGGGTGGCTCGCGGCGGCGCTCATCGGCGCGACTTTCAATCCGTGGATGCTGTTTTATCAGCAGGCCGCCGTGGCCGATAAAAAGCTGACCACGCGCGACTACCGGGCAGCGCGGATCGAAACGGCAGTCGGCGCGGTATTGACACAGCTTTTGACCGCCGCCGTACTCGTTGCGGCCGCAGCCAGATTGTCGGGACCGCATGGGCAGCAGAGCCTGCAAAGCGTGGGCGAAATCAGCAACGCGCTGACCAGTGAATTGGGCCGGCGCGCAGGGCAAATGATCTTCGGCGCCGGGGTGCTCGGCGCTTCACTTGTTGCGGCCATTATCTGTTCCCTCGCGTTGGCGTGGGGACTGTGCGAAGTGACAGGCCGCAGCCGGTCGCTCGATGGACGCCGGTCGAGATCGCCCTGGTTTTATGGCGTCTATGCGCTCGCCGTGGCATTCAGCGCACTCGTGGTCGGGTTCGTTCCGGATCTCGTGTGGTTGAACGTGGCGGCCCAGGTCGTGAACGCCGTCATGCTGCCGCTTGTCATCGGGCTGCTGATTATCATCAGCGTCAAGGCGCTCCCGCCCGGGCGACGCCCGACCGGCGCTTACCTCAAGTTGCTGTGCGCAACCGCCGCGCTGGTGTGCATCGCGGGCTTCGTGGGCGCGATGGCTGGATTCTGGTCTTGATGGCGGCGTGAATTCAGTCGATGCGCAACGCGTAACGCTCAGTTGCGCATTCAACTTTTGCGCAACACCGTTTGCGCAAAAGCTTTACCGCTCAAGACAAAACCACCATCGAGTCGCAACATCGTGCGTGCCTGTAGCAAACAGAATTAAAACGCCCAGGTTAACGCGGGAAATCATGGCGCTTCAGAACGCGATTGCGTAAGCTGACGCGCGGCGATTAATACATCACAGCCGCGACACAGCCGCGACACAGCGGCATCACAGCAGAAATTCGGGCTGAATAATCACGAACGGGAAAACGCTTGAGCTTCGACGAACACTACCGCCAGCTAAAACTGCCGAACACGGCGTCGCTGACTGAGGTCAAGCGCGCATACCGGCGACTGAGGGCGAAGTACCACCCGGATCGCAACAAGGGGCGCGAAGAGGCGGTCGAGCCGGTGTTCAAGCGGATTCAGGAGGCGTTCGAGGTTCTGACCGGCAAGCGCACGCCGTCCGCATCGGGTCCGGCTGCGACCGCTTCGGCAGCGGCACAGAACGGCAATCACGGCAAAGACACCACGCCGCGCGAACACCGCAGCGCGCCGCCGATGCGCGGCGCAAACTGTCTGGTCGAACTCTTCGTGCCGCTCGAAGTTGCGATCGATGGCGGCGAAGTCGATGCGAGCTTCCCCGTGAAGGGACCGTGTCATCCGTGCGAGAAAACGAAAGGGAACTTGCAGTGCGCGCGATGTCTCGGCACCGGCATGCGGACCTGGCGCAAATCCGAAATCGTTCCGGTTCCTGCGGGCGCATGGGACGGCCAGCGGCTCGTCGTCGAAGGCGGCGGTCAACCGGGGGTCAATGGCGGCCCGGCGGGCGACGCGATTTTCTCGGTTGCCATCGTCTGCGGCTCGGCGTTCAGCCGCAACGGACTGGATCTCGCCCGTGAATTCGAGGTGGATTTCGTGACGGCGACGCTCGGCGGCACCATCGAAGCCAACCTGCCCGGCCACACGCTGCAGGTGACGATTCCACCGAACGCACGACCTGGAACCGCCATCACGCTGCCCGGCCTTGGGCTCGCGGACCGTCACGGCACGCGCGGCACCCTGACGCTGCAACTGGTGCTGACGATTCCGGACGCTGCCGCGTTTCTCACCGGCAACGAACGGCAGCAACTACGCGAGATGTTCGACGATGCGAAGCGCCGCGCCGCGCAGGCCGTGCCCGCAAGCGTGCAAGATCCGATCCGGGATACGTCGCACCGCGCGCGGCGGCAGTGAAGCCGCTCGAGTGAAGCACAGCACGTGAAGCGCGGCACATGAAACACAGCACGTGAACCGCAGCACGCAACGCGCCGCGGCGCATCTCACCGTTGCGCCACGAGCACGCCCGCTTCAGGCGCCGCAAAAATCGGTTCGCCACGCACGGCACGCGCGATCAGCGCATCGGCCTCGCTAATCCGGATGCCCTGCGCCTCATACCAGGCTTCGTGATAGTAAGTCGTCCTGTAGCGCTCGCCGCTGTCGCACAGCAGACTCACGATCGCACCCGATTCGCCCTGCGCCTTCATGCGCCCGGCGAGAAACAGCACGCCGACAAAGTTGGTCCCCGTCGAGCCGCCCACGCGCTTGCCGAGCCGCGCCGCCAGATAGCGCATCGCCGCGAACGAAAGCGGATCGGGGACCTTCACCATGGCGTCGATGCACGTCGGGATAAACGAGCGCTCGACGCGCGGCCGCCCGATCCCCTCGATGCGCGAGCCGACGTCGAGCGTGAGACCGCTATCGGGATGTCCCGCGAGCACGCTTTTGAAGTAATCGAAAAACACGGAGTGCTCGGGATCGGCGCACATCACGCGCGTCTTGTGCCGCCGATAAGCGACATAACGGCCGAGCGTCGCGATCGTGCCGCCCGTGCCGCCGCTCGAGACGAGCCACGTCGGCACCGGATACGCTTCGTCGGCCATCTGCTTGAAGATCGATTCGGCGATGTTGTTGTTCGCGCGCCAGTCGGTCGCGCGTTCGGCGTAAGTGAACTGGTCCATGAAATGCCCGCCCGACGCCTGCGCGATGCGGTGCGACTCCGCGTAAATCTCGGCGGGGTTCGCGACGAGGTGGCAGTGGCCGCCGTAAAACTCGATTTCCTCGATCTTCATGCGCGACGTGCTGGCCGGAATCACGGCCACGAACGGCAGGCCGAGCAGTTGCGCGAAATACGCCTCGGAAATGGCGGTCGAACCGCTCGACGCCTCCACCACGGTGCTCTTTTCGTTGAGCCAGCCGTTGCACAGCGCGTAGAGAAAGAGCGAGCGCGCGAGCCGGTGCTTGAGGCTGCCGGTCGGGTGACTCGATTCGTCCTTGAGGTAAAAGCGGATGCCCGGAAAACCGGGCAGATCGAGCGCGATGAGGTGCGTATCGGCGGAGCGGTTGAAGTCGGCGTCGATCTTGCGGATCGCGTCGCGGATCCATTCTTTGTGGGGCATGGAAACTCCCGACTTGAACTGGCAGGACAACCGGCAAACGATTTGCGGCGCGCCGGAACCATCGGGCGCGCCGCATCGCCATCATGGCACAACGCCGCACGCGCGGGCGCCAAACGCTATTCAAGCAACGCTCCACGGAAACCGTACCGGCGCACTGCAATCCGGCGCGAATGTCGGCGTTTTGTAATGGCATGAGCCCGTCGCGCCGCAAAGACGCCCCGCCAGCTTTGTATAATCGCGCATCCCTTCTTCGTGCCCGGCCCGCTTTCATGCTTAGCTTCGCGCTTGGTTTCCTCGTTTCTTTGCTGGTCACGCTGCTGATCGTGCGGTACGCGCACCTGCATGAAAAATTTTCCGTGGATTCGGATCTCGCGGGCGTGCAGAAATTCCACGCGCGACCCGTGCCGCGCATTGGCGGCACCGGCATCGTCGCGGGGCTGATCGTGGCCGCCGTGCAGTTGCACGGCGCCTATCCGGCCGTTTCGGGCGGCATCCTCGGCATCACCGCCTGCGGCATTCCCGCGTTCGCGTCGGGCCTGACCGAAGACCTCACGAAGCGGGTTTCGCCGCTCGCGCGCCTCATCTGCACGATGGCTGCCGCGGCGCTCGCCTGGTTCCTGCTCGGCATCGCAGTCATGCGCATCAGCGTGCCGCCGCTCGATTTTCTCCTCTCTTACGCGCCGGTTTCGTTCGCGGTCACGGTGCTCGCGGTCGCCGCGCTCGCCAACGCGGTCAACATCATCGACGGCTTCAACGGCCTCGCCTCGATGGTCGCCTTCATGATGTTCGCCTCGCTCGCCTACGTGGCGTTCCAGGTCCACGATCCGGTCGTGCTCTCCGCGTCGCTCATCATGATGGGCGCGGTCATGGGCTTCTTCATCTGGAACTTCCCCGCCGGGCTGATCTTCCTCGGCGACGGCGGCGCGTACTTCATCGGCTTCATGCTCGCCGAGCTGTCGATCCTGCTCGTGATGCGCAACCGCGACGTGTCGGCCTGGTATCCCGTGCTGCTCTTCATGTACCCGATCTTCGAGACCTGCTTCTCGATCTACCGGAAGAAGTTCGTGCGCGGCATGTCGCCGGGCATTCCCGATGGCGTGCACCTGCACATGCTCGTCTACAAGCGGTTGATGCGCTGGGCCGTGGGCGCGCGCACCGCACACGAACTCACGCGCCGCAACTCGCTCACGTCGCCCTACCTGTGGCTGCTGTGCCTGCTCGCAGTCATCCCCGCGACGCTCTTCTGGCGGCACACGCTCCATCTGTTCTGCTTCGTGGTGGTGTTCGCGATCACCTACGTCTGGCTCTACGTGAGCATCGTGCGCTTTCGCTCGCCGAAGTGGCTCGTCGTGCGCAAGTCCCATCGGCGCGGCTGAAGCGCCCCGGCAGGAAGCCAGCCGGGCCGCCGCGATGCCTGGATATCCGGCTGCCTCCCGGCATTCGCGGTGGCAAGGAACACGCGGGTCTGCGCTTCGATATCCGTCAAAGCGGGGAATCATGCTCCTGGTTTTCGGGAGGCCTGCCCGAAGGGCGCACGGCGAGCCTCCCGCACCTTCCTGAACGCGTGCGACCCGATCGCGCTACCCTTTAAATTCGCGCAGCGGCGCGTGTTCACGGAACATGCAAGCGAGCCGAGGCAGGGAGGAAACCATGTCGAAAACGATCTGGATCGTCGTCGCCAACCGCGTGACGGCGCGCATTTTCGCGGCGGACAATCCGCTCGGCGCAATCGATGAAGTCGAGACGCTGCTGCACCCCGAAAGCCGCGTGCCCGAGCAGAGCCTCGTGAGCGACAAGCCGGGCCGCACGACCGACCGCGCGGGCCCGGGCCGCCAATCGAGCGACCCCGACACCACACAGCACGCGCGCGAAGCCGCCCTGTTCGCCGCCGAAATCGCGGCGACGCTCGCGCGGGCACGTACTGAAGCGCGCTACGGGACGCTCGTGATCGCGGCGCCGCCCGCATTTCTCGGCGTGCTGCGCAAGGCGCTCGATGCGCAGACGCAGAACACCGTGACGCTCGAACTCGACAAGGATCTCGCGCACCTCGACGCGCGCGCATTGCGCGCACGCCTGCCCGAGCGGCTCGTGCGCAGAGAAACCTGATAGACCGGCAAGCAGGATCGGCGGCGGCGCGCATCCACGACCGATGCCGCCGCACGGGCCGTCGTGCGTTCAAACCATCACGTCAGGCCATCTCGATCACGACACGTCCGCGCGTGCCGCCCGCCACGGCCTCGTAGGCCTTGCGCGCACGTTCGAGCGGGAACCGCAGCGCGACGACCGGCGCTTCGAAGTGGCCTGCGTCGAACGCTTCGGCGATGGCCGCCATCATCGGTGCAGAGTCCGCGACGCCGAGCTTCGCGCTGTCCGCGCCGAAAAGCTGCGTTTCGTTGTGATAGAAGTCGATCAGATCGAACTCCACGCGACGCTTGCCGGTCGCGCTGATCTCGATCACGCGCGCGCGCCGCTTCGCAAGCGACAGCGCAAGCTCGAACGCGACGCCGCCCACCGCGTCGTAGACGACCTCCACGCCCGCACCGCCCGTCAGTTCCCGCACGCGCGCCGTGGTGCCGCCGTCGAGCGGCACGAACGCGTCGATCACGCGCGCCGCGGGCGACTCGGGGTGCGGCGCTTCGCGCCCGATGCCGATCACGCGCGCGCCGCGAGCATGCGCGATCTGCGCCGCAGCGCCGCCCACCCCGCCCGAAATGCCGATCACCGCGACCGTCTCGCCCTGGGCGACGCGCGCATAGTCGACGACGCCCAGCCACGCCACGACGAAGTTCACGCCGATCGACGCCGCTTGCGCGTGGCTCAACGACGCGGGCTTGCGCGCCAGCGCGGCCACCGGGATCTCGATGAACCCGGCGTGCGTGCCGTCGCGCGTGAAGCCGATGTCGCCGCCCGTGCCCCAGACCTCGGCGCCCATCCAGTCGTCGGGGCCCGCCGTGACGACGCCGCTGAAATCGCGCCCCGGCACGCGCGGCAGGACCGTGTGTTCGAAGTGGCCGGACACGTTCTTCACATCGCTCGGATTCACCGATGCCGCGAGCACGCGCACGAGCGCATTGCCCGCGGCCGGGACAGGCGTGGGCAGATCGACGTATTCGAGCACGTCCGGGTTGCCGAAGGACTTGAACTGGATGGCTTTCATGGCACGACTCCTCGAGGGCGGATTGCACGCGGCGGCGACGCACTCGCATGGGCGTCGAACTGCAGCGTCGATCTGCAACGAAGTCTAAACGGAGTGCCGCTAGCCGTGCAGGCAGGCTGCCTTCGCGTGCCGGGCCGGCAGGGCAAACGCGCGCGCAGGCGCGTTGAATGGCGCGGAGCGGACTTCAGATGCGGCGATGCGGTTCTGTACCCGTGCCGCCGCCAGGGCGAAATTGAGCAACATTTTATAAATATATATAATGTTTGCCGACAAAGTACTCTGTGATCGATCCGTGCAACGAAAGCCCCCCCAGCTCACACCCGACGCCCTCGGCGCCCTGCGCGAATCCGCCGGAAAATGCTGCGCGCTCCTGAAGGCGCTCGCACACGAAGACCGTCTGGTCCTGCTCTGCCAGCTCACAGAAGGCGAGCGCAACGTCGGCGAGCTGGAAGCGCTTGTCGGCGTGCATCAGCCGAGCCTCTCGCAGCACCTCGGCGTGCTGCGCGAAGAAGGCCTCGTGCAGACGCGCCGCGAAGGCAAGTACATCTACTACAGCCTCGCCGGCTCCGACATCGTCCGCATCATGCAAACACTCTCGGACCTCTATTGCAGCCCGCCCAAGGGGAATTCATGAATTTCAGTCTCGATCTGGCACACTTCACACCAGTCGCCTCGCTCACGGGCGGTTTGCTGATCGGCGCCGCCGCCGTGCTGCTCGTGCTCGGCAACGGGCGCGTGGCGGGCATCAGCGGCATCGTCGGCGGCCTCCTGAACGCCGTGCGCGGCGAGCGCGCGTGGCGGGCGGCCTTCATCGCCGGCCTCGTCGCCGCGCCCTGGCTCTGGCGGCTCGCCGCCCCGCTGCCCGCGCCCGTGATCGAATCCACGCCCGTCACGCTGATCGCCGCGGGACTGCTGGTCGGCGTCGGCACGCGCTACGGCTCGGGCTGCACGAGCGGCCACGGCGTGTGCGGTCTGTCGCGCGGCTCGCTGCGCTCGCTCGTTGCGACCAGCAGCTTCATGGCAGCCGGTTTCGTCACGGTCTTCGTGGTGCGCCACCTGATTGGAGGTTGAAATGAAGGTCGTCAACGCATTCGTCAGCGGCCTCGTGTTCGGCGTCGGCCTGATCCTCTCCGGCATGGCGAATCCGGCGAAGGTGCTGGGCTTTCTGGATCTGGCCGGTCACTGGGACCCGTCGCTGGCCTTCGTGATGGCGGGTGCAATCGCGCTCGGCGCGCTCGGCTTTCGTTTCGCGCGCACGCGCCGCATGAGCGTGCTCGGCGCGCCCATGCATCTGCCCACGGCCACCCACGTCGATTTCCGCCTCGTCGGCGGCAGTCTGCTATTCGGCGCCGGCTGGGGACTCGCGGGCTTCTGTCCGGGCCCCGCGCTCGTCAACGCGGGCAGCGGTCAGCCCGGCGCGTGGCTCTTCGTGGCCGCCATGCTCGCCGGGATGGCGCTCTACACTGTCCTCGAACGCCGTCGTCACCGATCCTAGCTTTCGTTTCGATCAGGAGCCTTCCCCACCATGCAAATCGTCCCGCACAGCGACCGGTTCGCCAGCGCCGACCAGATCACCCCTGACGACGTCGCCCGCATTGCCGGTGCAGGCTACCGTTCGATCATCTGCACCCGCCCGGATGGCGAAAGCGGCGCGGATCAGCCCACGTCGCAGGATCTGCGCACCGCCGCGCTGAAGCACGGCCTGCAGTTCGCCTATCTGCCGGTGAAGCCGGGCCAGATCACGGCGAGCGATGCCGAACGCTTCGCACAGCTGCTCGACGATCTGCCGGACCCGATCCTTGCGTACTGCCGCAGCGGCAACCGGGCGACGACGCTCTATCAACTCGCAGCTTCGCCAGCGGCCGCGCAGGCGCCGAGCGCGCCGGCCGTCGTGCCCGCCTGCGACTGGGACGGCGCGGGATTCGACATCGTCGTGATCGGCGGGGGCTTCGCGGGCATCACCGTCACCGCGAGCCTGCTGCGCCGCCAGCCCTACCTGAATATCGCGATCGTCGAGCCGGCCGACCATCACGACTATCAGCCGGCCTGGACGCTCGTCGGCGGCGGGGTCTACGACGCGAAGAAGACGCGCCGTCCGATGGCGAGCGTGATTCCCGAGGGCGTGAAATGGATCCGCGCGGCGGCGACGCGCGTCGAGCCGCACAACAACCTCGTGCGCCTCGACAACGGCGAGACCGTCGCCTACCGCGACCTCATCGTCACGCCGGGGCTGCGGCTCGCGTGGGAGCGCATTCCGGGGCTCGAGGAAACACTCGGCAAGCATGGCGTCACGTCGAACTACAGCTACGACCTCGCGCCCTATACGTGGCAGCTCGTCGAGCAGATGAAGGCGGGCACCGCGCTCTTCACGCAGCCCGTCATGCCGATCAAATGCGCGGGCGCGCCGCAAAAGGCGATGTATCTCGCGTGCGACTACTGGCGGCGCACCGGCGTGCTGTCGAAGGTGAATGTCGAGTTCAATGTCGCGGGCGCGGTTCTCTTCGGCGTCGCGGTCTTCGTGCCGCCGCTCATGAAATACGTGGAGCGCTACAACGCAAAGCTCGCGTTCTCGTCGAACCTGGTAGCCATCGACGGCCCGTCGCGCACGGCGACGTTCGAGACCAAGGACGCAAACGGCAAGGTCGCGCGCGTCGAGAAACGCTTCGACATGATCCACGTCGTGCCGCCGCAGGTGCCGCCCGATTTCATCCGCGACAGCGAACTCGCCGATGACGGCGGCTGGTGTGAAGTCGATCACGCGACGCTGCAGCATCCGCGCTTTTCGAATGTGTTCTCGCTCGGCGACGTGTGTTCCGCGCCGAACGCGAAGACGGGCGCGGCGGCACGCAAGCAGGCCGTGATCGTCGCCGAGAACCTGCTCGCCGCACGCGGCGGCAAGCCGCTCGCGTACCGCTACGACGGCTACGGCGCGTGCCCGCTCACGGTCGAGCGCGGCAAGGTCGTGCTGGCCGAATTCGGCTACGGCGGCAAGCTGCTGCCCACGTTCCCGCTGAACCCGGCGCGCCCGAGCCGGCTCATGTGGTTCCTCAAGGCCAGCGTGCTGCCGCGTTTCTACTGGTTCGGCGTGCTCAAGGGCCGCGAGTGGCTCACGCGGGCTGGACGGGATTAACGTGGGATTAACGTGGGATTAATGCGGGATTAACGCGGAACTGACACGCGCAGAGCGTGAAGCGCGCCGCCGGGCCATCGGCGGCGCGCGGTTCAAACCGTCCCTTGCTGGATTCGCGATGGACGCCTGGGGCGCGTACCCAGGCGCGACAGCGCCGAACTTACCCTTCGAAATCGAGCCCGCCGATCAGTACTTCCGGCTCGTTTTGCGTGCACGAAGCGAAATCCACGGAACGGGCCGACTCCCACGACGCCATCTTGCGCACCGTCGCCTCCAGATAGTGCTCGAAACGCGCCTCGCCGCCAGGCTCCATCAGACGCTCGATTTCGTCGACATCCCACGTCAGCGAGACGTTCAGCGCATACGGATAGACATGCCGGGGCCCGTGCGTCGCGCCGACGAGGCGCACACGCGTGGGATGTCCGCGTCCTTCGCGCGGCACGACCTCCACCCGCACGGCCGGGCCGAACTGGCTCGCAAGCTTCGCCGCGATGCGCGGGGCGAATTCCACCTCGAAGCGGTGGACAACCTCATGGCTCATGCGTGACTCACTCCACGGATCGTTCCGGCCGGGACGGTCGTCACCAGCACGCTGGCACGACGGCACGACAGCGCAACGGCACAACAGCGTGCAGCCGCAGCCGCGCGCGCTTGAGGGCGCGGCCTGCGGTTACAGGTCATCGCGAAGCCCGTCGCCAGTCGTCCGAACATGCTACCGCGCCATAATCGGCAGAGCCACTCTCAGGGCCACCGTCGGTGCAACACTTACGCGGAAGCCAGCAATCAGGGCGCGCCGCGCACCTGGCGCGTGGCCACGGACCTGCGCAGCCCTTCGAGCGAATAGAGCGCGAGCGCAACCCAGATCGCGCCATAACCCACGGCATTCGCCGCGCCGAACGGCTCGCGATACACGAGCACGCCCGTGAGCAGTTGCAGCGTGGGCGTGACGTACTGGATGAGTCCGAGCGTCGAGAGCGGGATGCGCCGCGCCGCCGAGCCGAACAGAAGCAGTGGAATGGCGGTCACCGGACCGGCGGCGACCAGCAGCAGTTGCAGAGGCAGCGAGGCATGCATGAAGTGGCTCGCGCCGCTCATGCCGAGCATCGTCAGATAGATCAGCGCGACGGGAAAGAGCAATAGCGTTTCGAGCACGAGGCCTTCGAGCGCGCCCAGTTGGGCGGTCTTGCGCAGCAGTCCATAGCCGCCGAAGGTCAAGGCGAGCGCGAAGCTGATCCACGGCGGCGCGCCGTTCTGCCAGGTGAGCCACGCGACGCCGGCGGCGGCGATGCCGACGGCCGTCCACTGCACCGGCCGCAGCCGTTCGTGGAGAAACGCATAGCCGAACAGTACGTTGATGAGCGGATTGATGAAGTAGCCGAGGCTGGCTTCGACGATGTGTCCGGCATTGACGGCCCAGATATAGGTGCCCCAGTTCGCCGAGAGCAGCACGGCGCTCGCCGCAAAACGGCCGACGAGGCGCCGGTCGCGCAGCACCGGCCCGAGCCAGCGCCAGTGATGGCGCACGAGCAGCACGGCGAGCACGAACAGCAGCGACCACGCCATGCGGTGCGCAAGCATTTCGAGTGCGGGAATCTGATGCAGCGTCTTGAAGTAGACGGGAAAGAGGCCCCAGATGACGAAGGCGAAAAAGGCGTAGAGGATGCCGGGATTCATGATTCTCCGTGACGGGACAAACGGATCGCCGCGAGCCTCGAAACGCAATTCGCGACGAATCCGGATTTGTTTGACGCTGCGCCGATTCGCCGGTTTTGCGACAATAGCCGATTTTCGCCGTCCGACTTTGCCGCTGTCCACCGTAAGGTGCATCGAGTGGCGCATATACGATCGTTGCGATCGTTGTGCATCCGTCGTGGCGGACAACAACTCTGAACCGGCCCGGTGTGCAAGCGATGTCTCTACCTCATATCGACCCGCTGTATTCGCTTTCCGGCCTGTTCGTCGGCTTCCTGGTCGGGCTGACCGGCGTCGGCGGCGGCTCGCTGATGACGCCGATCCTCGTGCTGCTGTTCGGCGTTCACCCGGCGACAGCCGTCGGCACGGACCTGCTCTACGCAGCCGCCAGCAAGTCGGTCGGCACGCTCGTGCACGGGTTCAAGAAAACGGTGGACTGGGGCGTCACGCTGCGCCTCGCGACCGGCAGCGTGCCGGCCACCACGATCACGCTGATCCTGCTGCACCGCTATGGCATGGACACGCCGCGCGCCGGTCATCTGATCCAGCTGGTGCTCGGCATCGCGCTGCTGGTCACCGCCACCGCACTGATCTTCCGCAAGCAGCTCACGGCCTTCGCGACGCGCCACCGCCACGCGCCGGGCGAGGCGCGCACGCTGTTGCTGACCGTGCTCACGGGGGCCGTGCTCGGCGTGCTCGTCTCGCTCACTTCTGTCGGAGCCGGTGCGATCGGCGTGACGGTGCTGCTGCTGCTCTATCCCGCGTTGCCGACCGTGCGCATCGTCGGCTCGGACGTCGCGCACGCCGTGCCGCTCACGCTGCTCGCGGGCGCCGGCCACTGGCTGCTCGGTTCGATCGACTGGTCGATGCTGATCTCGCTCCTGTGCGGCTCGCTGCCGGGCGTCGTGGCAGGCAGCCTGCTCTCCACGCGCGCGCCCGAACGGCTGCTGCGCATGCTGCTCGCGGCAACGCTCTCGATCGTCGGCGTGCGCCTCGTCATGGCCTGAGCCATTCGCCCCGGCGCCCGGCGCTGCGGCGATCCGCTGCTTATATCCGCTTAATTCCGCTTATGCGTGCGGCGCGAGACGGAAGAAGCGGCCGTTCAGATCGACCTCGAACTGACGCAGCCATTGCCCGCGCGAGTCGACACGGTAAGCCTGGGCCCAGGCGCCACGGCGCACGACCAGCAATTCGCTGTGCGCGGGATCGTCGGGATCGGCCAGGCCGCTGATGTCGAAGTGAACCGGCGTGAAGCCGTGCCGGGCGCAGGCAAGCTCGAAGGCGGCGCGGTCGTCGAGCGGCAGATCGGTGTAGGTGCGGATGGCCATGGCAGTAGTCCGGCAGTGAGGCCAACGGCGGCCTCGGGTTCTTGCACAGCACCCTTAAGGTATACGCCGTTTCCGCAGAAATCTGTGTGTCAATCCACACGCGCGGTGCGCGATGCAGACGAAAAAACGGGCTGCGGCGCTCGGCCGCAGCCCGTTCGTCCTGCTGCCGCACGCCATCCAGCGAGTGCGGCGTCCGTTATTGCTGAACCACGGTGAGCTTGTTCGTCACCGAGGTCACGCCTGCCACGCCCTGCGCGACCTGCCCCGCCTCATCGACCTGGCCCTGACTCGGCACCGAACCGGTCAGCGTGACAGCGCCGCCACGCGCACGCACGACGATGTTCGAGACGTTGAGGCCCTGGGCCCGCGAGAGCGCGTGGCGCACCTGGAAACCCAGCTTGCGATCCGCCCGCCTCACCGCCCTGGCCGGCTTGGCCTGCGCTGTGGTGGCGGCGGCAGGCGAGGCGCTCTGCGCCGCGTTGTCCTGCGCATACGCACTGCATGCCACCGAGACGCATACCGCCATCCCCAGCACCTTCAGCAAATCGACCGATCTCATGTTCCCTCCTCGTTGCTCTGGATAGGACCGCCTGCCGGTGCCGCCGGACGACACAAGGGTCGCCGGCCGGTCACGGTGTGGCGGCTTCGTTACGACTTCCGCCAGCGCGTCCGGCACGCGCGCGGCGCGGGCGGACTGCCGTGGTCGGGACACGACGTGCGAGAGACAAAGATGAGAGACACGCGCAAGAGCGCGGGCCGGCAAGGCGAGCCAGTCCCGCAGTCCGCGTGACGGTGCGGCGCATTTACGTGCTTTTACCTGCTTTTACGTGCTTCTACGTTTACCGCGGCGGCGAAAATCAATTTAGCCTGGCAGGACACCAAGCGCAAAAATTTTAACGAGACGGCCCTGCGGCAGCCCGGCGGCCATGCGCAGCGGCCCGTGACGCGGCGCCGCCACGGCCAATCTCATGTACCATCGGCTGTCAGATCCGCAGTTGGACTTGCACTCAAATCCGGCGCTCGCGCCGCCCACCCACGGAACTCCGAGGCACGCATTTCGCAGATGAAGCCACGCACCGGCCGCAAACCTCCTCGCCGTCTCGTCGCGCGATTCGTCGCGATTTCGTGGCGCGACCTGGCGGTATCGTTTGGTCCGATCCTGCTCGTGAGCATCGCCGCCATCTGGGTCGCCGTGCGGCTCATCCAGCCCGCGCCGCCCGGAACGCTCACGATCAGCGCGGGGCCGCAGGGCAGCACCTTCTGGAACGCCGCACAGCAGTACAAGACAATCCTCGCGCGCAACGGCATCACGCTGGACGTGCTCGAATCGCAAGGCTCGGTACAGAACCTTCAGCGTCTCGCCGATCCGAAATCGACGGTCGACGTCGCGTTCGTGCAGGACGGCCTCGCGACCAAGACGGGCAAGGCGCCCGCAGGGCTCGTATCGCTTGGCAGCGTGGCGTATGTGCCGCTCGCCGTGTTCTATCACGGGCCGGTCGTGACACGCCTCTCGAAGTTCGAAGGCCAGCGTCTTGCCATCGGCCAGGAAGGCAGCGGCACGCGCGAGCTGGCGCTCGCGCTCCTGAAGGCCAACGGCATCGAGCCGGGCGGCGCGACCACGCTCCTGCCGCTTTCGGGCGACGACGCGGCCCGTGCGCTGGTCAAAGGCGAGATCGACGCGGCGTTCCTCACGGGCGACTCGGCGCAGCCGCCGGTGATGGCGCGCCTCGTGCACATGCCCGGCGTGCACTTCTTCGACTTCACCCAGGCCGATGCCTACGCGCGGCGCTTCGCCTACCTCACCGCGCTCACGATCCCGATGGGCGCGTTCGATTTCGGCCACAACCTGCCGCCCGCGCCGATCCGCATCATCGCCCCCACGGTCGAGCTGATCGCACGCGACTCCCTGCATCCGGCGCTGTCCGATCTGCTGATCGAGGCGGCGAAGGAAGTGCACGGCGGCGCGACGCTCCTGCAGACAGCGGGCGAATTCCCCGCACCGCGCTCGCACGACTTCCCGATCGGCGACGACGCCGCGCGCTACTACAAGTCGGGCAAGAGCTTCCTCTACCGCATGATGCCGTTCTGGCTCGCGAGCCTCGCCGACCGCCTGATCGTGCTGCTGGTGCCGATCATCGTCGTGCTGATTCCGGGCTTGCGGCTCGTGCCGTCGCTCTATGCGTGGCGGGTCAAATCGCGGATCTACCGCTGGTACGGCTCGCTCATCGCACTGGAACGGGCCTCGATGAACGACCCGACGTCAGCCGAGCGCCACGCGCTCGTACGCCAGGTCGACGCGATCGAAGACTCGGTGAACGCCATGAAAATGCCGCTCGCCTACGCGGACCAGTTCTACGTGCTGCGCGAGCACATCGGTTTCGTGCGCGCCCGGCTGGCCCACGCGCGCGTGCGCAGGAGCGAGCGCGACGAAGCCGCGGCAGACGGGGGACACGGCGAGCACGGCGAACACGGTGGCGAGGCGACGCAATCCGCCAGCGGGCACGCAGGCGCGGGCAGCCCGGAGTGACACCGATGGCGCACGCCGCGAAGCACGCGCAAGATCGGGCATCCGCACCCGGCTGTGCACCCGGGCACCCGGCAGAGCACCCGCATGCAGGCGACAACACAATCGAAACGAAGGGCCGCTCACCAGGCGGCCCGCATGAAAAACAGAACGGGAGGAACAACATGATCAGCGGCATCGACGCCAACCAGCCGACGTGGTTCTACGACTTCGTGTCGCCCTTCTCGTACCTGCTGCTCGAGCAGTACGACAAGTGGCCGGGGATCGACTTCGAACCGCGCCCGGTGCTGCTGACCGACCTGTACCGCCACTGGGGCCAGCCGCTCGGCTATCGCATTGGCGCGAAGCGCGTCTTCACGTACCGTCATGCGCTCTTTCGCGCGGAACAGCTCGGCATTCCGTTCAAGATGCCGCCCGCGCATCCGTTCGATTCGGTCAAGCCGCTGCTGCTCGCCGTCGCGGGCGGCGCGGACATCACGTTCGTGCGCGAGATATTCCGTTTCATCTGGCGCGATGGCCGCGATCCGTCGACCGACGAAGGCTTCGAGCAGTTGTGTGCGCACGTGGGGATCGCGCACGGCGAAGCGCTGATCGAGCAGGAAGCCGTGCGGGCCCAGTTGCGCCGCAACACCAACGACGCCATTACGCTCGGCGTGTTCGGCGTACCGACTTTCCTGATGAACAGGCAACTGTTCTGGGGCGAAGACGCGCTGCCGATGGTGCTCTACTGTGCGCGCTCGCCAAGCTGGCTCGAGTCGCACGAGGTCGAGCGCATCAGCGCGCTGCCTTCGGGACTCGCGAACGCCGACGCAGCATGATGTCCTGATTTCCCGACTGACTGAAACCCGGCCCGGCGCGGCGCACCGCTCGGGGCCGCGCTGCTGCGCGAACCGGTTGATGGGCATCTGCACAAACGCCGGTTCCGTGGGAGAATCACGCCTCGCCGTCTTCCACCCGCATTTTCCCCATGTCCGCTGACACGGCGCCTGAGCGCAGCACATTCGCCGCGACCCTGCAGATCATTCCGGTCGTCTTTTTCACCTTCCTCTGCTACCTCACCATCGGCATTCCGCTTGCGGTGCTGCCGGGCTTCGTGCACACCGACCTCGGTTTCAGCACCGTCGTGGCGGGCGGCGCCATCAGCGTGCAATATTTCGCAACGCTCGCCTCGCGCGCGCTCGCGGGACGCTCGGCCGACACGATCGGCCCGAAACGCACCGTGGCCCTCGGCCTGATCGGCTGCGGCGCCAGCGGCGTGCTGCTCCTGCTCGCGACGCTCGTCGCCCGCTGGCCCGCGCTCTCGCTCGCACTGCTCGTCGTGAGCCGTCTCGTGCTCGGCTGCGGCGAAAGCCTGTGCGGCACGGGCGCGATTCTCTGGGGCATCGGCCGCGTCGGCGCAACGCACAACGCCCGCGTGATCTCGTGGAACGGCATCGCCACCTACGGCGCGCTCGCGCTCGGCGCACCGCTCGGCGTCGCGTTCGCGCATTTCGTCGGCTACTGGACGCTCGGCGTCGCCGTCATCGCGCTCGCCGCGCTCGGCTACTGGCTCGCGAAGCCCGTCCCGGCCGTGCCCGTCGTCCACGGCGAGCGCATGTCGTACCGCAGCGTGTTCACGCGCGTCCTCCCGCACGGGCTCGGCCTTGCACTCGGCTCGGCAGGCTTCGGCTCGATTGCCACATTCATCACGCTCTACTACGCCGCGCAGCACTGGCCCAACGCCGCATTCACGCTGACCGTGTTCGGCCTCATGTTCATCGGCGCCCGCCTCCTCTTTGCCCACACGATCAAACGATTCGGCGGCTTTCGCGTCGCCATCGCCTCGTTCTCGTGCGAGTGCGCCGGTCTGCTGCTGCTATGGCTCGCGCCCGTACCCAGCATCGCGCTCGCAGGCGCGGCGCTCACCGGCTTCGGCTTTGCGCTCGTGTTCCCCGCGCTCGGCGTCGAAGCCGTGGGGCTCGTGCCCGCCGCGAGCCGCGGCGCGGCGCTTTCCGCGTATTCGGTGTTCCTCGATCTGTCGCTCGGCATCACCGGTCCGCTCGCGGGTTATGTGGCGAACCGCTTCGGCTTCGGTTCGGTGTTCCTGTTCGCGGCCTTCGCGGCGGCTGCCGCCGTCGTGCTCTCCGTATCGCTGCACCGGCGCGCAGCGACGCTGGCTGCCAGCACAGCCGCGCCAACGGCCGAATAGGCCCGCCATTCGCGCCGGAATATTTCGCGTAGGAGTACGCGAGATCCGGCGCTTACACGCCGCCCGCATACTGCACGGTGACGGCTTCGTCAGCGTCACTCACGCCGCACAGCGCGCGCAGCAGCGGCGCTTCGCGCTCGTCCACCTCGACCGGCAGACATTCCGCGCCCGCCCACGCCAGATAGCGCGCCCGGTGCTGTCCGTTGTGAAACGCCACGACACCCACGTGCGCGAGCCGCAGCCAGCCCGCGAGGCCGGTTGCACGGCGCGTCGAGATCGTCACATACGGCATCTGCGGCACCTGCTCGTTGTGCGGATCGAGAAATTCGCGGATTCCGCGCACCTTGCCTGCGTGCCAGTCGCCCACGGGCCGCAGCACGTAGTCGGTGTCGTCGCGGTCGGCGCACTGGAGCAGTCTGTAGAGATCGACGATCACCACCTCGTGACGCGGGCCGTCCGCCGTGAAGACGCGCTGAAGGCAGACATGATCGTAAGCAGGATGGGCATGCAGCTGCACGACCCACAGCGATCCGGAAACAGACGGCGGCGAGAGACTGGAAGCGGGCGCGAACATGGGCAGCGACTGCATGCAATTGAGGGAACAGCTTCCCGAGCTAAAAGTGGCTTACGCTACGGGTGAATCGTGAATTTCGTGTGACCTGATTGTGACTTGAAGCTATTGCAGGCCATCGAGGAAACCCGCCATGCAAATCGAAAGGTTCGGCGCCGATTCCGGCACAGAGGTGCGCATCGAAGCAAACGGCCACGTCGCGACCATCGTGCTCGACCGTCCCGCGCGGCGCAACGCCATCGACAGGCCAACGGCGAACGCACTCGCAGGCGCCTTTACGCGTTTCGAAACGAATCCGCACTGGCGCGCCGCAGTGCTGTTCGGCGCGGGCGGAACGTTCTGCGCGGGCGCGGACCTGACTGCGCTCGGCGACGAGAACCGCCGCAACGAAATGCACGCCGACGGCAGCGGGCCCGGCCCGCTCGGCCCGACACGCATGACGCTCAGCAAGCCGGTGATCGCGGCGATTACAGGATACGCCGTCGCAGGCGGGCTTGAACTCGCGTTGTGGTGCGATCTTCGCGTCGTGGAGGAAGACGCGGTGCTCGGCGTGTTTTGCCGCCGCGTGGGCGTGCCGCTGATCGACGGCGGAACCGTGCGGCTGCCGCGTCTGATCGGCCTCTCGCGTGCGCTCGATCTGATCCTCACGGGCCGTCCCATCGACGCGCATGAAGCACTCGCGTTCGGTCTCGCGAACCGGGTCGTCGCGCGCGGCGAGGCGCGCACGCAAGCCGAACAACTGGCCGCGCAAATCGCGGCTTTTCCGCAGGCCGCGCTGCTCGCCGATCGCCGCTCGGCACTCGATAACAGTGCGCTCGACGACATGTCTGAAGCATTGCGCCGCGAAGGCGCGGCAGGTTATCGCGCAGTGCTCGACGAAGGACTCGCGGGCGCCGGATTATTCGTATTGGGTAAAGGCCGTCACGGCAGCGCATTCGATGACTGATTCGGGTTGAAGGCGCCCGCGCGACCCACTAGATTGAAACGAGGATGACGTCGCCCACGCTTGCGCCGCTCCGCCCTTGCGCATTGCGCGCAATACCGCACGATACGGCGGCATTCCTCTCATGAACCGCACTATCGCGCGCTCTTGAATCGGCATCACGGGGGAGTCCATGCCGACCGATCGACTTATCCGGTTCGCCGATTACGAACTCGACGTCGAACGTTATCAATTGCGGCGCGCGGGCCAGCAGATCCGGCTCGAACGCCTGCCGATGGATCTGCTGATCATGCTCGCATCGCGCCATGGCGAACTCGTCGCGCGCACGGATATCGTCGACCGTCTGTGGGGCGGCAGTCTGTTTCGCGACACCGAAAACGGCATCAATACGGCGATCCGCAAGATCCGCATCGCACTTGGAGAAGACCCGGCGCAGCCGCGCCATCTCATCACCGTGAAGGGCAAGGGCTATCGGCTCGACGGCGCACAGCGGGCCGCGCCCGAACCCGCCGTCGCCGATCCCGCGACGCCGCTGCCCGCAGCGGCACGCGCGCTCGTGCTGCCGTTTGCAAACCTCACCGGCGACGCGGCGCAGGACAGCCTGTGCAACGCGCTCGCCGACGAAATTTCGGCGACGCTCGGCGCACTCCATCCCGAGCGGCTCCTGCTGCTTGCGCGCACCACGGCCGCGCGCTATCGCGACGCGCGAAAAAGCATCAGCGAAATCGCACACGAGCTGAAACTGGATTACGTGCTCGAAGGCTCGCTCACGAAGGAAGCGAGCCGGATGCGTGTCCTCACGCGCCTGATCCGCTGCGTCGACGAGGCTCAGATCTGGAGCTGCGCGCACGAGCCCGTCGCACCGGGCGCGCTCGACATGCCCAAGGAAGTGGCCGCCGCGCTTGCACTGGATCTCGCGCCGACGCTATGCGAGCAGCGCCGCATCACGCTCACGCGCCGCCTGCCGGTCGATCCGGCCGCACACGACGCCTACTTGCGCGGACGCTTCTACTGGTACCGCCGCGTGCACTTCGACGCGGGTTTCAGCGCACATCACGCCATCGACGGCGAAGATTTCTTCCGCAGCCGCACGTATTTCGAAGCCGCTGTCGAGCGCGATCCGAATTGCGCGCTCGGCTACACGGGCCTTTCGAACTACTACGGAGCGACGGTCGTTCACGGCCTGATTGCGCCGATCGAAGGCTGGCCGCTTGCACGCGAGCTGGCCGAAAACGCACTGGAACTCGACCCGGATCTGCCCGAAGCGCACCACGCGCTCGCTGCGGTCCACTACTTTTTCGAATGGGACTGGAGCAAGGCCGAAGCGGGTTTCAAGGAAGCGTTGCGACGCAATCCGACCTACGCGGACTCGCATCGCCTCTATGCGCGCCTGCTGGCCGCAATGGGCCGCCGCACCGAGGGCGATGCTGCCATGGAGCGCGCCGAGCGAATCGATCCGCTCGCGTTCCAGGGCGCGCGTGCGTTCGGCATGGTGCTTTCCGGCAAGCATGCCCAGGTCGTTAGCGAATATCTGTCACCGGGACATCTGGAACACCCGCCGCTCGTCTATCAGTTGCTCGCCACGGCGTTCGAAGTGAAGAAGCTCTTTGCCGAGGCCGTCGATGCAACCGTCGAAGCGCTCGTAAGCTGCGGACAGCAAACGCGGGCAACGGCCATTCGCGCGCAATGGGAAGCGGGCGGTTACGACGCGGTGTTGCGCTGGTATCTGGACGACCTGCTCGTGCGGCGGCGCAGCCGCTACACGTCGCCGCTCGTGATTGCCGAGGCCTATGCGCGGCTCGCGCAACCGCATGAAATGTTCCACTGGCTCGAAGCCGCGCTCGCGGAGCGCAGCTCGCGACTGTGCGAGCTACGCTCGAATCCGTGGTTCCAGCCGTATCGGCCCACGGGCCGCATGCGCATGATCGAAAAGCACATCGGCACCGGGCAGGCTTAGTGCTTCATCGTGTTTCATTGTGCCGATGGTGCCGATGGTGCTCACGGTATCCAGCCGTGGCTGGCCACATCGCGCATCCCGGCGCAGCGGCGAGCTCGGACACGCGTCGCTGCGCAGGCACGACACTTACTGTCCGCGATAAATGGTGCTGTCGAGACGATCGCGTTCGCCGTTCTGCTCGGAACGGATAAGGTCCTGATAGACCTGTGCATGGGTAACGGCCATCGGGCCGCCGGCGGCGCCAGTCGACATCGGCGCACCGCCTACGTCCTGTGCCGCCTGCGGGCTCGTGGCCTGCGACGGGTCGGACTGCGAATCGGCGGCAAAGACAAATCCTGCGAAGCTGGCAGCCGCGCAGGCCAGCGCGATACGTGCTGTACGTGACTTGTTCATCTCATCGCTCCGGAAGGGTTACGCATGAACGCGGCCGCCATGCGCATAGCGGACGATCGGGGCGTACCGCACCCGGCGGGCACGGACTGGATCGTAGGAGGATCGTGCGACGCGCCGTTTGCCCGCACCATGGACGCAAGCTGAAGAAATCGTGGAGGATCGCTGGCCGGGCAGCCTGCCGATGCAGGCCAATATGCGTCGATACCGGTAGATGCCTGCGAACAAGTCACCCTCAAAAGAGGCGCAAGAGAGGCGCAAAAGCAGGCGCGCCGCAGGCGATGCAATCGGCCTGGTCAGCGCTTGTCGGGATCGAAATATTTCGCGAGACCCTGCCAGCATGCGTAGTAGTCGGCCTGAAGCTGCGGCGATTCGAGCGCGTAGCGCGTCGGGCGGATCAGCGTGCGCGTTTCGAACATGAACGCCATCGTATCGGCGACCTTGTGCGGCTGCGTGGTATCGGCCTGCGACGCGCGCTCGAACGTCCGCGCATCCGGTCCGTGTCCCGACATGCAGTTGTGCAGGCTCGCGCCGCCCGGCACGAAGCCTTCGGCCTTCGCGTCGTAGACGCCGTGCACGAGCCCCATGAACTCGCTCGCGACGTTGCGGTGGTACCAGGGCGGACGGAACGTGTTCTCGGCTGCGAGCCAGCGCGGCGGAAAGATCGCGAAGTCGATCGAATCGACGCCCGGCGTGTCGGTGGGCGAATGCAGCACGAGGAAAATCGACGGATCCGGATGGTCGTAGCTGATCGAACCGATCGTGTTGAAGCGGCGCAGATCGTACTTGTACGGCGCGTAGTTGCCGTGCCAGGCCACGACGTCGAGCGGCGAATGGCCGATATCCGCGCGCCAGAGTTCGCCGTTCATCTTCGTGACGAGTTCGAACTGCCCTTCCCGATCCTCATAGGCCGCGCACGGCGTGAGGAAGTCGCGCGGATTCGCGAGACCATTCGCGCCGATCACGCCCAGATCGGGCAGACGCAGCAGCGCGCCGAAGTTCTCGCAGATATAGCCGCGCGCTTCGCTGTCGGGCAGCGCCACGGTAAAACGCACGCCGCGCGGAATCACGGCGATTTCGAACGGTTCGACATCGAGGCGGCCCATCTCCGTGGCAATCGCGAGGCGGCCATGCTGTGGAACGATCAGCAATTCGCCATCCGCGTTGTAGAAAAAGCGGTCGGCCATCGGGCGGTTCGCCGCGTAGAGGTGAATCGCGCAGCCGCTCATCGACGCAGCCGAGCCGTTGCCCGCCATCGTCACCCAGCCGTCGATGAAGTCCGTGGGCGCTTTCGGCATCGGCAGCGGATCCCAGCGGAGCTGGTTGGGCGGCGTCGGCGGCACGGCGCTGAGGTTGGCGCTGAAGTCGGCAACGAGGCGCGGCGATGGTGAAACGACCGGCGCAACAGCCGGCGCAACAACCGGCGTGAACGGCCGATGCACGGCGGCCGGACGGATGCGATAGAGCCACGAGCGCCGATTGTGCGAGCGCGGCGCGGTAAAGGCGGTGCCCGAAAGCTGCTCGGCGTAGAGGCCGTAAGCGACGCGCTGCGGCGAATTCCGGCCCTCGGGCAACGCACCGGGCAGCGCTTCCGTTGCGAATTCGTTGGCGAAGCCGCTCATGTAGTCGCGTGTGTTGCTGCTGATCTGTCCGTGCGTGTGGCCGATGCGGGTGTCGTTCGCGTCGCCGCGCTCGGCGTCGACGGCTTCGTTATGGTGCCGCTGGGATGCATTCATGGCTGGCTTCTCGCTCGCGTTGTTCTTCCGATACGGCCGGGCAAGAGAGAGTATGCGCCGATCGTCGTTTGGCTCCAAAACGCGGTGGATTCAGCCGATCCGTGAAATACGGCGCGGTGAAGGCCCATGCTTCATCCGATGCAGATCTCGACAATGCCTGGCGGTGGGTCGTTGCGACAGGTTACCGGGTTGGCCTGAAAATGCGCGCCATCGCTGCGCCCCGACGCCCTCTCAAGCGAAAGCGCCGGGGCCGGGTCGATGCATGTCACCACCCGTGGCAGCCGAAACGGAAGCTGGCGTGTCTAGTTGGCGAGTTCCGTCGCGACCGTGCTGTGTACGGCGCGAAGCGCGCTGGCCGCCTTGTCGTGCCCGCCGCTGCCCTCAGGCGTCTGATATCCGACGTTCGCACGCAGCAGCAGGATCTTGAGGTGATCGCCGATGCGCTCGATACGGTCGTTGAAGTGGTTGAGGAACAGCAGCACGAAGAGCGCCGTCGAGATACCGAGGGCCGTGGCGTACAGCGCGGTGCCGATGCCCGACGACACCCCCTTCGTATCGGAGATGCCAGACGCGGCGAGCGAGGTGAACGTCTCGATGATGCCCAGAATCGTACCCAGCAGACCCAGCAACGGCGCTGCGGTGACGATCGTATCGAGGATCCACAGGCGTCGCTTGAGGCGGGTCTTCATCGCGAGATAAAGCGCCTGGGACAGGTTTTCCATCTCGGCCACCGTGCGCGCCTTGCGGCGCGCCCGCGCGAGCGACTTCAGCGCCGCTGCGGGCACGCTGTCATTGCTCTCGAGATGCATGGCCAGGTCGTCGAGCGATGCTGTGTCGCCGGACAGCATCTGGTTCAGTTCGCGCGCGTGGCGGCCGGTGTAGCGATAGAAGATGATCCGTTCCACGCTGATAAACACGGTAAGCGCGAGGCAGCCGTACATCAGGTAAAAGGTCGATTCATGCAGTAGTTGCGAGGTCATGTTCTGACTCCAGAGAAATTCGTCTGTACCCTTGTGCGTTCAACAGTCGGCGTTTAGAAGTCGGCAGTCAGCGTCGCCGAAATCAGACGCGGCGCGCCAAGGTAGTAATACACGGTGCCGTTGCCGTTGCCGGTTTGCACGCTGGACGCGTTGCGGTACCGCTTGTCGAACAGGTTGCTGATGTTCATGCGAAGCGTGGGATTCTTCAGGAACGTGTTGCCGTCGAAGCGATAACCGGCATCGAGGTCGACCGTGGTGTACGACGGCACCGGTTCGTCGTTGGTCAGCGTCGCGAACTGGCGCCCCATGAACTTCGTCTGCGCACGCGCGTACCAGCGCTCGCGCGCGTACTGCGCGGACAGCGCCAGCATCCAGTCCGGGTCCAGCGGGTACTTCTTCCCGGCGGTCGGCGCCGTGACCTTTTTCGACACGCGCAGGTCTTCTTTGATCCGGCTGTGGTTATTCGTCAGCGAGCCGTAGAGCGAGAACCCGTGGATCGGCGCCATACCCGCTTCGAGCTGGAAGCCGAAGTTACGGACCGCCCCCACGTTCATGTAGCTCGATTTATTGGTGTTGGGATCGAATGACGTGGCCTGACGATCCTGGTAGTCGACGTAAAACACCGAGCCCGACAGCATCCCCCAGTTCGTCTCGTAGCGCGCGCCGATATCGAAGATGTTCGAGGTTTCGGCCTCGACGTTACCCGTCATGACCACGTTGCCGTCAACGAGCGACATGTTGCCGTTAGTCGGCGAAAACGCGAAGTTGGGCGGCGCACGGAAGTTGCGCGCGCCATTGGCATAGATCTGCAACGCGTCGTTGATCGAGTAGCGAACGCCGAGCTGCGGCAGGAAGGCCGTGTAGCTTTTGTTGACGTTATACGTGCGCCAGTTGAGCGAATTCGGCTGAGAGGTCGGCGAGGCGAAATCGCCTTCGCTTGCGATGTTGGTGAAATCGCGGCGAGCGGTCGGGATGCGGAAGCCGCCCTGCACGTTCAGCTTGTCGGCCAGCATCGAAACGGAATCCTGGACGAAGAACTCCCACGCCGTGGTGACCGTGTTCCAGTTGCGCGACTGGAACGGGTTGCCGGTCGGGCCGGTAATCAAGCCGCTGTCGAGCCACACATTGGACGAGGTGCCGTCTTCGTTGACGCGCACTGCCGGACCGGTCTGGCGGTGTACCGCGCGCTCGACCCACACGCCGGCCTGGATCTGGTGATTGGCAAGCTGTTGGGTCACGGTGGCCGTTATACCCGGGCGATCGGTGCGCGTCACGCGGCCGCTGGCGACGATTCTCGTGTCGAGCGTATCGCCGTCACCGTTCAGATCAACCGCACCGCCCAGCTTTCCGGTGTCTGGATTGACCGGCAGGAAACCTTGTTCCCACAACCTTTGTTGCTGCCTGCCACCCAAGCCATAGCCATACCAGTAGTACGGCTGCAGCTTGAGCGTCGTGGTCGGCGTCAGCCGGAACACGCCGGTGACCGACGCCAGCACGTTTTCGAACGGGTTGAGCGCCAGCTTGTAGTACGGCTGCTCGCCCTTTTTCGGTGCGCCCTCGTTCTGCGCGGTGCCGCTGCCCGGCGGCAGGTGCCCGATGAAGGTAGGCGCGTAGTCGTAGTAGTAGCCGTACTCGTTCAGCTGCGCGAGCGACTGCGACAGGAAGGTGTTGTTGATCGCACGGTTGTAATTCAGCGTACCGGTGATGTAGTTCGCCTTGTCGAAGTCGAAGCGCACGCCAAAATCCAGGTGATCGCGGTCGGCCTTGCCCGGCCCCTTCCACTTGTCTGCACTGCTATGCGAGTAGGACAGGAACACTTTGGCCATGTCGTTGGCGAAGCGGCCCGAATCGACCCGCACAAACGACCTCAGGAGGTTCAGGCCACCGACGGTTTGCGACAGGCGCAGACGGTGTTTGTCTTCCGGTTCGCACGTCACGAGGCTGATGTTGCCGCCGGACGCGCCGATGTGTGGCGCGTCGAGATCGGTCGCGCCTTGCGTGACCGACTGCGAGCAGGTGTTCTCGATATCGCCAAGCTGCTGCGGGTAAACCTCGTAGGCACCCGAATCGTTGACCGGCGCGCCGTTGACGGTGAAACCCATCTGGTCGCTTTTGAAACCGCGCACGGACAGGCCGCCGCCGAACAGACCGGTGCCGTCGTGACTCCAGGCGACGACGCCCGGCAACATGTTCATGGACTGAAACGGATTGCCAGTCGGACGTTCTTTTTCTAATTCCGCGCGCGTGATGTTGCTGCGCGTTTTCGGCTCGTCGTCGCGGATGAGCAGGCCATTGCCGAGCTTGTCGCCTTCGCCGGTAATCGTGACGGTGCCGATATTCGACGACGACGACGCGGCGGCCGGTTCGGCAGCGTTGACCTCCTGTGCATGAGCGGCGGCGACTTCAAAAAGCAGGCTTACAGCAACGACGGTCACGCGCAGCGCGTGCACGCTCCGTCTGGAGCGAGAAGTAGCGTGGGTCACTTTGGTATGTCTAGCTTGATGGGAGTTGGTAATCGATGCTCATGCAAAAAACACGGGACGGTTGCCCCTTGAAATGAGCCTCGTCGAACGGCGGATACGACACGCCTTCAATCAGGCGTGTCGCTGCTGAGTCGAGCAACACCGAGCCGGAGCTGATGGTGATGCTCGATCCCTTGACGGCGCCGTCCCGACTGAGCGTCAGGCAAGCGCCAACAGTGCCGGCGGGTTTCTCGATCGACGCCTGGCGGCTCGTCGGGTAGCGCTTTCTCGACTCGATTAGCGTGCGCACACGCTGTTCGTAGTCCTGATCGGCATGGGGATTTTTTGGCGCCTCGCGCGCAGCGACACTCGGCTGAGCTTGCGCCGCCTTCTGTGGCGCCGCGTCGATTGACGGTGCGGCGGGCGCCGTGACGGGCGGAAGCGGGTTCGCCTCCGTTGCCGTCGGCACAGGCGCTGGCGCGGGTGTCCTTATTGGCGTCTGTAGCTGCGGCCGCGGCTTCTGCATCCGCGGTGACGGCGGCTGCTTCGCCGGCTCGGGCGGACGCGTAATTTCAGGCGCGGGCGGCGCGGGCTTCGGCTTCGGCTCCGGCAAATCGACAAGCGAAAGCTCGAACCGCTCCTCCGCCTTTTGTCCGACCGCAGGCGGCTTCAGCGTCCAGCTGGACAGTCCGGCCTGAAACAGCAGCGCGAGAATGACGGTCAGCCCGGCCGCGATCGAATCGCGCCGTGCGTCATGCGTACGGTACGTCGACATCGCGCATTACTCCGGCTTGCTGCGCGTGGCAATCGCGACCTTGGTGATGGAAGCGTGCTTGAGCACGTCCATCACATCGATGACGCGTTGCATCGTGGCCGCCTCGTCCGTCCTGAGCGTCACGGCCGGCGCAGGATTGCCCCGCGCTTCGCCGCGCACAGCCTCGGCGAGCGCGGCGAGTGTCGTGTCGGCGCCGTTGACCTGCAACGGACCTTCGCGCGTCACCGTGACGACCAGGGGCTTTTCGGGATCGATGGAGGTCGATGTCGACGACTGCGGCAGGTTGGTCTGCACGCCGCGCGCGGAAATCACGTTGATGCTAAGCAGTGCAAAAAACACCAGCAGGAACATCATCACGTCGATCATCGGGATGATTTCGATGCGGGCGTGACGCTGTTGAGACTCTTCGAAGTGGATCATGGCTGCTCCGGATTGGATGCAGCCCGCATTATTCGTTAGCTAAACGAAATATCCATGAACAGGAAATGAAAGGAGCGTGAAAGGCAAGCAGCAGCGATAGGACGATTTCTATGCGTGCTGCACTTCCAGTGCGCAGTTGGAAGTCGAGCGCGAACATTTCGGAATTGAACGAATTCAACATCGTTCCATAGCTCGATGAAATAGAACCGAATGCAGAATGCAATGCCATCGAAAGCCCTGGAGAAAACGCCCCATGCGCAAGCACCTGTCCTGCCTCGCCCTGCTTTTATGCAGCGCCGCGGCCCACTGCGCACAAGTCGATCCGTTCACGATCCCCGGCTTCGAACTGGTCCACAACGCGCCAACGAACAGCAACGCGGACAGTCCGGATTTACGCGACCCCGTCACCGTGTGGACCCGGATGTTCGACGAGGCCAGCAAGACAATCGACGTCGGGCAGTTCTACGTAGCGGGCCAGCCGGGCAGCGAGCTGGACAAGGTGCTGGACAGTCTCGAAGCCGCCGGCAGACGCGGCGTAACGATTCGCTTCCTGATGGACGAGAAGGGTCTGAAGATCTCCGATGCGCCGACGCTCGCGCGGATTCGGAGCATTCCGAACCTGGCATTCCGCACGATGGACTTCAGCAGGCTGAGCGGCGGGATCATTCACGCGAAGTATTTCGTGGTTGACCGGCGTACGGCGTTCCTCGGCAGCCAGAACTTCGACTGGCGTGCGCTGGAACACATCGACGAAACGGGCTTGCGAATCGGCGATCCCGTGACGGTGCGCCAGATCTCGGCGATCTTCGAGCGAGACTGGAAGGCACAGGAGGCGCTCGCGGCAGGACGCGTTCCGCCGCACCCGGCAGTGGCTCGCAGCGGCGCGTGCGAAAGCCGCGCATCGTTCCTCGTGGCGAGTCCGGCTGCCTACAACCCCGCGTGCGTGGCGGATTCGGAGAAGGTCCTGCCGCAACTGATCGGCTCGGCAAAGCGCTCGATCCAGGTGCAGGTGATGACCTATGCCCCGCTCGAATACAGCGAGACGCACAAGCGCGTGTACTACCCCGTGATCGACACGGCGTTGCGAGCCGCAGCCACGCGCGGCGTACGCGTACAGCTTCTGGTCGCAAACTGGAATCTGAAAAAGCCCGACGTGAGCTACTTGAAGAGTCTCGCGCTTGTGCCGAATGTCGAGGTGCGGGTCGTCACCGTGCCGCCGGCGGCGAGCGGTTTCATTCCGTATGCGCGCGTCGTCCACAGCAAGATCATGTCGATCGACGACGAGATCGCCTGGGTGGGTACAAGCAACTGGAGCGGCGGCTATCTCGACCACTCGCGCAACCTTGAAGTCGTGATGCGTGATCCGAAGATGGCGCAGCGTGTACACGAACTGCACCAGGTGTGGTGGAATTCGCCGCATACGGCATCCATTGACGTGGCGCGCGATTATCCGGCGCCGCACCCCGCCGAGCCTTGAAAAGCGCCGCAGGATACGCGCTGCGCAGCGAAACTCCCCCAAAGGCCGAACGGTCGTGCCGTCGCTCCGGCCTTTTGCGGCCCTGAACCTCCCTCCAAAACCGCGCCCGCGCGCGGCAACCATATCGATATGCTGAGGAAGTAGAAGCCGCGAGCGCGCCGACTTGCTAACATCGCGTCATGCGGCCCCGCTCCAGCGCCTGGGGGCCAGCGCCGCCATTGACGCCACCATGATTGCTCCGACCATTTCCGAGCTTGTCGCCCGTGCGACCGAATATCCGTTTCTTGCCGACCATCTCGCGATGGGAACCGGCCCGCACGCGGCCCAGGCCGTCGCGACGTGCCACGGCATCGAACTGCTCTCGGCCTATGAGCCGATCTACGACATTTCCGTGCACAGCGGCGTGCAGTCGCTGACGGCCGATCTCGCCAACGCGTCGCGCTTCGGCGACGAACTGGGCTTCCAGGCCGTGACGCTGCGCGAGCAGAACGGCGGCACTGTGCCGTTCAACCCGTTCGAGGATTCACGCGACGACCAGGAACTCGTCGCGCTCGACCGCATGGTGCGCGCGCTGCACACGATCAACTTCCTCGGCGCGCAGCAGCACGGGCTGCTGTTCCTGCGCGTACACGAACGGCTGTTGAAAAGCGTGAAATACGACCACGGACACCATTTTTCGAACGTGCTCGTGTCGTTCGGGCTCAACCCCGGGCGCATCGTGATCGAGTTGCCGGCTGCGGCGGTCGCGCACCGGACGTTCGTCGGCTACCTGACGAAAAGCTATCAGCACTATGGATTCAAAGTGGCGGGCAACCTGCCGAACGCCGGGCAGATCCTGTCGATCTCCGATATGGCGCGGCTCGATTTCGTGAAGATGGACGCAAGCGCGGCGCTGCGCGATTCGATGGTCAAGCCGCTCGTGAGCTACGCGGCGCGGCTGCGGATTCCGCTCATTTTCAACCGCGTCGCGGATGCCGCGCAGTTCGAGCAGTTGCTGCAATACGACGTGCGGTTCGTGCAAGGGCCAGTATTCGCGGCCGGGAACCAGACGGTGTGAGGTGACGCGCGGGCGGTATTGCACCGCCGCGGTCGGAGTTCGGAGTTCGGCGGCGAGCCTGCGCAGAAGAGGCTAAGAGGCTCAGAGGCTCACCGGCTCCTGCTCCAGCGCCACGCCGAAGCGCGCCGCGACGTCGCGCTGGATCGCCTGCGCGAGTTCGAGAATATCGGCGCCCGTCGCGCCGCCCCGGTTCACGAGCACCAGCGCCTGGCGGTCGTGAACGGCTGCCGCACGCAGCGCGCGGCCTTTCCAGCCGCACTGGTCGATCATCCAGCCCGCAGCCAGCTTCACGCGCCCATCCGCCTGCCGGTACGAGACGATTTGCGGCTCGCGTGCGAAGAGCGCGTCGAACTGCGGCGCGTCGATCACCGGATTCTTGAAGAAGCTTCCCGCATTGCCGACAAGCAGCGGGTCCGGCAGCTTCGCCCGCCGCACCGCCACCACGGCGTCGTAGATGGCGCGCGCATCGGGTGCGCCATCGGCGCCGCGCTCGGCGAGCGCGCGCGACAGATCCGCATAACCGGCGTTCGGCTGCCACGCCTTGGGCAGCCGGAACGTCACCGACGTGATCACGTAGCGATTGCGCCCTTCGCGCTTGAAAAAGCTGTCGCGGTAGCCGAACGCGCAGTCTTCGGCATCGAATTCGGTTACCGCCCCCGTCGCCGTCTCGATGGCGCGCACCGATGCGCAGCGATCGGCCATTTCGAGCCCGTAGGCGCCGATGTTCTGGATCGGCGCCGCGCCCACCGTGCCCGGAATCAGCGCGAGGTTTTCGAGGCCCGGCATGCCCGCTTCGAGCGTCCACGAAACGAACTCGTGCCAGCTCTCGCCCGCTGCGGCCTCGACGTACCAGGCGTCGGCGTCCTCGCGCACCACGCGGCGGCCATGCAGCGCCATGAGCAGCACGAGGCCGTCGTAGTCGCGCGTGAGCACCACGTTGCTGCCGCCGCCGAGCACGAGCATCGGCAGCCCCGCCGCACGCGGGTCGCGCACGGCTTCGATCAGGTCCGCTTCGCGGTCGATGCGGCAGGCAAGGCGCGCGCGCACGTCGAAACCGAAGGTGTTGTGCGCGCGCAGCGCATATCCGGCGGCGAACCAGACGGTGGACAAATCGACGGTGATCGGGTCAGGGGCGGACATCGCAGCCAACGGAGAGACAGGCAAAAGCGGACAAAAGCGGACGAGACGGACGAAAACGGACAACCCGGGACAAAACGCGGACTGCGCCGGCAGGACGGATCAGGCCACCAACCAGGCTCATCACCAGGCCGCCAACCGGCCAGACACCCGGTAACGCGCCCGCGGCCGCGCGGCCTTGGGCAAACGCAATGGCGCCGGTAGAATGGCGTCGGTCCGTGATTATAGCGAGTGTGCGGCGCGGCGCCCGTCTGGATGGCCGCTGCCCGCAGCTACAGCACCCGCACTACTGGGAGAAACAAATGCCATCGTTTGACGTCGTCAGCGAAGCCAACATGATCGAAGTGAAGAACGCCATCGAGCAATCCAACAAGGAGATCTCGACGCGCTTCGACTTCAAGGGCTCGGATGCGCGTGTCGAGCAAAAGGAACGCGAGCTGACCGCGTTCGCCGACGACGACTTCAAGCTCGGCCAGGTAAAAGACGTGCTGATCTCGAAGATGGCCAAGCGCAACGTGGACGTGCGCTTCCTCGACTACGGCAAGATCGAGAAGATCGGCGGCGACAAGCTCAAGCAGGTCATCACCGTCAAAAAGGGCGTGTCGGGCGACCTCGCCAAGAAGATCGTCAGGCTCGTCAAGGACAGCAAGATCAAGGTTCAGGCGAGCATCCAGGGCGACGCCGTGCGCGTGACCGGCGCAAAGCGCGACGACCTGCAAAGCGTGATCGCCCTGCTGCGCAAGGACGTCACCGACACCCCGCTCGACTTCAACAACTTCCGCGACTGATCGATCGCACAGGCGAAATGCATACGCTGAAGGCGCACGCCACGGTTGCCGTGCCTTCGCTGCTCACAACCTCGCGCAACCTCGCACGGCGTGCGAATCCGGCAATCGTTGCCCCGAGCGCCTGGCGATCACAGCGCATAAAAAGACGCGTGCTTGCTGCGGAAAAAGCAGGAAATTAACCCTACTGCCCGAAAAAAGCGCTTGACGTGCCACTGGACACCGGGTACCGTCACCGGGCAAAATCGCCAAAATGCTTGATTGCTCATCTTTTGCCGCTTCATGCGGCTCTCGTTGACCTCTTCTTTTTTGATTTTTCATTCGCCTTCTTTTCCGGGGCGTGAATTTTTGTTCGTTTGTTTAAGGATTTACTAGTGGAAACCGGTACTGTTAAGTGGTTCAACGATAGCAAGGGCTTTGGCTTCATCACCCCGGACAAGGGCGGCGACGACCTGTTCGCCCACTTCTCCGAAGTGAAGGGCACGGGCTTCAAGACGCTGGCTGAAGGCCAGAAGGTCAGCTACGAAACGAAGCGTGGCCCGAAGGGTCTGCAGGCTTCGAACATCACGCCGCTGTAAAGCTGTCTGATGGCGTTCGCCCATTGGGGCGGCGCGATTCTCTTGCCTTGCCGTGGCGCTCGCGCGCTACGGCAAGGCATCCCTCTTCTCCGGCATTCCTGTTTGCGCCGCATCTGCAGGTGAAAGGTGTGGTGTTCATGGTTTGCTCGTCTTCGCGTCTACCGGTCGATAACGGGTTCACGCCAGCTGGCTGAGAACCGGGTACTGATCGACGGCATCACTCAGGCGCATTCCCCGGAAAATCCCAGGCTCTTCTGGATTGCCGGATTTCGCCGCCACGAACATCGTTGCTCCCTGGCCCGGTTCGCGCCCGTGCGCTTTGGCGCGTATCGGCGAATTGCGCCGGACAACGCTCAACATCACCCTGCGCGAAAGCGATGCAGTAACCGGCCGTATGCGCCGACGTCTTGCATCGACGCGACACGACGCTCTTTGGAGGCATTGATTTGGCAAAGGAAGAACTGCTGGAACTCGACGGAGTCGTCGACGAAGTGCTGCCGGACAGCAAATACCGCGTCACGCTCGAAAACGGCGTGGTGGTCAGTGCGTATGCATCGGGCCGCATGCGCAAGAATCACATTCGCATTCTCGCCGGTGACCGGGTCACGCTGGAGTTGTCGGTCTACGATCTGACGAAAGGACGGATCAACTTCCGCCACAAGGACGAGCGCGCGCCGGCTGGACAGCCGCGCAGCGGCATGCACCGCCGATAAACGTTCCGTGGTCCTGAGCGCACGCGTTCGCGTCTGATCGCGGCAACTGCGTGCAACTGCGCGGCAACTGCGTAGCAACCGCGCGGCAACAGAGTGGCAATTGAGCGACGACCGAGCGGAAACTAGGCCGCCCCTCGAGGCGGCGCGCTATGGCGTGCGAGAAACCGGTCGAGCTGGCCCGCAAACGCCTTGCTGTCACGCGCACTGAAGGGCGTCGGCCCGCCCGTTTCAACGCCCGAATTGCGCAGTTGCTCCATGACGTCGCGCATGGTCAGGCGCTCGCGGATATTGTCCGGCGTGAACCAGTTTCCGCGCGGATCGAGCGCGTGTCCGCCGCGCTCGATTACCGCAGCGGCGAGCGGGATATCCGCGGTAATCACCAGATCGCCCGCTGTGACAAGTTCTACGATGCGCGCATCGGCTGCATCGAAACCCGCAGGCACCTGGATCGACTTGATAAACGGAGACGGCGGCGTGCGCAAATACTGGTTGGCAACCAGCGTCACGTGCACTTCGGCACGCCGCGCGGCCCGAAACAACATGTCTTTGATGACGGCAGGACAGGCGTCGGCGTCGACCAGCACTTGCATGAAGATCATTCCAGTACGTTAGGACGCGATCATATACCAGGCGCTTGCCGTGATTCCGCGCGACGCCACGGATCCTTCCCACGCGGCTTCGCGAGCGCACGTCCGGCTTTCTGCCGTTTTCTGCCGTTTTCCTCCATCAGCCGATGTCCCGGCCACCATCGCTTCTTCGATCACCGCCAGCGCTTCCAGCATCTGCCCGGGCGTAACGGTCAGGGGCGGCGTAAGCGTCAGCACGTTGCCCATGGTCGTCTTGAACGACAGGCCGCGCATCGTGCGCCGTTATCGTGCGCCGTCCCGCCTGCGCCGCTCCGCTCCGCTCAGTCGAGCTTGAACTGCCCCACCGAATCGGCGAGATTCGCGGCCTGGCCGCGCAGCGCGGCGGCAGCCGCCGTCGATTCTTCGACGAGCGACGCGTTGTGCGTCACCATCTCGTCGAGCTGGTTCACCGCGCGATTCACCTCCTCGATGCCGCGCGTCTGCTCGGCTGCCGCGCCCGTCACTTCGGAGATGATGCTCGTGACGTTCGCGACGTTGCGCAGGATTTCGTCCATCGTGTCGCCCGCATCGTGCACGAGTTGCGAGCCCGACTTCACGCTCGTCACCGTCGATTCGATCAGTTCCTTGATTTCTCGCGCGGCCTGCGCGCTGCGCTGCGCAAGGCTGCGCACCTCGCCCGCCACGACCGCGAAGCCGCGGCCCTGCTCGCCCGCGCGCGCCGCTTCCACCGCCGCGTTGAGCGCGAGGATGTTGGTCTGGAACGCGATGCCGTCGATCACGCCGATGATGTCGGCGATCTTCACCGATGCTTCTTCGATAGCGTCCATCGTGCGCACGACGTCGCCGATCACCACGCCGCCGCGCGACGCCGCCTGCGACGCCGACGCCACCGTCAGGTCAGCCTGCCGCGCCGCGTTGGCCGACTGCGCGAGCGTCGAGGTGATCTCCTCCATCGACGCGGCCGTCTGCTGCAGGTTCGACGCCGCCGATTCGGTGCGGCTCGACAAATCGATGTTGCCCGCGGCGATCTCGTCGCTCGCGGTGCGCACCGACTCGCTCGCGTCGCGGATCTGGCGCATCACCTGGCGCATCTTGTCCATGAACGCGTTGAACGAGCGCGCGATCTGCGCGACTTCATCGTTGCCCTCGTCGGGCAGGCGGTGCGTGAGATCGCCCTCGCCCGCGCCGATACCGTCCATCGCATCGCGCACGTTCGAGAGCCGTTTGAAGGTCACCGCCGTCGCCGCCACCACCACCGCGGCCGCCGCCACCGCGATCACGACCAGCGCGATCAGCGAAGCGGTCAGCAGCGAGCGCATGTCCGCGGTCGCATCCGTGCGGTCGAGCGCGACGATCACGTGCCAGTCGGTGCCCGCGACGGGCTGTGCGCGCATCAGCTTGACGCTGCCGCCCGCGTCCACGGCCAGCGGGTCCGGCGCGGCGAAGAGCGCGGCGAGGCGATCGCCGGTCAGTTCGGACGCGACATCCGAGATGGGCTTGAGCGTGAGCTTCTCGTCCGGGTGCGCGACGATCTGGCCCGTGCTGTCGACGAGCATGCCGAAGCTGCCCGGCGTCGGGCGGATCGAACGCACGTTTGCAATCACGCTGTCCATCGTCACGTCGCCCGCGACGACGGCCTTCACCGCGCCGTCGCGAATCACGGGCACGGCGAACGTCACCACGAGCTTGCCGGTGGCGGCATCGACGTACGGCGCCGTCACGATGCCCTTGCCTGCCGCGACGGCCTGCTTGTACCAGGGGCGCCCGGTCGGGTCGTAATCGGGCGGAATGCCGGTCGGATCGGAGAACTTCGAGGTCTTGTCCGCGAAGCCGGCGTAGACGTTCATGAAGCCGCCCGCCAGCGCAACCTGCTTCAGCGCGGGAAGGGGATCCCCGGCCAGCACGGCGTCCTGCAGCGAGTTGATCATCTGCGCGTGTAAAGCGACCCAGCCGCCGATGCCGGCAGCCTCGCTGCTCTCGACGGCCGAGAGCGTGCTGTTCACCGCTTCTGTGCTGTGCGACTTTGCGACGAAGTATTCGAGGGCCGTATTCGCGCCGAGCGCGACGACGACAATAGCGGCGGCGAGCGCGACGATACGCGCGCGGAGGGTGGAAAGCATGAGAAGTCGGCTCCTGCAAAAAGCGAGTTGGCCGCCAGGAACGGTCCTGGGCCATGCCTCGGGTTTACGGCAGTCGCCACGGCAAACTTGAGCCGTATCAATATACGGGGTGCGAACCTACGAATCGAACAGAACGGAGGAAACAGGCGGGGTGTAAGGCGGCGGGCAGCGGCGCGGATGCCGCTGTGAATGACGAAGCGGGCACGCAGGCCCGCTCTTGCTGCAAAACCGGCTTGTTGACCAGCTTATCGACCGGCTTATTGACCGGTTTCAGCGGTTTTCTTCTTGTCGCCGATGCGGCTTTCGGTGCCCGCGATCAGCTTCGAAATATTCGAGCGATGGCGCCAGAACAGCAGCACGCTCATCCCGAGAACCGCGAGCGCGATGACATTCGGGCCGAACATGAAGACGTCGTAGAGCGGCGCGAACACGGCTGCGGCGAGCGCCGCGAGCGACGAGTAGCGGAAGAAGAACGCGACGATGAGCCAGGTGAGCACCGTCGCGCCGCCGAGCACCGGATGGATCGCGAGCAGCACGCCCGCGGCGGTGGCCACGCCCTTGCCGCCCTGGAAGCGGAAGAACACCGGATAGAGATGGCCGAGGAACACGGCGATGGCGGCGAGTGCAATCGCTGCGTCGCCGAGACCGAAGCGCGGACCGTAGTGCGCGACGAGCCACACGGCCAGCCAGCCCTTGAAGGCGTCGCCGAGCAGCGTGAGGATCGCGGCCTTCTTGTTGCCGCTGCGCAGGACATTGGTCGCGCCGGGATTGCCGGAGCCGTAGGAGCGCGGATCGGCGAGGCCCATCGAGGCGCTCACGACCACGGCAAACGAAACCGAGCCGATCAGATAGGCCAGAACGGCGACGAACAAGTTGTACATGCACGAGACCCGGTGGAGGTTGAACGTGGCGCACGGCGCGGCCATCGTGGCCTCGCCCGATGCGCGAGGCCGCCCATTCTACCGAAGCGCGCGGTGCGCGCGAACCCGGGAACCTGCCGATGCGCGCGGCGCGCTGCCACCCGCCCGCCGTTACCTGACGCTACTCGAAGCTACACGACGTTACTCGACGCTCGCGCACTGCACGGGCTTCGCGCCGAGCAGTTCGACGAGCACGGCGGGCGCGAGGCTCACGAGATAGCCTCGGCGTCCGCCGTTGAGCCAGATGGCGTCGAGTTCGAGGATCGACGATTCGACGAAGACCGGCATCGTCTTCTTCGTGCCGAACGGCGAGGTGCCGCCGACGAGATATCCGGAATGCCGGTTCGCGACTTCGGGCTTGCAGGGCTCGATGCGCTTCGCGCCGATCTGGCGCGCGAGGTTCTTCGTCGATACCGTGCGGTCGCCGTGCATCAGCACGATCAGCGGCTTCGCGTGCTCGTCTTCCATCACGAGCGTCTTGACGACGCGATGCTCGTCCACGCCAAGCTGACGCGCCGATTCGGAGGTGCCGCCGTGCTCGACGTATTCGTAGGGATGTTCGCCAAAGGCGACGCCCGCGCGGCGCAGCATCTGCGTGGCGGGCGTTTCGGAGACGTGTTTCGATTTGCTCATCGGCGCATTGTAATGCGCACGCGCGCCGGGCTGCATCGAGGCGGAGACGAAGCGCCGCCGCGTCGTTGCGCCGCCACTTCGCCACGTCGTATTACCCGCGCGGATGGTGTTTCGCGTGCAGCACCTTGAGGCGCTCGCGCGCGACGTGCGTGTAGATCTGCGTCGTCGAGATGTCGCTGTGGCCGAGCAGCAACTGCACGACGCGCAGATCCGCGCCGTGATTGAGCAGGTGCGTCGCGAACGCGTGGCGCAGCGTGTGCGGCGAGAGCGGCGCATGCACGTCCGCCGCCGCCGCGTGGCGCTTGATGATGTGCCAGAACTGCTGGCGCGTCATGCCCTGCGCGCGCGCGGTCACGAACAGCGCGTCGGCCGTGCGCGCGCCGAGCAGCACGGGCCGCGCCTCGCGCAGATAGCGCTCGATCCACGCATGCGCCTCCTCGCCGAACGGAATCAGCCGCTCTTTCGCGCCCTTGCCGAGCACGCGCACAACGCCTTCGTTCAGCCCGACCTCGACGGTCTTCAGCGTCACGAGTTCGGTCACGCGCAGGCCGCTCGCGTACATCAGTTCGAGCATCGTGCGATCACGCAGGCCAAGCGGCGTCGTGACATCGGCGGCGCCGAGCAGCGCCTCGACCTGCGCTTCGCTGAGCGTCGAGGGAAAGCGCGGCGGCTGTTTCGCCGAGCGGATGCGCACGGTCGGATCGGCATGCACGCGCTGCTCGCGCAGCGCCCAGCCGTAATAGCGGCGAAAGACCGAAAGCCGCCGGTTCGCCGACGTCGATTTGTCTTCCTTGCGGCGCGCGCTGTAGGCAAAGAGATCGTCTTCGCGCGCGGTGTCGAGCGTGCTCGAACGCGCGCTCGCGAGCCACTCGGCGAACAGGCGCAGATCGCGCCGGTACGCATCGAGCGTGTTGCGCGAGAGGCCGTGTTCGAGCCACAGCGCGTCGCAAAACGTGTCGATGCACAGGAGGCTCGTACCGAGCGCGGCGGAGGCTTCGGGCGTCAAGGTATCGGCTGTATCGGCAGCGGCCTCGGTTGCCGGCGCGCCGGCCTGCGGGTTCGCACCGGTCATCGGATCGACGCGCCTTCGTGCGCGAGCAGCCAGCGCTTCACGTTGCGGAAAAACCCGTCGCCGCCATGATGCGCGAAGCCGCCGATGCCGCTTGCCGACACCACGCGGTGACACGGGATCACCAGCGGAAAAGGATTCGAGCCGCACGCCTGACCGACCGCGCGCGCCGACTCGCTGCCGATGCGCCTGCCCAGTTCGCCATAGGTGAGCACCGCGCCCGGCCCGATCGCGCAGATGCCGTGCCACACGCGCCGCTGGAACGGCGTGCCGAGTGCGGCGAGCGGCAAGTCGAAGCCCGCGGACGCATCCTCGAAATAGCGCACGATCTGCGCCGCCGTGCGCACCGCGAGCGCGCAATCGGGCGCATAGTTCGCGGCCGTTTCGGGCAGATAGACGATCTCGCGCACCGTCGCGCCGCCGGTGCGGATGCCGATCTTGCCGAACGGTGCGTCGATTACTGCATTAAACATGCTTGCCTCCGTCTGCGCCGCGGCGCGGGTGCCAGGGTTGCCGCGCGCGGCTCGTTCGCCGCTTCGTTTTCGCTGCGGTTTGTAATCTACGCCGGTAATCTACGCCGCCTCGAGCGCCCACTGCACATGCTCGCGTACGAGTTCCGATTCGTCGTGCTCGCGCGCGCGCAGCGCCGCGACGATGGCCGCGCGTGCTTCGGCGTCGAGTGGCCTGTCCGCGCGCAGCACGCTCTCGTGCTGCCCGGCGGGGACGCGCGGCGCACGCAACGCGTTGCCCATTCCGACCGCGATATTGCGCAACCAGCACTCATAGCCGATGCGGCGGATCGGGCTGCCCTGCATACGCTCGTCGAATTCTTTTGCGCTCCAGGCAAACAACTCGACGAGTGTCGCGCGATCGAGTCCGTGCCGCACGTCGAAATCGGCGACGGGTGCGGCCTGCGCAAACTTGTTCCACGGGCACACGAGCTGGCAGTCGTCGCAGCCATACACACGATTGCCGATCAGCTCGCGCATTTCCAGGGGAATACTGCCCCTCAGTTCGATCGTCAGATACGAAATGCAGCGCCGCGCGTCCATGCGATACGGCGCGGTGATCGCGCCGGTCGGGCACGCGGTGATGCAGCGCGTGCAGCTGCCGCAATGCGCGCCTGCTGCTTCCTTCGCGGGTGTGGATGTCGTTGCTGCTTTGTCGTCCGCTTTGTTGTCTGCTTTGTCGTCCGCATCTTCGTCCACCGGCAGCGGCACGTCGACATAGAGTTCGCCGAGGAAAAAGAGCGAGCCCGCGTCGCGCTGCAGAAGCAGCGTGTGCTTGCCGCGCCAGCCCACGCCCGCCTTTTGCGCGAGTTCGACTTCGAGCACCGGCGCAGAATCGGTGAACACGCGATGCCCGTACGATCCGATCTCGCCCTCGATACGCTCCGCGAGTTGCTGCAAACGCGCGCGCAGCACCTTGTGATAGTCGCGGCCACGCGCGTAAACCGACACGACAGCGGCCTGCGGATCGGCGAGCCGCGCACGCTCGCGTGCGCGCCAGTCGCCTTGCGCGGCTTGTGCAGTTTGTGTGGTCTGGACTGAATCTTGCGTCCCGCTTGCGGCCGCCGCGGCGCCTGCGCTGGCCGCGTCGGGCGAGAGCGCCGCCGCCGGCAAATAAGACATCCGCACGGTGATCACGCGTCGCGTACCGGCCACAAGCTCCGCTGGCCGCGCACGTTTCATGTCATGTTTGGCCATATAATCCATTTCGCCGTGGCAGCCCGCTTCGAGCCACGCGGCGAGGCCCGCTTCGGCATGCGACAGATCGGTGTCGCTGATGCCGATCGCACCGAACCCCAGTTCGCGTCCCCATGTCCGGATGCGCGTCGCAAGCGCGGCAAGCGCCGCTGCATCGAGCGGCGCCGAAGACGACGAATGCGGCAAAGCACTCGCGTGCGCTTCGCACGACGACGCTGCGGCAGCTGCCGCGCCGGATGAAGGATCTGCCGCGTCCGTGAAAGCGGGCGCGGAGTCTGAAGAGGAAGGCTGGGGACTGCGGTTCATCACGTCATTTTACGAGAATGTCCCTTACGTCCGTCACGTCCGGTTTCGAACACGCACAGCAACCGTTCGCTGCCATCCTGCTCGAGCGCCGCTTCGACCTCGCAAACGAAGCCGCCACCGATGCGTTCGGCGCACGCTTTGCCCATGCGCTCGAAATGCGCCGCTCACAAACGGCACAAACGGCGCAAGCCGCGCAGAACCCGCAAACACCACGCTTCGACGGCCTGCATGTGCAATTGATGGGCGAGCTTGGCGCGGGCAAGACTTCGCTCGTGCGCGCAACGCTGCGCGCACTCGGCCACGCAGGACGCGTGCGCAGCCCCACCTATACGCTCGTCGAACCCTACACGGTGGAGACGGCGAACGGCGAACTTCAGCTTTATCACTTCGATCTGTACCGGTTCAGCGATCCGGCCGAATGGGCCGACGCCGGCTTTCGCGAGTATTTCGCGGCCGGCGCGGTGTGTCTCGTCGAATGGCCGCAACGCGCGGGTGGCCTGCTCGGCGTACCGGACCTCGTGTTCTCGCTCGAACCCGGAAACTACGGCGAGGGCCGCGTGCTCACCGCCTGGGCATACAGCGCATCGGGAAAGGCATGTCTAGAAAGTTGTTAATCAAACCGTTCCGCACGATCGAATCGGCCGCCACCGCCACGCACAACTGGCGGCGCAGGCAGATCCTGAAGGCGGGCGCGTCCACGCTGGTGCTGGGCCTTGCAGCGCCGCGCCTCGCCTTCGCGACCTCGGTGGTCGGCGTGCGCGTGTGGCCCGCGCGCGATTACACGCGCGTCACGATCGAATCGGATCAGCCGCTCCAGACCACGCAGCAGACGCTGCGCGGCCCGGACCGTCTCGTCGTGGACCTCAACGGTCTCGACCTCGACGACGCCCTGAAGAATCTCGTCTCGAAGATCGCGCCGAACGATCCGCAGATCCAGTCCGTGCGCGTCGGCCAGTATCAGCCGCACGTCGTGCGCATGGTGTTCGATCTCAAGGGCTCGGTGAAGCCGCAGGTGTTCACGCTGCAGCCGGTCGGCACATACCGCTACCGGCTCGTGTTCGACCTGTACCCCGCCGTCGCGCCCGATCCGCTGATGGAACTGCTCGCGCAGACCGAGAAGAAGCAGGAACAGCTCGACGCGGGCGAGACGATGCCGCACGACGTGCCGCCTTCGACGCTCGCGGGCCCCTCGGCCGCGCCAACCGGGCCATCCGCCGATAACAGCGACGCCTTCTTCGAGCGTTACGCGCAAAACGACGGCGCAAGTCCCTCGCCCGCTGCGCCGCGCGCGCGCGCGGTGCGTCCTGCACCGTCCGCGCCGCCGGTCGTCGCACAACGCACGCCGAAGTTCGCACCGAAGTTCACACCGAAGTCCGCGCTGAAATCACCCGCAGCACCCGCCTCACCCTCGGCGCCCGCGCTCGCCCAGGACGGCGCAGAGAGCGGCGACGACAACTACGGCTTCGTCGCGCCGAAGTCGGGCAAGGGCGGCACGGTGCGTCTGTTGACCGTGACGATCGACCCCGGCCACGGCGGCGAAGACCCGGGCGCGATCGGCAGCGCGGGCACCTACGAAAAACATGTGGCGCTCGACATCGCGAAGCGGCTGCGCGCGAAGATCGACGCGCAGCCCAACATGCGCTCGATGATGACGCGCGACGCCGACTTCTTCGTGCCTTTGAACGTGCGCGTGCAGAAAGCGCGGCGCGTGGGCGCGGACCTTTTCGTGTCGATTCACGCAGACGCGTTCACGACGCCGGCCGCGCGCGGCTCGTCGGTGTTCGCGCTGTCCGAGCACGGGGCGTCGAGCGCCGCGGCGCGCTGGATGGCGAACAAGGAAAACTCGTCGGACCAGATTGGCGGCATCAACGTGCAGACCGCCGACGCCGCCGTGAACCGCGCGCTCTTCGACATGTCGACCACGGCGCAGATCCGCGATTCGATGCGCTACGGCAGCTTCGTGCTCAACGAGATCGGCGACATCAACAAGCTGCACAAGGGCTCGGTCGAGCAGGCGGGCTTCGCGGTGCTCAAGGCGCCCGACATTCCGTCGATCCTCGTCGAGACCGCGTTCATCAGCAACCCGGAGGAAGAGACGAAGCTCAACGACGACGCCTATCGCGACAAGATGGCGAACGCGATTCTCAAGGGCATCAAGCGCTATTTCGCGGCGAATCCGCCGCTCGCGAAGAACCGCATGACTTAAGACACAAGGGCGGCAAAGCGCTGCCGATCGGCGGCACGCCGTGCAGCCCCACCTTGATCACCACGAAATTCACGCCCCACGCCAGCACCACCACCAGCGCAAGCAACAGATCCTTTGGCGACATCGCACGCTCCAGGTCATTCCAGCCGGATTAGCGAGTGTACCGGGAGCGGCGCACCTCCGCAGCACCCCCGCAGCAGCCTGTATGGACGGGCGCTAGAATGTGGACTCGCCCGCATGGCCGCGCGCGCAAGCCGCGCCTGCCGCCGTCTCCCGCTTTCCGTGCTATCCGACCGTCAAGGAAGCTTTCATGTCCTCATCGATCAAAGTGGTCCTCAAGCCTCACACGCGCGACATCGGCAACCTGCTCGTCCGACGCGTGCTCCCCGCACTTGCTGCGCGCCTCGTCGGGCCGTTCATCTTCTTCGATCACATGGGCCCGGCCACGCTCGAAGCGGGTTCGGGCGTCGACGTGCGGCCGCACCCGCACATCGGCCTCGCCACCGTCACCTATCTCTTCGACGGCACGTTCATGCATCGCGACAGCATCGGCTCGCAGCAGAAGATCGTCCCCGGCGATGTGAACTGGATGACCGCCGGGCGCGGCATCGTTCACTCGGAGCGCACGCCGCAGGAAGATCGCGCGACGGGCTCGACCATCCACGGCATCCAGACGTGGGTGGCGCTGCCGCTGGATCACGAAGACACCGATCCGTCGTTCTTCCATCACGCCGCGGCCACGCTGCCCGAACTCCGGCGCAACGGCGTCACGCTGCGCGTGATCGCGGGCACGGCGTTCGGCGAGACTTCGCCTGTCGAAACCTTTTCGGGCACGCTCTACGTCGCCGCCAGCTTCGCGCCGGGCGGCGCCATCGCGCTCGAACCCGAGCACGAGGAGCGCGGCGTGTATCTCGTCGAGGGCGATCTGTCGATCGACGGCGTACCGCTCGAAGCCACGACGATGGCCGTGCTCGAACCGGACGAGACCGTCACGCTCGCGAGCACGAACGGGGCGCGCGTGATGCTGCTCGGCGGCGAAAGGCTGGAGGGCGAGCGCTTCATCGAATGGAACTTCGTGGCCAGTTCGCGCGAGAAGATCGAAGCCGCGAAGGCCGCCTGGACGCGCCAGGAAATGGGACAGGTTCCCGGCGAAACCGAATGGATTCCGCTGCCGGAAAAGAAGCCGCGGTGAATGGCGCATAAGCGCCGGACAATCACCGGACGAACGGCGCGCATGCGCGCGCCGGATGCCGGGAGCAGAGTACAGGGTGCAGGGTGCCGATTGAACTCGAACGTTTCGTCTCCAACTGAAGGCGAGACAGATTGAACCCGACGAGGACGCAATGGATACCACGCTGGCCACTTTTGAAAAAGACGTGATCGAGGCATCGACGCTCGCACCGGTGCTGATCGACTTCTGGGCGCCATGGTGCGGCCCGTGCAAGACGCTCGGGCCGCTGCTCGAAAAGCTCGAAGCCGAATACGCGGGCAAATGGAAGCTTGCGAAAGTGAACGTCGACGAAAACCAGGAACTCGCCACGCACTTCCAGGTGCGCAGCATTCCGCACGTTGTCGCTTTCGTCGACGGACGGCCCGTCGATCAGTTCATCGGCGTGCTGCCCGAAGGCCAGTTGCGCCAGTTCATCGACGGACTGATTCCGGACGCCGCCGAAGCCGAGCGCCGCGCGGCGCAGGAAGCGCTCGCAGAAGGCCGCCGCGACGAAGCCTACGAAGCGCTGCAAGCCGCGCTCGCCTACGATCCGGGCCACGACGAAGCGCGCATGGACCTGATCGAGCTGCTGCTCGCCGACAATCGCGGCGACGACGCGCGCGCGGAAGTCGAGTTGCTTTCGCCGAAGATCACGCAGGGCATCGATCCGCGCTTCAACGCGATCAAGACGCGCCTCGACACACTCGACGCCGCGCTCGACCTGCCGCCCACCGACGCGCTCGAAGCCCAGGTGGCCGCGCATCCGGCGGATCTGGAGGCGCGCTTCGATCTCGCGAACGCGCTGATCGCGCGACACAAATTTCCGGGCGCACTCGAGCAGCTACTGGAAATCGTGAAGCTCGACCGCACGTTCCGCGACGACATCGGCCGCAAGACGATGCTTTCGGTGTTCGATCTCGCGGCGCATCAGCCGCAGCTCGTGAGCGAATGGCGCCGCAAGCTGAGCGCGGTGCTCAATTGATCTGAAGCACCGCCCGCACGGCGACTTTCAGCACAACGCACGCAGTCAAAACGAAAAACGCACGGCCTTGCACGGGCCGTGCGTTTTTTTGCGCGCGAGGAAACGGCGTGGATCGTCAGCGTGATCAGAGTGATCAGCGCGCCGTCGCAGCGTGCGCAATCGTGCGCAACACGTGCGCCGCCGCCGCGAAACCGAAGCTCGCCGTCACGCACACGCTCGATCCAAAGCCCGCGCAGTTCAGGCCGACCGGCGCGTGATGCCCCGGCGACGTCACGACGTGCTCGGCCTCGGGATCGACGTCGCACACGGCGGCTTCGGGATAGATGAGCGGCTCGTCCGAATACACGGCGCTCACCTTGAACCTGGCCTTCGGCCCGCGCGGAAAGCCGTGGTGCTTGCGCAACTGGCCGCGCACCTTCGAGAGCAGCGGGTCCTGGATCGTCAGCGCGAGATCGTCGATGCGGATGCGCGTCGGGTCGAGCTGCCCGCCCGCGCCGCCCACGGTGATGAGCGGCTGCCGGTGCTCCACGCACCATGCGATCAGCGCCGTTTTCGTGCGCACGCTGTCGATTGCGTCGATCACGTAGTCGAAACCGCCGCCGAGTACCGCATCGAAATTCGACGGCTCGACGAAATCCTCGACGAGCCGCACATCGCAGTCCGGGTCGATCAGCCTGATGCGCTCGGCCATGGCCTCGACCTTCGGCTTGCCGTAATTGCCGTCGAGTGCGTGGATCTGGCGGTTGGTGTTGCTTTCGGCGACGTTGTCGAGGTCGATCAGCGTGAGCGTACCGATCGCGCTGCGCGCGAGCGCCTCGGCGACCCACGACCCGACCCCGCCGATGCCGATCACGGCGACGTGCGCGTGCTCGAACGCGGCAAGCGCCGGTGCGCCGTAAAGCCGCGCGACGCCGCCGAAGCGGCGGGCACGGTCGGCTTCTTCAGCCGCCGGGAGCGCGGTAAGATCCGTTTGCGGCGAAATCGGGGTACTGGACATGACGGTAGCAGTTCAAAAGCGGACCGCACGCAACCTGCCGCGGTCCAGGCGAGACCCGTATTTTGCCTGATCGGACGCGATTCGCTGAGCACCGGCACACGCCGGGCCCCGCGCCTCGCATGTGACGCCGCTGCGGTGTGACATGCGGCGCGCGCAGCAGGTTGCGTCCTTCGCCCTATTTGTCCGCACGGAAGTGCCTGCCTAAAACATGACGACTCTCGCCGACCTCCGCAAGACCTACTCGCTCGGCTCGCTCGATGCCGCCGATGTCGATCCCGATCCCATCCGCCAGTTCCAGACCTGGCTTGCCCAGGCGCTCGACGCGAAACTGCCCGAGCCCAACACGATGACCGTCGCGACCGTCGACGCCGAAGGCCGTCCGAGCGCGCGCATCCTGCTCATCAAGGGCGTCGATGAACGCGGCTTCGTGTTCTACACGAACTACGAAAGCCGCAAGGGCCACGATCTCATCGCCAATCCGCACGCGTGCCTGCTCTTTTACTGGATCGAGCTGGAGCGCCAGGTGCGCATCGACGGCAAGGTCGAGAAGACCACCGACGCCGAAAGCGACGAGTATTTCCACTCCCGGCCGCTTGGCTCGCGCATCGGCGCGTGGGCGTCGCAACAGAGCGCCGTGATCGGCAGCCGAGCGGAGCTTGAAGCGCGCGAGCGCGAGTTCGCCGCGAAGTTCGGCGAGAATCCGCCGCGCCCGCCGCACTGGGGCGGCTTCCGGCTCGTGCCGGATACCGTCGAATTCTGGCAGGGCCGCCCGTCGCGGCTGCATGACCGTATCCGTTATTCGCGCGAGAGCGAGGGCGCGGCGTGGCGCATCGAGCGCCTCGCGCCGTAAGCGCCCGGTAGCGGCGGGCTGGCTGGGCTGCGGCGCGGCTGGCCTGCCTGGTTGAACCGCCTGGTTGAGCCGCCTGGTTGAGCCGCCTGGTTAGACAACGCGATTGGCGCGCGCAGTTGGTCCGCGCAGAACTTCCGCGCGATGCGCTCGCGCCGCATGGGTGTGATCTCACCGGCTGCGCGATCCGGCAAACCACGGGCGGTTGACGCCGGGCGCACACGACCGCACCATGCGCACACGCCCGACGTCTGGGCGCAGAACTTCGAGGCGCACACGCATGAACGACCGAGACGCCCCGGCCCCGGCAGCCACTATCGACACGACGGACGAAGCGCATAGCGCCGCCGAGGCCGCCACGTCCAACACGTCCGATGAGCCGCAAGCCGATCTGTTCGGCTTCATCGCACCTGAACCGGCACCTGAACCGGCGCCGAAAACGCCCGCGCCCCGGCCGCCGCGCGCGAAGCGCGAGCCTGAGCCCGCGCCCATCACCGCTGAATTCGCCGAATTCGCAGGATTCCCCGCAGCGAGCGCAGCCCGCACGGCCGCGCCGCCCGCCCCGAAGCGCCGCGCGCGCGGCGTCCTCCCGGTCGTGGCCGACGAAGCCACGCTCGCCCTCGCCGCCGGATTGCCGCCGCAGGTGCGCCTCGGCACGTCGTCGTGGTCGTTTCCGGGCTGGCGCGGCATTGTCTACGGCGACGACTACAGCAACGCCAAACTGGCCCGCGACGGGCTGACGGCCTACGCCGTGCATCCGCTGCTGCGATCCGTCAGCATCGACCGGTCCTTCTACGCGCCGCTTTCCATCGCCGAGTACCTGCGCTACGCGCAGCAGGTGCCCGATCACTTCCGCTTCATCGTGAAAGCGCCCGCCTCGATCACCGACGCCAGCGTGCGCGCCGAGCGCGGCGAACCGGTCGCGGCCAACCCGTGCTTCCTGAACGCGCAACTGGCAACGAGCGAGTTCGTCGAGCCGTGCCTGGCCGGGCTCGGCGCAAAGGCCGGCGCGCTCGTATTCCAGTTCCCGCCGCTGCCCGATCAGCTGCTCGCCGATCCAGCCGCGTTCGTCGAGCGCCTCCACGCGTTCCTGATGGCGCTGCCGCCGCTGCCGCCCACGCCTGATGGCCCGTGCTACGCCGTCGAGATCCGCGATGCGAGCCTGCTCACGCCGCGCTTCGTGCGCATGCTGCGCGCGGCAGGCGCGCGTTACTGTGTGGGGCTGCACGCGCGCATGCCGGACCCGCTGCGTCAGGCCGCGGCGCTCGCGCTGATGGACGGCGAAACGCCCGCCGGTCCGCTGATCGTGCGCTGGAACCTGCACAGCGGCTTTCGCTACGAACAGGCGAAGGCGCGTTACGAACCGTTCGACAAGCTCGTCGACGAAGACCCGCACACGCGCGACGCACTCGCGGAACTAGCCGCGCGCTACGCGCTTGCAGGGCAGAGCGTGCTGATCACGACGAACAACAAGGCGGAGGGCTCGTCGCCGCTGTCGTGCGCGAAGCTGGCGCAAGCTATCGCCGACGAGTTTTTGCGGTTACAGGGGGAAATAACACAAGGGGCGCAGGAGGTACACGCGGCACACGTGGCGCACGGCGAAGCCGAAGCCGCTCAAGAGGAGCACCGCGCGACCGCTCACCCTGGCCACGACGAGCCGGGCGCAGCAGACGACTAACAACCGACGACCAACGAATGCGGCTGCGCCCGCACCCCGCGTCGGCGCAAAAAAAAGAGCGGGAAACGTCCATGCGCCCCGCTCCTTCGGAACCCGCGAACACCGCGCAGAGCGCAGCGTCACGTCACATCAAATCACTCCGGCTTGAGCCGGTGCACGAACTTCTGCCGGAATTTGGCGACCTTCGGCGCGACCACCGCCGCGCAATAGCCCTGATCCGCGTGCTGCGCGAAGTAGTTCTGGTGATACGCCTCGGCGGGGAAATAGTTGCCGTCGAGCGGCTGCACCTGGGTGACGATCTGCCCGTCGAACACGCCTTCCGCTGCGATCTCGCGGATCGCCTGCAGCGCCGTCTCGCGCTGCGCCGCCGAGTGCGTGAAGATCACCGAGCGATACTGCTCGCCGACGTCGTTGCCCTGCCGGTCGAGCTGGGTGGGATCGTGGATGCCGAAGAAGATGTCGAGAATCTCGCGGTAGCCGATCCTCACCGGATCGAACGTCACGTTGACGACCTCCGCATGCCCCGTCTGGCCGTCGCAGACCTGCTCGTAGGTCGGGTTGGCGACATGGCCGCCCGCGTAGCCCGACTCCACCGCAAGCACGCCTTCCACGCGCAGATACACGGCTTCGAGGCACCAGAAACATCCGCCGCCAAGCGTGGCCGTTTCGACTGTCTGATTCATGCTGCTCACTCCTTGAATGCGGTCCGCCAGACGCGACCGGGGCTGGAAACAGCCGTGCCAGCCGGGCGGCCATCGGCTGCTTCCGCTAGAATTGCGACAATTCGTCGCTCTTTCACATGATGTTGATTCCGACTTTCACTTTCCTCGCACCGCGTACGCCGCGTGCACCGCGTGCGCGCCCCGCAAACGGAGCCGCGCTCCGATGACCCGCCGCGCCAGTCCGCCCAATTTCGACGACGCTGCCTTTCGCCGCGCGCTCGGCCAGTTTGCGACCGGCGTCACGGTAATCACGACACGCGCGCCCGACGGCCCGCTGATCGGCATCACCGCGAGTTCGTTCAACTCCGTATCGATGAATCCGCCGCTCGTGCTGTGGAGCCTCGCGACGCGTTCGGCGTCGATGTCGGTGTTCCGCGCGAACAGCCATTATGTGGTGAATGTGCTCGCCGCGTCGCAGCTCGACCTGTGCAAGCGTTTTGCGACGGTGAAGGGCGACCGGTTCGCAGGCGTCGCGCACGCGGCCGGCGACAGCGGCATGCCCGTGCTCGATGGCGCACTCGCCTGGTTCGAGTGCCACAACCGCAGCCGCTATGAAGAAGGCGACCACGTGATCTTCGTCGGCGAAGTCGAGCGCTGCGGCGTGTGCGAGGACCTCGCCCATGCGCCGCCGCTCGTCTACCACGGCGGCGGCTTCCACCAGATCGAGCCGCTCTGAGCACATGCGGGCACTGCCCGCCTCACGCCACGGCGCTCTTCGGCTCCCGCTGCTGGATCAGATCGACGGGGACGCCCGACTCCGCCTTCAGCGTCGTGAGGACGATGTTCGAGCGGATGTCCATCACGCCCGGCGCCTTGTACAGCTTGTTGAGCACGAAATCGGAATAGTGCTTGAGATTGTGGGCGAGCACACGCAGCAGGTAATGCGTCTCGCCCGTCACGACATACGCGCCCACCACCTCCGGCCAGTCGCGCAGCGCGCTCACGAAGCGCTCGTGCCAGCTTTCCTGGTCGTTGCGCATCGATACCTGCACGAACGCCTCCATCTCGAAGCCGAGAATCTCCCGGTTCAGGCACGCGCGATAGCGCTCCACCACACCCTGTTCTTCCAGTAGCCGCAGCCTGCGCAGGCACGCCGATGGCGAGAGCGAAATGCGTTCGGCAAGATCGAGGTTGCTGATTCTGCCCTCGTTTTGCAGCACCGCGAGAATACGGCAATCGGTAGCATCGAGCGAGATTGCATTCATATTTGGTCCCCTTTCCCGGCTTGTTGTGAATTATCTGCCAACAGTTATAGCTCGCGGCGTTTTTTAAGCAAGCACATTTCACTCCAGCTTGCCTATCATTCGAAGCATAGACTGCGCATCTGGATCAACGTCATGAACAATATCTGGGATATTTCCCCGCCGATCCATCCCGGCACGCCCGTCTGGCCCGGCGATACGCCGGTCGGCGTGGAACGCGTCTGGCGCATGGAGGCCGGTTCGCCGGTGAATGTCGCACGCGTGACGCTCTCGCCGCACACGGGCGCGCACACCGACGCGCCGCTGCACTACGACGAAGACGGCGCGCCGATCGGCGCGGTCGCGCTCGACGCCTATCTCGGCGCGTGCCGCGTGATCCATTGCATCGGCGCCGCGCCGCTCGTGCTGCCCGCGCACATCGCGCATGCACTCGACGATCTGCCGCCGCGCGTGCTGCTGCGCACCTATGCGCAGGCGAGCGTCGAGCGTTGGGACAGCGCGTTCTGCGCGGTCGCGCCCGAGACAATCGATCTGCTGGCCGCGCGCGGCGTGCGGCTGATCGGCATCGACACGCCATCGCTCGATCCGCAGGATTCGAAGACGATGGACGCACATCACCGAATTCGTGCGCATCGCATGGCGATTCTCGAAGGCATCGTGCTCGACGCCGTCGCGCCGGGCGACTACGAGCTGATCGCGCTGCCGCTCAAATTCGCCACGCTCGATGCGAGCCCCGTGCGCGCCGTGCTGCGCGCGCTGCCTCGCACGGCATAGACCGTCCTCGAATTTCATCACCGATGCCAACCGCCCACATGCAAACGCTCATGACAAACAGGAACGACGCACGAAACGAAGCGCACAACAAAACGCGCACCGAAGCCGAAGCATTCGATCGCGCCGATCCGCTCGCGGCCCTGCGCGACCAGTTCGCGCTCGCACCCGACACGATCTACCTCGACGGCAACTCGCTCGGCGTGCCGCCCAAAGCCGCCGCCGCACGTGCGCAGGCCGTGATCGGCGCCGAATGGGGCGACGGCCTGATCCGCAGCTGGAACACGGCGGGCTGGTTCGCGCTGCCGCGCCGGCTCGGCAACAAGCTGGGCGCGCTGATCGGCGCAGCCGAGGACGAGGTGGTCGTCACCGATACGATCTCGGTGAATCTCTTCAAGGTGCTTTCGGCGGCGCTGCGCATGCAGGCCGAACGCGATCCGAAGCGCCGCGTGATCGTCTCCGAGCGCGCGAATTTCCCGACCGATCTTTACATCGCGCAGGGCCTCATCGAACAGCTCGACCGAGGCTATGAACTGCGCCTCGTCGACGATCCCGCCGAGCTGCCCGCTGCGCTCACCGACGACGTCGCCGTCGCGATGATTACGCACGTGAACTACCGCACGGGCTACATGCACGACATGGCCGCGCTCACCGAACTGATCCACGCACGCGGCGCGCTCGCGCTGTGGGACCTCGCGCATTCGGCGGGCGCGGTCGGCGTCGCGCTGAACGACGCAAACGCCGACTACGCCGTGGGCTGCACCTACAAGTACCTCAACGGCGGCCCGGGCTCGCCCGCGTTCGTCTGGGTGCCCAGACGGCACCAGAACGCCTTCTCGCAGCCGCTATCGGGCTGGTGGGGCCACAAGAAGCCGTTCGAGATGAGCCCCGACTACCGCCCGGACGACGGCATTGGCCGCTTCCTGTGCGGCACGCAGCCGATCGTTTCGATGGCGCTCGTCGAATGCGGTCTCGATGTGTTCCTGCAGACCGGCATGGCAGCGGTGCGCCGCAAGTCGCTCGCGCTGACCGATCTCTTTATCGAACTCGTCGAGACGCGCTGCGCGGGCCTCGACCTCACGCTCGTCACGCCGCGCGAGCACGCGCAGCGCGGCTCGCACGTGAGCTTCGAGCACCCGCATGGCTATGAGGTGATGCAGGCGCTGATCGCGCACGGCGTGATCGGCGACTATCGCGAGCCGGGCGTGCTGCGCTTCGGCTTCACGCCGCTCTACGTGCGTTTCGTGGATGTGTGGGACGCCGTCGAAACGCTGCGCGACGTGCTCACGACCGAATCCTGGCGCAAGCCCGAATTCGCCGCGCGCGGCGCGGTGACCTGATTGAACCTGATTGAAACTGATTGACATGGAATGGGACGCGGCGTTGACGAGCCAGGTCCCATAAAAAAAGGAGACGAACTTGACCGATCACATGCAGATTCCCGGCATGCCGGACGCCATCGACGCCGCGGCTGCGCCGCGCGGCACCTGCCCCGGCGCGAGCGCGCCGGCAGCGGCGAGCACAGCAGGCACAACGGGTACAGAAGGCTTAGCAGGCGAAGCTGGCTGGCACGACGCCAAGCTCGATTTTTCGAAGTCGATGAGCTACGGCGACTACCTCGCGCTCGATGCGGTGCTGAACGCGCAGCATCCGCTCTCGCCCGACCACAACGAGATGCTGTTCATCGTGCAGCATCAGACGAGCGAGCTATGGATGAAGCTCGCGCTGTACGAACTGCGTGCGGCGCTCGCGAACGTGCATCGCGATGAACTGCCGCCCGCCTTCAAGCAACTGGCGCGCGTGTCGCGGATCATGGAGCAGCTCGTGCAGGCGTGGAACGTGTTGTCGACGCTCACGCCTTCCGAGTACACGGCGATGCGGCCTTACCTCGGCAGTTCTTCCGGGTTTCAGTCGTACCAGTACCGGCAGATCGAATTTCTGCTCGGCAACAAGAATATGCAGATGCTCAAGCCGCACGAGCACCGGCCCGAGATTCTGAAGCAGGTGAAAGACACGCTGGAAGCGCCCTCGTTCTACGACGAAGTGATCCGCCTGCTCGCGCGGCGCGGATTCGCCATCGCGCCGGAGCGGCTCACGCGCGACTGGACGCTGCCCACCGCGCACGATCCGTCCGTCGAAGCCGCCTGGCTCGAAATCTATCGCAACCCTTCGCAGTACTGGGACTTGTATGAGATGGCCGAGGAACTTGTCGATCTCGAAGACGCGTTCCGGCAGTGGCGGTTTCGCCACGTGACGACCGTCGAGCGGATCATCGGCTTCAAGCAGGGCACGGGCGGAACGAGCGGCGCGCCTTATCTGCGCAAGATGCTCGATATCGTGCTGTTCCCCGAGCTTTGGCACGTGCGCACGGTGCTGTAACGCAGTCAGCGCGTACGCTGAAGCGCCCTGAAACGCCCTGAAACGACTTCGCGCCGGTGAGGCAAGCCCTGATGGGCCGACCTCACCGGCGCGAATTTTTTCAAGCCGATCGATCAAGCGAATTCAGCGGGTTCAGCGCGGGTTCAGCGCTTAAGGCGAGCCGTCTTAGACCACCACGGTCTGCGCTTCGCCAGCCTTGCTCTCGCGTACGAAGCCGATCTTCCACACCTGCTCGCCTGCGGCGGCGAGCTGCGCGACGGCCTGATCGGCCTGATCAGCGGACACGACGACGGCCATGCCGATGCCGCAGTTGAACACGCGATGCATCTCCGCATCGGCGACGCCGCCGTGCTGCTGCAGCCACGAAAAGAGCGGCGGCAGCGTCCAGGCGTTGTGATCGAGTTCGGCAGTGAGACCTTCGCGCAGCACGCGCGGAATGTTCTCGACAAGCCCGCCGCCCGTGATGTGCGCCATGCCCTTCACCGTCACCTGCTGCATCAGCGCGAGCAGCGGCTTCACGTAGATGCGCGTGGGCGCCATCAGTGCGTCGGCGAGCGAGCGGCCGTGGAAGTCGGCGTTGAGATCCGGGTTCGCGCGCTCGATGATCTTGCGCACGAGCGAGAAGCCGTTCGAATGGATGCCGCTCGAAGCGAGGCCCAGCACGACGTCGCCCGGGGCGATCATGCTGCCGTCGATGATCCTGCTTTTCTCGACCGCACCGACCGCGAAGCCCGCGAGGTCGTATTCGCCGTCCGGGTACATGCCCGGCATTTCGGCGGTTTCGCCGCCGATCAGCGCGCAACCCGACAGCTCGCAGCCGTACGCGATGCCTTTCACGACCGTCGCGGCCGTGTCGACATCGAGCTTGCCGCACGCGAAATAATCGAGGAAGAAGAGCGGTTCGGCGCCTTGCACGAGGATGTCGTTGACGCTCATCGCGACGAGATCCTGGCCGACCGTGTCGTGTTTGTTCAGATGAAAGGCGAGGCGCAGCTTGGTGCCCACGCCGTCGGTGCCCGACACGAGCACGGGCTCCTTGTACTTCTTCGGCACTTCGAACAGCGCGCCGAACCCGCCGATGCCGCCCATCACGCCTTCGCGCAGCGTCTTCTTCGCGAAGGGCTTGATGCGATCGACGAGCGCGTCGCCCGCGTCGATGTCCACGCCCGCATCGCGGTACGAGAGGCCCTGGGCGCCGGCGGCCTGGTCGGATTTCGGTTGATTCATGGGGAAGTGCCAGAAGGTCGGTAAAATGCGATTTTAACCGATTGACGGCACCTCGCCGCCGCTGCCTGGCCGCAAATTGCATACGCGGCAGCGTCCCAAACGACCTGAATGGCCCGAATAGTCCCATCGCGGCCCGCCCAACGACCGGAAAGCCATCCCTTGTCACCGAATACACCGATTTTGACGCCGTACCAGCGCCAGGCCCTCATCTGGGCCGGGCTGGCGCTCGCCTTCGGCATCGTGCTGTGGCTGCTGCGGCCGGTCCTCACGCCGTTCCTGCTCGGCGCGATCATCGCCTACATCCTGCAGCCGGGCGTGGCGTGGTTCGTGCGCCACCGCGTGCCGCGCAGCCTCGCCGCGCTCGTCATGATCCTGCTGTTCGCGCTCGCCGTGACGATGCTGGTCGTGCTGCTGCTCGCCGTGATCCAGAAAGAAGGGCCACAGCTCAAGCAACAGGTGCCGGTGATGTTCAACCACCTGCACGACTGGCTCACGCCCAAACTCGCGCTGCTCGGCATGCAGGACACGCTCGACTTCCAGAGCCTGCGCGATCTCGCGACGAGCAAGCTCGAAGCCAGCGCACAGTCGATTGCGCTCTACGCCTGGGCATCGGTGCGCACGAGCAGCGACGTGATGATCTCGCTCGTCAGCAACCTCGTGCTGGTGCCGCTCGTCCTGTTCTATCTGCTCTACGACTGGAACGCGATGCTCGCGCGCCTGCAGATCTTCATCCCGCGCCGCTGGTTCGCGCGCACGATGGAGCTGGCGGGCGAAATGGACCGCATGCTCGCGCAATACCTGCGCGGCCAGTTGCTCGTGATGGCGATTCTCGCGGCGTTCTACGCGATCACGCTCTCCATCGCGGGCTTCGAAGTCGCGCTGCCGGTCGGCATCTTCACGGGCCTCGCCGTGCTGATCCCCTATCTCGGCTACGCGACCGGCCTCGTGCTCGCGCTGATCGCCGCGCTCCTGCAGTTCGGCAACTGGTACGGCTTCGGCGCGGTCGCGCTCGTCTATGGCATCGGACAGATCCTCGAAGGCTTCTTCCTCACGCCGCGCCTCGTCGGCGAGCGCATCGGGCTGCATCCGCTCGCGGTGATCTTCGCGTTGCTCGCCTTCGGGCAACTCTTCGGTTTCTTCGGGGTGCTGCTGGCGCTGCCCGCAAGCGCGATCCTCTCGGTCGCGCTGCGCGAGCTGCGCCGCAGTTACCTCGATAGCGCGCTTTACAAGAACTGATTTACGCCCACCGTGCAGCGACAGCTAACGCTCGATCTCGGCACCCCGCCGCCATCGACCTTCGACAACTTCCACACCGGCGCCAACACGGAGCTGGTCGCGCACCTGCGCGGGCTCGACAGCGCGCTCGCAGCCGGTCCCGTCGCCGACCGCACCTTCTACGTCTGGGGCGAGCCCGGCAGCGGGCGCAGCCATCTGCTGCACGCGCTCGTCCACGCAACGCCGTCGGGCGAGGCGCGGTATCTCGGGCCGCAGAGTGCGCTCGCGGCGTTCGGCTTCGATCCGCGCGTGGCGATCTACGCCGTGGACGATTGCGACGCGCTCTCGGGCGCGCAGCAGATCGCGCTCTTCAACCTGTTCAACGAAGTGCGCGCGCACCCGACCTGCGCGCTCGTCGCGACCGGCCGCGCGGCGCCGATGGGTCTCGCGGTGCGCGAGGACCTGCGCACGCGGCTGGGCTGGGGGCTCGTGTTCCACCTCGCGCCGCTCGCCGACGCCGACAAATCCAGCGTGCTGAAGCGGGCGGCACGCGAGCGCGGCATCGCGCTCGCCGACGACGTGCCCGCCTACCTGCTCACGCACTTCCGGCGCGACATGCCGAGCCTGATGGCGCTGCTCGACGCGCTCGACCGCTTTTCGCTCGAACAGAAGCGCGCGGTGACGCTGCCGCTGTTGCGCACGATGCTCGCGGCGGGGCTGCCCACGGACGGCGGCGCCGCCGTCGCGGCGGCGGCTGCAGCAGCGGCAGGCGGTTTCGATGACGGCATCGACGGCGAACTCGATCTGTTCTCCGTCGATCCGGCGTTGGCTCCGGGCGCGGATGACGGCAGCGAAAGCGGCCCGGCAAGCGATGACATCGGCGGCGAGCGCATGCCATCCGCACAAGCCGATGCTTCCGCCAGCCCCGCCGCGCCCTACGAACCGGCGCGTGCACCGGCCTCGCAGCCGCGTGCGCCGCAACCGGCGCCGTTTGCCACGCCGACCGACAGCGTCGACGGCGAACTCGGCGCGAGCTTTCGCGACGTCGTCGAGCGCGAACTGGGCGGCGAGCTCACGGGCGAAGTCGATGCCGACGTCAGCGGCGAACTGAACGGCGAACTCGGCGGCGAACTGAGCGGCGAACCCGGCGGCGAACTGAGCGGAGAACCCAGCGGCGAACTGAGCAGCGAACCGAACGGCGAACCGGGCGGAGCACCAGGCAGCGACCCAAGCGCAGAACCCGGCGGCAACCCCGACACAGCAGCAACCGACACAACCGAAGCAGCAGCACAAAGCACGCCGCACGCGCCCGCCGAGCCTCGCGCGCGCGTCGGCGACGGCCCGTCAGCCACCCCCGCCTCCGACGCGCAGCAAGCAGGCGAACCGGCGGCGGCCAACGGCTTTATCCGCTTCAAGTAAAATGAGCGCCCATGGCTAACCTTGCACTTTTCGATCTCGATCACACGCTGATCCCAACCGACAGCGACCACGAATGGGGCCGCTTCATGGTGAAGCTCGGCATTGTCGACGCCGAGCGCTTCAACGAGCAGAACGACCGCTTCTTCGCCGACTACAAGGCCGGCGTGCTCGACATCCACGCGTATCTCATCGCCATGCTCACGCCGCTCTCGAAGCACTCGCGCGCCCAGCTCAAGGAATGGCACGATCAGTACATGCACGAAGTCATCAAGCCGGCGATCGTTCCGGCTGCCATCGAACTCGTGCGCCAGCACAAGGACGCGGGCGACCTCTGCTGCATGGTGACGGCGACCAACGAATTCATCACGGGCCCGATTGCCGGGGTGTTCGGCGTCGACAAGCTGATCGCCTGCGAGGCCGAAACGGTGGACGGCCATCCGGACTCGCCTTATACGGGCCGTCCGACCGGCACGCCGAGCTACCGCGAAGGCAAGATCGTGCGCACCGAGGCGTGGCTCGCGTCGCTCGGCAAGACGTGGTCGGACTTCGAGCACAGCTATTTCTACAGCGACTCGCATAACGACATCCCGCTGCTCGAAAAAGTGACCGACCCGATCGCGACCAATCCCGACGCCACGCTGCGCGCACATGCACAGGCGGCTGGCTGGCGCATCCTCGATTTGTTCCAGGCATCGTGATCAAAAAACTCATCCGCAAGCTATTCGGCCAGGACAGCACGTCCGCCACGGCCGCAGACGATGCATCGACCGGCGCGGCGTCCGCGCCGTCGCACGACGACACCGCTCCCCGCACCCGCCGCAAACCGGCCGCTGGTGCCACGACTGCCACGACTACCGCTGCTGGCGAGGCCACGACGAAGTCCCGCTCCCGCACGGCCGCGAAGGGTTCGGGCAGAAACGCCGGGCCGATCGCGCCCGTCGTCCTTCCCGCCGACATCCACGGCATCGACCCCGCACTGATCTCGAAGAACGCGGTCCGCGTGACCGAGGGGCTCCAGCAAGCCGGTTTTCGCGCGTTCATCGTGGGCGGCGCGGTGCGCGACCTGCTGCTCGGCGTCGCGCCGAAGGACTTCGACGTCGCCACCGACGCCACGCCCGACCAGGTGCAGAAGCTCTTTCGCCGCGCGCGCATCATCGGCCGGCGCTTCCAGATCGTGCACGTGCAGTTCGGCCAGGAAATCATCGAAGTCTCGACGTTCCGCGCGCTGGTCGATCCGCCTGCGCCCTCTGCACCCTCTGCGAGCGCCGCGCCCGCGAAGCGCCTGCACCGCGACGAACTCGACCGCCGCACGCATGCGGTGGACGCGAGCGGCCGCGTGCTGCGCGACAACGTCTGGGGCGAGCAGCACGAAGACGCCACGCGCCGCGACTTCACGATCAACGCGATGTACTACGACCCGGCCACGCAGACCGTGCTCGACTATCACAACGGGATGGCCGACATGCGCGCCCATCTGTTGCGGATGATCGGCGATCCGGCCACGCGCTATCGCGAGGATCCGGTGCGCATGATGCGCGTGGTGCGCTTCGCGGCGAAGCTCGACTTCGAGATCGAGGAGCGCACGCGCGAGCCGATCAAGGAACTCGCCGACCTCATCAACAACGTCCCGGCCGCGCGTCTCTTCGACGAGATGCTCAAGCTGCTGCTGTCGGGCTACGCGCTCGACTGCGTCAAGTGGCTGCGCAAGGAAGGTCTGCATCATGGCCTCCTGCCGCTGCTCGACGTGATCCTCGAGCAGCCGCAGGGCGAGCGTTTCATCTCGCTTGCGCTGTCGAGCACCGACGCGCGCGTGCGCGCGGGCAAGCCGGTCTCGCCGGGCTTCCTGTTCGCGACGCTGCTCTGGCACGACGTCCAGCAGCGCTGGCAGCAATACACGGCCGAGGGCGAATTCCCCGTGCCCGCGATCCATCACGCGATGGACGACGTGATCGAGGCGCAAACGGAGAAGCTCGCGATCCACCGCCGCTATTCGTCGGACATGCGCGAGATCTGGAGCCTGCAGCAGCGCCTCGAAAAGCGCGGCCGCAGCGCGATCAAGCTGCTGGAACACCCTCGTTTCAGAGCGGGGTATGATTTCCTGCTGTTGCGCTGCGAGTCGGGCGAACTCGACGCCGAGGTCGGCGGCTGGTGGACGGATTTCATCAGCGGCGACCCGGCCGCGCGCGAAACGCTGCTCGCCGCGGGCGGCAAGGAACGCGCGCCGCGCAAGCGCCGCCGCCGCGGCGGTGCGAAGAACCGCAGGTCCGCCGGGGAAGCCGGACATGACGCTGGCGATGCAGGCGGCGCAGATGGCACGGGCGGCGAAAGCACCGGCGCGCCGGAGCGTGCCGGCCATGACGGTCAGTACGAGGATTGAGCAAGGACTGAGTAAGGACGGGCGAGGACCGGGCGAGAACTGCGCAGCCCTCGCGCATGACGCGATTTTGACGAACCGGAAACGACAGTCGCAGGAAGTGAAGCCATGACGGTTGCCTGGCTGGGAATCGGCGCGAATCTGGGGGATGCGCGCCAGACCCTCAAAGACGCGGTGGTGTGCCTCGCACAGCAGCACACCCTCGCGGTGCTCGCCAAGTCGAGCATCTATCGCACCGCCCCCATCGACGCGGTCGGCGACGATTACCTGAACTGCGTGGTCAAGCTCGACACGAGCCTCGCCGCGCCGGAACTGCTGGCGCTGTGCCAGCGCATCGAGCATCACTTCGGCCGGGAGCGTCCCTTTCGCAACGCCCCGCGCACGCTCGACATCGACATCCTGCTGTTCGGCGACGCCGTGATCGACACGCCCGACCTGACCGTGCCGCATCCGCGTATGGCGGCGCGCGCGTTCGTGCTCGTCCCGGCGGTCGAGATCGAGCCCGATCTCGTGATTCCCGGCCACGGTCCGGCCAGCGCGCTGCTGCCCGCAGTGGCCGACCAGCGCATCGAGAAGGTGAAACCGCCGTGCACGTGCTTCGGCACGGTGCCCGCCATCGACCGCGAGCAGGGCAACCCGGCGCCGGACGGCATCGGCCGATGAACGCCCTTCGCTCTTCGCGACCACCCGCACGGCGCGTCCGCCGTTGTCCCACATCGCCATCGAAGGGCCGATTTCCGACGCGTTTTTGCGCGCCCTCTGCGACAGCTACAACGAATTTTTCTATCATTACGACCACGCGCCGGTGCTGACCGTCGGCGCAGAAAACCTGAACCCGCTCGACTCCGACGCGGACCTTGCGCTCATCGCCGAACGCATCGAGACCATGCGCGGCCGCAAGGAGTCCAACGTCCAGGGCACGCTGCTGTAGACTGCGTCCCTTTCCCTTTCTGTCTTGCTTTCCAACGGACTGCTCCATGACTTACCTGCAGGAAACGAGCCGCAGCGCCGTCACCGTGCCCAAACTCCAGGCCATGCGCGATGCGGGCGAAAAGATCGCCATGCTGACCTGCTACGACGCGAGCTTCTCGTCGCTGTGCGACCGCGCGGGCGTCGACGTGCTGCTGATCGGCGATTCGCTCGGCAATGTGCTCCAGGGGCACACGACGACGCTGCCCGTCTCGCTCGACGACATCGCGTATCACACGGCGTGCGTCGCGCGCGCGCAGCCGTCTGCGCTCATCATGGCCGATCTGCCGTTCGGCACGTTCGGCACGCCCGAAGAAGCGTTCGCGAGTTCGGTGAAGCTCATGCGCGCGGGCGCGCAGATGGTGAAGATCGAGGGCGGCGAATGGCTCGCGCCCACGGTGAAGATGCTGATCGAACGCGCGGTGCCCGTGTGCGCGCACATCGGCCTCACGCCGCAGTCGGTGCATGCGTTCGGCGGCTTCAAGGTGCAGGGCAAGACCGAGAGCGGCGCGGCGCAGCTGCTGCGCGACGCGCAGGCGCTGCAGGACGCGGGCGCGCAGATCGTGTTGATGGAAGCGGTGCCGTCGTCGCTCGGCGCGATGGTCACGAACCAGTTGCGCGTGCCGACGATCGGGATCGGCGCGGGTGCGGGCTGCTCGGGCCAGGTGCTCGTGCTGCACGACATGCTCGGCATTTTCCCCGGCAAGCGCCCGCGCTTCGTGAAGGATTTCATGCAGGGGCAGCCGAATATCGAATCGGCCGTCGCCGCGTATGTGAAGGCCGTGAAGGACGGTTCGTTCCCCGGCGCCGAGCACGGGTTTCAGTAAGCACCCTTGAAGAAGGGCGCGGCGCATGAATGAAGCGCCGCGCCCTTTTTGTTTCTCTTGCGTTTTCGTTGACCGCGCACCGTCTTCCGTTGCAGCGGCCGCCCGGGATCATCGGACAGCGATCAGCAAACCATCAGGCAAGCCGCGCCGGCACGGCACCGCGCAGTGCGTTGGTGAGCATCAGCGCCTCGGCATTCACGACATCCTCGCGCGTGAGCACGCGCTCTTTCGCAGCGAGCGACGCATCGTCGAGCAGCACGCCGCGCATCACGCCCGGCAGCACACCCGATGACAGCGGCGGCGTCCACCACTTCCCATCGAGCTTCACGAACACGTTGGACCGCCCGCCTTCGGTCAGTTCGCCGCGCTCGTTGAAGAACAGCATGTCGAACGCGCCGTGCGCTTCGGCTTCGTGCCAGGCGCGGTCGAATTCGGCTCGGCGCGTGGTTTTGCGCAGCAACAGTGCGTCTGCCGATTCGACCGGCGCGAAGCCGTGATCGGGTGCGAGCAGCACGCCGACCGGCTGACCGGCGACCGGCACATTCGGCACGAGCGGCGCAAAGGTCAGTTGCGCCACGCCGTCCTTGCCGAGTGCGACGCGCATCCGATGCGGCACACCCTCGGGCAGACCGGCACAGGTCGCCGCAAGACGCGTGCGCAACGCGTCGGCGTCGCAGGGGAAACCGAGCCACGCGGCGCTGCCCGTGAGCCGCGCGAGATGCCGCTCGACGTGGCGCACGCCTTCGGCGCGCGTCGCGTACATCGTTTCGAACAACGCGATGCCGGGATCGGCCCCGGTCAGAAAACGTGCTTTCAAACGGGTCTCCTCGTATTCGTCGGCGGCAACGCTGTCGAGCACGATGCCCGCGCCGACGCCCATTGCTCCGCGCCGCATGCCGCCTCGCGCAGCGGGCGCGTCGAGCGTCAGCGTGCGGATCGCGACCGAGAGGCAGAAGTCGCCGCATGTCTGTGCTGCGGAGGCACGTCCCTCATCGCGCGCGGCGGCGTCCGCAGGGCCCGCAGCCTCCAGCCAGCCGATCGTCCCCGTGTAGAGTCCGCGCGGACCATGCTCCAGCGCGTCGATGAGTTCCATCGTACGGTGCTTTGGCGCGCCCGTGATCGATCCGCACGGAAAGAGCGCGCGCATCACGTCGGCGAACGTCGTGTGCGCACGCATGTTCGCCTCGACCGTCGACGTCATCTGCCACACGGCCCCATACGGCTCCACGCAAAAGAGCGCCGGCACGCGCACCGAGCCCGTCTGCGCAATGCGCGAGAGGTCGTTGCGCAGCAGATCGACGATCATGACGTTTTCGGCGCGGTTCTTCGGGTCGTTCGCGAGGAACTGCGCAGCGGCATGATCGGCGGCGGGGTCCGCTTCGGGATCGGCGGGGCGTGCGGCGGTGCCCTTCATCGGTTTCGCGCGCAGCGTGTCGCCGTGCTTCTCGACGAACAATTCCGGCGAACACGACAGCACCCACCGGTCGCCCGGCAGCGCGATCAGCGCGCCATACGGCACGCGCTGGCGCTCGCGCAAGCGCCGATAGAGCGCGAGCGGCGCGCCGAACGCCTCGAACTGAAGCCGGTATGTGTAGTTGATCTGATACGACTCGCCCGCGCGCAGTGCGGCCTGCACGGCTTCGATGTCCGCTTCGAACCGTGCGCGATCGACGCCGGACACAACGCCTGCGATACCTGCGGGTGCGGGCGCGTCGGCGCCTTCGCGCGCCGCGAGCCAGGCATCGACATCTTCACGCGCGAGGCGCTCGCAGCGTTCGAACAATAAAAAACGCAGCACGGCATCGCCGTGCTGCGTTTCGCGGGAGTCGCAATCGGAGGGTGCAGCAAACTGCAGCGCGCGGCCGAACGCGTAATCGCCCAGCACGACCGCGTGGAGCCCCGCGCGCAGATCGTCGTCGACATCGCGGCACACCGCGTCGAGATCCTGCGCCCGGGCACACACGCGCTCACGCACGAACCCCGTGTACAGGCGACTCGTGCGGCGCACCGCGCTTGAGTCGCCATCGGAATTGCCATCGTCGAGCAGCGCGAACACCGCGCCGCCGTCGTTCACTGCCATAGACGCACCTGCTGCCTACCTACGGGCCAACTACAGCCTGGCGAGGCCTTGCCAGCGGCGCTGCTGCGCGCCGCCGGTTCAGGGCCTTGCCCGATTGAAACTCAGTCGAAGAAGCTCTTCACGCGGTCGAACCAGCTCTTGCTCTGCGGGCTGTGACGCGCGCCGCCTTCCACCAGCGACTTCTCGAACTGCTGGAGCAGATCGCGCTGCTGGTCGGTGAGCTTGACCGGCGTTTCGACCTGCACGTGCACGTACAGATCGCCCGCGATGCTCGAACGCAGCCCCTTGATGCCCTTGCCGCGCAGACGGAACGTCTTGCCCGACTGCGTGCCCTCTGGCACCGTGAAGCTCGCGCGGCCCGCCAGCGTGGGCACTTCGATCTCGCCGCCGAGCGCCGCCGTCGTGAACGGAATCGGCATCTGGCAGTGCAGGTCGTCGCCGTCGCGCTCGAACACCGGGTGCGACTTGATGTGAATCTCGACGTAGAGATCGCCCGACGGCCCGCCGTTGATGCCCGGCTCGCCGTTGCCGGCGGAGCGGATCCGCATGCCGTCGTCGATGCCCGCGGGAATCTTCACTTCGAGCGTCTTGGTTTCCTTCACCTTGCCCGCGCCGTGGCAGTTCGTGCAGGGCTCGGGAATGTACGAGCCGGTGCCGTGGCACTTCGGGCAGGTCTGCTGGATGCTGAAGAAGCCCTGCGACATGCGCACCGAACCCGAACCGTGGCAGGTCGGGCAGCTTTCCGGCTTGGTGCCGGGCTTCGCGCCCGAGCCGTGACAGACCTCGCAGCCGCTCCAGCCCGGAACGCGGATCTGCGTTTCGTAGCCGTGCGCCGCCTGGTCGAGCGTGATCTCCATGCTGTAGCGCAGGTCCGCGCCGCGGTACACCTGCGGGCCGCTGCGCGCGCCGCGTGCGCCGCCTGCGGCCTGGCCGAAGATGTCGCCGAAGATATCGCCGAATGCATCCGCGAAACCGCCGAAGCCCTGCGCACCCGCACCGCCCATGCTCGGATCGACGCCCGCGTGCCCGTACTGGTCGTACGCGCCGCGCTTTTGCGAGTCCGAGAGCATTTCATAGGCTTCCTTCACCTCCTTGAAATGCTCTTCCGCATCCTTGCTGTCCGGATTGCGGTCCGGGTGATACTTCATCGCCAGCTTGCGATACGCCTTCTTGATTTCGTCGTCGCTCGCGTTCTTCGCAACGCCCAGAACCTCGTAGTAATCCCGTTTCGCCATATCGGTTCAACGCCGGCCACGCGTCAGGTCGCGCGCACCGGCTCCTCGTGAATGCTGGAGTCTGTGACCCGTATGCCACTCCCTTCGATCGCCGTGTTGCAGCACTTCCGGCGGCCCCCGTCGAGAGCAGGCTCCAAAAAACAAATGTGCCCGGAGAGCCGTCGAGGCTCGCCAGGCGTGTGCAAATACTGCGCGCATCGTAACCGATGCGGCCGGTTCCCGCCGCTGCGGCCCGCTACTTTAAGCGATTGCAGCGGACGGGTTCCTCTGGCGTCAGTCTTTCTTGACTTCCTTGAAATCGGCGTCGACCACGTCGTCGGCCTGCTGCGCGCTTTCCTGCGCACCGCCCGCCGCCGCGCCCGCGGCACCGGCTGCGCCCGCCTGCTGCGCCTGCATGTCGGCGTACATCTTCTCGCCGAGCTTTTGCGATGCTGCCGACAGCGCCTCGACCTTCGCGTCGATCGCCGCCTTGTCCGCCGACGCGCTCTTCAGCGCGTCTTCGAGGTCCTTCAGCGCGGCTTCGATCTTTTCCTTCTCGCCCGCATCGATCTTGTCGCCGTACTCGGCCACGGCCTTCTTCGTGCTGTGAACGAGCGCGTCGCCCTGGTTGCGCGCGTCGGCCAGCTCATGCAGACGGTGATCTTCTTCCGCGTTCGCTTCGGCGTCCTTCACCATCTTCTCGATCTCGGCTTCCGACAGGCCCGAGTTCGCCTTGATGGTGATCTTGTTTTCCTTGCCGGTCGCCTTGTCCTTCGCGCCGACGTGCAGGATGCCGTTCGCGTCGATGTCGAAGGTCACTTCGATCTGCGGCACGCCGCGCGGCGACGGCGGAATGCCTTCGAGGTTGAACTCGCCGAGCAGCTTGTTGCCCGCTGCCATTTCGCGTTCGCCCTGGAACACCTTGATCGTCACAGCCGACTGGTTGTCGTCCGCCGTCGAATACACCTGCGCGTGTTTCGTCGGGATCGTGGTGTTCTTGTTGATCATCTTCGTCATCACGCCGCCGAGCGTCTCGATGCCGAGCGAGAGCGGGGTAACGTCGAGCAGCAGCACGTCCTTGCGGTCGCCCGAGAGCACCTGGCCCTGGATCGCGGCGCCGACGGCCACGGCTTCGTCCGGGTTCACGTCGCGGCGCGGTTCCTTGCCGAAGAACTCCTTCACCGTTTCCTGGACCTTCGGCATGCGCGTCTGGCCGCCGACGAGAATGACGTCGTCGATGTCGCCGACCTTCACGCCCGCGTCCTTGATCGCCACGCGGCACGGCTCGATGGTGCGCGTGATCAGCTCTTCGACCAGCGCTTCGAGCTTGGCGCGCGTGATCTTGAGGTTCAGGTGCTTCGGACCCGAGGCGTCCGCCGTGATGTACGGCAGGTTGATTTCGGTCTGCTGGCCCGACGACAGTTCGATCTTGGCCTTTTCAGCGGCTTCCTTCAGGCGTTGCAGCGCGAGCACGTCCTTCGAGAGGTCGACGCCCTGCTCCTTCTTGAACTCGCCGATGATGTAATCGATGATGCGCTGGTCGAAGTCTTCGCCGCCGAGGAACGTGTCGCCGTTCGTCGAGAGCACTTCGAACTGCATTTCGCCGTCCACGTCCGCGATTTCGATGATCGAGATGTCGAACGTGCCGCCGCCGAGGTCGAACACGGCGATCTTGCGGTCGCCCTTTTCGGCCTTGTCCAGACCGAACGCGAGTGCGGCTGCCGTCGGCTCGTTGATGATGCGCTTGACTTCCAGACCGGCGATGCGGCCCGCGTCCTTGGTTGCCTGGCGCTGGCTGTCGTTGAAGTACGCGGGAACCGTGATCACGGCTTCGGTGACCGGCTCGCCGAGGTAGTCTTCAGCGGTCTTCTTCATCTTGCGCAGCACTTCGGCCGAAACCTGCGACGGTGCGAGCTTCGAGCCGTGCGCTTCGACCCACGCGTCGCCGTTGTCGTGCTTGACGATCTTGTAGGGCATCAGGCCGATGTCCTTCTGCACTTCCTTTTCTTCGAAGCGGCGGCCGATCAGGCGCTTGACTGCGTAAAGCGTGTTCTTCGGGTTCGTGACCGACTGGCGCTTGGCCGGCGCGCCGACCAGCACTTCGTTGTCGTCCATGTAGGCGATGATGGACGGCGTCGTGCGGGCGCCTTCCGAGTTCTCGATCACCTTGACCTGATTGCCTTCCATCAGCGCCACGCACGAGTTGGTGGTGCCGAGGTCGATACCGATGATTTTGCCCATGTTTATCTAATCTCCAATGTTTGGTCGCTGTGCGGAGCGCCGCTCGCGCGACGGCTTTCGCCTGCTGCGCCGGCCATCCGCTTCAATCCGGAACTGCTGCCCAAATAAGTGCCACTGCGGCGTTTTCAAGACCCCGGGCGCTATCCGGTCATTAATTTTTTTCAATCGCCCGTGCAACGGCCATCGCGGCCGGGCCCGGGCGCTTTCATTACGCTTACTTCGGCTGGGAAACCGTGACGAGCGCGGGACGCAGCACGCGGTCGGCGATCACATAGCCCTTTTGCAGCACGTTGACGACGGTGTTCGCCTCCTGCTCGGACGGCACCATCGAAATCGCCTGATGGCGGTGCGGATCGAATTTCTCGCCAGCCGGGTCGATGGCGACGACGCGGCCTTTTTCCAGCGCGCCAGTCAGTTGCTTGAGCGTAAGCTCGACGCCCTCGCGCACCTTCGCCAGGTCGTCCGAGCCGTGAGCAACGGCTGCTTCGAGGCTGTCCACGACCGGCAGCAGGTGCTCGGCGAAGCTCTCGATGGCGAACTTGTGCGCCTTCTGGACATCTTCCTGCGCACGGCGGCGCACGTTTTCGGTCTCCGCCTTCGCACGGATGAACGCATCCTGCAGTTCGGCGACCTTCGCCTGCGCCTGTGCGAGTTCGGCGTCCGCGCCGCCCTGCGTCGCTGCGTCCGCAGCAGCCGCTCCGGCGGCTTGCGACGGATCGTCCGCGGGCGTGGGGTTCTGGCTCGTCGGGTTCTCTTGCGTGTTTTCCATGTCGCTGAACGTCGTTGAAATTTAAAAAAGGAAGCAAAGCCTCGGGCCACCGGCCCGGCGACTCGCGCCATGTTGCTCGGGCGCGACACCCGCTTTGCGCATCGCAGATGCACATGGATGCCGGATCGCCGATTTCAAGGGCTTCCACGGGTTTTTTCCGCCACCGGAAGGCAACGGAAACCCACCGTTACAACCATTAACGCAGTGCCGCGAGAATGAAATTGAGTGGGCGACAGCACTGACCTAAACTCAGGAACAGGTCCTGCGCAAAACACGTTTTTGCCGAGCCGGGCACCACACCGAGTTGGCTGCAATCCAGCCGTTCCGTCGTGCATTTCGCCGTGCAATCTCCCGGGGGGAGTACCGTGAAACTGACCTTTGCAACTGCGGTGGTCGCACTGGTACTCATTGCCGGAACCACCACCATCTGCATGTCCGGCGCCGTGACCGACAACACGACGGAATACGGCGCCATTCACGCCACGATGGACGCGTTGTTCAACTCCCACGCCCAAGTTTGTCGATAGTGCGGCGATCGCGCTTCGTCGGCCTGCCGTGCAGCGCCGACGCGGGCTCGCGAAAGAGCCGCCGCCGGTCCTGTTCGGCTGCGCGCCGCGCGCGTCCGGTCTCCGTCTCCGCATAGAGCGTCTGCGCGATGCTCGCCGGGCCGCGCAGGTCGCACAGGCCCAGCACCTCGACTTCCCAGACCACGTGCTCGATCTCGATTTCGACGAGGTCGCCGACGCGCACGTCCTTCGACGCCTTCACGGGCTCGCCGCCGATCCGCACGCGGCCCTTGCCCAGCGCGTCCGACGCGAGCGAGCGCGTCTTGAAGAAACGGGCCGCCCACAGCCACTTGTCGATGCGCAGCCGGGCGGACGGGTCAGTCGAGATCTTGTAGTTCATACGAGGAATCCACAGCAGACGCAGGCGCGCTCATGCAATTTCTCACGCAATCTCTCACGCGACTGCGCCCGCGGGCAAAGCGGCCTGGACCGGCCAGCCCTGGAGGTTTTGCGCAACGATTTCGCCGAGCGCGGCAATCCAGGCCGTCGACGCATTCAGGCACGGAATGCGGTGAAACTCCTTGCCGCCGCCGCCCAGGAATTCGTCGCGCACTTCCATGCCGATTTCCTCGATCGTTTCGAGGCAGTCGGCGGTAAAGCCGGGGCAGAAGACGTCCGCGCGGCGCACGCCGCCCTGGCCGAGTTCGCGCAGCGTGGGCGCCGTATAGGGCTGGAGCCACTTCGCACGGCCAAAACGCGACTGGAACGTGACGCGGCACTCCACCGGCGTCAGTTCGAGCGCGTGCATGAGCAGCGAGGCGGTTTGCTGGCACTGGTCGTGATACGGGTCGCCGAGATCGAGCGTGCGGCTCGGCACGCCGTGAAAGCTCAGCACGAGCCGGTCGCCGGCCGCGAAATCGGGCCGGCCATGCGCATGCCAGTACTGGTGGACCTGGGCGGCGAGCGCCGCGATATAGGCAGGATGGTCGTGATACGCGCGCACCGTGCGGATTTCCGGCTGGTTGCGCATGCGGCGCAGCGCGGCGAATACGGCGTCGAACGCGGTGGCCGTGGTGGACGACGAATACTGCGGATACATGGGCACGAGCAGGATGCGCTCCGCGCCTGCGAGCTTGAGCTGGTTCAGGATCGCGGGGATATCCGGCGCGCCGTAGCGCATCGCGTGATCGACGATCACCGGGTAGTCGTTCGCGTGCAGCAGATGGCGCAGGCCGTCGGTCTGCTTCTGCGTGTGAACGCGCAGCGGCGAGCCCTCGGGCGTCCAGATGGTTGCGTATTTCTTCGCCGACGAACTGCTGCGAAACGGCAGGATCATCACGCGCAGGATGACCTGCCAGACGGGCGCGGGAATCTCGACCACGCGCGGATCGGACAGGAACTGCACCAGGTAGCGGCGCACGGCGCGCGGCGTGGGCGCATCGGGCGTGCCCAGATTGATGAGCAGCACCGCGACACGATGCGCGAGCGCGGACTGCAGGGGCCGTTCCAGATCGAAACGCATGGGTGATCAGTTGCGCCGCGCGCGAACGCAGCAACGGTTGCACAAAGCAGACATTATAGCGGCCGGGTCGTGCCCGCCCACCCGGCCATTCGGCCGATGGCGCGCGGCGCGCGCTTGCCGGATGATGAAGGCGTGCTCAGTTCTGGCTGAGCGTGAGCGAAAGGAGGCGCGCGGTAATGTCGACAATGGGAATCACGCGGTTATACGCCATGCGCGTCGGGCCGATCACGCCGAGCGTGCCCACGATCTTGCCGTTCACTTCGTACGGCGCGGTGACGACGCTCATCTCCTCGATCGGCACGAGGTTCGACTCGCCGCCGATGAAGATCTGCACGCCCTGCGCGTGGCTCGACACGTCGAGCAGCTGCAGCAGGCTCGTTTTCTGGTCGAACACGTCGAAGAGCTTGCGCAGCCGCGCCATGTCGGAGGACAGGTCGGCCACTTCGAGCAGGTTGCGCTCGCCCGAGATCAGCACGGTCTCGCCGGTATCGGTGATGTCGGTGCTCGCCGTCACCGCCGCGTGCATGAGCGTGGTCATGTCGCCGCGCAGCGCGTTGATTTCCTCGCGCAAGCGCTGGCGCACTTCGTCGAACGAGAGGCCCGCGAAATGTGCGTTGATGTAATTCGAGGCTTCGATGAGCTCGGACGGCGTGAAGTCGCGCTGCGTCGCCATGATGCGGTTCTGCACGTCGCCTTCGGGCGTCACGATGATGAGCAGGATGCGCTTGTCGGACAGGCGCATGAACTCGATCTGCTTGAATATGTGGCTGCGCCGCGGCGTCAGCACGACGCCCGCGAACTGCGACAGGTTCGACAGCACGCTCGCGGCGGCGGCCACCACCTTCTGCGGCTCGCCCGGACGCAGCGTGGTCTTGACCGCGCGGGTGACGGCCTCGTCGTCGGCGGCATGCTCGACGGTGAGCATCGTGTCCACGAACAAACGGTAGCCGCGCGGCGTGGGCACGCGCCCCGCCGACGTGTGCGGGCTCGACACCAGCCCCAGCTCCTCCAGATCCGACATGACGTTGCGGATCGTCGCCGGGCTCAACTCCAGGCCCGAGTAGCGCGAAAGCGTGCGCGAACCGACCGGCTGACCTTCGGCGATGTAGCGCTCGATCAGCGTCTTGAGGAGGGTTTGTGCGCGAGGATCTAGCATGACGGAAAATTTTAGCCTAATGGCGCTAAGACGGCGAGTGCGCGCCCGGCCGCGCCCTCCCCGGCATGTCGCCCGCGCGACGGCTGTCCAGCGGCGTGCAGCGCTGTCATCACGGCGTCACCGATTTCATCGGGAAATGCGCGAGGCGCCGCTGCCTGCACGCCCCTGGCGCGTCTGCCCCGGGGCTGCCACCGGGGCAAACGCAGGTCCGACACCCGCGCCGCCATGTTCTTTTCATGACCTGACTATGGTGTAATGCCGCCATGCAGACCCAGAAGATTCACAGCCAGTTCAAGACCGTTGCGCTCGTCGGCCGCAGCAACACGCAGGGCATCGGCGAGCCGCTGATCGCGCTCGCACAGACCATCTCGAAGCTCGGTTCCGAGGTGGTATTCGAAGCCCAGACAGCCGCCGAGATCGGCGCAAGCGGTTACCCGGCGCTCCAGCCCGCCGAGATCGGCGCGCGCGCGGACGTCGCCGTCGTGCTGGGCGGCGACGGCACGATGCTCGGCATCGGCCGCCAGCTCGCGCCGTTCCACACGCCGCTCATCGGCATCAACCACGGGCGGCTCGGCTTCATCACCGACATTCCCTTCTCGGACATGCAGGAAATCGTGCCGCAGCTGCTCGCCGGTCACTACGAACGCGAGGAGCGCGCGCTGCTGGAGTCGCGCATCACGCGCGACGGCGAACCGATCTACCACGCGCTCGCGTTCAACGACGTCGTCGTGAACCGCAGCGGCTTTTCGGGCATGGCGGAACTGCGCGTGAACGTCGACGGCCGCTTCATGTACAACCAGCGCTCGGACGGCCTGATCGTCGCCACGCCCACGGGCTCGACCGCCTACGCGCTCTCGTCGCAAGGGCCGATCCTGCATCCGACGCTGCGCGGCATCGTGCTCGTGCCGATCGCACCGCACGCGCTCTCGAACCGCCCGATCGTGCTGCCCGACGACTGCAAGGTCAGCATCCAGATCGTCGCGGGCCGCGACGTCAACGTGAATTTCGACATGCAGTCGTTCACGGCGCTCGAACTCGGCGACGTGATCGAGGTGCGCCGCTCGCGCCACATCGTGCCGTTCCTGCATCCGGTCGGCTACAGCTATTACGCGACGCTGCGCAAAAAGCTCCACTGGAACGAACATCCGTCACTGCAGGACGACGCCGAAGACTGACCGCCCGACCATCCGCTCAATCCACTCGAACCGCCAGCAGCCGGAATCCAGCGCACCCATGCTCCGCCATCTCTCGATTCGCGACTTCGTGATCGTCGCGGCGCTCGACCTCGAATTCGACAACGGCTTTTCCGTCTTTTCCGGCGAGACCGGCGCGGGCAAATCCATCCTGATCGATGCGCTCGCGCTCACGCTCGGCGAGCGCGCCGACGCGGGCGTCGTGCGCACGGGCGAGACGCGCGCCGACATCACCGCCGAATTCGACACGCCGCCGCAGGTCGCCGCCTGGCTCGACGAGCACGCGCTCGCGAGCCCCGACGGCGACGACATCGTGATGCTGCGGCGCGTGGTGGACAGCGGCGGACGCTCGCGCGCGTTCATCAACGGCACGCCGGCCACGCTCACGCAGTTGCGCGAAGTGGGCGAAATGCTCGTGGACATCCACGGCCAGCACGCGCACCAGTTGCTGATGCGCCCCGACGCGCAACGCGAACTCTTCGATACGCACGCGGGCCTCACCGGCCTCGCCGCCGCCGTCATGCGCGCATGGCGCACCGCGCGCGACGCGCGCCAGGCCGTCGAAACCGCGCAGTCGCGCGACCGCGAACTGCAGCTCGAACGCGAACGGCTCGCCTGGCAGCTTGCGGAACTCGACAAGCTCGCGCCGCAGCCGGGCGAGTGGGAGGAAGTCAACGCCGAGCATCGGCGGCTCTCGCATTCGGCCAATCTGATCGACGGCGTCCAGGGTGCGCTCGCGGCGCTCTCCGAGTCGGACGAGGCGATGATCTCGCACCTGAACTCGGTCGTCTCGAAGCTGCGCGATCTCGCGGAGATCGACCCGGCGCTCGGCGACGCGCTCGCCGCACTCGAACCGGCGGCGATCCAGTTGCAGGAAGCCGCCTACTCGCTCTCGCACTACGCGCAGCGGCTCGAACTCGACCCGGACCGGCTCGCGCAGGTGGAAAAGCGTCTTGAAGCGCTCCACTCGGCGGCGCGCAAGTTCCGTCTGCAGGCCGAGACGCTGCCCGAAGAACACGCCGCACGGCGCGCGCAACTCGCGACGCTCGACGCCGCCGCCGACCTCGACGGCCTGCGCGCCGCAGCGGAACGCGCCCACGAGGCGTATCTGATCGAAGCGAAGCAGCTGTCAAAGGCGCGCGCGCACGCCGCGCACGCGCTCGGTGCGGCGGTCACGCAAGGCATGCAGGAACTCTCGATGGCGGGCGGCAGTTTCGAAGTCGCGCTCGTGCCCATCACCAATGCGGCGAATGCCGCCGACGGCACGCGCAGCACGGGTGGCGGCGCGCACGGTCTGGAGCAGATCGAATTTCGCGTGGCCGGCCACGCGGGCGTGCCGCTGCGGCCGCTCGCCAAGATCGCCTCGGGCGGCGAGCTTGCGCGGATCAGTCTCGCGCTCGCCGTGATCGCGAGCGCCGCGAGCCTCACGCCGACGCTGATCTTCGACGAAGTCGACACCGGCATCGGCGGCGGCGTCGCGGAAGTGGTCGGACGGCTCCTCCATCAGCTCGGGCGCGAGCGTCAGGTGCTGTGCGTCACGCACCTGCCGCAAGTCGCCGCGCGCGGCGATCACCACTTCCAGGTCTCGAAGTCCGGCGACGGCAACGGCGGCACGCTCTCGCTCGTCACGCCGCTCGACAAGCCCGGGCGCGTCGAGGAAGTTGCGCGCATGCTGGGCGGGCTCGAAATCACCGCCACGACACGGCGTCACGCCAGGGAAATGCTGGCGGCTTAAGCGTTTGCGAGCGTTGGGCTCCGGTGCCGCGCCAAAGCGCGCGGCGTCAGCCGTGGTTGGCCGAAGCCGACTGTAATCGGCCGTATCGGCCGTATCAGCCGAATACCCGCTTCCACAACGCGAGCACGGCATGGCGCTCGGCCTCCACGCGCTCCGGCTCGACGCGCGCCACCTCCATGCCGTCGAGCCGCAACTGGTGCTGCAGCTTGCGATAGAGCCGGTACGCCGAGCCGATCGTATCGGCCTCTTCCTCGCTCATCAGCCCGACGCGCGACACCTCGCGCAGCAGCGCGATGTTGCCCGTATTGCGGATCAGTTCGGCATCCTCAGCAGCGTGCAGCAGCACCCAGTACTGCACGAGAAACTCGATGTCCACCATGCCGCCGCGGTCGTGCTTCAGGTCGAAGCGTTCGGTGCGGTTCGGATGGCCGTCCTCCACGCGCTGACGCATCTCGACGATCTCTTTCGCGAGCGGCGCCGCATCGCGCGGCGTGGTGAGCACCTGCACGCGAATCGCCTCGAACGTCTGGCCGATCGCCGCATCGCCCGCCGAAAAGCGCGCACGCGTGAGCGCCTGGTGTTCCCACACCCACGCCGTGTTCGCCGCGTCGCCCTCGCGCAACTGGTAGCGGCGGAACGCGTCGAGATCGGTGACGAGCAGCCCCGATTCGCCGTTCGGGCGCAGGCGCAGATCGACGTCGAACAGCGTGCCCGCGCCCGTCGCCGTGGTCAGCCACGAAATCAGGCGGCGCGCGAACATGGCGTAGACCTCCGAAGCGCGCTCGTCCTCGTCGTCGTAGAGGAAGATCAGGTCGAGATCCGAGGCATAGCCGAGTTCCTTGCCGCCCAGCTTCCCGTATGCAATCGCCGCGAAACGCGGCACGTCGCAGTGACGCTTCGAGAACTGCTGCCAGACCGTTTCGATGGTCACGTCGAGCACGGCATCGGCGAGTTCGGAGAGCCGGTCGCTCACGTGCTCCACCGAAAGCCGGCCCGCCAGGTCGTTCAACAGGATGCGGAACACTTCGGCCTGGTGCGCGTGGCGCAAGAGGTCCATCTGCTGCTCGACGTCGGCAGCCGCGGCGAGCCGCGCGCGCAACTGGCGCGAGAACTCGGGCCAGTCGAACGGCGTGGCAATCGCTTCGTCGTCGAGCAGTTCGTCGAGCAGTTGCGGATGGCGGATCAGATAACCCGCCGCCCAGCGCGACGCGCCGAGCACCTTGAGCACGCGGCTCAGCGCGTCCGGGTATTCGGTGAGGAGCGCCAGATAGGCGCCGCGCCGGCCCACCGAATCGAGCAGGTCGAACATGCGCGCGAGCGTGTCGGCGCGCCGCGCGCGCGGCTCCAGCGTACGCGCGGCTTCGAGCGCGCGCTGCGCCACGGTGTCGAAGCGCTCGCGGCTCTTCTCCGGCAGCCCGGCGTAACGCGACGACCGCCACAGCCCGCGCAGCCGCACCAGCAGCGGCGCGGCGTCGTCGATGCCAAGCTCGTTCAGGCGTTCGAGCAGTTCGTCGTCGGCACCGTCCTCAGCGAGCACGCTGCTCCACACCCACGCGGCCGCGCTGTCCTCCCCTGCGGCGCGCCCGTTCTCGCCGTTCACCTTGTCGGCAAAGATCTGGTCGAACTGGCGCTCCACCGTGTCGCGATACGCGTTGAGCGTCGTCATCAGCGCCGCGTAGTCGCGCTCGCCCATCGCGCCCGCGAGCGCCGCGCGCTCGGCCGGATCGACCGGCATGGCGTGCGTTTGCGCGTCGTCGCGGTATTGCAGCCGGTGCTCCAGTTCGCGCAGGAAGTTGTATGCGCGTGTGAGATCGGTGCAGACGTCCGGGGCGATCAGCCCGCGCGCCGCCGCGTAGCCGAGCACGGCAAGCGTGGGCCGCACCCGAAAGCCCGCGTCCTGGCCGCCGCGGATCAACTGGAACACCTGGGCGCTGAACTCGATCTCGCGGATGCCGCCGCGCCCGAGCTTGATGTCGTCGGCCTTGTCGGGACGCATGCGCGCGCGGCGCTGCGCTTCATGGCGGATCTGCGCGTGCAGCGAGCGGATCGCGCCGATCACGCCGAAGTCCAGATAGCGGCGGTAGACGAACGGCTTCACGAGCGCTTCGAGTTGCGAGACGAGGCGCAGCGCGCTCTCGCTCTCTTCCTCCGAGACGATTCGCCCCTTGATCCACGCGTAGCGCTCCCACTCGCGGCCCTGCACGTAGAAATACTCTTCAAGCATGCCGAGGCTGCACACGAGCGGCCCCGAATCGCCGTTCGGCCGCAGCCGCATGTCGACGCGAAAGACGAAGCCGTCGGCCGTCACGTCGCTGAGCGCGCCGATCAGGCGCTTGCCCACGCGGGTGAAGAAGTCCTGCGTCGCGATGGGCGAGCGTTCGCCGCCCGTGGTCTCGCCGTCGTCCTCGTAGACGAAGATGAGGTCGATGTCCGATGAAACGTTCAGCTCGCGCCCGCCGAGCTTGCCCATGCCGACCACACCGAACGTGAGACGCTCGCCGTTCGGCCCGCGCGGCTCGCCGAACAGCGTTTCGAGGTCGGCGCTGACGACCGCGAGCGCGCGCTGGATCGCGACTTCGGCCAGATCGGTCATCGTGCCGGTGACTTCGCCGACGTCGGCCACGCGCCCGAGGTCGCGCTCCATCACCGCGCAGATCACCTCGACGCGCAACTGGCGCAGCGCTTTCTTCAATTGCTCGTCGGTGAGCGGCGCGCCGGACCCGCCTCCCGCCTGAGCACAAAGCGCGTCGAGCCGCGCGACGATGCGCTCGCGCGCAAGCGGTTCGGCGGCAAGCGACGCGACCTGCTCCGCGAGTCCGGGACGGGCCGCGTACGCGCGCGCCGCGTAGCGGGAATAGCGGGCACTGAGAAGGGACGTGTCGGTCATGGATGCTTGGCTCGGTGGGGGCTTGCTCGGGGCCTGGTAAGGGCGCGGCGGCGGCGCGCGCGGCAGGTGCACGGGCAGGTGCACGGGCAGGTGCACGGGCAGGTGCACGCGCAGGCGCACGGCCCGATGGCGCGGCTCATCGACGCGAGCCGCAAAACCCGGCGCAAGTGCGCGCCTGCAAGCGTGCCGGCAAGCGCGCCCTCAAGACTGCAAACAAGTCGCGATACCGGCATCCAGGCATCGCCGGATGGTCGGCCCGACTGCCCCTTGTGATACATTTCGTGGTCAGAACGCAACGCTACCACACCGCACCCGCAGCAGCATGTCCGAGCGAAACGATCCCGCCGGTCCGCGTCAAACCGGACATGCCAGCCGGACACCCCCGGATGCGCCCGCGCACCATCACCCGGTGCTTCGCCACACGCTGCGCGTGCTCGCAGCGGTTGCGCTCGTCCTCTATTTCATCGTCGCCGCGCTGCTGCTCGGGCTGCGCTACATCGTGCTGCCGCAGGTCGACAATTTCCGGCCGCGCATCGAAGCCCTCGTCTCCGGGAAGATCCACGCCGATTTCCGCATCGGCAAGCTCGCGCCGCACTGGCTCGGCTTCCAGCCCGGCATCGACATCACCGGCCTCACGATCCGCGACCGCCACGGCGCCATCGCGCTCAACGTCCCGCACGCCACCGCGACAGTCTCGTGGCGCTCGCTCGTGAGCTTCGAGCCGCTGCTGTCGAGCGTCATCGTCGAGCGTCCCGACGTGCTGCTCGCCCGCGAGGACGACGGCACGCTCACGGTCGCGGGCGTGCCCGTGCCGACCGCCCACACGGGCAACGCCACCTTCACGACCTGGCTCATGCGCCAGCAGGCCATCGTGCTGCGCGGCGGCACGCTGCGCTGGCACGACGCGACGCGCAACGCGCCCGAACTCGCGCTGCACGACATCCGCCTCGCGATTCTCAACGACGGCTACGACCACCGCATCGCGCTCCAGGCGCCGAGCGAGGGCACGGTGTTCCACGGTCCGCTCGACTTCCGCGCGCACTTCACGCATGCGCGCTACTCGCAGGCCGGCAAGCCCGCCGACTGGAGCGGCAACGCGTACCTCTCGACCGGGCCGGTCGATCTGCCGACGCTCGCCCGCTACGTCCACCTGCCGATCGCCACCTTCGCGGGCCGCATCGACAACGCGATCTGGGCGCACTTCGGCTCGGGGCGGCTGATCTTCGCGAACGGCGTGCTCGACGGCACCGACATCGCGTTGCAGGTGCGCCCGACCCAGCCGCGCCTCGATTTGCCGGTCGCGCACTTCGGGTGGCGCGTGGGCGCGGGCGCGGAGCCCAACGACTTCACGCTGCAACTGCGCGATTTCCACGCGGAACTCGGCCAGCCGCCGCTCGGCGACGGCACGCCGCTCGTGCGCACGCTCGCGCTCACGACGCTCGACGGGCGCTTTCGCCAGCAGTCGCTCCAGCACGGCCAGTTGCTGAGCGTGTCGGGCGACCGCATCGACCTCGGCATCCTCGCCGAATTCATGCGCGCGCTGCCGCTGCCGGGCCGCGTGCTCGATGCGCTGCTGCGCTTCAATCCGCAGGGGCTTGTCGCCGACTACGACCTGGCGCTCGAGCGCGCCGCGCCGCAATCGGGCGAAGCCGTCGCCGAGCAGCGCGCAAAGGGCATCGAGCCGGTGATCCGCTACCGCTTCAAGGCGGACCTTCAGGGCATCAGCGTGGCGGCCCAGGAGCCGGGGCCGGGCCTCACGCCGCACGGCCACCCGCGCGCGGGCCTGCCCGGTTTCGAGAACCTCTGGGGCCATATCGACGCCGACGAAAAGCACGGCACGATCCGGCTCGACGCCGCGAGCGCCGCCGTGACGCTGCCGGGCGTGTTCGACAATCCGCGCCTCACCTTCGACCGGCTCTACGGCGCGGCGAAGTGGACGGTCGCGGACCAGCGCAAGCCGGGCGACACGCACAAGGGGTTCGAAGTCGATGTCTCCAGGCTAGGCGTCGAGAACGAAGACGCGAGCGCGACGATGACGGCGCGTTACGAAAATCCGGGCCACGGACGCGGCACGCTCGACCTGAAGGCCGATTTCGCGCGGGCGCAGGTCAAGGCGATTCCGCGCTACCTGCCGACGAGCATGAACGAGCACACGCGCAACTATCTCGGCCATGGTCTGCAAGCGGGCATCTCGCGGAGCGCCACGATCGTGGTCCACGGCGACCTGGCCCAGTTCCCCTATTCGCGCGTGCCCGATGCGGGCCAGTTCCGCATCGTCGCGCCGTTTACCGGCGGCCGCTTCGACCCCTCGCCGTTCCCGCCGCACAGGATGCGCAACGGCATGCCGAGCGTGTGGCCCGCGTTCACCGACATCGACGGCGTGTTCCGGCTGCAGGAAAACAAGCTGCGCTTCGACGTCGCGCGTGGCCGCTATCGCAGCTTCGTGTTGCGCGACGTGAACGGCCGCATCGACGACCTCGGCACGAAAGGCTCCGATCTCGTCATCGCGGGCAATGGCCGCGGGCCGCTCGCGGACCTGCTCGACTACGCGAACAAGAGCTCGCTTGGCTACATGTCGAAGCACGTGGGCGAGAAGGTGCGCGCGCAAGGACCGGCGACGCTCGCGCTCACGCTGATCATCCCGCGCATACCGAGGCCGCCGGTGCGCGCCGAGGGCGCGATCGGTTTCGAGGGCAACCAGCTTGCGTTCGAGAACATCCCGCCGGTTTCGAACCTCACCGGGCGTCTGCGTTTCACCAACCGCAGCGCGCAGTCCGACCGGCTGACGGCACGTTTTCTCGGCGGCGCGCTGAGCGCGAATGGCGGGCTGCGCGAAAACGGCCGCTACGCGCTCAATGTGGCGGGCAACGTCGCCGTCGATGCCGCGCGCAGGCTGGATCTGCACGGCACGGCGGCGGCCGTGCTCGGCCGCATGAGCGGACAGGCGCCGTACACGCTCGCCGTGCGCGGCACGCGGGGCCATCTGCCGGACGTGAAGGCGAGTTCGGACCTGACCGACCTCGCGCTCGACCTGCCCGCGCCGTTCGGCAAGGCCGCCGGAACGCCGATGCCGCTGCGCGCCGAACTGCAGCCCGGCGCGGGCGACGGCAGCGACGCGGGAAATCCTGCGCCGTTCGAGCACGCGGACGTGACGCTCGGTCCGCTCGTCGCGCGCTACGTGCTGCGGCGCGCCCCGGGGCATGTGCCGGACGTGGTGCGCGGGGCGATTGCGATGAACCGGCCTCTGGAATTGCCTCAGGAAGGGGTGATCGCAGCCATCGACATGCCCGCCTTCGACGCCGATGCCTGGCGGCGCGTCGTGCTGGAGATTCGCGGGGCATCGGGCGTAGGCGCTTCGACTGCTGCTGGTGCTGGTGCTGGTGCTGGTGCTGGTGCTGGTGCTGGTGCTGGTGCTGGTGCTGGTGCTGGTGCTGGTGCTGCCGCTGGTGCTGCCGCTGGTGCTGCCGCTGGTGCAACTGGTACTTCGGGCGTGAACGCGGCTACGTCCGCCGCACCCGCAGACGCCGCTTCGTCAGCCGTCGCCCAGCTCATGCCGGGCGGCGCGTTCGCGCAATACGTGCCGTCGCGCTTCGCGGTCCACGTCGGCACGCTCACGCTGCTCAAGCGCCACTGGGAAAACGTCGTCGTCGGCGCCACGCGCAGCGGCCGGGACTGGCAGGCGAACCTCGCGTCGAACCAGGTCTCCGGCCACCTCTCGTGGAAACCCGGCGCCATCCCCGGATCGCCCGGCACGCTCGAAGCGCGCCTCGCACGCCTCGTCGTGCCCGCGGCCACCGAAAACGACCTGCTCGGCCAGGCGATCTCGGCGCCGGTGCAGAACATGCCCGCGGTCGACCTCGTCGTGAACCAGCTGATCGTGCGCGGCCACGACTTCGGCCGCCTGCAGGTCAACGCGCACAATTTCGACGAAAACGGCGTGCCGGTCTGGCAGCTCGACGCACTCGACATCACCAACCCGGCCGCGCACCTGAGCGCCACGGGGAACTGGCGCACGGTCGGCGACATCGGCCCGGACATGGAGATGCCGACGCCGCGCCGCACCGCACTCGACTTCCGCCTCGACGTCACGGACGCGGGCGCGCTGCTCGAACGCGCGGGCATGCCGGGCACGCTCAAGGGCGGCGAAGGCACGCTCTCGGGCAAGGTGGCCTGGCACGGCGGCCCGACGAAGATCGATTACCCGTCGCTCAACGGCAGCCTCGCGGCCGATCTGCGCCACGGCCAGATCCTGCGCGTCGATCCGGGCGTGGCGAGACTCCTCGGCGTGCTGAGCCTGCAGAGTGTCGCGCGCTTCGCGACCATGGATTTCCGCGACGTGATCGGCGAAGGCCTGCCCTTCACGAGCTTCACGGGAACGAGCCGGATCGAGGACGGCATCGGCCGCACCGACGATTTCAAGCTCGTCGCCGCACCGGCCCGCGCCCGGATGACCGGCACCGTGGATCTCGTGCACCAGACTCAGGATCTGCATGTTCATGTCGTGCCGACACTCAGCGCGGGCGCGGGGGTCATTGCGGCGGCGGTGGTCAATCCGGTGATCGGCCTCGGCGCCCTGGCCGCCGATATCGCGCTGTCCCGGACGATCGAAACGGCGTTCACGCTCGACTACACGATTACGGGGCCGTGGTCCAAACCGCACGTCGAGCGGCTGCGCGGCGATCAGGGTAAGATGAACCCGCTGACGCCCGCCACCGCGAAGTGATCCGCGCCGTAGCCGAGGCCGGGTGCCACGCCCGCCGTGCTGGCCGACGTGGCACCCGGCCTCGCCTGCCGTGCCAGCCATCCAGCCGCCTTGCGCGGCCTCGTTTCAGAGCCAGTTCAAGATCCGTCGATGAGTCTTTCCCCCATTTCGCCGTTTCGCGTCGCCGCACTGCAGATGGTCAGCACGCCCGAGCCCGAGCGCAATCTCGCCGAAGCCGGGCGCCTGATCGCCGAGGCGGCCGCAAACGGCGCGCAGCTCGTGTTGCTGCCCGAATATTTCTGCTTCATGGGCTACAGGGACAGCGACAAGCTGAAGGTCCGCGAGCCCTGGCGCGACGGACCGATCCAGCGTTTTCTCGCCGATATGGCGGCGCAACATCGGGTCTGGGTGATCGGCGGCACATTGCCGCTCCTCGCGGCCGGCCCGGCTCCGGACGAAAACCGCGTGCTCAACACGACGCTCGTTTTCGACCCGCGCGGCGAGGAAGTCGCGCGCTACGACAAGATCCACCTGTTCAGCTTCGAACGAGGCGCGGAATCGTACGACGAAGCGCGCACGATCCGCCCAGGCAGCGCGGTGCGCACGTTCGATGCGCCTTTTGGCCGTGTCGGCCTGTCCGTCTGCTACGATCTGCGCTTTCCCGAGCTGTACCGCCGCATGGGCGATTGCGCGTTGATGGTGGTGCCGTCGGCGTTCACGTATACGACGGGCCGCGCCCACTGGCAGACGCTGTTGCGCGCCCGCGCCATCGAAAACCAGTGCTACGTGCTGGCCGCCGCGCAAGGCGGGCAGCACGAGAACGGTCGCCGCACCTGGGGTCACAGCATGCTGATCGACCCGTGGGGCGAAGTGATGGACGTGCTCGACGAGGGCTGCGGCGTCGTGGCGGGCGACATCGACCTCGAGCGCATCGCCGCCGTGCGCGCCAGCCTGCCCGCGTGGCGGCATCGCGTGCTCGACTGCAACTGAGCGCACTGAAACGACAAAAACGACCAGACCAACGGCGCACCGGCAGCCCGGCTTGATAAAGCGGCGCCCCGCCCGAATCTACCCTATCGGACTTTCCATACCGCACGCATCGCACGCATGAACATCATCGAACCCGGCATCCCCCGAGGGGATTTCCTCCAGGGCGCTCGCAATCTGGCGACCGCGAAGGACCTGCTCCTCGCGCCCTACGGCCTCGACGAGGCGGTGCTCACGCGCACGCTCGGCGAGATCTTCACGCATCGCGTCGACTACGCCGACCTCTACTTCCAGACCACGCGCAGCGAAGCGTGGAGCCTTGAAGAAGGCATCGTCAAATCGGGCAGTTTCAGCATCGACCAGGGCGTCGGCGTGCGCGCCGTGTCCGGCGAACGCACGGCGTTCGCGTATTCGGACGACCTCTCGCCCGAGGCGATCCGCCAGGCCGCCATCGCCACGCGCTCGATCGCGAAGGCCGGCGGCGGCAAACAGAAAATCAAGGTGGCGACGTCGCTCAAGGGCGTCGCGGGCCGCGATCTGTATCTGCCGGCCGATCCGCTCAGCTCGCTCGAAGCCACCGAAAAGGTCAAGCTGCTCGAACGCGTCGAGCAGATGGCGCGCAGCCGCGATCCGCGCATCACGCAGGTGATGGCAGCGCTGGCGGGCGAATACGACGTGGTGCTCGTCGCGCGCAGCGACGGTGTGCTCGCGGCGGACATCCGCCCGCTCGTGCGCGTGTCGGTGACGGTGATCGCCGAGCAGAACGGCCGCCGCGAGATCGGCAACGGCGGCGGCGGCGGACGCTTCGACTACGGCTACTTCTCCGACGACGTGCTCTCGAAATACGTGGACGACGCCGTTCACGCGGCGCTCGTCAATCTGGAAGCGCGCCCGGCGCCTGCGGGCGCGATGACTGTCGTGCTCGGACCGGGCTGGCCCGGCGTGCTGCTGCACGAGGCAATCGGCCACGGGCTCGAGGGCGACTTCAACCGCAAGGGCTCGTCGGCATTCGCGGGACACATCGGCGAACGGGTCGCCGCGAAGGGCGTGACGGTCGTGGACGACGGCACGCTGCCGAACCGCCGCGGCTCGCTCAACATCGACGACGAAGGCAATCCGACGCAGTGCACGACGCTGATCGAAGACGGCATCCTGAAGGGCTACATCCAGGATTCGCTCAATGCGCGCCTGATGAAGATGCCGGTGACCGGCAACGCGCGCCGCGAGTCGTACGCCGCGCTGCCGATGCCGCGCATGACGAACACCTACATGCTCAACGGCGACAAGGATCCGCAGGAGATCATCGCTTCGGTGAAGAACGGCCTCTATGCGGTGAACTTCGGCGGCGGTCAGGTCGACATCACGAACGGCAAGTTCGTGTTTTCGGCCTCCGAGGCGTACATGATCGAGAACGGCAAGGTCACGTATCCGGTGAAGGGCGCGACGCTGATCGGCAGCGGCCCCGAGTCGCTCAAGTACGTGAGCATGATCGGCAACGACATGAAACTCGACTCGGGCGTGGGCGTGTGCGGCAAGGAAGGCCAGAGCGTGCCGGTGGGCGTCGGCCAGCCGACGCTGCGCATCGACCGCATGACCGTCGGCGGCACCGTTTGAGTCCATGCACGGTAACGCGGAAATTGTGCATCCGGATGCGAGAATTCCGCGTCTGGTTCACAATTACCGCGCGAATACCGCGTTTTTGCGCCGCACCACTTGTCAGTGTCAACTCGATCGGGTTATAAAGTCGGCTAACCTTTTCGACGAACCTCACGTTCCGGAACGCAGTCCGCCATGTTCGCCAACCAGTTTTACTTTAGCTTTTACTGGCATCTCAGACCGCTGGCGGATCGAGAGGGTTGATTGCACGTGCAAGACCCGAATACACGAAAAACCGCCAGCGAACCTGGCGGTTTTTTTTTACCCCGTATTTTTTGCCCGCATTTTTACCCAACACGCAACCGAGCAGCAATTTTCATCTAAACCGATTTCGCCGCAGGCCAAAGCTCGACCGCCGGCACGCTACGCACAGGATCAGGAGAAACCGCCATGCCCCCGCACAATACCGATGACGTCCGCATTCGGGAACTCAAAGAACTCACGCCGCCCGCGCACCTGATCCGCGAGTTCCCGTGCTCCGAGGCCGCATCGAACCTGATTCACGAGACGCGCGAGGCGCTGCACCGCATCCTGCACGGCATGGACGACCGTCTGATCGTCGTGATCGGCCCGTGCTCGATCCACGACACGAAGGCCGCGGTCGAATACGCCGAAAAGCTGCTGCCGATGCGCTCGCGCTTCGCGGGCGAGCTGGAAATCGTGATGCGCGTGTACTTCGAAAAGCCGCGCACGACGGTGGGCTGGAAAGGCCTCATCAACGATCCGTACCTCGACAACAGCTTCAAGATCAACGACGGCCTGCGCACCGCGCGCGAACTGCTCGTGCGCCTGAACGACCTGGGCCTGCCCGCCGCCACCGAATATCTCGACATGATCAGCCCGCAGTACCTCGCCGATCTGGTTTCGTGGGGCGCCATCGGCGCGCGCACGACCGAATCGCAGGTGCACCGCGAACTGGCTTCGGGCCTGTCGTGCCCGGTCGGCTTCAAGAACGGCACGGACGGCAACGTGAAGATCGCCGTCGATGCCATCAAGGCCGCTTCGCAGCCGCATCATTTCCTCTCGGTCACGAAGGGCGGCCATTCGGCCATCGTCTCGACGGCGGGTAATGAGGATTGCCACGTGATCCTGCGCGGCGGCAAAGTCCCGAACTACGACGCCGACAGCGTGAACGCCGCCTGCGCCGACATCGGCAAGTCCGGACTCGCCGCGCGCCTGATGATCGACGCGAGCCACGCGAACAGCTCGAAGAAGCACGAGAACCAGATTCCCGTGTGCGCCGAGATCGGCCGCCAGGTTGCGGAGGGCGACGAGCGCATCATCGGCGTGATGGTCGAGTCGCATCTCGTGGCGGGCCGCCAGGATCTGAAGGAAGGTTGCGCGCTCACCTATGGCCAGAGCATCACTGATGCGTGCATCGCCTGGGACGAAAGCGTGACGCTGCTCGAAGGGCTCGCGCAAAGCGTCAGGCTGCGCCGCGTCGCGCGCGGCAGCGGCAACTGAGCCGCGAATCCTCTTCACCCGGGTTGCGCCGGTGTTGCGCCGGTGTTTTGCCCGGCACGGCGATGAGATGTGCAAAAGCCCCGGCTCGCGCCGGGGCTTCGCTTTTTGTGCTGCTACAAACGGCGTTTAATCGAGCATGCCCGAGCCGAAGATCTCCGTATGGATGCGCTGCTCGTCGACGCCGCGCGCAACGAGCGCTTCACGCTGCTCGCGCATGAAGGCGACCGGGCCGCACAGATAGTAGTCGGCGTTGGGCACGAGCACGGCCTCTTCGATGCGGCCGATATCGAGCCGGCCCTCGAAGTCGTAATCGACGCCCGCACGATCCTGCGCGCCCGCCGTCTCGTAGAACACCGCGCGACGGAAGTTCGGATGGCCGTCGGCGACTTCGTGCAGCCAGTCGCGGAACGCATGAACGCTCGCATTGCGGCAGGCGTGCACGAAGGTGACGGGGCGCGTGTCGCTTTCGATCATGAGCGTGGCGAGCATCGACGCCATCGGCGTGATGCCGACGCCGCCGCTCATCAGCACGACCGGCGTGTCATTCGAGCGGTCGAGCGTGAATTCGCCCATCGGCGCGCTGACGTGAACGACGGTGCCGACCTCGACACCGTCATGCATGAGGTTCGAAACGTGGCCCGGCTGCGTATCGGCGCGGCCCGATTCGCGCTTGACCGAGATGCGCAGCCAGCGGCCGTGCGGCGCATCCGAGAGGCTGTACTGACGCGGCTGGTCGACGCCGAGCGTGTCGACGAAGCGCTTCACGCTCACGTACTGGCCGGCCTGGAAGCCGCCTGCGGACGACCCGTCGGCGGGCGCGAGATAGAACGACGTGATCTCGCTGCTTTCCACGTGCTTGCGGATCACCTTGAACGGACGGAAGCCGCTCCACGACGCGCCGTCGTACAGCTTCGCCTCGGTGCCGATCATGATCTGCGAGAGTTGTTCGTAAGCGAGCGTCCAGGCGTCGAGCGTCGGTTGATCGACGGCGTCGCCCAGCACGTCGACGACAGCGCCCAGCAGATGGCGCCCGACGATCGGATAGTGCTCGGGGCGGATATTCAGGCTCGCGTGCTTGTGAGCGATATGCGTGACCGCGCCGCCGAGCGCGCCCAGGTTGTCGATATTCGCCGCATACGCGTAGACGGCACGCGCAAGCGACTCGGACTGGCTGCCGCTTTGCTGATGCGTCTGGTTAAAGAGGTTCTTCAGCTCGGGATGCGCATTGAACATCCGCTTGTAGAAATGCTTCGTGATCGTGGCGCCGTGCTCGGCAAATACAGGTGCCGTGGCCTTGACGAGGGCCATCTGGTCGGCGGTAAGCGCAGTCATTCAGTTTCTCCGCGTGAAAGATGCGATTAGGATACTTCTTTGACATGGCTCAATATCAGGGCATTTTGTCGCACATGCCCTCACCCGCTCCGACCCCGACTATGCTAAGAGATTCACCCCTTTTTATCGGGGCACCTGAGCTGGCCTTCGACCCCACGCTTCAACTGAGCATTTCAACTCATCAGCCCGCCGATGCACCACGGTCGTGGTGCCAGTACACGTCGTCCCCACCGTTCACGCGATTGAGCACACGCGCCAGCACGAACAGCAGATCCGAGAGCCGGTTCACATAGCGGCGCGGCGTATCGGCAAGGGGCGCACCCTGTCCCGCCGATGCACCCTGCGCCCCCAGCGCGACCACAGCGCGTTCGGCTCGCCGGCACACGCTTCGGCACACGTGCGCGAGCGCTGCTGCGCGCGAGCCGCCCGGCAAGATGAATTCTTTGAGCGGCGGCAGCGCCGCGTTGTAGTCGGCCAGCCAGCCGTCGAGCCGCGCCAGATGCGCATCGGTCACGAGCGTGTGACCGGGAATGCAAAGTTCGCCGCCAAGGTCGAAGAGATCGTGCTGGATCGCAGTAAGTGCTGCGCGCACGTCGTCGGGCAGCGACTCGCAGAGCAGCACGCCGATCTGCGAATTGAGTTCGTCGATGTCGCCGATCGCAGCGATGCGCAAGTCGTCCTTGCGCACGCGGCTGCCGTCGCCAAGTCCGGTTGTGCCGTCGTCGCCGGTTCGCGTCGCGATCTTGCTCAGCCGATTGCCCATGATGTGTCCTCCTGAAACGTGTTTTACCGCGCCGCTGCGCGTGGCCGACATTATAAGTTTCGCCCGGTTTCGCCGGGTTTAGCTGCGTTTCGCGCTTGGCGGCAACGGCCGGGCGCAATCGTTCAGCGTAGAATGGCCCGGGCAGAGAACGACGTCTACACACGAAGGAAACCTCCGCATGAATCATCCTGCGCCGCCGGTAACCGCACGTCGGCCGTTCGCCACCGAACTCGTCGACAAGCTGCATGAAGCGTTAGGCAACCGCTTCTCCACTTCTGAAGCCGTGCGCGCCCACCATGGCCGCGACGAGTCGCGCTACGACCCGCAACTGCCCGATGCCGTCGTGTTCGCGAGCAGCACCGAAGACGTCCAGGCCGCGGTCAAGCTGTGCGCGCAGTATGGCGCGCCGATCATCCCCTACGGCAGCGGATCGTCGCTCGAAGGCCACCTGCTGGCCGTTGAGGGCGGCGTGTCGATCGACCTCGCGGGGATGAACCGCGTGCTGTCGATCAACGCGGAAGACCTCACGGCGACCGTCGAACCCGGCGTCTCGCGCAAGCAGCTCAACGATGCGCTGCGCGACACCGGCCTCTTCTTCCCGATCGATCCCGGCGCGGATGCGAGCATCGGCGGCATGTCCGCAACGCGCGCCTCCGGCACCAACGCCGTGCGCTACGGCACGATGCGCGAGAACGTGCTCGGCCTCACTGCCGTGCTCGCCGATGGCCGCGTCATCAAGACCGGCACGCGCGCGCGCAAGTCGTCGGCGGGATACGACCTCACTCGCCTTTTCGTCGGCTCCGAAGGCACGCTCGGCGTCATCACCGAAATCACCGTGCGGCTCTACCCGCAGCCGGAAGCGGTGTCGGCGGCGGTCTGCGCGTTTCATTCGATGGCCGATGCCGTGCGCGCGGTGATCGAGACGATCCAGACAGGCGTGCCGATCGCGCGCGTGGAGTTCATCGATTCGCTCGCCGTGCGCGCGATCAATCGCCATTCGAAATTGGCGCTGCGTGAAGCGCCTACGCTCTTCTTCGAGTTTCATGGCACGGCCGCGAGCGTCGAGGAACAGGCGCAACAGGTGCAGGAGATCGCCGCACACAACGGCGGCGAGGGCTTCGAATGGGCAACCCGCCCCGAAGAGCGCAGCTGCCTGTGGAACGCCCGCCACAATGCGTACTTCGCGATGCTGCAACTGCGGCCCGGCAGCCGCGCCGTGACGACCGACGTTTGTGTGCCGATCTCGCGCCTCGCCGAATGCGTGATCGAAACGGAAGCGGACCTGAAAACGTCGCCGCTGCTCTGCCCGATCGTCGGCCATGTGGGCGACGGCAACTTCCACGTGCTCATGCTGCTCGACCCAGGCAAGCCCGAGGAGATCGAGGAAGCCGAGCGGCTGAACCGCCGCATCGTCGAGCGCGCGCTCGCCATGGACGGCACCTGCACGGGCGAGCACGGCGTTGGGCTGCACAAGATGGATTTCCTTGTGGAAGAACACGGCGCCGATGCCGTCGACGCCATGCGCGCGATCAAGCACGCACTCGATCCGCATAACCTGATGAACCCGGGCAAAATATTTGCGTGGGCGGCCTGACAGGCCTGACCGTCCGAATAGCGAAAGCCACGGCCCGCCGCCCGGCGGCACGACAGACCAGCGGGAGGAGACATGGACGAACCGGCAGCAATGTCGCCGGAATTGCTCGCGCAGCGCCAGCGCGAAGTGGTACAGGCCTTGATGGCGGTACTGCCTGCGCACTGCCTGTTGTACCGGCAGGAGGACACGGTCGCGTACGAGTGCGACGGCCTCGCCGCCTACCGGCGCCTGCCGCTCGCAGTCGCCTTGCCGGAAACGGAATCGCAGGTGCAGCGCATCGTGCAGATCTGCCGCCGGCTCGACGTGCCGGTCGTGCCGCGCGGCGCGGGCACAGGTCTTTCGGGCGGCGCGATGCCGATCCGCCATGGCATCGTTCTCTCGCTCGCGCGCTTTCGGCGCATTCTCGAAGTCGACCCGTACGCGCGGACCGCGACGGTTCAGCCCGGCGTGCGCAACCTTGCGGTGTCGGAGGCGGCCGCCCCGTACGGGCTCTACTACGCACCCGATCCTTCGTCGCAGATCGCCTGCACGATCGGCGGCAACGTCGCCGAGAATTCGGGCGGCGTCCATTGCCTGAAGTACGGCCTCACCGTGCATAACGTCATGCGCGTGCGCGCGGTGACGATGGAAGGCGAAATCATCGAGTTCGGCTCGCTCGCGCCCGACGCGCCGGGACTCGACCTGCTGGCCGTGATGATCGGCAGCGAAGGCATGTTCGCGATCGTGACCGAAGTGACCGTCAAGCTGATCCCGCGCCCGCAGACCGCGCAGGTCGTCATGGCGAGCTTCGACGATGTCGTGACAGGCGGCGAGGCGGTCGCGGCCATCATTGCGGCGGGGATCATTCCAGCCGGTCTCGAAATGATGGACAAACCGGCCACACGCGCCGTGGAAGAGTTCGTGCACGCGGGGTACGACCTCGACGCGGCGGCGATCCTGTTGTGCGAGTCGGACGGCACGCCCGAGGAAGTCGCCGACGAAGTGGCGCGCACGACCGCCGTGCTGCGTCAGCACGGCGCGACGCGTATCCAGATCTCGCGCACCGAGGAGGAGCGGCTGCGCTTCTGGTCGGGCCGCAAGAACGCGTTCCCGGCGGCGGGCCGCATCTCGCCGGATTACTACTGCATGGACGGCACCGTGCCACGCCGCAGCATCGGGCCGCTGCTCGCGCGTATCCACGAGATGGAGACGCAATACGGATTGCGTTGCATCAACGTATTCCATGCGGGCGACGGCAACATGCACCCGCTGATTCTTTTCAACGGTAACGACCTCGACGAATGGCACCGCGCCGAAGCGTTCGGCGCGGACATCCTCGAAACCTGCGTCGAGCTGGGCGGCACGGTAACGGGCGAGCATGGCGTGGGCATCGAAAAAATCAATTCGATGTGCGTGCAATTCTCGCCGCAGGAGCGCGAAGCATTCCATGCCGTGAAACACGCGTTCGATCCCGCCGGACTGCTCAATCCCGACAAGGGCATTCCGACGCGCGCCCGCTGCGCCGAGTACGGCAAGCTGCGCGTACGCGGCAACCTGCTGCCGCATCCCGAGCTGCCCCGTTTCTGACGATCTGGCGCCCCGTTGCGCACGGCCACCGCTGTGCGCCGGGGCGTTTGGCTCACCGGGTTCGCCTGGTTCACCCGGAGCTACGGGTCCGCTCCGGGTTGCCAGCACGGGTCCGGTCAGTACAATCAAACGAACCACAACGAATACGTCAGCGAGAACGACACTCAGCTCATGAAAGAGGACGATATCGTCGCCGTCTGGTCGGAGCGCGTGCGCGCGGCGACCGCCGATGGCCGCCCGCTGCGCATACGCGGCGGCGGCACGAAGGACTGGTATGGACAGGCGCTCGAGGGTGACGTGCTCGATACACGCACGCATCGCGGCATCATTTCCTACGATCCAGCCGAACTCGTCATCACCGCCCGCGCGGGCACGCCGCTGTCCGAAATCGAATCGACGCTCGCCGCACACGATCAGATGCTCGCGTTCGAGCCGCCGCACTTCGGCGCGCAGGCCACTTTCGGCGGCTGCATCGCGGCCGGCATCGCGGGACCGCGCCGCGTCGCGGCGGGCGCCGTGCGCGACTTCGTGCTCGGCGCGGTGATCATGAACGGCCACGGCGACGTGCTGCACTTCGGCGGCCAGGTCGTGAAGAACGTGGCGGGCTACGACGTGTCGCGCCTGCTCGCGGGTTCGCTCGGCACGCTCGGGCTGATGCTCGAACTCTCGGTGAAAGTGCTGCCCGCGCCGCAAGCCGAAACGACGCTCAAGTTCGAAATGAGCGGCAGCGACGCCGTACGCAAGCTCAACGAATGGGGCGGCCGCCCGCTGCCCATGACGGCAAGCGCCTGGCGCAACCGCACGCTTGCAGTGAGGCTCGCAGGCGCGGAAGCCGCGGTGAAGGCCGCGCGCACGACGCTCGGCGGCGAGGTCGTGGACGCGGTGGAAGCCGAGCGCTTCTGGGCCGGTCTGCGCGAGCAGACCGATCCGTTCTTCTCGGCTATCTCGCCGAACGCGGCGCTCTGGCGCGTTGCGCTGCCCTCGATCGCCGAAACGCTGCAGTTGCCCGGCACCCAGTTGATGGAATGGGGCGGCGCGCAACGCTGGTGGATCACCGAAACCGATGCGCAAACCGTGCGTATCACGGCCAAGCAGGCGGGCGGCCACGCGACGATGTTCCGCACCGGCCGCGACTACGACCGCAGCGCGGGCGTATTCACCCCGCTGCCTGCGCCGGTCATGAAGATCCACCGCGGCCTGAAAGCCGCATTCGATCCGGCGCGCATCTTCAATCGCGGCCGCCTGTACTCCGATTTCTGAACCCATCGACACGCCGCAATGCAGACGAACCTCGCGGACTTCATCCGGAACACGGCGGACGGCGACGAAGCCGACGCCATCCTGCGCAAATGCGTGCATTGCGGCTTCTGCACGGCGACCTGCCCGACCTATCATCTCCTCGGCGACGAACTCGACGGCCCGCGCGGGCGCATCTATCTGATCAAGCAGATGGTGGAAGGCGCGCCCGTGACGAGGAGCACGCTGACGCACCTCGACCGCTGCCTGACCTGCCGCAGTTGCGAGACCACCTGCCCCTCCGGCGTGCAGTACGGCCGGCTCGTTGAAATCGGCCGCAAGCACGCCGAAGAGAAGGTCGCGCGGCCGCTGCGCCAGCGCGTGCTGCGCCGGGTGCTCGCCACCGTCCTGCCGCGCCGCGCGCTGTTTTCGCCCGTGATGCGGCTCGGCCAGCAGGTCCGCCCGCTCCTGCCGCGACGCCTGCGCGACAAGGTGCCCGTGCGCCAGCGCCCGCTCGCCTGGCCGACCGCGAAGCACGCACGCAAGATGCTGATGCTCTCGGGCTGCGTGCAGCCTTCGATGATGCCGAACATCAACATCGCGACGGCGCGTGTGCTGGACGCGCTCGATATCGAAACGATCGTGGCGCCCGACGCCGGCTGCTGCGGCGCGTTCCGCCTGCATCTGGGATACATGGACGACGCGCTCGACGACGCGCGCGCCAATATCGATGCCTGGTGGCCGTATGTGGAGCAAGGCGTGGAGGCGATCGTGATGAACGCCTCGGGCTGCGGCGCGACGGTGAAGGAATACGCGCACCTGTTGCGCAACGATCCGGCCTATGCCGGGCGCGCGCGGCGCATCGTCGAGCTCACGCGCGATCTTTCGGAAATCCTGCCCGCGTTCGAAGAACAGCTCGTCGCGGCGACGCGCCGGCGCAGCATCCAGACGGTCGCGTGGCACCCGCCCTGCACGCTCCAGCATGGACAGCAATTGCGCGGCGGCGTGGAAAAGGTGCTGGGCGCGCTCGGCCTCGACGTGCGTCTGCCCGTCGACAGCCACCTGTGCTGCGGCTCGGCCGGCACGTATTCGATCACGCAGCCGCGCCTGTCCTACACGCTGCGCAACCAGAAAATCGAGCGCCTCAAGGCGCTTGAGCCGCAACTGATCGTTTCGGCGAATATCGGCTGCATCGCGCACCTGCAAAGCGGCACGACGATTCCGGTAACACACTGGATCGAGCTGGTCGAACATATGCTGGCAGCGAACTGAGCGCGAAAGATTGAACGTCGAGCCAGCGTAGCGAAACGCCGGGCGCGAAAATAGCTGGCCGTTCGGCCTATGTTTCGCGTCCGGCGCAGTCCGTATAATTGCCCTCGTTCTTTCCGGTTCGATTCAATGGCCGCCTGCAATGCAGCGCGGCTCGCTACAAGTCCCATGACCGATCTCGCCCACAATCTCGAAGCCGTCCAGCAACGCATTGCCGCCGCCGCCCGCAACGCCGGCCGCGATCCGCAATCAGTCGCGCTGCTCGCGGTCTCCAAAACCTTCCCCGCGCAGGACGTGCGCGCGGCACACGTTGCCGGGCAGCGTGCGTTCGGGGAGAACTACGTGCAGGAGTCCGTCGAGAAAATCGAAGCGCTGGCCGATCTGCGAGCAAGCCTCGAATGGCATTTCATCGGGCCGCTGCAGTCGAACAAGACGCGGCCCGTCGCGGAACGCTTCGACTGGGTGCATTCGGTCGACCGCCTGAAGATCGCGCAGCGTCTTTCTGAACAGCGCCCCGCCGGCATGGCGCCGCTCAACGTGTGCCTCCAGATCAACGTGAGCGGCGAGGCCAGCAAGAGCGGTGTCGCGCCACAGGAAGCGGCGCAGATCGCGTATGAAATCGCAGCGCTGCCCAATCTGCGGCTGCGCGGGCTGATGTCGATTCCCGAACCCGAAACCACCCTCGAGGCGCAGCGCGCGCCGCACCGCGTGCTGCGCGAGCTGTTCGACGCGCTGCGCGCGAACGGTCTTGCGCTCGATACGCTGTCGATGGGCATGTCCGCCGACCTCGAAGCCGCCGTGCTGGAAGGCGCGACCATCGTGCGAATCGGTACGGCGATCTTCGGCGCACGCGATTATTCCCACTGATCCACTCACGCTCTCCCTCACCATGAAAATCGCATTCATCGGCGGCGGCAACATGGCCGCCGCACTCATCGGCGGACTGATCCGCAAAGGCGTGCCCGCCGCCAATCTGTACGCGGTCGATCCGAACGAGGACGCCCGCAAGCGCACCAGCGAACAATTCGGCGTACGCACCGGCGCAAGCGCAGACGCGGCACTCGCGCAGTACGACGCCGTGCTGCTCGCGGTCAAGCCGCAAGTCGCCAAGAGCGTCGCCGAAGGGCTCGCGCCGCATCTCGCGCCGCATCAGGTCGTCATCAGCATCATGGCCGGCATCCGGATCGCGGATCTGTCGCGCTGGCTCGACGGCCACGCACGCGTCGTCCGCACGATGCCCAACACGCCCGCGCTGATCGGCATGGGCGCAACGGGGCTGGTCGCGAGCGAAGGCGTCGATGCAGCGGGCCGCCAGCTCGCCTCGGACGCGCTCGGCGCGGTCGGCCAGACGGTCTGGTTCGACGACGAAGCGAAGATCGACGCCGTCACCGCGATTTCTGGCAGCGGCCCGGCCTACGTGTTCTATTTCATCGAAGCGCTGGAAGAGGCGGCCCGCCAGCTCGGCATGGACGAGCAGCAAAGCCGCGCACTCGCTGTCGCCACCTTCACGGGCGCGGCGCAACTCGCGCTGCAATCAGACGAATCGCCCGCGGTGCTGCGCGAGCGCGTGACGTCGAAGGGCGGAACAACGGCTGCGGCGCTTACCTCGTTCGCGGGTTCGGGCGTGAAGGATGCGATCGTGCGCGGCGCCCTGGCCGCTGATGCGCGCGCGAAGGAAATGGGTGAAGAGTTCGGCAGGCAGTAGCGAGCCGGACGGCGCGCGCGGGTTTTGCGCCCGCCCGCACCGTTACATCGCCGCCGCGAATGCGTAATGCGCGGCGATGCCCGCGAACAGCGCTCCGCCCAGCCAGTTGTTATGGCGAAAGGCGGCGAAGCACGGCATACGCTCGCGGTCTTTGATAAGTGTGTAGTGATATACCGCGCAGCCTGCCGCAGCCGCCCAGCCGATCCAGTAAAGCAGCCCGAGACCGAGCGCGATGCCCACCCAGACGTAAATGCCGAGCGTCGCCGCATAGCACAGCATGATGGCGAGCACGTCGAAGCGGCCGAACGTCAGCGCGGAGGTGCGGATGCCGATCTTGATGTCGTCGTCGCGATCGACCATGGCGTATTCGGTGTCGTAGGCGATGGACCAGCATACGTTCGCGGCCAGCATGATCCAGCCGAGCAGCGGCACATGATCCTGCACAGCGGCGAACGCCATCGGAATGCCGAACCCGAACGCGATGCCCAGATACGCCTGCGGAATCGCGAAGAAGCGCTTCGTGAACGGATACGACGCCGCAACGAAAAGCGCGACCACCGAAAGCTGCTTCGTGAGCGTATTGAGCGGCAGGATCAGGAGAAACGAGACGAGCGCGAGCCCTGCCGCAATCGCCACCGCCTCCCATGCGCGGATACGGCCCGACGTGATGGGCCGCTCGGCGGTGCGCTTCACGTATCGGTCGAAGTCGCGGTCGGCGTAGTCGTTGATCGCGCAGCCCGCCGAGCGCATGAGCACGGTGCCGACCGTGAAAATCACGAGCAGCGACAGCGACGGACGGCCATTCGAGGCAATCCACAGCGCGTTGAGCGTCGGCCAGAGCAGCAGCAGGCTGCCGATCGGCTTGTCCATGCGGACGAGCCGCAGATAAAGCGGGAGTCGGGCGAACATGATCGGTGTGGGAAAAACAATGCCGCTATTGTAGGACAGTGCGCACGCCGCCCACCGCGTTACCGTCATGACGCCGCCGAGTGAATACGGGCGCGCTGGGCAGAACATCGGTGCGCGCCGCTAAAACAAAGGCCCGCCGGAGGTTCCGGCAGGCCCTTTGAGAATCGTTTCGCAGCGCGCCGCGCTGCAAATCGACCGTTAATCAACCACCAAGCAACCGCTAATCGACCATTACGCCAGCAGCGAGCGCAGCATCCACGCCGTCTTTTCATGCGTCTGCATGCGCTGCGTGAGCAGGTCGGCGGTCGGCTCGTCCGAGGCGGCTTCCGTCGCCGGGAAAATCGCGCGCGCCGTGCGCACCACCGCTTCCTGGCCTTCCACCAGCTGGCGGATCATCTCTTCCGCCGCCGGCACGCCGTCCGCTTCCGCAATCGACGAAAGCTTCGCGAATTCCTTATAGCTGCCCGGCGCGTTCACGCCCAGCGCACGAATACGCTCGGCGATTGCATCGACGGCCATCGCCAGTTCCGTGTACTGCGTCTCGAACATCAGATGCAGGGTGTTGAACATCGGCCCCGTGACGTTCCAGTGGAAATTGTGAGTCTTGAGGTACAGCGTGTAGGTGTCCGCGAGCAGGTGCGAGAGTCCTTCCGCGATCTTCTTGCGATCCTTGTCGCTGATGCCGATATTCACATGCTGCACGTTTGCTTTCTTAACCATGGCGACTCCTTGTTTGAAGTGTGACGAATTGTCGATGCCAGTCGGGTCGGGTCCGGTCGCACCGCATCGGCGGCGAACCGCAAATGATCAAACGGGAGTCAGTTTAGCGTAGATGGAAAGGCGGCCACGCTCATCCGACCCTGTCTGTCGGACGGTGAAACCGCACCCAAACCACGCCGTGCGGCAGCCTGCGTTCAACCGCCAGCCAGACGCGTCAGCGCATGGCTCGCGAGCACAATGAGCCCGCCTGCGAAGATCGCGAAGCCGCTCGCGCGGCGCAGCGCCAATGTCGCGCGAGCGAACCGCTGCCCCGCATCGACTGGGCGGGCGATGCCGATGGCATCGAGCGTCATCGTTGCAATCCTCGTCATGATCGTTCTCCTTGACCGGTCCTGAAGACGACGAAGCGTCCGTACGCTTCGCCGCTGCCGCCACAGTGGCGGTGACTTCGCCGCGCCCGTTGATCCCGGGCCGCGACGCATGGGAGGCACTATATCAACAGCTATTGACGAACGATATTTGATTAAAGAAATCTATCAAATAGCCTTTCGCTATCGGGTTCCCATCGTCAGACGGGAACGCAGAGCGGGCAATCCAGAGGGAAGGTGGACACCGCCGCCAGCATCAGCGGGCGGCAGCGAAGTGGCAGATGAGTGCCGACCAGGCGGCGAATGAGCCCGAAAATACCTCAGGCCGCTTCGGCCGACGCCTCGATCTTTTTGACGCCCGGCAGATCGCAGGCGTGCACTGCATCGACGATCGCCTCGATTGCCGGCATGCGCGTAAAGCTCTTGCGCCATGCGAGCACGACGCGGCGGTCCGGCACAGGTTCGTCGAACGGCACGTACGAGAGCAGCCCCGAATCGACACCGCCCGCGTGCGGTTTCACCTCCTGCACCGACATGCGCGGCAGCACCGTGATGCCGACGCCGCTCGCCACCATATGGCGGATGGTTTCGAGCGACGAGCCTTCGAAGGTTTTCTGGATGCCGTCCGCGTTCTGCGAGAAGCGCATCAGCTCGGGACACACGCCGAGGACGTGATCGCGGAAGCAATGCCCGCTGCCGAGCAGCAGCATCGTTTCCTGCTTGAGGTCGCCCGCGTCGATCTTCTCGCGCTTCTCCCACGCGTGGCCGGACGGCAGCGCGACGACGAACGGCTCGTCGTAGAGCGGGCGCAGCGTGAGGCCGGTTTCGGGGAACGGCAGCGCCAGGATCGCCACGTCGATCTCGCCCTGCTTGAGCAGTTCGATGAGCTTGAGCGTGTAGTTTTCCTGCAGCATGAGCGGCATCTGCGGGAAGCGCGTGATCATCTGCTTGACGAGCGTCGGCAGCAGGTACGGCCCGATCGTGTAGATCACGCCGAGCCGCAGCGGTCCGATCAACGGATCCTTGCCCTGCTTGGCGATTTCCTTGATGGCCAGCGTCTGTTCGAGAACGCGCTGGGCCTGCGTGACGATCTGCTCGCCGATCGGCGTGACGCTCACTTCGCTCGTGCCGCGCTCGAAAATCTGCACGTTGAGTTCGTCTTCGAGCTTCTTGATCGCCACCGACAAGGTCGGCTGGCTGACGAAACACGCTTCTGCGGCCCGTCCGAAGTGGCGCTCGCGAGCAACCGCGACTATGTATTTCAATTCAGTCAGCGTCATTTCTTTGGGGACCAATCAGAATAGATAATTCGATAGTTTGTACTTATACACCTATGGCGGCGATTCGCCAATATTCAACATACATCGTCGGGCAGGAACGGCATTCCTCAGACGACGCCGAAGCGCACGGATTCCACGGCGCAGCGGTGCCTGATGTGAAGTTTTCACTCAGGCCTTCAGATACTGCTCGCGCGCGCCGAGCCAGCGGTTCAGATGCTGCGCGACGACGTGCGGCCAGTCGCGCAGCAGCAAGTCGGCCGCGCCGCGCGCGGGTTCGATGAGCCAGCCGTCCGTTTCGAGGTTCGCGAAGCGCAGCATCGCCGCGCCCGACTGACGCGCGCCGAGGAATTCGCCGGGGCCGCGGATCTCCAGATCGCGGCGCGCGATCTCGAAGCCGTCGGTGGTTTCGCGCATCGTCTGCAGCCGCGCGCGGCCCGTGAGCGAAAGCGGCCCGCTGTAGAGCAGCACGCACACCGACGCCGTGCTGCCCCGCCCCACGCGTCCGCGCAGTTGATGCAGCTGCGCGAGGCCGAAGCGCTCGGCGTGCTCGATCACCATCAGCGAGGCGTTGGGCACGTCCACGCCCACTTCGATCACGGTCGTCGCCACGAGCAACTGCACTTCGTCGCGCGAGAAGGCGTCCATCACGGTGGCCTTCTCCGTCGACGAAAGCCGCCCGTGCACGAGCCCGACCGTCAATTCCGGCAGCGCGGCGACGAGCGTCTCGTATGTCTCCACCGCCGTTTGCAGCTGAAGCGTCTCGCTCTCCTCGATCAGCGGGCAAACCCAGTAGACCTGGCGTCCCGTGAGCGCCGCCGCGCGCACGCGCCCGATCACTTCTTCGCGGCGCGCGTCGGAGATGAGCTTCGTGAGGATCGGCGTGCGGCCAGGCGGCAGTTCGTCGATGGTGGATACGTCGAGGTCCGCGTAATACGTCATCGCGAGCGTGCGCGGAATGGGCGTCGCCGACATCATCAGCTGATGCGGCTGGAACGCCTGCCCGGCGGGCGCGGCGGCGCTCGTGTTCTTCGCCTTCGCGCGCAGCGCGAGCCGCTGCTCGACGCCGAAGCGGTGCTGTTCGTCGACGATCACGAGGCCGAGCCGCGCGAATTCGACGGTATCCTGAATGATCGCGTGCGTGCCGATCACGAGCTGCGCGGTGCCGAGCGCCGCCGCTTCGATCGCGGCGCGCTTTTCCTTCGCCTTGAGGCTGCCCGCGAGCCAGGCCACCTGCACGCCGAGCGGTTCGAGCCAGCCGCGCAGCTTGCGCGCGTGCTGCTCGGCGAGGATTTCGGTGGGCGCCATCAGCGCCGCTTGATAGCCCGCGTCGATGGCCTGCGCCGCCGCCAGCGCCGCCACCACGGTCTTGCCGCTGCCGACGTCGCCCTGCAGGAGACGCTGCATCGGATGCGGCAGTTCGAGTTCGCGCGCGATCTCGGCGACGACGCGCTGCTGCGCGCTCGTCAACTGGAACGGCAGCGAGGCGCGCAATCTTTCGACAAGTGGCTGAACAAGCGGCTGAACACGCGGCTCGACCAGCGGCGCGTCAGCAACACCCTCGGCACCCGGCGCGGCAGTTTCGCGCAACGGCATGGCCGGTGCGGCGCGCGTGCGGCGCTCTTCGTGGGCGCGTTTGAGCGACAGTTGCTGCGCGAGCAGTTCCTCGAATTTGATGCGCGTCCACGCCGGATGCGTGCCGTCGATCAGCTCGGCTTCGTCGGCGTCGATGGGCGGATGGTGCAGCGTCTTCACCGCTTCCATCAGCGGGGGCAGGCCGAGCGGCGCCATGAATTCGCGCTCGACGGCCTCGGGCAGCAGTTCGGGCAGCGACGCGCGCGCGAGCGCGTTGTCGATCGCCTTGCGCAGATACGCCTGGCTCACGCCCGCCGTCGACGGATAGACCGGCGTGAGCGCCTGCGGCAGCGGCGTGTCGTCGTCGACGACGCGCACCGCCGGATGCACCATTTCCATGCCGAAGAACCCGCCGCGCACGTCGCCGCGCACGCGCAGGCGGCGGCCCGCCGCCATCTGCGTGACCTGCGAGCCGTAGAAGTTCAGAAAGCGCAGGACGAGTTCGTCGCCGCGCTCGTCGCGCAGTTTCACCAGCAACTGGCGGCGCGGACGGTACGCGATTTCGTTATCGAACACGACGCCTTCCGTCTGCGCGACGCCGCCGGGCAGCAGTTCGCCAATCGGCGTGAGCGTGGTTTCGTCCTCGTAGCGCATCGGCAGATGCAGGACGAGGTCGATGTCGCGCGAGAGGCCGAGTTTGGCGAGACGGTCGGCGGTTTTCGTGACGGCGGGCTTGTCTTTCTCTTTCGCGCGAGCGCTCTTTTTGCCCTTCGGCGCCTCGGCCGTTGCGCCGTGCTTGTCGATGCCCTCGTTGCTCTTGTTGCCTTCGTTGCGCTCGCCGTCCGCAGGCGCGCTCGCCGCACGCCTGCCGCGGCCGCCGCGCTCTGTGCGCTCAGCGGAGCGTTCCGCAGCCGCGTGCTTGCCGTCCGCCGCCGCAACGCTCGCGCCGACGCGCTCGCGCGCGTCGCCGGACGAATCGGTTTCGGGCATCGGACGGCTCACAGATGAGGGCATAGGCGGCTTCGCAAGTACAATATCGGCTTTCCGGCGTGGCGCAGCAGGCCCCAAGCGCGCATTGTGCGACAAGACCCGCTGCCGCTCGCGAGAGCGCGCGTGGCACGCAACGCGTGCTGCACAAGCACAAACGCGAGCACAAACGCGAACGGTCCCGCCATCATAGCCGCTCGCCGCACCGCGGCGGGCATCGTGGTTTTGATCGCGGCGCGCGAGCCGCCTCTCGCGCAAGCGCCGCCCGAAGCCATCAGCCGCATTTCCGTTTCATCAGGCCGCATGTTCAAGCTTTCCGATTTCGATTTCGACCTCCCCGAAGAACTGATTGCGCAGACCGCTCTGCCCGAGCGCAGCGCGAGCCGTCTGCTGGAAGTCGACAACCGCGTGCAGCCCGCGCGCCTCACCGACCGCCGCTTCGCGGACCTGCCGGAGTGCCTCGCGCCCGGCGATCTGCTTGTCTTCAACGATACGAAGGTGCTCAAGGCGCGCTTCTTCGGCCAGAAGGCCAGCGGCGGCAAGATCGAGGTGCTCGTCGAGCGCCTCACGGGCGCGCGCACGGCGCTCGCGCAGATCCGCGCGAGCAAGAGCCCCGCGCCGGGCACGACGCTGCGCCTCGCCGACGCATTCGACGTGACGGTGGGCGAGCGCGTCGAGCCGTTCTACACGCTGCATTTCCCCGACGACTGCCTCACGCTGATCGAGCAGCACGGCCGCCTGCCGTTACCGCCCTACATCACGCACGACGCCGACGCGACCGACGAGACGCGCTACCAGACCGTGTTCGCGCACAATCCGGGCGCGGTGGCCGCGCCCACGGCGGGCCTGCACTTCGACGATGCGCTGCTCGCGAAATTCGACGCGATGGGCGTCGAGCGCGCGACGCTCACGCTGCACGTCGGCGCGGGCACGTTCCAGCCGGTGCGCGTGGAGAACATCGCCGAGCACAAGATGCACAGCGAGTGGTACGAGTTGCCGCAGTCGCTCGTCGACAAGATCGCGGCCACCCGTGCGCGCGGCGGGCGCGTGATCGCGGTGGGCACGACGTCGATGCGCGCGCTCGAAGCGGCGGCGCGCGACGCCGGGCGCGAAGGCCGCGCGCTTGCGGCGACTTCGGCGGAAACCGACATCTTCATCACGCCAGGCTACCAGTTCCGCGTGGTGGACCGGCTCGTCACGAACTTTCACCTGCCGAAGTCGACGCTGCTCATGCTCGTGTCGGCGTTCGCGGGGGTCGAAACGATCCGCGCGGCGTATCGTCACGCCATCGAGGCGCGCTACCGGTTCTTCAGCTACGGCGACGCCATGCTGCTCACCCGGAGCGAGAACGCGCTCGACGCGTAACCAACGGGTAATAAGCGGGTAATAGGCGGGTAACAGGCGCCCACACGAATTTCCCTCGACCGCCGCGCACGAACGCGAACACAAGCGCGAACGCGACGGTCGCCACCATCTGCGCCGGACTGTTTTCCGGTGGCACAGGAGCTCATGCATGACCGACGGTCATCAACAAAACGATGCACGCGCCGAACACGGCGCCTACCTTGGCGAACGGCCACAAAATGGCCTGAAATTCGAACTGCTCGGCACCGACGGCCTCGCGCGGCGCGGGCGCGTCACGCTCAATCACGGCGTCGTCGAAACGCCGATCTTCATGCCCGTGGGCACCTACGGCACGGTCAAGGCGACGCAGCCGCGCGAGCTGGTCGAGATGAACGCGCAGATCATCCTCGGCAACACCTTCCACCTCTGGCTGCGCCCGGGGCTCGAAACGATCGAGGCGCACGGCGGCCTGCATCGCTTCATGGGCTGGAACCGTCCGATCCTCACCGATTCGGGCGGCTTCCAGGTGTTCTCGCTCGGCGACCTGCGCAAGATCTCCGAAGACGGCGTGCGCTTCGCGTCGCCCGTCAACGGCGACAAGCTGTTCCTTTCGCCCGAAGTGTCGATGCAGATCCAGAAGGTGCTGAACTCGGACATCGTCATGCAGTTCGACGAATGCACGCCCTACGCGACCAACGGCGTGCCGACGACGCACAAAGACGCCGCCGACTCCATGCGCATGTCGATGCGCTGGGCGAAGCGCTCGATCGACGAGTTCAACCGCCTCGGCAACCCGAACGCGCTCTTCGGCATCGTGCAGGGCGGCATGTTCGAGGACCTGCGCGACGAATCGCTCGCCGGCCTCTCGGAGATGCCGTTTCACGGCTTTGCGATCGGCGGTCTTTCAGTCGGCGAGCCGAAGGAAGACATGATGCGCGTGCTCGAACACATCGCGCCGCAGCTTCCCGCCGACAAGCCGCACTACCTGATGGGCGTCGGCACGCCGGAGGATCTCGTGGCGGGCGTGGCGTCGGGCATCGACATGTTCGACTGCGTGATGCCGACGCGCAATGCGCGCAACGGCTGGATCTTCACGCGCTTCGGCGACATCAAGATCCGCAACGCGACGCACCGCAACTCGCTGCGCCCGCTCGACGAGCAGTGCGGCTGCTACACCTGCCGCAATTTCACGCGCGGCTATTTGCATCACCTGCATCGCGTAGGCGAGATTCTCGGCGCGCAGTTGAACACGATCCACAACCTGCACTACTACCTCGAACTGATGAGCGAGATCCGCCAGGCGATCGAGGCGAAGACGTTCGCGGCTTTCCGTCAGCGCTTCCACGAGAACCGCGCGCGCGGCGTGGAGCAATAAGGGCGCGAGGCGCCGAAGCCAGGCAACATCGCACGACGGTTTGCGCGCCGGCAGCCGTTGGCCGCGCACCGCATGCACCCGGAGTACATTACAATCCGCTTTCACCAACACAAGACGGACGGACGGGTCCGTCGCGCGACGCAGCGCAACAAGCGCGAAGCGCCGACGAACCACACTGATCCAGGATCGGCCACTCCCATCACCGCCCGCAATGCGCATTTGTCGCATTAAGAGCTTGATAGGAAAGCCAATTTTGGGTAGCCGTCGCGCCGGGCGCCGGTGGTAGAATAACCGGCTTGATTTTCGATCGTATAAACGGAGAGACCAACGTGTCGTTCATTTCCAATGCCTTCGCACAAGGCTCCGCAGCGGGTGGCGCGGAATCCAGTCTGATGAGCTTCCTGCCGCTGATCCTGATGTTCGCGGTGCTGTACTTCATCATGATCCGTCCGCAGATGAAGCGTCAGAAGGAACACCGCAACATGCTCGCGAACATGGCCAAGGGCGATGAAGTCGTCACGAGCGGCGGCATCGTCGGCAAGGTGACCAAGGTCGGCGAAGCCTACGTGGACGTCGAAGTGGCGGACGGCACCGAAATCACCGTGCAGAAGTCGGCGGTTTCGACGATCCTGCCGAAGGGCACGATCAAGTCGCTGTAAGCGCTCGCTCGCGAACGCCGCAAGCCGCAGCGTTCCCGCGAACAGCCTGAGCAGCCTGAAGCGTCCGGCACTGTCCCGGCTGAAATCCACCAGCCCAGACCCTGCCGGACGCGCGCGCATCGAGCACGCAACTCGAGCACGCAATTCCCCTCCCCCGTTGGGTCAACCAATGAACCGTTATCCCCTCTGGAAATATGTCGTGATGGTCGTGGCGCTCGCCATCGGCCTCGTGTACACATTGCCCAATTTCTTCGGCGAAGCGCCCGCAGTCCAGGTGTCGAGCGGCAAGGCCACTGTCAAGCTCGACAGCGGCACGCTCGCCCAGGTGCAGGCCGCGCTCGCCGCGAACAACATCGCCGCCGCCGACGTCACGTTCGACAACTCGGCGATGAACGCGAACATCCGCGTGCGCGTTGCCGACACCGACACGCAGTTGCGCCTGAAGGACGTGCTCACGAAGGCGCTGAATGCCGACCCGACCGATCCGCAGTACATCGTCGCGCTGAACCTGCAAAGCGCCTCGCCGCGCTGGCTGACCGGCATGCGCGCGCTGCCGATGTACCTCGGTCTCGATCTGCGCGGCGGCGTGCACTTCCTGCTGCAAGTCGACATGAACGGCGCGCTCAGCAAGAAGCTCGATTCGGACGCATCGGATGCGCGCACGCTGCTGCGCGAGAAGAACATCCGCGACGGCGGCGTGAACCGCGTCGGCCAGTCGGTGGTGATCAATTTCGCCGATCCGGCAGTCGCCGAAGGCGCGCGCAAGGTGCTCGCAAGCGGCGTCAGCGAACTCCAGTGGGCCACGCAAACCGCGCCGGAAGGCGGCGTGCAGCTCGTCGGCACGTTCACGCCCACGGTCAGACAGTCGGTTCAGCAAGCCGCGCTCAAGCAGAACATCCAGACGCTGCATAACCGCGTGAACGAACTCGGCGTGGCCGAGCCCGTGATCCAGCAGCAAGGCAACGACCGCATCGTGGTCGAGTTGCCGGGCGTGCAGGACACCGCGAAGGCGAAGGACATCATCGGCCGCACGGCGACGCTCGAAGCGCGCCTCGCCGACCCGCTCGGCCTGCACCCGGATCCGAATGCGCCGGTTCCGCCGGGCGACGAACTCTTCACGCAGGGCAACCAGGCGCCCGTGCTGCTCAGAAAGCAGGTGATCTTCACCGGCGACCGCATCATCGACGCGTCGGCGGGCTTCGACGAACATCAGCGTCCGTCGGTCAACATCCGTCTCGACTCGGCGGGCGGGCGCTCCGTGCGCAGCGTCTCGCGCGACAACATCGGCAAGCCGATGGCGATGGTGCTGTTCGAGCGCGGCAAGGGCGAAGTGCTGACGGTCGCGACGATCCAGTCGGAACTGGGCGACCGCTTCCAGATCACGGGCCAGCCCACGCCGCAGGCCGCCGCCGACCTCGCGCTGCTCCTGCGCGCCGGCTCGCTCGCGGCGCCGATGGAAATCATCGAAGAACGCACGGTCGGCCCGAGCCTCGGCGCCGACAACATCCGCAAGGGCTTCGACTCGGTGATCTACGGCTTTGCCGCGATTTCCGTGTTCATGATCGGCTACTACATGCTGTTCGGCATGATCTCGGTGATCGGCCTCTCGGTGAACCTGCTGCTGCTCGTCGCGGTGCTCTCGGTGCTGCAGGCCACGCTCACGCTGCCCGGCATCGCCGCTATCGCGCTCGCGCTCGGTATGGCGATCGACTCGAACGTGCTCATCAACGAGCGGGTCCGTGAAGAACTGCGCCACGGCGCGCCGCCGCAGCTCGCGATCCACAACGGCTACGCGCACGCCTGGGCGACGATTCTCGACTCGAACGTGACCACGCTCATCGCCGGTCTCGCGCTGCTCGCGTTCGGCTCGGGCCCGGTGCGCGGCTTCGCGATCGTGCACGTGATCGGCATTTTGACGTCGATGTTCTCGGCCGTGTTCTTCTCGCGCGGGCTCGTGAACCTCTGGTACGGCGGCAAGAAGAAGCTCAAGTCGCTGGCCGTGGGCCAGGTGTGGCGTCCGCAGCCGGACATGGCAGGCGCTGCCATGCTGACCAGCGACGACGACGCGGACACCGACACGGGCCGCGCCATCGCCACGGCAACGCGTGAGACCGCCAAGGCCACCAGGTCCGCGAAGGCTGCGGGCACGGCGAGCGGCACGGCGCGCGCCAAGCCGGTCGTGCGCCGCAGAAACGGGCCGAGCGGCCCGAGCAACCCGGGCTCGTCCCGCTGATACGGAGTCAAGATCATGGAATTTTTCCGCATCCGCAAAGACATCCCGTTCATGAAGCACGCGTTGATCTTCAACGCGATCTCGCTCATCACGTTCATCGCGGCGGTGTTCTTCCTGTTCCACCGCGGCCTGCATCTGTCGATCGAGTTCACGGGCGGCACGGTCATCGAAGTGCAGTATCCGCAGGCGGTCGAACTCGAGCCCGTGCGCGGCACGCTCGCGAAGCTCGGCTATGGCGACGCGCAGGTGCAGAACTTCGGCACCTCGCGCGACGTGCTGATCCGCCTGCCGCTCAAGCAGGGGCTCACGTCCGCGCAGCAGAGCGACCAGGTCATGGGCGCGCTCAAGTCCGCGGATTCGCAGGTGCAGCTTCAGCGCGTGGAGTTCGTCGGCCCGCAGGTCGGCAAGGAACTCGCCACCGACGGCCTGCTCGCGCTCGCGTGCGTGGTGGCGGGCATCATCATCTACCTGTCGTTCCGCTTCGAATGGAAGTACGCCGTGGCCGGCGTGATCGCGAACCTGCACGACGTCGTGATCATTCTCGGCTTCTTCGCGTTCTTCCAGTGGGAGTTCTCGCTCTCGGTGCTTGCCGCCGTGCTCGCGGTGCTCGGCTACTCGGTGAACGAATCGGTCGTTATCTTCGACCGGATTCGCGAAACCTTCCGGCGCGAACGCAAGATGACCGTTGCTGAGGTCATCAACCACGCGATCACGAGCACGATGTCGCGAACCATCATCACCCACGGCTGTACGCAGATGATGGTGCTCTCGATGTTCTTCTTCGGCGGCCCGACGCTCCACTACTTCGCACTTGCGCTGACGGTGGGCATTCTCTTCGGCATCTACTCGTCGGTGTTCGTCGCGGCGGCCATCGCGATGTGGCTCGGCGTGAAGCGCGAAGACCTCGTCAAGGAAAAGAAGGACAAGTACGATCCGAACGATCCCAACGCGGGCGCGCAGGTTTAAGCCCCGTCGGTTCGATCAACGCAAAAGCCGGTTCTCGCGAACCGGCTTTTTCATTTGCGCTAGTTTGTTTGCGCTACTTCATTTGCGCTACGGCCTGATGCCTTCGGTCCGGACATGCAGCCGGGTCGCCATCCTGAAGCCCTGCGGCTTGCCGAGATCCGCGCCGAAGTCGTCGCGCTATTTGTGCGCGACGACGATGTGAAACTTGATCACCACTTCGTCGGCGACGGTGGACGTGTCTTTCCACTCGCCAGTGCCGACGTTGAATGCGAGCCGATGGATGGGCAGCGTGCCGTCGAACATCTGCGTCGTGCCTTGCTGCGTAAGCACAATCGGCACGGCCACGGCCTCGGCGTGCCCCTTGATCGTGAGATTGCCGTTCACGCGAAACTGGTTTGGCCCGGTCGGCGCAACCGAAGTCGAAACGAACGTGGCCTGCGGCCAGGTCTTCGCATCGAACCATTCAGGACCGCGAATGGAATCGTTGTAGCTCGCGTCGCCGAGATCGTAGCTGCCGGTATCCACCGTGATGCGCGCCGTGCCCGCTTGCGGCTTCGCGGGATCGAAGGCGATCTGCGCGTCGAACTTCGTGAAGCGACCTTCCACCGGCACGTTCATCTGCCGCGAGACAGCGACTAACGTACTCTTCGCCGCATCGATCTGCGCCTGCGCATCGCCCACCCACGCAAGCGCCGCAGCCCAGCCCGCCGCGAGCGCCAGCACGGCCGCAGGACGGTGTCTCGTCCATCCGAAGCTCGCATTCATGATCGCCCTCGTCTGAGCACAGGAATCATCCGCGCAAGCAAACCGTCGCGGTCCACCCAATGATGCTTGAGCGCCGCCGCCACATGCACCGCCACGAGCGCGGCGAGCGTGTAGTTCAGCGCGACGTGCACGAGGCGCAGGATCGGCTTCAGCACCGGGTCGGGACCGATCAGCATCGGCAGGCGCACGAGCCCGAGATAGACGACGGGTACGTTGGCCGCGCAACTGAAAAGGTAGCCGGTAATCGGCACGGCAAACATCAGGAGATACAGCAATACGTGTGCCCCTTGCGCCGCCGCGCGCTGCCAGCGCGACATGCCAGGCGGCAGCGCGGGGGCGCGGTGCGCCGCGAGCCAGGCCACGCGCAGCACGGCAAGGCCGAACAGGGTGACGCCGATCCACTTGTGCCACGCGTAGTAACGGAGTTTGTTGGGCGTGATCCCGGGAATGCCGGTCATCACCCAGCCGAGCGCGAACGCCCCCGCCATGAGGAGCGCCATGACCCAGTGCAGCGCAATCGCGGTGCGGGTGTAGTCTTCGGACGAGGCCAAATCGTGCGACATAGGGATCGTGAGCCGTTCCAGCCAGCTTGTTGATCGGTTATTGTCATTTAACGCGACAGCAGGCTGCACCATTCCACGCATTCGCAAGTTGCGGACCTCGTGCGCGGCTCACCAGCATCGAACGCCTAAACGTGGCACACTCCTGGCCCGTCGTGCTGCTCCAGCAGCGCCCGGCAGCACGTCCTGCAGGCGGTGCGCGGGCGGAGAGCGCCACGGCACGCCGCAGCCCGCGTTTGGTAACATTGCACGAAGCTGCGGCGAACCCCGAACCTGTTTCGCGCGCACCCGCGCCGTTCGTCCCGTTCACGTCGATTTGCGTCATCTGCGAGCATGGCCTACGAACACCTGATCGCGTGTCACGACTGCGACGCGCTCTATCGCAAGCCGCATCTGCTCGGCCGGCAGACCGCGCGCTGCTCCCGCTGCGGTGCGACCCTCTATAGCAGCGGCTCCGCGCAGCTCGACCGCATCTGCGCGATGACGCTCGCCGCGCTCGTCACGTTCATCATCGCCCAATCGTTTCCTATCATCGAACTCGACGCCAACGGCATCACGACGGACTCGAGTCTCTTCGGCGCGCTCCTCGTGCTGTGGAGCGAGGACATGCAGATCGTCGCGCTGATGGTGTTCTGCGCCACAATCCTCTTTCCGCTCACCGAACTCGTCGCCCTGCTCTACGTGCTGCTGCCCGTGCGGCGCGGCGTCGTGCCGCCGGGCTTTAACCGCGTGCTGCGCGCCATCGAATTCGTGCGGCCCTGGGGCATGCTCGAAGTGTTCATGCTCGGCGTGCTGATCACGATCGTAAAGATGGTGAGCCTCGCGCGCGTGATTCCGGAAACGTCGCTGTTCGCATTCGGCGCGCTCACGCTGATGTTCACCGTGGTCGTCACGTTCGACGCGCGCACGCTCTGGGATATCGCCGACACCCTGCGCGCGCGTGAGCAGGCAAAGCGCGCTGCCGCGCCCGAGATCCACGGCCCCGCCGCACCAAAGCCGCCGCACCCCGGTCCGAACCCGACGGGCGCGTCCCCGCACTGAGGCGACCCATGAAATACCTGACCGCTTCCGTTGCTGGTCTCGTTTCGTGCCGCTCCTGCGGGCGCGTCCAGCCACGCCCGCGCGGCGTCGCCCCGTCACCCTGCGCGCGCTGCGGCGCAACGCTCCACGAACGCCACCCGGACAGCCTCACGCGCACGTGGGCGCTCCTCATCGCCGCCGCGGTGCTGTACATTCCCGCCAACCTGCTGCCGGTCATGCACACGGCCACGCTCGTCGGCGAGGAAGACGACACGATCATGAGCGGCGTCGTCTACTTCTGGACCTCGGGCTCATGGCCGCTCGCGATCATCGTGTTCATCGCGAGCATTCTCGTGCCGATGCTCAAGCTCTCGGTGCTCGTGCTCCTCTCGCTCACCGCCGGACGCCGCTCGAAGTGGCGGCCCGTCGAGCGCGCGAAGCTCTTCCGGCTCGTGGAGTTCATCGGCCGCTGGTCGATGCTCGACGTCTTCGTCGTGACGCTGACCGTCGCGCTCGTGCGGTTTCAGTCGCTGGCCGTGATCACGGCGCGTCCGGGCGCGATTGCGTTCGGCTCGGTGGTGGTCCTGACCATGATGGCGTCGATGCAGTTCGATCCGCGCCTGATCTGGGACCCCGTCGACGAAGACAGACACACAGGCACGCAGACACCCGAGCCATCTACACAGGATCATCCTCATGAGTGACCCGAAAGGACCGCCCCCACCCAGCGGGGGCGGCCCGCTCCCGCCCGATCTGCCCGAGCCGGAAATCGTCCGACCGAAGCGCTGGCTGCCCTCGCTCGTCTGGATCGTGCCGCTCGTCGCGGCGCTGATCGGCGTGGCGCTCGTGGTGAAGGCGGTGGCCATGCGCGGTCCGACCATCACGATCAGCTTCGCGAATGCCGAAGGCCTCGAACCCGGCAAGACCAAGGTGAAGTACAAGGACGTCGAGATCGGCTCGGTGCGCGCGATCAAGCTCTCGCCGAACCTCTCGCACGTGCTCGTCACCGTCGAGCTGACCAAGGACGCCGAAGCGTTCGCCGTGAAGGACAGCCGCTTCTGGGTCGTGCGCGCGCGCATCGGCGCGAGCGGCGTGTCGGGGCTCTCGACGCTGCTTTCGGGCTCCTACATCGGCGCCGACGCGGGCCGCTCGACCGAATCCGCCACGGACTTCACCGGGCTCGACGCGCCGCCCGCCGTCACGATCGATCAGAAAGGCCACCGCTACACGCTGCACAGCGAAACGCTCGGCTCGCTCGACATCGGCACGCCGATTTTCTACCGGCGCATCCAGGTGGGCCAGGTGACGGGCTACTCGCTCGACAGGGACGGCACCGGCGTCACGGTGCACGTGTTCGTGAGCGCGCCCTACGACCAGTACGTCGGCACCAACACGCGCTGGTGGCACGCCAGCGGCGTGAACGTGCAACTCGATTCGAACGGTATCAAGGTGAACACGCAGTCGCTCGCGACCGTCGTGGTGGGCGGCCTCGCATTCCAGGCGCCGCCGGGTCAAACGGCGGGACCGGAGGCGCCCGACAGTTCGGTGTTCACGCTCGCCTCCGACGAAGTCGAGGCGATGCGCGAGCCCGACGGCGCACCGCTGCACGTCGTCATGTACTTCAACCAGTCGCTGCGCGGGCTCGCGGTCGGCGCGCCGGTAGACTTCCGCGGCATCGTGCTCGGCCAGGTCACCGACATCGGCATCGAATACGACGCGAAGGAGCACAACTTCACGATGCCGGTCGCGATGGATCTGTATCCGCTGCGTCTGTCGCGTCGCGGCCGCGGCCAGCCGCCGCCGCCGCATACGCCGCAGGCCCACGAACTGATGAAGCGCCTCGTCGCACGCGGACTGCGCGGGCAGTTGCGCACCGGCAACCTGCTCACCGGCCAGCTCTACGTCGCGCTCGACATCTTCCCGAAGGCCCCGCCGTCGCACACCGATCTCGATCACGACCCGCTCGAACTGCCGACCATTCCGAACTCGCTCGAAGAACTGCAGCTCCAGGTGGCCGACATCGTGAAGAAGCTCGACAAGATCCCGTTCGACCAGATCGGGGCGAACCTGAACGATTCGCTCAAGAGCGCCAACCAGCTCTTCGCCCAGGTGAACACCGAACTGCTGCCGCAGTTGCGCGGCACATTGGGCGAAGCGCAGAAGACCTTCAGCGCGGCCCAGGCGACGCTGCAGCAGGATTCGCCGCTGCAGTCCGACGTGCATCAGGCCATGCAGGAACTGACGCGCACGCTGCAGTCGCTCAACTCGCTCTCGGACTATCTGGAGCGCCATCCCGAATCGCTGCTGCGCGGCAAATCAGGAGACCAGCCATGACGTTCGACCGGCTCCCTCCACGGCACGCCGGCAGGACCGGCCGCCGCGCCGGAATCGCCACAGTCACCAAAGTCGCCACAGTCGCCGCAATCGCCACGCACGCCGCCCGCGCGGCGGCGCTGGCCGCTGCGGCGGCAACTGCATTGCTGGCCGGTTGCGCCTCGCCGCCGAGCCACTTCTACACGCTGAGTCCGAGCGACGACGCCGCACCGGCGGCAACGTCGGTCACCGCGGGCAACCCCGCGTGGCTGATCGAACTCGCGCCGGTCAACGTGCCGCCGCAAGTCGCGAAACCGCAGTTCGTCGTGCAGACCGACGCGACCCGGGTCCTCGTGCTCGAACAGCGGCGCTGGGCGTCGATGCCGGGCGACGAGATCCGCCGCGCGCTGTCGGGCGACCTCACGCAGCAGCTCCACAGCATTGACGTCTACGGCTCGCCGCATCCCGAAGGCGTGCCGGTCTACCGCGTGAGCGTCAACGTGCAGCGCTTCGAATCGTGGCCCGGCTCGCATGCGCTCGTCGATGCCGTATGGAGCGTGCGCTCGCTCACGACGCAGACGGTCATGACCTGCCGCAGCGTGCTCAACGAACCGGTCGGCGACGGCTATGACGCGCTCGTCACCGGGCATCGGCGCGCAGTCGCGGCGCTCTCGACGGCGATTGCGAGCGGCGTGCGCGCGCTCGCGGCCCAGACTCAGACACAAGCGCAGACACAAGCGCAGACGCAATCGAAATCGGCGCCTGGCGGCGCAAAGCACACCAGCCGCGCGCAGCCCGCCGCCCTCATCCCCTGCCCGGCCACGGCGCCCGCTGCCGCAGCCGGATCATCCACCTCTTCCGCCGCGCCGGGCACGACGCCCGGCTAATCCCACCACGCGTGCTGCACGGCATAGACCGTGCGGCAGGCGCCACCTGCCTCCACCCGAGGCGCAACGCAGGCACGTTACGCCCCATGATTCATTCGTTCAAATCTCTCTGGAAGAAGTGGCGCGCATCGCGCGGCACCGTGCAGCAACTCGACGCGCTGCTCGCCGCCGCCGATGCCGACGCCCCTTACGCCGAACGCAGCGACTGTCTGATCGAGCTGATGCACTGGATTCACCGGCGCGGCACGCTCGACGCGACGGACCTCGCGCGCACGGCGTCCGACGACGAACCGCGCGCCGCACCGCCCGAACACGCGCGCGTGCGCTACCTGCTGCACGTGCTCGAACGCAATCCCGCGTGGCGGGCGAACGTCGGCGCGATCATCCGCAAGCTGCTGCGCGAGAGCGACAGCATTTCGCTGCTCTGCGACGCAGGCATGCCCGTGCATTCGGGCCTGACCGGCGCGCTTGTCGAGCGCATCCAGGCGCAGTTGATCCCGCCCGCGCCGAGCCGGCGCGACCTCGCGGCGCTCTTCACGCTGATGTTTCCGAACGAAAACGATCCCGACTGGATTGCGACGCTGCCGCTCGATCTGCTGACCCGGCTGCACGCGTTGATCGTCGAACCGGAGGAAGCGCACGCGCCCCTGCCTGCCACAGCCGCCACCGGCCTTGCAGAAGACGAACCCGATGCGGCCGCAACCATGCCGCGCGGGCGGCGGCACAGCGACTTCCCGGTCGATCTGTTGACGGCGCTTCACAACCTCACGAGCCAGATCAGCTCGACGGGCCTTTCATCGACGGTCCGCAGCCGCCTGCTGGACGACGACGCCCCGGCGGATGTCGAACGCCTGCCGTTCTACCGCCTGAACCGCGCGATGCTCGCCGTGGAGAACGCCCGCGACGCGGGCGAACCGGAGCGGCTGCTCCAGGAAGTGCGTTGGCTGCGCGTCCTGCTCGATAGCTGCCGCGCGGCCACCAACGATGTGTTCGCCCACCTCTACCGTCACGGCGTGCGCGTCGACACGGTGTTCCAGGTCGACCGCATGCGCATGCGGGTGCAGCGCGCCGAGCAGTTGCTCGACGCATGGATGGCGTCACATGACGTGCGCCTTCAGGCGCGCCTCGTCGCCGATCTGGTGAGCGCGAACCAGGCCAGCCAGAGCGTCGCGCACCTGTTGCGCAGCAACTTCGCGCTGCTCTCGCGCAAGGTCGTCGAACTGAGCGCCGACACCGGCGAACACTACATCGCCCGCAACCGCGCCGAGTATCTGACCATGCTGCGCATGGCCGCGGGCGGCGGGCTCGTCACGGCGGTGACGGTGTACGTGAAGTTCGGCATCACGGGCGCGCACCTGCCGTCAATCGTCGAAGGGGTGTTCGCGGGCCTCAACTACGCGCTCAGCTTTCTCGCGATCCACTTTTGCCACTTCTCGCTCGCGACCAAGCAGCCCGCGATGACCGCGCCGACGCTCGCGCGCGAACTCGACGGCACCGGCAAGGCGCCCGGGCGCGCGCGCTTCGTTTCGTCGGCGGTGGCGCTGATCCGCACCCAGGCGGCGGCGGTGCTCGGCAACGTCCTACTGGTGTTTCCGGCCTGCCTCGCGATCCAGCTCGTCTTCGGCTGGCTTTTCGACGCGAGCCTGATCTCGCCCGAGAAAGCGCACAGTACGCTGCAGTCGTTCTCGCTCGCAGGCCCGACGCCGCTCTACGCCGCGCTGACCGGCGTGCTGCTGTGGGCATCGAGCGTATTCGCCGGGTGGGCGGACAACTGGTTCGTGCTGCATCGCGTCGAGGACGCGCTCGCGTGGAACCGGCGTCTGCGTCTCACGCTCGGCACCTCGGGCGCGGCGCGCTTCGCCCGCTTCTGCCGCGCCAACGCCGGAGGTGTCTGGGGCAACGTCGTGCTCGGGATGCTGCTCGGGCTGGTTCCGGCCATCGTGTCCGCGTTCGCGTTCCAGTTCGAGGTGCGCCACGTGACGCTTTCGGCGGGCGCGATCGGCGTCGCGATGGGCGTGCTCGGCGCTGCGACGCTCGAAACCGCCGAACTCTGGTGGGCCGCTGCGGGCGTCGCCAGCATGGCGGTGCTCAACGTGACGGTGAGCTTCGGGCTCGCGATGCAGATGGCGCTGCGCTCGCGCGGCCTGCGGCACAAGGACGTGCGGCCGCTCATGCGCGCGCTGCAGCGGCGCGTGGTGCGCCGCCCGATCGACCTCTTCTGGCCGATGCGCAGGAGCCGGGACGGCGCGAAGGCGGGACGGCACTGAACTGGCGACTCCGGCACGGCAGCGGAGCACCGCGTGGAAGGGCGGCAAGCGGTCCGTCCGCGCCGCCCGACACCTGAGCGGCCCGCCGCCGCAACCCGCGTACAATAGCGCCTTCCCCGCAGCGTCCCGTCTTTCTTCATGTCCTTCGAATTCTTTGCTCCCTGCCCGCGCGGCCTCGAAACCGCGCTCGCCGCCGAACTGGCCGAAACCGCGCAACGGCGCTTGCCGCCCGGTGCGCTCGAGGTCGGCGCCGATGTGCCCGGCGGCGTGCACTTCCGCGGCAACTGGGCCGGCGGCATGGCCGCGAATCTGCACTCGCGCATCGCGAGCCGCGTGCTCCTGAAGATCGCCCACCGTCCGTATCGGAGCGAACAGGACATCTACGCGCTCGCCGCCGAGCAGCGCTGGGAGCAGTGGTTCACGCCGAACGAAACGCTGCGCGTCGACATCACCGCGATCAAATCGCCGCTGCGCAGCCTCGAATTCGCCACGCTGCGCGTGAAGGACGCGATCTGCGACCGCATGCGCTCGAAAGCCGGTGCGCGTCCGAGCATCGACACCGCGTATCCCGACGTGCGCGTGTTCGCGTTCCTCACCGCCAGCGACTGCACGCTCTATCTCGACACGTCGGGCGAGCCGCTCTTCAAGCGTGGCTGGCGTCTCGACAAGGGCGCGGCGCCGCTGCGCGAGAACCTCGCCGCCGGCATCCTGCGTCTCACGGGCTGGACGCCCGGCACGCCGCTCTACGACCCGATGTGCGGCAGCGGCACGTTCCTCGCCGAGGCGGCGCAGGTCGCGCTCGACATCGCGCCGGGGCTCTCGCGCAGCTTCGGCTTCGAGCGCCTCAAGCAAACCGACACGGCCGCCTGGCGTTATCTGAAGAGCGAGGCGAACACGGCGCGCAACACCGCGCAAAGCCGCACGTCCGGTCTGCACATCTACGGCAGCGACATTTCGGACGTGATGCTGGAAAAGGCGCGCGCCAACTTCGCGCGCGCGGGCTTCGGCAACGTGCCGCTCAAGCAGCTCGACGCGCGCAACATGACGCCGCCCGAAGACGCGCCGGGCATCCTCGTCGCGAATCCGCCGTATGGCGAGCGCATTGAAGTGCGCGGGCGCAACGCGCGCGGCGAAGCACGGCCGACATCGCGCGACCGCGACGACGCCGAAGAAGGCTTTCGCCGCGCCCAGACCGACGCCGACGCACCCGACGCCGAATTCTTCCAGGCGCTCGGCGACGCGCTCAAGCAGCGCTTCACCGGCTGGCGCGCGTTCGTGCTCACCTCGGACCGCAAGCTGCCGGGCCAGCTGCGCCTGCGCGAATCGGCGAAGACGCCGCTCTACAACGGCGCGCTCGAATGCCGCCTGTTCCGCTTCGATCTGATCGCGGGCAGCGTGCGCCAGCGTCCCGCGCAGGACAACGCGAACCCGGGCCAAAATTCCTGATTAGCGCCTGATTAGCGCCCGATTCAACGGCGGCGCGCATCCCCGAAGGATGCGCGCCGCAGCGTACATAAGGCCGTAAAGAGCACAGCAGCTTCCGCCCGCCTCATTTCGCACTCCACACTTTATTTCCTGGTGACAACCGCCGATATCGACATCGCGCGCATGACCGGCGTCGAAGTGCTCGAACCGTTTCCCGACATGAGCGGACGCAGGCTCGCCGACTACTTGCGGCGCGTGAATGCGCCGACGCGTTAGAGGCCGGGCATTAGGGACTGGGCATGAAGCACGCGCGCCGGGTGCACATATCACGTGCACCCGGCGCGCTCACATCGCGAGATCCGCTGAAGCGATTCGGGATCTCGGATCAGATTGCCACTTCAGGCGGCGCCTGGCGGAACAGGCGCGTGATCCAGCACAGATACGCCAGCCCGAGCACGAACCACACGGCGCCGAGCACGAGCGCAGTCTTCTCGAGACTCGCGAGCAGCCAGATATCGGCGACCGCGCCGATCAGCGGGAAAATCATGCCGCCGATCAGGCCGATCCTGCGCTCGCCGTGATTACCGGACAGGTACACGCGAACCACGCACAGATTGACAGCCGTAAAGGCGAGGAACGCGCCGAAGTTGATGAACGAGGTCGAGGTGGCGACATCGAGTTTCAGCGCGATCAATCCGACGATGCCTGCGAGTGCGATGTTTAACGCGGGCGTTTTAAAGCGCGGATGAATGAAGCCGAACACGCGCTTGGGCAGAATCTCGTCGCGGCCCATCGCGTAGAGCAGCCGGCCGACGCTCGCCTGCGCCGAGATGCCCGACGCAAACTGCGCGAGGATCAGGCCCGCGAGGAACACGGTCACGAATACATCGCCGCCGATCATCTTCGCCACTTCAAACGCGGCCGAATCCGTGTCCTTGAATTCGACGCCCGGGTGCGCAAGCTGCATCGTGTACGCTGCAATCACGAAGATCGCACCGCCGATCAGCGCGATCAACAGAATCGCGCGCGGCATGTTTTTGGTCGGATCGATGGTTTCTTCGGTAAGCGTGGAAACCGCGTCGAAGCCGAGATAGGAATAGGCGGCAATTGCAGCGCCCGCCATCGTCGCGCCGAACGGCACGTGTGGCTTGAAGAACGGCTCGGCCATCGCAATGCCGCCAGGGCCAGCCGCCGCCGACGCGTAATGCCAGCACAGCACGACGAACATGGCGGTGATCGCCAGCTGCACGATCATCAGAACGATATTGAAGCGCGCGGCCAGTTCGATGCCGACGATATTCAAACCGCTCGTCAGCACGATGAACGCAACGATCCAGATCCAGGTCGGCACGGTCGGGAACGCCGCGTTGAGATACGCCGCGCCGATCAGCCAGATCACCATCGGCAGGAAGAAATAATCGAGCAGCGTCGCCCAGCCGATCATGAAGCCGAGATGCGGGTTGAACGTCTTGCGCGTGTACGTGTAAGCGGAACCGGCGACAGGAAAGAGCCGCGCGAGTTTGCCGTAGCTGAGCGCGGTGAATCCGATCCCGATCAGTGCGAGCAGATAGGCGAGAGCGGCCGTGTCGCCGCTGGCCTTGGCGAGCACGCCGTAGGTGCCGTAGACGATCAGCGGCGCCATGTAGGCGAGACCGAAAAGCAGCACGGACGGCAGGCCGAGCGTGCGCTTGAGACGAGACGGTTCAGAAGAGGACGACGCTTGCATGATGTCTCCTTGACCTTTTGGAAGGCCGATACGAATGCCTTTTTGTCGTACAGCCGGCATTTAATGAAAGTAAGCAGGCACGCGCAGGGCACATGGCCTTGCGCGATGTCGCGGAAGAACGGCTAAGAGGGCTTACGTGACGCGACGTCGAGTCGCTTCGATCAACAACGCGCGATTCCCGTCCGCTTGTTCGACAGGCACGAGACCGAGCGGCACGCGTGCGTCGTGCAGATAGTTGTAATGTTCGAGGCTGGCTTCGATACGCGTGAGATCGATCTTCGCCTTCGCGACCGTCTCGTCGCGACCGAGTTCGACGAGAGTCTCGCCAAACGGATCGACGACTGCGGAAAGGCCCGCGAACGTGAGGTTGTCGTCGCCGGAACCGCAACGGTTCACCATCAGCGCGAACATCTGGTTTTCCATCGCGCGCGCCGCAATCGCACGGCGATGCACCGGACCGAACGGATCCATGTTGCCGTTCGTGACGATCAGCAGATCGGCGTCGAGCGCGCCGACCGCGCGCGCCGTTTCAGGAAATTCGATGTCGTAGCAAATCAGGAGACCTACCGTGAGATCGTTCCACCGGCCGGTCACGAAGCGGTCACCTGGCGTGAACACGCCGACGTCCGACGCCCACAGATGCGTCTTGCGATAGCGCAGCGCAATGGCGCCGCTTTCGTCGATGAGCACGGAGGTGTTGTAGAACGCGTTGCCGTCGCGTTCCGCGAGGCCCACTGCAACGGCGACACCTTTTTTCCGTGCCGCGTCGCGCACCGAGGACAACGCGGGGCCGTCGAGCGTCTGTGCAATATCGGCGACGTTTTCGCGCGTCGGGAAGCCCGACAACGTCGTTTCGGGGAACACGACCAGTTTCGTGCCGCCCGTCGCATCGACGCGTTCGATCGCCTCGATCACCTTGCGCGTGTTGTGCGCGACGTTGCCGTCGATGAGCGCGAGTTGCGCCAGTTCTACCTGCATGAAAACGTCTCCTTCCAAACACCTTTCGGCAGCATGTCGTTTGCGTTCGCACGCTCGTACGACTCTTCGTCGCGCAAAACAGATTGCGCCGCTGCCTCGTAATGATGCGGATTATCGCGGTATTATTTTTTCCCGCAATTACCCACGAGGGTTACCCTCACCGGAGGACATGATGGACCTGGAGTGGCGAGATCTCGCGTTTCATCGGGAGATCGGTTCGGTCATCGATGCCCTCGATGGCCCGCACTTCTGGGCGCGCCTCACGCGCGTGCTCGAAAGACATATCGAATTCGACAGCTGGGTTGCGCTCTGTTTCGCTCGCGATGCCGCGCCGCTCGTACTCGCCGAGCAGCCGATGCCCGACGGCAAGATCGATCTGATGTTCCAGGACTATCTGGCTGCGCTCTATCAGCTCGATCCGTTCTATCTCACCGCATTCGAAGTGCAGGAGTCGGGTTTCTACACGCTCGCCGATGTCGCACCGGACAACTTCCGGATGACCGAATACTACGAACGGTACTTCAGGAAAAATATCGTCGGCGACGAAGTGCATTTCAACGTCGTGATTGATCGAGATCACACAATGGGTTTTTCGCTCGGCAAAACGAGCCGGTACGACGAGCGCGAAATCGCATCGCTCACGCTGTACTCGCCCTGGGTGCGGGCGTTGATGCAGCAGCGCTTGCGCTTCGAAAAATTCGCCGTGAAAGCAGCGCCGCAAGAGCCGCGCGCCACCGAAAGCGTGGGGCCAGACCCGCAAGCGCGCTTTGGCATGTTGACGGACAAGAGCGGACGCGGCGCGTTGACGACGCGCGAAATCGAAGTGGCCATGCTGTCGTTGAGCGGATTCTCGTCGCGCGCGATGGCGGAGAAATTGTCTATTTCATTCGAGACAGTGCGCGCACACAGAAAACACATCTACGCAAAACTCGGGATCGGCTCACAGTCCGAATTGTTTGCGCTGTTCTATGAACCGCGAAAAGCGGGTGAGGCTGAGTGATGCGTTGGGGTGGTCGCGCGTCGCGGTTGCGCGCAGCCGACCGATGAGAGATGCACGTTCGTTCTCGAAGCGTTTATTCAGCGCCGTGTGGGCTGGATTGCCTGCGGCGCACAACGTACCGATCACCGAGCCGTTACGCTGAGGCGTCAAGAGCGGCGTTCAGATCGTAGCGCCCGCCTCGTTTGCCTCTCGCAGGATCTCGACCGCCTCTTTCAGCACGTATAGCCCGATAACGAACCCTACCAGCAGATCAACGGCGCGAAAGCCTGTCGCCAGCACAATGCCGCCCGATACAAACACCGCGATGTTGGCCAGGACATCGGCTCGCGTGCAGATATAACTTGCGCGCATATGAACCTCGCCGCGCCGGTACTTTGCCAGTTGCATCAGGACGTAGAGATTGACCGCGAACGATACAACCGAATAGGCCAGCATCACCATTCCGATGGGCTCACTGCCGGAATACCAGCGCCGGATCACCTCGGCGATGATCCCCGCCCCCAGCAGCACCAGGATGCCGCCGGTCCATCTGGCTGCGTTCCTTTTGAACGCCATCCCGCGCGTGAATGCCATCAGCGCCAGGGCATAGGCAGCCGCATCGGTCAACATGTCCAGCGCGTCCGACAAAATCCCCGTCGATTGCGCATGCCATCCTGCCAGCATACCGATCACGAACATCGCCAGATTCAGAACCAGCGCGGTCTTGATTGCCTTCCGCTCTGCCGCCGTATGGGACGAAACGCGGGAACACTCACAACTCACGTCACACTCCTTTTAGCGTTGATCCGAATATCGTGTGCCCGGCACAATGCTCGCGTCATCCTTCGATGAACCGCCATCGCTCAGGCGGCGGCACGCACCGGATTCACTTCGACTGTCACATGCGACAGCCCCTTGAATCGGCTGAGCGCCGCGTGATAGAAGCCTGGGCTACGCTGCGCTTCTCGTGTGGCGACTGAGACCACGACACTCATGTGCCCGGGACCGACGCGCCACACGTGCAGGTCGAGCACGTTGTCTCCATTGTCCTCGATCGCACGGCGAAGGTTGTCGGCCATACGACGGTCCAGGTTCATGTCGAGCAGAATGCCGCCCGTATCGCGCATCAAGCCCCACGACCAGTTTGCAATCACCAGGGCGCCGATTACGCCCGCAAGCGGGTCCATCCAGATCCAGCCGAAGGCCTGCGCCAGCAGCAGCCCGATGATCGCCAGCACGGAAACCGCCGCATCGGCAATGACGTGAATGTAGGCCGAGCGGATGTTGTGGTCACGGTTTGCAGCCGTCTGTGCATCGTCATGATCATGCTCGTGCTCCTCGAACTCAATCTGATGCTCACCATCAGGCAGCCGGACAATGGCCCTGAATGCATGCGGCTCGGGAATGTCATCCTTCGACTCCAGATAGCCACCGTGATCGGCAAACGAGAAGGTCTGTCGAGTGCCGTCGGGGCGAATCGTCGTAACTGAAACAGCATCGGCGTTCAGCTTCGAGGAAGCCCGTTCGGGCGTAATGCGGAAGACGGGTGGTACACCGTCTTCGAAGACCGACAAGGCAAACACGCCCGCGCTGCCGAAGATGCGATGCCCTTCGTCTTCGTGATCGTGTTCGTCTTCATGGCCATGATCATGACCGTGACCGTGGCTGTGCCCATGACCGTGACTGTGGCCATGGTGGTTGCCGCTCAGCAGCCAGACGCTCGCAAGATTGACCAGCAGTCCAAGTACCGCGATGGGAATCGCCTGACCGAAGTGGATCGGTACGGGTGAGAGAAAGCGAGAGACGGCTTCGTATCCGATCAGCAGCGCGATCATGGCGAGAACGATGGCGCTGGTGAAGCCCGCGAGGTCGCCCAGCTTGCCGGTGCCGAACACGAAGCGATTGTCGGTCGCATGCCTGCGCGCGTAGGTATACGCCAAAGCGGCAATCAGCATCGCGCCGGCATGTGTCGACATGTGCAGACCATCGGCGACGAGCGCCAGCGAGCCAAAAAGACTGCCGCCGACGATCTCAGTCACCATCATTGCGCTGCACAGCGCAATCACCATCCAGGTCCTGCGCTCGTTGTCTTCATGCGCTGAGCCAAGAAAAATATGGTCGTGTCCCGCTCCGAAAGCGGAATTTTCGAAGTTGCTCATGGTTCCCTCTTACTTGAAGTAGCTGTGGACTACCTCAATCAACTGCTCGGTGCTGCTGCCGTGCTCGTCGTCCGGTTCCGCGTCGACGAGATGCGTTCGGATGTGGTCTTCGAGAACCACGGCAAGCAGGCCGTTCATCGCGCCGCGGCTACTGGTGATGAGTTGGAGTACATCCATGCAGCCGCGCTCTTCCTCAAGTGCGCGCTCAATCGCTTCAACCTGCCCCTTGATGCGGCGAACCCGGTTGAGCAGCTTCTGTTTTTCGCGAATCGTATGGCTCACGGCTTTCCCCCTGAATACGGTAGGGGGCTATATTACTTCAGATAGGGTACGGGGGTATACGTCTGGACAGTGGACCAGAAGTGACGCAATAGGCCGTTTGCTTAATCAACCGCTTCGCTTCTCCATGCGGAGCGTTCACGCTGCGCCTCGCCGAAAGTTCGGTCATTCGCCAGATAATGCCGCTATCGTTGCCTTAATCCGCTCTTAAGCTTACTTGCTGTACTCTTGTCTTCCACATTGGCTACCCGCTCTACCGATACACGTGCACCGATTCCGTATGGCTGTTGCTGCTCACAGTGATGGACGTCGTCGTAATCGCGCTTACGTGGCATGAGTACCGATATCTGCAAACCGAACGGAGTGCAGGCGTTTAACATCATTCACCGGCATTCTCATACTTCGTCGGGGCCGTGTTTGCGATCACCCCATTGATGATGTGCTGCTTCGCGAAGCGGGGCCGCCAACATCTCCCTGGCTTTACAGTAAAAGTCCATGATCCAGACATTCGAAGCATTCAATCGAGCGATTTTCCTCCGGATCAACGCCACGCCAGCTACGCCGCATTGGCTTACCGAATCTGGTTTGCTAATCGCCAACTACGCAATCTGGATAGTCCCGGTCACACTTGCCTGCATGTGGCTGGCGGCAGGGGAAAAGAGGCGTGAAATAGCCGTTCGCGCGAGCCTCGTTGGCTTTTTCGCGCTTGGCATCAACCAATTGATCGGTATGGTCTGGTATCACCCTCGACCGTTCGTGACTGGATTGGGACACACGTTTTTGGCACATGCGCCAGATTCGTCGTTTCCAAGCGATCACGTTACGCTGCTTTCAGCCGTGTCGTTCACTTTCCTCTACAGCGGGAAGCGACTCCCTGGCATGTTTATTCTCGCCGTCGATATCGCGGTGGCGTGGTCGCGCGTGTTTGTCGGAGTGCACTTTCCGTTCGACATGGTCGGCGCGGCCAGCGTCGCCTGGATGACATACGTTCTGAGTTCGGCGCTCTGGAGCAAATGGGGATCGGCTTTTACACGGACATGCGTTGCGGCGTACCGTAAAACGTTCGCCTGGCCGATCGGCCAAGGATGGCTGCGGCCATAAGTGGTTGTGCACGCAGGAAACCGCCTCGCCAAGCCGACGTCTCGTCACTCGCGGACATGGGCCACTCGAAGGTCAATGCAAAACGCTATACCGGTGTCGCTTTATGGCCGACTGCCGCCCCGCGCGATGAGCCGTAGCTGCCCCTGACCGATATCCCCCACCCTCCACCGAAATCCGTGAAGAACAAACAAAAAAAGCGCGCATCACTGCGCGCTTTCCCTGCCGTACAAAAAAACGCCATCACTCAACCGACTTCACCATCTCCTCGATCACCTTCTTGGCATCACCAAACACCATCATCGTCTTGTCCATGTAGAACAATTCATTGTCGAGGCCCGCGTAACCCGAAGCCATCGAGCGCTTGTTCACGATGACCGTGCGCGCCTTGTACGCCTCGATGATCGGCATGCCTGCAATCGGCGACTTCGGATCGTTCTTCGCCGCCGGATTCACCACGTCGTTCGCCCCAAGCACGAGCACGACATCGGTGCGCCCAAACTCGTTGTTGATGTCATCCATCTCGAACACGAGATCGTAGGGCACTTCCGCTTCCGCGAGCAGCACGTTCATATGGCCCGGCATGCGCCCCGCGACCGGGTGAATCGCGTAGCGCACATCCACGCCCTTATCCACGAGCTTGTCGGTCAGCTCTTTCAAGGCATGCTGCGCGCGCGCCACCGCAAGGCCGTACCCCGGCACGATCACCACGGATTCGGCGTTGCCGAGCATGAATGCGGCGTCGTCGGCGGAACCCGACTTCACCGGACGCTGCTCCGTCGCACCGCCCGCCGCCGCACCGCCTGCTTCCGCGCCAAAGCCGCCCAGCAGCACGTTGATGAACGAGCGGTTCATCGCGCGGCACATGATGTACGAGAGGATCGCGCCCGAAGATCCGACGAGCGACCCGGCGATGATCAGCATCGCGTTGTTCAGCGAGAAGCCGATGCCCGCCGCCGCCCAGCCCGAATACGAGTTCAGCATCGACACCACGACGGGCATGTCCGCGCCGCCGATCGGAATGATGATGAGCACGCCGAGCGCGAACGCGATCAACGTCATGATGATGAACGGCAGCCACGACTGCGTGAGGAAGAACAGAATCCCGAAGCCGATCATGCCGAGCGCGAGCATCAGGTTGATCAGATGCTGGCCCGCGTACACCACGGGCGCGCCCTGGAAGAGCCGGAACTTGTACTTGCCCGAGAGCTTGCCGAACGCGATCACCGAGCCGCTGAACGTGATCGCGCCGACGAACGTGCCGATAAACAGCTCGACGCGATTCCCGTAAGGCAGGAAGTCCGGGTACGGCGCATCGGCGGTCACGAGTCCGAACGCGGCAGGCTCGGAGACGACCGCATACGCGATGCACACCGCGGCAAGACCGATCAGCGAGTGCATGGCGGCGACGAGTTCGGGCATCTTCGTCATCTCGACGCGCGCGGCGACATACGCGCCCAGCCCGCCGCCGATCACGAGCGCGCCGAACAGGAGCACGAGGCCGAGCCCGAGGTCCGAGCCGAATTGCGCGGACTCCTTGACGATCAGCGCGAGGGTCGTGAGGATCGCGATGGCCATGCCGGTCATGCCGAACACGTTGCCCGCGCGTGCGCTTTTCGGATTCGAGAGCCCCTTGAGCGCCTGGATGAAGCAGACCGACGCGACCAGGTAGAGGAGCGTTACGACGTTCATGCTCATTTATGCGCCCTCCTTGCTGGTGAGCTTCTTCGGTTCCTTCTTGCGGAACATTTCGAGCATGCGCCGCGTGACGAGGAATCCGCCGAATACGTTGACGGCCGCGAGCATCACGGCAAAGGTGCCGAAGAACTTGCCCGCGCCGCCCACGGTGAGCCCGGTGGCAAGCATCGCGCCGACGATCACGATCGCCGAGATCGCATTCGTCACGGCCATGAGCGGCGTATGCAGCGCGGGCGTGACGTTCCAGACCACGTGATAGCCCACGTACACGGCCAGCACGAAGATGATCAGGTTAATGACGGTGTGGTTGATGATTTCCATCGCCGGTCTCCGTTTACGACTTCTTCGTGACGGCGCCGTCGCGGGCCAGCAGCGTGGCCGCGACGATGTCGTCTGCGAGATCGATGTTGAGCGTGCCTTCCTTCGTGACGATCAGCTTCAGGAAGTCGAGCAGGTTGCGCGCGTAGAGCGACGAAGCATCGGCGGCGACCATCGACGCGAGATTCGTGTAGCCGCAGATCTGCACGCCGTGGCGCGTGACCACTTCGTCCGCGACGGTCAGCGGGCAGTTGCCGCCGCGCCTTCCCGTCTCTGCATCGGCAACCGGGCCGCGCCCTGCCGCGAGGTCGATCACGACCGAGCCCGGCTTCATCGCCTGCACGGTTTCGGCGGGCAAAAGCGTGGGCGCGTCGCGGCCCGGAATCAGCGCGGTCGAGATCACGATGTCGGCCTGCTTCGCGCGCTCGTGAACCAGCGCGGACTGGCGCGCGAGCCACGACGGCGGCATCGGCCGTGCGTAGCCGCCCACGCCCTGCGCCGCGTCGCGTTCTTCGTCGGTTTCGAACGGCACATCGAGAAACTTCGCGCCAAGCGATTCGATCTGCTCCTTCACGGCGGGACGCACGTCGGAAGCCTCGATCACGGCGCCCAGACGCCGCGCCGTGGCAATCGCCTGCAGGCCCGCTACGCCCGCGCCGAGAATCAGCACGCGCGCGGCCTTGACGGTTCCGGCGGCGGTCATGAGCATCGGCACGAAGCGCGGATAAAGGTTCGACGCGACGAGCACGGCCTTGTAGCCCGCGATGTTGGCCTGCGACGACAGCACGTCGAGGCTCTGCGCGCGCGTGACGCGCGGCGCGGCTTCGAGCGCGAATGCGGTCACGCTCGCCTCGGCGAGCTTCGCGGCGTTCTCTGCGTTAAAGGGATCGAGCATGCCGACCAGCACGGCGCCGCGCGTCATGAACGGCAGCTCGCTGACCGTCGGCGACTGGACCTTCAGCACGAGCTCTGCACCAAAGGCAGCGGCCGCGTCGGCTATCCGCGCACCAGCCGCGACATAGGCTTCGTCGGGAAAGCTGGCGGGCAGGCCCGCGCCGCTCTGGATCGTCACGCTGTGGCCCTGGGCGACGTATTTCTTGACTGTCTCCGGTGTCGCGGCCACGCGGCTTTCATTTGCCCGCGTTTCAGCGGGTACTCCGATATGCATCGTTGAATCTCCTCGACCTTCCAGCGCTATAAAGATTCGGGGGGCCGACGAGGTTCGTCGGCAAGTATTTTTTTCTAATGCAACGGCATAAGGACGCACCACTTTAACCGAAAGCCGGGGACCGATCATCCCCGTAATAAGCCTGTGTTGCATGCTTGCACGCTTGCATGCCTGCATGCCTTCTTCAAGCAGGCGCACCGATAAACCGTCCGTCCGGCAGGCTATTACGATCCTTGCAGGCACACCGCACCGGATCACGCCGCACGCCAGCAGCACCCGGCGCGTCCCGGTAAAATGGCGGACCATGAATGAGGACATCTGGGCTCCGCACGTTACCGTCGCGGCGATCATCGAGCGCGACGGGCGCTATCTCGTCGTCGAGGAACACACGCCGGCCGGGCTGCGGCTGAACCAGCCCGCCGGGCATCTGGAGGCGGGCGAAACGCTCGTCGACGCCGTGGTGCGCGAAACGCTCGAGGAAACCGCGTACGCATTCACGCCCTCGGCGCTCGTCGGCGTCTACATGACCCATTTCGGCCAGCCCGGCGAAAGCGGCGCGACGTATCTGCGTTTTACGTACTGCGGCACAGTTGCGGACGCGCCTCAGCATCGCGCGCTCGATCCCGATATCGTCCGTACGCTGTGGATGAGCGCCGACGAACTGCGCGCGGCGAGCGAGCGTCACCGCACGCCGCTCGTCATGAAGTGCATCGACGATTACCTCGCGGGCGTGCGCATACCGCTCGATTTCGTGCATGTGCATGCGGTTGGGCAAAAAGCGCGTCCCAAAGCGGGGCAAAACGCGGATTCCAGTGCCGGTCCTCAAGGTTGAAGGCAGCTTAAGAGATGAGCAAACGTAAGGTCGTGGTAGGCATGTCGGGCGGCGTCGATTCGTCGGTGACGGCGTGGCTGCTCAAGGAGCAGGGGTTCGACGTCGTCGGTCTCTTCATGAAGAACTGGGAAGACGACGACGACGGCGAGTACTGCTCGACGCGCCAGGACTGGATCGACGTGGTGTCGGTGGCGGACCTGATCGGCATCGACGTCGAAGCCGTGAACTTCGCCGCCGAATACAAGGACCGCGTGTTCGCGGAGTTCCTGCGCGAATATTCCGCGGGCCGCACGCCGAACCCCGACGTGCTCTGCAACGCCGAAATCAAGTTCAAGGCATTCCTCGATCACGCGATGTCGCTCGGCGCGGAAACGATCGCCACGGGCCACTACGCGCGCGTGCGCGAGAACGATGGCCGCTTCGAATTGCTGAAGGCCTTCGATCACACGAAAGATCAGTCGTACTTCCTGCATCGTCTGAACCAGGCGCAGCTTTCGAAGACGATGTTCCCGCTCGGCGAAATCCCGAAGACGAAAGTGCGCGAGATCGCAGCGCAGATCGGCCTGCCGAATGCGAAGAAGAAGGACTCGACGGGCATCTGCTTCATCGGCGAGCGGCCGTTCCGCGACTTCCTGAACCGCTATCTGCCGACGCAGCCCGGCCCGATGATGACGCCCGACGGCAAGGTCGTCGGCGAGCATATCGGCCTTGCGTTCTACACGTTCGGGCAGCGGAAGGGCATTGGCCTCGGCGGCAGCAAGGACGGCAGCGGCGAGCCGTGGTTCGTCGCGGGCAAGGATATGGCGTCGAACACGCTCTACGTCGTGCAGGGTCACGATCATCCGTGGCTGCTCGCACACGATCTGCGCGCGGGCAACGTGAGCTGGGTGGCGGGCGAACCGCCAGCCGACGGCCACGCGTGCGGCGCGAAAACGCGCTATCGCCAGGCCGACGCGCACTGCACGTTCGGCGTCGAGGCCGCATCCGGCGATGCATCCGCCGATGCACGCTTCGCACTGCATTTTCCCGACGCGCAATGGGCCGTCACGCCCGGCCAGTCGGCGGTGCTCTACGACGGCGACGTGTGCCTCGGCGGCGGCATCATCGAATCGGTCGAGACGCTCGCGCCGCACGTACCCGATGTGCCGCCGCCCGCGCCTGTTCGCGCGAAGCGTGCAAAGCGTACGAAGGGCACGAAGAACGCCGGGCAGAAAAAGCCCGCGCTGACCAGCGGCGCGGCAAGCGAAGCGTAAGCACCCGCGCGCGGCGCGCTGCTTCTCACGCTGCGCGCCGCGCGTTCTCCCTTCTTCACCCCACTCCTGCCTTGCCGGCTTCCCTGCCGGTTTCACGAACTTGCGGCATCATGCTGCGGCATTGCGCCGCCCGATACGGGCGCGCGCATCCGCTCAAGTTCGAGGAGTTTCACATGTTTTCCCGACGTTATCTCGCGATATGGGCCGCCGTGCTGCTCACGGCAGCCTGCATCGCCGCCGCGGCGCTGCATCACCTGTCGTGGCTCTACGCGATCGTGCCCGCGCTCGTTGTCGTGCTCGGCTTCTACGACATCAATCAGGATCGCCACGCCATCCTGCGCAACTATCCGGTCTGGGGCCATCTGCGTTTCTTCTTCGAGTTCGTGCGGCCCGAGATCCGCCAGTATTTCGTCGAAGACGATACCGACGAAAAGCCGTTCTCGCTCGCGCAGCGCAGCCTCGTCTACCAGCGCGCGAAAAACGCGGTCGACAGCCGCCCGTACGGCACCGAACGCGACGTCAAAGCCGTGGGCCACGAGTGGATCAGCCATTCGCTCGCACCGACGAAACTCGGCGGCTGCGACTTTCGCGTGCTCGTCGGCGCGGATCGCGCGCAGCCGTATTCGATGTCGATCTTCAACGTTTCGGCGATGAGCTTCGGCGCGCTCTCGGCGAACGCGATCCGCGCGCTCAACATGGGCGCGAAGAAAGGCGGCTTTGCCCACGATACGGGCGAAGGCTCGATGTCGAAGTATCACCGCGAGCATGGCGGCGACATCATCTGGGAAATCGCGTCGGGCTACTTCGGCTGCCGCAACGACGACGGCACGTTCAACGCCGAAAAATTCCGGCGCCAGGCGAGCGAGCCGCAGGTGAAGATGATCGAGGTGAAGCTCTCGCAGGGCGCGAAACCCGGTCACGGCGGCGTGCTGCTCGCGGCCAAGGTCACGCCCGAAATCGCCGAAACGCGCGGTATTCCCGTGGGCCAGGACTGCGTCTCGCCCGCGCGCCATTCGGAATTCTCGACGCCGCGCGGCCTGCTCGAATTCGTCGAGCGCCTGCGCAAGCTCTCGGGCGGCAAGCCCACCGGCTTCAAGCTGTGCATCGGGCATCCCTGGGAATTCTTCGGCATCGCGAAAGCCATGCTCGAAACGGGCATCCTGCCCGACTTCATCGTCGTCGACGGCGCAGAAGGCGGCACGGGCGCGGCGCCGCTCGAATTCACCGATCACGTCGGCACGCCGCTTCAGGAAGGGCTTCTGCTCGTGCACAACACGCTGGTCGGCATCGGGCTGCGCGAGAAGATCAGGATCGGCGCGAGCGGCAAGATCATCACGGCGTTCGATATCGCGAAGACGCTCGCAGTGGGCGCCGACTGGGTGAACTCAGCGCGCGGCTTCATGTTCGCGGTGGGCTGCATCCAGGCGCAGAAGTGCCACTCGGACCGCTGCCCGACCGGCGTCGCGACTCAGGATCCGGTGCGCCAGCGCGCGCTGAACGTGCCCGACAAGGGCGAGCGTGTGTTCAATTTCCACCACAACACGCTGCTCGCGCTCAAGGAACTCATCCAGGCCGCAGGTCTGGCGAGCCCCGGCGATCTGCGCGCGCATCACATCGTGCGGCGCGTATCGTCGTACGAGGTCAGGCTGATGTCGGATCTGCTCAAGTACCTGTCGCCCGGCGATCTGCTCGAAGGCCGCTATCGCTATCGCTTGTACGAAAGGTGGTGGCCGGCCGCGCGCAGCGACTCGTTTGCGCCCGAGGCGGAGACGATCGCCGCGCGGGGTTGAGGTCTCCGCTTTGCCGCTGAAAGGCGGCAAAGCGGAGCGGAACAGGCAAAGGGGGAAAACGGCGGAAGCGTAGAAAGCGGCAAAAACGGGCGGGCGGCGGAACACCCGCGATTGCGCGCCCGGGTATTAATCGCGCGGGAAAGTGTCGACGAACGAGGGGCGTTGCGAGAGCTTCTCGAAGTAGCGTGCAAGGTTCGGATGCGGGTCGCGCCAGTCGAGTTCGGGCGTGCGGAAGTCGAGGTAGCCGAGCGTGCAGCCCACGGCGATATCGGCGAGCGTGTAGTGATTGCCCGCGCACCACGCGTTGCCTGCAAGCCCCTTGCTCATCGCATTCAGGCCTTCGTGAATCTTGCGCTGCTGGCGCGCGACCCACGTTTCACTGCGCTCTTCTGGCTTGCGCGCAAGCGCTTCCAGGCGGATCGCCACGGCGGCGTCGAGAATGCCGTCGGCAAGCGCTTCCCAGCAACGCACTTCGAGGCGCTCGCGCCCCGAGGGCGGAATCAGCTTGCCGACCGGCGAGAGCGTGTCGGCGTATTCGCAGATCACGCGCGAATCGAATACCGCCTCGCCGTCCTCCATCACGAGACACGGTACCTTGCCGAGCGGGTTGAACTCGTGGATCGCCGTGTCGGCGGACCACACGTTTTCGAGCACCAGCTTGTAGTCGATTTTCTTTTCAGCGAGCATGATCCGCGCCTTGCGCACGAACGGGCTGCTGAGCGAACCGATAAGTTTCATCGCACCTGCCTTTTCGGGAATCCGGCGGAAGTATACGTTGGATACGTTGGAATGACGACTTGCTGACGCAGCATGCCGCGCCCGGCGGCCATTATCCGGCAGCCGATGTGGGCCGGATGCAACATCGGCGCAGCGCCTGCGGGCTGCGCCGCATGCCCCGGCGTGCACGGCTTGCGGCGCGCCCGCATGCGCCCGGATGGGACGCTACAATCGCACGATGGACCCGACCCCCACACCCGCCGCTCCGCTCCCCGTCCCGCACGCCGATGTGCACGCCGACGTGCACACCAATACGCACACCGGCGCGACCGCCAGCATGCACGCAGATACGCACGCACCCCGCGCCCCCGATGGCGGCGCGGCGCTCTACCGCGCGCGCCGCGAGCGCGTGCTCGCCGCGATGCGCGCGCGCGGCGGCGGCCTCGCGTTCGTGCCGACCGCGCCGGAAGCCATGCGCAACCGCGACGCCGACTATCCCTATCGGCACGACAGCTACTTCTACTACCTGACCGGCTTCACGGAGCCCGAGGCGCTGCTCGTACTCGACGCCGACGCGGGCGAGAACCAGCCCGCGTCGATCCTGTTCTGCCGCGCGAAGAACGTCGAGCGCGAAACGTGGGAAGGCTATCGCTACGGCCCGGATGGCGCGCGCGAGGCATTCGGCCTGGACGCCGCATTCGCCTTCGATGAACTCGACACGCGCATGCCGCGTCTCATCGCGAACCGGGCGGCGCTGCACTATGCGCTCGCGGCCTCGGAGCACATCGATGCGCAGGTCAGGCGCTGGATCGACGCCGTGCGCGCGCAGGGGCGCAGCGGCGTCACGGCGCCTGGCGCGGCCTACGACCTGATGCCGCTGCTCGACGACATGCGCGTGTTCAAGGATGCGCACGAACTCGACACGATGCGGCGCGCAGCGAAGATTTCGGCGCTCGCGCACCGCCGCGCGATGGCCGTGTGCCGTCCGGGCATGCGCGAATACGAACTCGAAGCCGAGCTGCTCTACACGTTCCGCAAGCACGGCGCGACGGGCCCGGCCTACGGTTCGATCGTCGCGGCAGGCGCGAACGCGTGCGTGCTGCACTACCCGGCCGGCAACGCGGTCATGCGCGCGGGCGACCTGATCCTGATCGACGCCGCGTGCGAGCTGAACGGCTACGCCTCGGACATCACGCGCACGTTCCCGGCGAGCGGGCACTACACGGCTGCGCAGCGCGAGCTTTACGACATCGTGCTTGCGGCGCAGCAGGCCGCCATCGATGCGACGCGCGCCGGGGCGAACTTCGAGGCCCCGCACGACGCGGCTGTGCGTGTACTCGCACAAGGGCTGCTCGACACGGGCATCCTCGACCGGCAGCGCTTTGCGAGCGTCGACGACGTGATCGCCGAGCGCGCCTACGCGCGCTTCTACATGCATCGCACGGGGCACTGGATCGGCATGGACGTGCATGATGCGGGCGATTACCGGGAGAGAAGCGGGGAAAGAAGCGGAGAGCGAAGCGGCGAAAGAAGCGGGGAAAGCAGCAGCAAAAACGGCGCTGAACAAAACGCCCAGGCAAGCGCGGCGCAAGCCGATATCGCGCCGCCGTGGCGCACGCTGCGGCCAGGCATGACGCTCACGATCGAGCCCGGCCTTTACGTGCGCGCGGCCGAGGACGTGCCCGAGCGCTACTGGGACATCGGCATCCGCATCGAGGACGACGCGATCGTCACCGAAACAGGCTGCGAACTCATCACGCGCGACGTGCCGGTCGAGGCCGGCGAAATCGAAGCGCTGATGCAGGACGCGCGCAAGCACGGATAAAACCGCATCGCCCAGCAACACGAACAGATCGAACCAGTCGAACCGCCATGAACCGAGTCTCAGCCACTTCCGACGCCACGTCCCCCGCCGACGCGAATGCCAACACCGCCGCCGCCCCGTTCGACTACGACGTCACGATCGTCGGCGCCGGGCCGGTCGGCATGGCGCTCGCGGGCTGGCTCACGCGGCGCAGCGCGACGTCCGCGCTCAAGGTCGCGCTGATCGACGCGCGCGAGCCCGAGGACAGCATCGGCGACCCGCGCGCCATCGCCATTTCGCAAGGCAGCCGCACGCTGCTCGAATCGCTCGCGTGGCCGCACGACGCCAGCACCATCGAACGCATCCACGTCTCGCAGCGCGGCCACTTCGGACGCACGCTCATCGACCGCCACGACTACCGTCTGCCCGCGCTCGGCTACGTCGCGCGCTACGGCGCGATCGTGCAGTCGCTCGCGCAGGCGGTGCGCGCAACGCCGGTTCACTGGCTGCATCAGACGAAGGCGCTCGAACCGGCTGTCGATCACGATGGCGTAACGCTGCCGATCCTGTGCGCAGGCGTCGAGCGCCGCGTGCGCACGCGCGTCCTCGTGAATGCCGAAGGCGGTCTGTTCCGGCCGCGCTCGGAGCGCGCCGTGCATGGCGATCCGGATGCGGGCGCGACCGCCGCGAAGGAAGCCGCGGCGCAAGCCAAGGGCGAAACGAAACGCCAGCGCGACTACGGCCAGACGGCGCTGGTCGGCGTCGTGACCGTCTCGGCGCCGCAGCCGCACGTAGCGTGGGAGCGCTTCACGAACGAAGGCCCGATCGCCCTCCTGCCGATGGGCGGCGTGCGCAACGCGGACTACGCGCTCGTGTGGTGCTGCTCGCCCGACGAATCGGCGCGGCGCGCGCAGTTGCCGGACGCGGATTTCCTCGCGGAACTCGGGGCTGCGTTCGGCGCGCGCATGGGCCGCTTCACGCGGATCCACGCGCGCGCGGGTTTTCCGCTCGGCCTGAACGCGCTCGATACGCTCGTCACGGGCCAGGGCCGCATCGCGGCGGTGGGCAACGCGGCGCAGACGCTGCATCCGGTCGCGGGCCAGGGGCTGAATCTGGGTCTGCGCGACGCGCACGCACTGGCCGAAGCCCTCGCGCAATACGGCGCGACGCCGCTCGCGCTCGCCAACTTCTCGCGCCAGCGCGCATTCGACCGCCGCATGACGATCGGCGCGACGGATACGCTCGCGCGAATTTTCACCGTCGATTTCGGGCCATTGGCGGCGCTGCGCGGCCTCGCGCTCACCGCGCTCGAATTCGTGCCGCCCGTCAAGGCGGCGCTCGTCCGGCAGATGATGTTCGGCCAGCGGATCTGAGCTGCGCGGCGCTGCAATAGCGGTACGCAAGCCGCGCGCGCGACAACGCCTGCCTGGCACACAGACGGCACAGAGTCAACGCCCCGAACAGCCCAGCGCGACCGCGCTGGTCGCTTAAGCTAAAATACGCGTTTCCCCCATTTTTTCCGGCCGTAGCCGCGCCAGGGTCCGAACCACCGGTAACACCGGATTCATCGGAACCATCGGAACCACCGCGCGGCAGCGGCTTCGCCCGCGTTTCATGCTCACGATCGGCCGTCACACTCTGCGCAACAACCTGTTCGTCGCCCCGATGGCGGGCGTCACGGACCGGCCGTTTCGTCAGTTGTGCAAGCGCCTCGGCGCGGGCTACGCGGTGTCGGAAATGGTCGCGTCGAACGCGCAGCTCTGGAAAAGCGAAAAGACCCTGCGGCGCGCGAACCACACGGGCGAGGTCGAGCCGATCGCCGTGCAGATCGCCGGGGCCGATCCGGCCATGATGGCCGAAGCCGCACGCTACAACGTCGCGAACGGCGCGCAGATCATCGATATCAACATGGGCTGCCCGGCCAAGAAGGTGTGCAACGTCGCGGCGGGCTCGGCGCTCCTGCAAAACGAGCCGCTCGTCGCGCGCATCGTGAAAGCCGTGGTGGATGCGGTGGGCACGGGCCCCGACGCCGTGCCCGTCACGCTCAAGATCCGCACGGGCTGGGACCGGCAAAACCGCAACGCGCTGGCCATCGCGCGCATTGCCGAGGACTGCGGCATCTCGATGCTGACCGTGCACGGGCGCACGCGCGCCGACCTCTATCACGGTGAAGCGGAGTACGAAACGATTGCCGCGGTGAAAGCCGCGGCGCGCATCCCGGTCGTCGCCAACGGCGACATCGCGACGCCGCAGCGCGCGCGCGACGTGCTCGCGGCAACCGGCGCCGACGCCATCATGATCGGGCGCGCCGCGCAGGGCCGCCCGTGGCTCTTTCGCGAGATCGGCCATTTCTTCGCGACCGGCGAGCTGCTGCCGCCGCCGTTCGTCGAAGAAATCCAGTCGATCATGAACGAGCATCTGGAGGATCACTACGCGTTTTACGGCGAGTATGCGGGCGTTCGCACTGCACGCAAGCATATCGGCTGGTACACTCGCGGCCTTTGCGGCGCCAACGCGTTCCGGCACCGTATGAATACGCTGGACACCACGCGCGAACAACTCCTCGCCGTCAACCGGTTCTTCGAAGAACAAAAGGCGCGCTCGGATCGTCTCGTCTACGAAGCCGAAGCAGGCAACGAAGACGGCGACGGCCGCGAAGCCCCGGATGGCGAGGGCGAATCAACCGATCGACTGGCAGCATGAGCAAGCACAACATCGAACAATGCGTCCGCGAGAGCCTCGACATGTATTTCCAGGATCTCGACGGCTCCAACCCGCACGACGTGTATGAAATGGTGATTTCGATCGTCGAAAAACCGATGCTCGAGGTGGTGCTCGAGCAAACCGGCGGCAATCAGTCGCTGGCCGCCGAGTATCTCGGCATCAACCGAAACACGCTGCGCAAGAAGCTCCAGCAGCACGGCCTGCTGTAGCGCCTCGCGCGGCACCCTCGATCCTTCCGGCTCCCTCCCCCATCATGATCAAGCAAGCGCTCATCTCCGTTTCCGACAAGTCGGGCATCGTCGACTTCGCGAAGTCGCTTTCCTCGCTCGGCGTCAAGCTCCTGTCGACCGGCGGCACCGCGAAACTGCTGGCCGAAGCAGGCCTCCCCGTCACCGAGGTCGCCGACTACACCGGCTTCCCGGAAATGCTCGACGGCCGCGTGAAAACGCTGCACCCGAAGGTTCACGGCGGCATCCTCGCGCGCCGTGACCTGCCCGAGCACATGGCGGCGCTGGCGAAGCACGACATCCCCACCATCGATCTGCTCGTGGTGAACCTCTATCCGTTCGTCCAGACCGTTTCGAAGGAAGAGTGCACGCTGGAAGACGCGATCGAGAATATCGACATCGGCGGCCCGACGATGCTGCGCTCGGCGGCGAAGAATCACCGCGACGTGACCGTCGTGGTCGATCCCGCTGACTACGCGGGCGTGCTCGATGAAATGCGCGCAAGCGGCAACACCGTGAGCTATGCAACGAACTTCCGCCTCGCGACCAAGGTGTTCGCGCACACGGCGCAGTACGACGGCGCGATCACGAACTACCTCACGAGCCTGACCGAAGCGCTCGAGCACCGCTCGCGCAACACCTATCCGGCCGTGCTGAACCTCGCGTTCGACAAGGTGCAGGACCTGCGCTACGGCGAAAACCCGCACCAGCGCGCCGCGTTCTACCGCGACCTCGCCGCCCCCGCCGGTGCGCTCTCGAACTACACGCAGCTGCAGGGCAAGGAACTGTCGTACAACAACATCGCCGATTCGGACGCGGCATGGGAATGCGTGAAGACGTTCGCGACGCCCGCCTGCGTGATCGTCAAGCACGCGAATCCGTGCGGCGTGGCTGTGGGCGCCGATGCGCACGAAGCGTACGCAAAGGCGTTCCAGACCGATCCGACCTCGGCATTCGGCGGCATCATCGCGTTCAACCGCGAAGTCGATGAAGCGGCCGCGCAGGCCGTCAGCAAGCAGTTCGTCGAAGTGCTGATCGCGCCGTCGTTCACGAGCGCGGCGAAGGCCGTGTTTGCCGCGAAGCAGAACGTGCGTCTGCTCGAAATCGCACTGGGCGAAGGCCACAACGCATTCGATCTGAAGCGCGTGGGCGGCGGCCTGCTCGTGCAGTCGCTCGATGCGAAGAACGTGCAGCCGCACGAGCTGCGCGTCGTGACGAAGCGCCACCCGACGCCGAAGGAAATGGACGACCTGCTGTTCGCCTGGCGCGTCGCGAAGTTCGTGAAGTCGAACGCGATCGTGTTCTGCGCGAACGGCATGACGATGGGCGTGGGCGCAGGCCAGATGAGCCGCGTGGACTCGGCGCGCATCGCGAGCATCAAGGCGCAGAACGCGGGCCTCGCGCTCACGGGAACGGCCGTGGCGTCCGACGCGTTCTTCCCGTTCCGCGACGGCCTCGACGTCGTCGTGGCCGCGGGCGCGACCTGCGTGATCCAGCCGGGCGGCTCGATGCGCGACGACGAAGTGATCGCCGCCGCCGACGAGCACAACATCGCCATGGTGGTGACGGGCGTCCGCCACTTCCGTCACTAAGCTTCACCGAGGCGTTCAGGCGCGGCGCGCACGGTAACGCGCCGCACCGTCAAAAACCCGCCGGACTGCACTGCGCTGCACGTCCCGCGGGTTTTTTCATGCGCTGGATCCGCTCGCGGCCGCGCCGCCGTTCGTTGTACCATCGCAGGCACATTCGTTTTTCCCCGGTCTTCATGAGAATCATCGGCATCGACCCCGGCTTGCGCGTCACCGGCTTCGGCGTAATCGAGCGTCACGGCCAGCAGCTCACGTACATCGCGAGCGGCGTGATCCGCACGGGCGACGCCGATCTGCCCACGCGCCTCGGCACGATCTACGAAGGCGTGTCCACGCTGATCCGCCAGCACGCGCCCGACCATGCCGCGATCGAAAAGGTGTTCGTCAACGTCAATCCGCAATCGACGCTGCTGCTCGGCCAGGCGCGCGGCGCGGCAATCTGCGGGCTCGTGACGGGCGGCGTGCCGGTCGCCGAATACACCGCGCTGCAACTCAAGAAGGCCGTTGTGGGCTACGGCCGCGCGACCAAGGAGCAGATGCAGCAGATGGTCGTGCGCCTGCTCGACCTCTCGGGCACGCCGGGCACCGACGCCGCCGACGCGCTCGGCATGGCCATCTGCCACGCCCACGGCGGCGATGCGCTCGCGGCGCTCGGCACGCTCGCGCCCACGCTCGCGAAGAAGGGCATGCGCGTGCGGCGCGGGCGGCTGATCGGCTAACTGCGCGGCTAAACTGCGTGGCTAACCGCGTGGCTAAACTGCGCGCTCCGCTACACTCACGCTTTCTCCCATCTCTGAATCCGCCATGATCGGTCGCATTGCCGGCGTCCTGCTGGAAAAGAATCCGCCGCACCTGCTCGTCGACTGCAACGGTGTCGGCTACGAAATCGACGTGCCCATGAGCACGTTCTACAACCTGCCCGGCACCGGCGAAAAGATCGTGCTGCTCACGCAGATGATCGTGCGCGAGGACGCCCATCTGCTCTACGGCTTCGGCACGCCGCAGGAGCGCTCGACGTTTCGCGAGCTGCTCAAGATCACGGGCATCGGCGCACGCATGGCGCTCGCAGTGCTCTCGGGCATGAGCGTGCACGAGCTTGCGCAGGCGGTGACGCTGCAGGACGCGGCGCGCCTCACGCGCGTGCCCGGCATCGGCAAGAAGACGGCCGAGCGTCTGATGCTCGAACTCAAGGGCAAGCTCGGCGCGGATCTCGGTGCGATGGCCTCGGCGGCTTCGCCGTCCGATCACGCCAACGACATCCTCAACGCGCTGCTCGCGCTCGGCTATTCGGAAAAGGAAGCGCTCGCCGCGATCAAGAACGTTCCTGCGGGCACCGGCGTGTCCGAGGGGATCAAGCTCGCGCTAAAGGTGCTGTCGAAGGCATAACGGCAGCGCACGTAGCGTGCAGCGGGGCTGCCAGGCACGGTCCGCCCGCGCACGCCTTGCGCTGTACAATTGCTGCATGATCGAAACCGACAAACTCGCCGCCAACCGTGCCAATGCCAGCGCCAGCGCCGAACGCGTAATCGCCGCCACGCCGGCCTCGCCCAACGAGGAGGCGTTCGAGCGCGCGCTGCGGCCGCGCCACCTCGACGAATACGTCGGCCAGGAAAAGGTGCGCGGCCAGCTAGAGATCTTCATCGAGGCCGCAAAGCGCCGCTCCGAGCCGCTCGACCACGTGCTGCTGTTCGGCCCGCCAGGGCTCGGCAAGACCACGCTCGCGCACATCATCGCGCGTGAAATGGGGGTCAATCTGCGGCAGACGTCGGGCCCGGTGCTCGAACGCGCGGGCGATCTCGCCGCCCTGCTCACGAACCTCGAACCGAACGATGTGCTCTTCATCGACGAAATTCACCGGCTCTCGCCGGTCGTCGAGGAAATCCTCTATCCGGCGCTCGAGGACTATCAGATCGACATCATGATCGGCGAAGGACCGGCCGCGCGCAGCGTGAAGCTCGATCTGCAGCCGTTCACGCTGGTCGGCGCGACCACGCGCGCGGGCATGCTCACGAACCCGCTGCGCGACCGCTTCGGCATCGTGTCGAGGCTGGAGTTCTACAACGCCAGCGAACTCGCCCGCATCGTGCAGCGTTCCGCTTCGCTGCTCGGCGCGCACATCCATCCCGACGGCGCACTCGAAATCGCACGGCGTTCGCGCGGCACGCCGCGTATCGCGAACCGTCTGCTGCGCCGTGTGCGCGACTTCGCCGAAGTGAAGGCCGACGGCGCCATCACGGCGAAGGTCGCCGACGCCGCGCTCAAGATGCTCGACGTCGATCCGGTCGGTTTCGACCTCATGGACCGCAAGCTGCTCGAAGCGATCCTGCACAAGTTCGACGGCGGGCCGGTCGGCGTCGACAACCTGGCTGCGGCGATCGGCGAAGAACGCGACACGATCGAAGACGTGCTGGAGCCGTACCTGATCCAGCAGGGCTATCTGCAGCGCACGCCGCGCGGCCGCGTCGCCACGCAGCTCACCTACCGCCACTTCGGGCTCATCGCGCCGGATGCAGCGGCCTCGGGCGGCCTCTGGGACCCAAGCGCATCCTGATGCGCGACGGGCTCAAGTGAATTCGCGATGTCCGAACAACACGCCGGCCGCCGCCACGACGCCCCCAAGCCGACCAGCCTGACCGGCCTGCTCGCGCAACGCGTGCGCATGGCGCTCGCCGACAGCGTGACGCACCTCACCACGGGCGGCGGTCCGAAACTCGATTACTCGTCGCCGCCGGGCGATCCTGGCCTCTTCGGCCCCGACGCGGTGTGCTGGAAGGTGCACGCCGATTTCGCGTCGATGATGACGGGCGGCGTCAGCGCGCTGCTGCTGCAGGCGCTCCATCCGCTCGCGCTCGCGGGCGTCTGGGATCACTCGACGTTCCGCGACGACATTCTCGGCCGGCTGCGCCGCACCGCGACCTTCATCGCCGGCACGACCTACGGCAACCGCGCCGACGCGCTCGCGCTGATCGAGCGCGTGAAGCGGATCCACGCAAACGTGAAGGGCACGGCGCCGGACGGCCGTCCGTACAGCGCGAGCGACCCTGTGCTGTTGACATGGGTGCATGTGGCCGAAGTGTCGAGCTTTCTGGCAGCGCATCTGCGCTACGTGAATCCGGCGCTGCCCGTCGCGGAGCAGGATCGGTATTACGCGGAGACGGCGCGCATCGCGCGGCTCCTCGGCGCGACCGACGTACCCGAATCGTGCGCCGGGATAGCAGCGTATTTGCGCGCGATGCAGCCCGAACTCCTGGCCAGCGACCGCACGCGCGAAGTCGTGCGCGTGCTCATGAACGCGCCCGCGCCGCGTCCGTCGATGCGCCCGGCAGGCGCGCTGATTCGACAGGCCGGCATCGACCTCTTGCCGCCGTTCGCACAGCAATTGCTCGGCTTCGACCGCTTCGCGCGCGTGCGCCATGTCCTCGTGCAGCCCGGCATGCGCGCGCTCGCGCCCGTGATGCGCTGGGCGCTCGTCAACGGCGTGTCGAAGCGGGCACGGCGGCGGGCGGCGCAGCCGCCGCACTAACATCAACAACTGCCGTCAACAACCGCTGTCAACAACTCACGCCAGCAGGCATCACCCAAAATAAAACGGCCAGCCCGCAGAACGCGGGTTGGCCGTTTCGTCACGCCTGACGCGCCTTGCGGCGCGCGGCGAATTACATCTTCACCACGTCGAGCAGCGTCTTCTTGCCTGCCTTGTAGTTGTACAGCGAGATCACGCCGTGCTTGAGGTCGCCCTTCGAGTCGAACGTCGTTTGGCCGATCACGCCCTTGTAGTCGGTGGCCGGCATCGCTGCGAGGATCTTCGCTGCATCGGTCGAATTCGCGCGCTTCATCGCATCGACGATGATGTACACCGTGTCATACGTGAACGGTGCATCGAATTCGATCGGGTGGCCGAAGCGCTTCGCGTACTTCGCCGAAAACGCCGCGCCGCCGTCCATGCGTTCGAGCGCCATGCCGGCCTGCGAGCACACGACGTTGTCGGCCGCTGCGCCCGCGAGATTCGCGAGGCTTTCCGTGCAGACGCCGTCGCCCGCGAGGATCTTCGCGCGCAGGCCCAGTTGCTTCGCCTGCTTGGCGAACGGGCCGCCGGTGGCGTCCATGCCGCCGAACATGATCGCGTCGGGGTTCTCGCCCTTGACCTTCGTGAGAATCGCGCGGAAGTCCACGGCCTTGTCGTTCGTCGCGTCATGCGACAGCACCTTCATGCCGAGCGCCTTTGCGGTCTTCTCGAACTCGTTCGCGAGGCCCTGGCCGTAAGCGGTCGAGTCGTCGATAACCGCGACGGTCTTCACGTTCAGCGACTTGCCTGCGTAGTTGGCGAGTGCCGGGCCTTGCTGCGCGTCGGTCGCGACGACGCGGAAGGTCGTCTTGAAACCTTGCTGCGTGTAGGCCGGGTTGGTCGCCGACGGCGAAATCTGCACGATGCCTGCATCGCTGTAGATCTTCGAAGCCGGAATCGAAGCGCCCGAGTTCAGGTGGCCGATCACGGCGACAACCTTGTCGTCGACGAGCTTCTGCGCCACCTGGGTCGCCTGGCGCGGGTCGGCCCCGTCGTCCTGGCCGTCAAGCTGCAGCGTGATCTTCTGGCCGCCGATGGTGAGGCCCTTCGCGTTGATCTCTTCGATGGCGAGACGCGCGCCGTTTTCATTGTCCTTGCCGAGGTGGGCCGAGCCGCCGGTGAGCGGGCCGACGTGGCCGATCTTCACGATCTGGTCGGCGGATGCGTAGGCGGACATCGTCGCGAGTGCAACGACTGCGGCGCTGACGGGCAGCAGCTTGTGAAACTTGAACGTCATTGAAATCTCCTGCGTTTTTTCTGGAACCAGCTTTCATGTAGCCCTATGCGCGCCGCGGCGCGACACGCGCGCGTCCTCTTCAACGCGCGGCCGGCCCGCGAAACCGCTGGTAAGGCGGTGTCGCAGCGCCCAAACGCCGCAGCGGCGCAAAGGTCGGAGAATGGTATCAGCCAATTCCGGTTTCGGGTTGGCGATTAGAAAGGGGACGCAAGAAAGAGAAGAGAGGGCTTGATGCCGATAACGAGATCGGCATCGCATGCGACGACGACGCTTATGCCCGCAGCATGCGATGCGTGAGGTACGTGAGGTACGTGAGGTACGTGAGGTACGTGAGGTACGTGAGGTACGCGCGGTTCGGGTGGTACGGGTCAGCGGCGCGGTTCGGTTGCGTACCTGAAGCCGTCGTCGGCGCTCACGCCGCCCAGATGCGCGACGTCGGCCCAGGCCACGACGCGTGCCTGCGTGACATAGCCATCGGTTTCGAAATCGACGACGTTCACGCTCGTATTGAGCAGCGGCCAGTTGCGCGGCGCGTCGAGCGGCAGGCCCTGCGCAAAGCGATAGACGCAGTCGAGCACGCCGCCATGCGTGACGACCGCGATACGGCCGTCCGGGTGCGCGGCGATCAGCGGTTCGAGCGCGTGCAGCACGCGATGGTAGAACGCGCGCTGCGATTCGCCCTCGGGCGGCGTGAAGCCCGGGTCGCGCGTTTGCCAGTGTGCAAATTCGTCGGGAAAGCGCGCGGCGATCTCGTCGCTGTCGTGGCCCTGGAACGCGCCGTAGTGCCGTTCGCGCAACCCCGGCGCAAGTTGCACCGGCAGACGCAGCGCCTGTGCGAGCGGCTGCGCGGTTTGCTGCGCGCGCATCAGGTCGCTGCACCAGACCGCATCGAGCCGCGCTCCGGCTTGCGCCTCGGCGGCGATGCGCACGGCGAGCTGCTGCGCCTGCTCGATGCCGCTGCTGGCGAGCGGGATGTCGATGTGCCCCTGGATACGCTTGATGCGGTTCCAGTCGGTTTCGCCGTGTCGGATGAAGAGGATTTGCGTGGTCATGGAGCGGCGCGCGCGGTGAAGGGCCAGGGTACGGAAAAACCGGGAAAACTCAGTTGCGGACTTGCAGCCAGAAGGTCACCGGGCCGTCGTTGACGAGCGACACCTGCATGTCGGCGCCGAATTCGCCCGTCTCGACGACCGGATGCTTCGCACGCGCTGCGGCGACGAAGTATTCGAACAGCCGCCGCCCTTCCTCGGGCGGCGCAGCGGGCGTGAAGCTCGGGCGCAGGCCGCTGTTGGTGTCGGCGGCAAGCGTGAACTGCGAGACGAGCAGCAGGCCGCCCGCCGTGCCGTTGCCGTCGATGTTCTGCACCGGAAGATTCATCTTGCCGGCCGCATCGCTGAACACGCGGTAGCCGAGCAGCTTCGCGAGCAGCTTGTCGGCTTGAGCCTCGGTGTCGCCGCGCTCGGCGCAGACAAGCGCGAGCAGCCCCTGGCCGATCGCGCCTGTCACGCGCTCGTCGACGCGCACGTCAGCGCGGCGCACGCGCTGGATCAGGGCGATCATCGCGCGCGCTCCCGCCGGTGCGCGCGGCCTGTGCGGTCCATCCGTTGCGAGTGCAACATCATCACGCGGTCAGCGTCACGCGCGCGAATCGGCGCTTGCCCACCTGCACGACGAACTCGCCCGCCTCGACCTTCAGGCCCTTGTCCGACACGGTCGCACCGTCGATCTTCACGCCGCCCTGCTCGATGTTGCGCAGCGCTTCGCTCGTCGACGGCACGAGGCCCGCCTGCTTGAGCAACTGGCCGATCGCGAGCGGCGCGCCGGCAAGCGTGACCGAAGGAATGTCGTCGGGCACGCCGCCCTTCGCGCGGTGATTGAAGTCTTCGAGCGCATGCCCGGCGTCCGCCTGCGAGTGAAAACGCGCAACGATTTCCTGCGCAAGCATCACCTTGAAGTCGCGCGGATTGCGCCCTTCCCCGGCTTCGCGGCGGAACCCTTCGATTTCGCTCATCGGACGGAACGACAGCAGCTCGAAGTAGCGCCACATGAGCACGTCGGAGATGCTCATGAGCTTGCCGAACATGTCGCTGGGCTTCTCGCTGATGCCGATGTAGTTGTTCTTCGACTTCGACATCTTCTCGACGCCGTCGAGGCCTTCGAGCAGCGGCATCGTGAGAATGCACTGCTGCTCCTGGCCGTACTGCTTCTGCAGCTCGCGACCGACGAGCAGGTTGAACTTCTGGTCGGTGCCGCCGAGTTCGAGGTCGGCATTGAGCGCAACCGAGTCGTAGCCCTGCATCAGCGGGTACAGGAACTCGTGGATCGAGATCGGCACGCCGTTCTGGAAGCGCTTCGTGAAATCTTCGCGTTCGAGGATACGCGCGACGGTGTAGCGCGATGCGAGCTTGATCATGCCGTCGGCGCCGAGCGGCATCGACCATTCGCTGTTGTAGCGGATCTCGGTCTTGTCGCGGTCGAGCACGAGCGCGGCCTGTTCGAAGTAGGTCTTCGCGTTCGATTCGATCTGCTCGCGCGTGAGCGGCGGACGCGTTGCGTTGCGGCCCGACGGGTCGCCGATCAGCGAGGTGAAGTCGCCGATCAGGAAGATCACGGTGTGGCCGAGATCCTGCAACTGACGCATCTTGTTGAGCACCACGGTGTGGCCGATGTGGATATCGGGCGCGGTGGGATCGAGGCCGAGCTTGATGCGCAGAGGCTTGCCGGTGGCTGCGCTCTTCGCGAGTTTCTGCAGGAATTCTTCTTCGATCAGCAGTTCATCCACGCCGCGCTTCGTGACGTCGAGCGCGTGACGAACCTCGTCGGTGACCGGAAAGGCGGGGGTATTCGGGGACTCGGTGCTCATGCTTCGATCGTAAAGTCAGGTTTAGACCGCGATTTTACGTGATTCGAGCGGCGTCCCCGATGTTTAAGCGCCTGCGCCCCGTTAAAAGCTTCGTCCGGGTTACGGCCCGGGCTGTCGCCGGGGTTGTGTGGACGTGTCTTACGTGCAAGCGCCGATGCGCCGATAATCGACGCCACGAAACGAACGTCGCAATCAACGAGGAGCACGAGGTGGGACTACGCGATGCGCGAAAAGAGAGCGCAAACCCTGCAGATGGCGTGTATTTCGGCCTGATGTCGGGCACGAGCATGGATGGCGTGGACGGCGTCGCCGTGCGCTTCGAGCAGGGCAAACGGCCCGTCGTGCTGGCCGAGGCGTTCGTTGCCTTTGCCCACAATTTGCGCGAGGCGCTCTTTTCGCTGCAACAGCCGGGCGAAAACGAAATCGAGCGTGAGGCGCTGGCCGGCAACGCGCTCGCGGCGCGCTACGCCGTGTGCTGCCACGAATTGCTGCGCGCGGGCAATCTCGCCGCCGACGACGTCCGCGCGATCGGCGCACACGGACAAACGGTGCGGCACCGCCCCGAAAAAGGCTACACGGTGCAGATCCAGAATCCGGCGCTGCTCGCCGAACTGACGCATATCGACGTGATCGCCGATTTCCGCCGCCGCGATGTCGCCTCCGGCGGCCAGGGCGCGCCGCTCGTGCCGGCTTTTCATGCGACGGTGTTCGGATCGAGCGAAGATACGCGCGTCGTCTGCAATCTCGGGGGAATCAGCAACATCACGATTTTGCCGGTCACGGGCGCGGTGCGCGGCTTCGATTGCGGCCCGGCAAACGCGCTGCTCGACCTGTGGGCGGAGCGCCATCTCGGCAAGCCCTACGACGATCACGGCCACTTCGCCGCAAGCGGCGCCGTGCGCCAGCCGTTGCTGGACGCGTTGCTCGACGAACCGTACTTCGCGCAGCAGCCGCCGAAAAGCACGGGGCGCGATCTGTTCAACGCGCCGTGGCTCGATGCGAAGCTCAAGGGCTTCGAGACGCTCGCTCCCGCCGACGTGCAAGCGACGCTCGTTGCGCTCACCGCTGTGAGCGTGGCGCGCGAGATCGAGCGTCACGCGGCGGACTGCCGCAACGTGTACGTATGTGGTGGCGGCGCACGCAATCCGGTGCTGATGACGGCGCTGCAAAGCGCGCTGGAGACGGTCGGCGCAAACGGCGCGCAGGTCGCGACGACCGGTGCGCTCGGCGTGCCGCCGCAGCAGGTGGAGCCGCTCGCGTTCGCGTGGCTCGCGATGCGCTGTCTCGCGCGCGAGCCCGGCAATCTTGCTTCCGTGACGGGCGCTGCGGGCGAACGCGTGCTCGGTGCGATTTATCCGCGCTGAACGCCCGCGCGCACGCAGATACATCGATACGCCGATGCGCTGCACAAATGGAAACGGGGCTTGATGCCCCGTTTTTCATGCTGTGGCGCTTTCGCCCAGTATTCGCTCAAGCCGAGAACGACGAGCCGCAACCACAGGTGGTGTTGGCGTTCGGGTTCTTGATGACGAATTGCGCGCCGTTCAGATCGTCCTTGTAGTCGATCTCGGCGCCGACCAGATATTGATAGCTCATCGAATCGATCAGCAGCTGGACGCCGTTCTTGTTCATGACGGTGTCGTCGTCGTTGATCGCTTCGTCGAACGTGAAGCCATACTGGAAGCCCGAGCAGCCGCCGCCCTGCACGAATACGCGCAACTTCAGCTCCGGGTTTCCTTCTTCGTCGATCAGTTGCTTGACCTTGTCAGCCGCCGCGTCGGTGAAAACGAAGGGACCGGGCATTTCGGTCACGGGGGTTTCGGTGACAGCGCTCATTCGAACTCTCCAAAAAGGCTTTAACCGCTATTGTAGGGCTGTTCCCAATATCGTGCTTAAGCCCACAAAGTCAAGAGGCCCTCTCCTTAAAACACGTGCAAAACACGCGCAAAACGCGCACGGCGGCCCTGCGCGGCGGCCCTGAAAGCGAAAAAGCCGCCGGTGCATGACGCACTGGCGGCTTTTTGTAGCAGTTGCGCTCCGTGAGGCGCGCAACGCCCAAGCGATTAACGCTTCGAGAACTGCTTGCGGCGGCGTGCCTTGTGGAAGCCGACCTTCTTACGCTCGACTTCACGTGCGTCACGCGTGACGAACCCTGCGGTCGACAGAGCCGGCTTGAGGGTCGCATCGTAGTCGATCAGCGCGCGGGTGATGCCGTGGCGAACTGCGCCGGCCTGGCCGGTTTCGCCGCCGCCGGTCACGTTGACCTTGATGTCGAACGTCTGGCCGTGGTTCGTGAGTTCCAGCGGTTGACGCACGATCATCAGCGAGGTTTCGCGCGAGAAATAGTCGGCGATGGGCTTGCCGTTGACGACGATTTCGCCCTTGCCCGACTTGATGAAGACACGAGCGACGGCGCTCTTGCGGCGGCCCGTACCGTAGTTCCAGTTACCGATCATGTGGGCTCCCCTTAGATCTCGAGCGCCTTCGGCTGTTGGGCCGAGTGCGGATGCGTTGCGTCGGCGTAGACCTTCAGCTTCTTGATCATCGCGTAGCCGAGCGGACCCTTCGGCAGCATGCCCTTGACCGCCTTCTCGAGCGCGCGGCCCGGGAAGCGTTCCTGCATTTTGCCAAACGTCGTTTCATAGATGCCGCCCGGGTAGCCCGAGTGACGGTAGTACTTCTTGTCGGTGGTTTTGTTGCCCGTGACCTTCAGCTTGCCGGCGTTGATGACGATGATGAAATCACCGGTGTCGACGTGCGGGGTGAACTCAGGCTTATGCTTGCCGCGAAGACGGCGTGCCACTTCGCTGGCG
>NZ_SCRP01000006.1 GCF_004298475.1 Paraburkholderia sp. | reverse complement strand
ATCGCCGCCATCGCGATCAGGCAGATGATCAGCGGAAACGCGACGAAGTCCCAGCGATTGGGCAGCACCCGCCACGCCGAAGCGTTGGCCGTGCGGTTCAGGTTGAAGCCGAATTCCATTCAGGCGCCCTCCGTGCAGGCCGCCGCGCGGGCGGCGTCGAATCCGGGCGCGCGTCCCGGGCGGGACGCTGTGATAAAGGCAAGGCGCATGGGTGCAATGACTCGTTGGCGTTGATCACACGCGGGCGGCGCTAGTGTCGCCCGTGCTACCTGAATACTGCCTGGATGCCGCCCGAATACTTCTCCGAGCGGGCGCAGGTCCGGGCGGGCAGCTACCTTTGGCTTGCCTGGGGCTAATCGGCACGACACTACTACAACCTGTATGACGGGCACAACCTCGCCCCTGTGACCCGTCAGCCGCCGCGCAGCATGCGCGCGCGCCGTCCGGCAGCACCCGGCAGCACCCGGCACAGCAAAACATCAATGCTCGCAAGACCTTATCGAGAGGTAAAATCGCTGCTCGGCGTCAGATCTAGTCCGTCAGCAAGACGGGCGGCCGCCGCACCGCTTACCGGCCTCGCCGCCCGCCAACGCCCACGCCCATCCACGATTTCGAAGGCCGATGAACAGGAGATTCTTGCGTCAGACCGCCATAGCCGTCGGGGTCGTCGCGGTCGCGCTCGGCTGCTGGCTCGTGGCGGGCCTGCTCGCCGACCGCATGGTTCGCCGGGAACTCGACACGGCCCTGCACGTACAGCGCGAGATGACGCACTCGGTCGTCGACAACATGGCGGAGGTGATCGCGAGCGATCTCGCGATGTTGCGTGCGATTCCCGCTACCATGGCCGAAACGGGCATCGCCCAGCGGGCGCTCAGCGAGGCGGAGAAATACGCCGTAACGCCCCAGCAGACGCAACCGGAGCGCCGCAACGAACTGCTGCGCACGCCCGCACTCTTCGCGGCCGACCGCTTCCTGCACGACGCCCAGGGTTTCTCGGGCCTCGACGCCATCTGGCTCGTCAACGACAACGGCGTCTGCGTCGCATCGAGCAACGCGTCCGACAAGGCGACCTACGTCGGCACGAACATGCGCGGTCGCACGTATCTGAACAACACGCTGCTCGGCGCATTCTCCGAAACCTACGGCGAGGATATCCCGGGCGGCGAGCCCGGCATCGTCGTCGCCGCGCCCGCTTACAGCGACGGTCTGCTGGTCGGCGCCGTGGTGGCGAAAGTCGGCATCGCGCGTCTGCGGCACTGGGTGACGCATCCGGGCACCTTCGTCACCGACGGCAACGGCGTCATCATCATGGCGCACGACAGCGCGCTCGAAGGGCTCACCCTGCCAGGCTCGCCAGGCTCGCCCGCCGCGCACGCGAGCGCCAGCACCGGCACAGCGGTGCAGAAACACCGTTCGGAAATCGGGTTGCGTTCCGCTGCGCAACGCGCGCTCGCGAGCGCCCCCTGGATGCCGCCCGAGGACGCCGCGCAGATGATCGAATTGCCGGGCCTGCACGTGCCCGCGCTGTATGAAACGCGCGGTGGGCTCAATTCCGGGCTGTCGGCGCATCTCGTCGATCCGCTTCAGGCGTGGCCCGAACTGCTCGCGAACCGGCGGCGCGACCAGCTCCTGATCTTCCTGACGCTCGCGGGCTCGGCCGCACTGGCCGCCGTGATCTCGGTATCGTGGGTGCGCGAGCGGCGTCTGCACCGCGCAAGCCGCGACCTCGCCGAGCAGTTGCAGTCGGCCAACGCGCAGCTCGCCGCCGAGGCGCGCCACGACGCGCTGACCGGTGCGCTCTCGCGCCGCTACTTCCTCGATCTGCTGCGCCGCGAAATCGACCGCGCCTACGCGAGCGGCACGACGCTGTGCATGGCGATCGCCGATCTCGACTACTTCAAGCAGATCAACGACCGCTTCGGCCACGCGACCGGCGACCACGCGCTCAGGCATTTCGTCGAAACCTGCCGCAGCGGGCTGCGCGCCGAGGACGAAGTGGGACGCCTGGGCGGCGAAGAATTCGGCATCCTGCTGCCCGCGACCTCGCTTTCGACGGGGCGCGAGGTCGTGGAACGCCTGCGCCTGAAGGTCAAGAGCGGCGCACGCGACACGCTTGCGCCGGATGCGATTCTGAGTGTAAGCATCGGCATCACGGAACTGGCTGTGTCGCAGGATCTGCCCGAGCGGCTGCTGAGCCGCGCCGATCTTGCGCTCTACGTGGCGAAGGCGGCCGGACGCGACCGCTGCGAAGTGATGCCCGCCGACAGCGCCCTGCCGCCGCGCACGGAAACCGAAGCGTTGTAGCCGCGCAAGGACCGGGCGCGCACGGTAAGCCGCCGAGGGCATGCCGGGCGACGCGGTATCATCACCCGACATCGGCGCCGCGCCTGGCACTGCATCGCGCGGCGCGCTCCATCAGCAACACCGTAACGTTTCACTCACGCCGGAGGGATGCATGAAGGGGAATCTGGTCATTATCTGCCGCGATCAGGATGCTCACGCGTTCGACCAGTTGATGGTCGAATACGGCGCGTTTCAGACGCGCCTGTCCTCGACTGCCTGGTACCTGAAGCTCGACGTCGCGCCCGAGCTGATTCAGGAGGAGATTCTGGCGCGCATTGGCCGGTATACGACGCACTACATCTTCGAGGCCGGCAGCGTCACGTACAACACGGTCGACAGCGAAGCCGCCGCAGCGCTCGATACGCTTTTCGCCGTTTAAGCCGCCGTTTAAGTTGCCGTTCGGGTCGCCGCTTAAGCCCGGCTTTCGGCGTCGGCGCGAGCCGTCACCACGCGCTGGCCGCTTCGGCAACGGTGCGCTGCACGACGTCGAACGAAAAGGTCATGCGCACGGCGAGGCCGCCGTCGTCGCCGTTCCCGATCTGCAACTCGCCGCCCGCGCGGCGCACCAGCCGCTCGACGATCGCGAGGCCAAGACCGCTGTGGCCGTTGCCGCCGCGCGCCGGATCGAGCCGTACGAACGGACGGCTAGCCTGCGTCAGATCCTGCGCCGCGATACCCTGACCGTGATCGCGGACGGTCAGCACGTAACCGTCCGCGCCGCGCACCGTCTCGATCACGACAGGCGGTGCGCCATACGCGCGGGCATTGTCGAGCAGGTTCGATACCACACGCTCCAGCGTCGCGGCGGGCAGCCTGAAATCGCCACCGGCTGCGAGCTGCAACTGAACGGCCGCAGAATCGCCCGTCGCGCCCATCGCACCCATCGCACGATAGTTGCGCGCGATACGCTCGCACGTTTCGTCCACCTCGACGGGTTCGCTGCGGTCCGCGCCGTCGTGCGCGAACACGAGAAACTGGTCGACGATGTGCGCCATCGACTCCACATCGCGCACCACGCCGTCGCGTGCCCGCGCCTCATCCATCATTTCCGCGCGCAGACGCAGCCGCGCGAGCGGCGTCTTCAGATCGTGTGCGACGCCGGCCAGCATGACCGCGCGGTCGTGCTCGGTGCGCCCCACTTCCTTCACCATCTGGTTGAAACCGCGCGTGAGCATGCGCAGTTCGCGCGGCCCGCTCTCGCGCACCGGCGGCACCGGTTCTCCGCGGCCGAAGCTCCCCACGGCCTGGGCGAGCGAGCGCAACGGCTTTTGCAGCATCCAGGCCGCCACGAGCGCCGCGAACACCGCCGCCGAAAAGATGATGATGAACCACGGAATCAACCGCTGGAGCGGCCGCATGATGCGCAAGGCGTGCGCCGGCACGACGATCCAGCGCGCGTCGTGCGGACCGCGCACCCAGATCGTGGGCGGAAAGCCGGGCAGGCCGGGGCGTACGTCGGTGCCTGGCGGCATCCGGTCGCGCACGTCGTCGACGAAGCGTCGCAGCGCCGCCGGCGCCTTCTCGCTGCTGGGCGGCACGTCGGGGCTTGCCGGATCGACGAGCTGCACGCGCGACGGCAGCGGCTGGTCGGGCGCGCGCGCGACGTGCTCGCGCACCGAGTCGACGAGGAAGGCCGCTTCTTCGACGGCATAGCGCGTCTGCGTCTGGGTGCGCTCGAGACGCACGAGCGCGAACCACGCGACGTGGGACAGCAGCAGAACGCCGATGAAGAGCAGCGCAAGCCGCCCGAACAGGGAATCAACCGGCTGGCGCATGGTTGCCCTGCTCGCCGTCAGGCACGAACACGTAACCGCGCCCGCGTACGGTCTGAATGAAGCGCGGCGTGGACGGGTCGCTTTCGAGGATGCGGCGCAGACGCCACACCTGCACGTCGATGCCGCGGTCGGTGCCGTCGTACTCGGGGCCGTGCAGCAGTTCGAGCAGGCGCTCGCGCGTGAGCGTGCGCATCGGATGATTGACGAAGATCTTCAGGAGCGCGAATTCGCTGCCCGACAGCAGCAGCGGCTTGTCTTCCTGGTGCAGCGTGCGCGACTGGAAATCGAGCGTGAAGCGCCCGAACGAGAACGGCTCGCGCTGCTCCGGCGCGGCGGCCGACGGCGGCGTGCGGCGGCGGCGCAGCACGGCCTGCACGCGGGCGAGCAGCTCGCGCGGGTTGAAGGGCTTGCCGAGGTAATCGTCGGCGCCGAGTTCGAGGCCGACGATGCGGTCCACGTCGTCCGCGCGCGCGGTGAGCATGATGACGGGAATATCGTCGCCGGACGCGCGCAGCTTGCGCAGCGCGGAGAGACCGTCCACGCCGGGCATCATCAGGTCGAGCACGATCAGATCGGGCCGCTCGCGCTCGAGGCGCCGTTCGAGCGAGCCCGCGTCGTGCAGCACCGACACTTCCATGCCCTGGCGCGCCAGATAATCGCGCAACAGGTCGCGCAGTTCGACGTCGTCGTCGACAACAAGTATTTGAGTAGCCATGAAACGAAGTTTAACGCGCGTACGCGAGCCGTTTCCTCACCCGTTTCCTTACCGTCAGGCCGTTTGGGTTACGAGGTGTTACGGCGAAAGCTGCCCGTAATCTGACGTAACGACATTGGCCCGCGGCGTAACACTCAACCCGGTAGCGCTCGATAGGCTAGCGACACCGGATGCGGCAACAGGCACTTTAATGAGCGGTCGAGCCTCACCGGATAACACCCATCACGGAATTGTCAGGAGCCTCACCATGTACAAGAAGACCACGCGCATTCTCGCCATTGCCGCTGCGTCGTTCGCCCTCGTTACGGGCGCCGCCCACGCCCAGATGCCGCCGCAGGGCGGCCCGGGCATGCACCAGATGCACGGCGATTTCATGATGGGCGTCAAGAAGCTGCACGACAAGCTGAACCTGAACGCCGACCAGGAAAAGCAATGGCAGGCTGCGCTCGACACGATGAAGCAGGGCCGCGAGCAGGCACGCAAGAATCACGAAGAGATGAAGCAGCAGCTCGATTCGATGATGAAGCAGCCGATCCTCGACATGAACGCGCTGCACGCGGCGCACCAGAAGATCGAGCAGGAGCGCGCGCAGCAGCGCGAACAGACCGCCCAGGCCTGGCTCACGTTCTATAACGGTCTGAACGACCAGCAAAAAACCACCGTCAGCACGGCGTTCAAGGAGCACTTCGCGAAGATGGAACAGCGCCGCGAGAAGATGCGCGAGCACTGGCAGCAGCATCACGGCGCGGCGTCGGCGCCCGCCGCTGCGCAGTAAGCAGTAAGCAGTAGGCGGCAAGTAAGGCCCGGGGAGGCATCGCTCTCCCTCGCCTGCCCACCCGCCCAAAATCAAAGCGCCGCGGCTCGCACCGCGGCGCTTTTGCTTTTTTGCGCAGTTATCCGCGCAGTTATCCGCTCAGTGTTCCGCTCAGTCATCCGTACACCGGCCTCGCGAGCCCGGCGCACAGCGATGCAATCAGGCGAGATCGAACAGCAACACTTCGGCCTTGTCGCCGTTCGCAAGCGTGACGCTGTCTTCGGCCTCGATCATTGCCGCGTCGCCCGCGCCAAGCCGCTCGCCGTTCACCTCCAGCGCGCCGCGCGCAACGTGCACGTACACACGCCGTCCGGCCGGAACCGCGTGCTGCACGCGCTCGTCGCCGTCGAGCAGCGCCGCATGGATCGACGCATCGGCGCGCACCGTCACCGAGCCGTCGCGCCCATCCGGCGACGCAATCACGCGCAACCGCCCGCGCTTGTCCGCGTCGGCGAAGCGCTTTTCCTCATAGCCCGGCGCACCGCCTTGTTCCAGCGGCAGCAGCCAGATCTGCAGCAGATGCACTTCGTCCTCTTTCGAGGCGTTGAATTCGCTGTGCATCACGCCCGTGCCCGCGCTCATGCGCTGCACGTCGCCCGGACGGATGGTCGAGCCGTTGCCCATGCTGTCGCGGTGCGCGAGCGCGCCTTCCAGCACGTAGGTCACGATCTCCATGTCGCGGTGACCGTGCGCGCCGAAGCCCTGCCCGGCCGCGACGCGGTCGTCGTTGAGCACCCGCAGCGCGCCGTAGTGGACGTGCTCCGGATCGTGGTAGTCAGCAAAAGAAAAGCTGTGGAACGTGTCGAGCCAGCCGTGGTTGGCATGGCCGCGTTCGTCGGCGTGGCGGATGGCGAGCATCGGATTCTCCCGTGATTCGTTGCAGGAACTGAAGATATTGGCTGTATCCCCATCTCACAATGCGCAGGCGCGCACCGGAGCGTTTCACCAGAAACATCAAAGGGCTGCGACGTTTATCTCCCGCCACAATCGCCTTCAACAATCTGGCGCAGCCCCCGCCTTCGGGTAAAATATCGCGCTTTTCGCGCCAGCGCATCTTGCCATTGCTTCCGCCCCGCCCACCAGCCGGGCCCGAGAACGCAAACCGCGTAGCTGGCCGGATGCAGAGACACCAGGCACACACCAGGCAGACCCCGGCCAGGCACTGGCGAGGCGCAAAGCAGGCATCAGGTCCGCATTTTTCGCCCGCGATGGCGCCTGAACGACACATAGGCCGGGGCGCGCGAGCGCCGCCGTACCAGGAGAAAGATGAAGAAGTTCGCAGTGTGCGTCGCGCTCGCCCTCCTTGCGGGCAGCGCCGCCGCCAGGGAATGGCATACCGTGCGCATCGGCGTCGATGCGAGCTATCCGCCATTCGAGTCGAAAGCGCCCAACGGCGAGATCGTCGGCTTCGACGTCGATCTGACGAAGGCGTTGTGCGCGCGCATGAACGTCAAGTGCGTGTGGGTCCAGAGCGACCTCGACGGCATCATCGGCGCGCTAAAGGCGCGCAAGTTCGATGCGATCGTGTCGTCGCTCAGCGTGACCGACCAGCGCCGCCAGCAGATCGACTACTCCGACAAGATGTTCGACGCGCCCGCACGCATGATCGCGAAGACGGGCTCACCGCTCCTGCCCACAGCGGCCTCGCTCAGGGGCAAGCATGTCGGCGTCGAGCAGGGCTCGACCCAGGAGGCCTACGCGAAGGCTTACTGGGCGCCCAAAGGCGTCGATGTCGTGTCGTACCAGAACCAGGATCAGGTCTATCAGGATCTGATGTCGGGGCGCCTCGATGCGACGCTGCAAGACGAGGTCCAGGCCGACTTCGGCTTTCTGAAGACGGCGCGCGGCAAGGGCTTCGCGTGGGCGGGCCCGGCGGTCGAGGATCCGAAGACGATCGGCGACGGCACCGCAATCGGCCTGAGCAAGCAGAACCCCGAGCTGAGGGCAATATTCAATGCCGCACTGGCCGCGATCCACGAGGACGGCACGTTCGACCGGATCGCAAAGCAATACTTCGATTTCGATATCTATAAAGGCAAGTAGCAACGAGACGAGACACACACGAGCCGCGAACCCCGGGGACGTACCCTATGTACCAACCCCCGTGCTTCGTATATACAGTGAGACCCGCGAACCACGCGCAGTTTCACCCGCAGTCGGATGCCCAGCCCTACACAAGTCTTCGCAAGCCTTCGCCGGCAACCCCGGTCGATGCGGGAAGCACGCCCCGGTTGCAGCGGATGCCCGCGCAACCCGGCCGCCAGGCTGGACGTTCATGAACGGATTTGAACCGCGGCTCGTCGAGCCGCGCCTTTCGCGGTGCGCACAACGCGCCTCGTCAAGGACCCATCTATGTTGCTTCAAGGCTACGGCCCGCTGATCCTCGCCGGCACCTGGCAGACCGTCCAGCTCTCCGTGCTGTCGCTCGTGCTGTCGTTTGTGCTCGGACTGCTCGGCGCAGCGGCGAAACTCTCGAAGAACCGCGTCGTCAACGGCGCGGGCACGGTCTACACCACGCTGATCCGCGGCGTCCCCGACCTCGTGCTGATGCTGCTGCTGTTCTATAGCCTGCAGATCTGGCTCAACGATCTCACCGACGTGCTCGGCTGGGACCAGATCGACATCGATCCCTTTCTCGCCGGCGTAATCGTGCTGGGCTTCATCTACGGCGCGTACTTCACGGAAACCTTCCGCGGCGCGTTCCTCGCGGTGCCGCGCGGCCAGCTCGAAGCGGCCCACGCGTACGGCATGACGAGCTGGCAGGTATTTCGCCGCGTCATGTTCCCGCAGATGATGCGCTTCGCGCTGCCGGGCATCGGCAACAACTGGCAGGTGCTCGTGAAGTCGACGGCGCTCGTGTCGATCATCGGTCTTGCCGACGTCGTCAAGGCGAGCCAGGACGCCGGCAAGGGCACGCTGCGGTTCTTCTTTTTCACGCTGCTCGCGGGCGCGATCTATCTCGTCATCACGACGATCTCGAACTTCGTGCTGATGTACCTCGAAAAGCGCTACTCCACCGGCGTGCGCAAGGCAGACCTCTAAGCGGATCCGCAAGACAAGGCCAACGACAATGCAAGACTTGATCCAGCTGATCCAGCAATACTGGCGCAACTACCTTTTCTCCGACGGCTATCACTTCACCGGGGTCGCCATCACGCTCTGGCTGCTCGTCGTGTCGATCGGCGTCGGCTTTTGCCTTTCGGTGCCGTTCGCGGTCGCGCGCGTCTCGAAGAAGAAGTGGCTCGCGGGCCTCGTGTGGCTCTTCACGTACATCTTCCGCGGCACGCCGCTCTACGTGCAGCTGCTGCTGTGCTACACCGGCCTCTACAGCCTCGAAATCGTGCGCAACCACGAACTCACGAGCGCGTTCTTTCGCAGCGGCATGAACTGCACGCTGCTCGCGTTCACGCTCAACACCTGCGCGTACACGACCGAAATCTTCGCGGGCGCGATCAAGTCGACGCCCTACGGCGAAATCGAAGCCGCGCGCGCGTACGGCATGTCGTCGTTCACGCTCTATCGCCGCGTGATCCTGCCTTCGGCGCTGCGCCGGGCCCTGCCCTATTACAGCAACGAAGTGATCCTGATGCTGCACGCGACGACCGTCGCGTTCACGGCCACCGTGCCGGACATTCTCAAGATCGCACGCGACGTCAATTCGGCGACCTACCAGACGTTCACCGCATTCGGCATCGCCGCCATGCTGTACCTGATCATTTCATTCACGCTGGTGTGGCTGTTCCGCCGCGCCGAGCGCCGCTGGCTCGCGTATCTGCGACCGCAAGGCAAGTGAGCCCGCACCGAGGACCCTGATGAATTCCCAGAAACAAAAGCTTTGCGTCGATGACCTGCACAAGCGGTACGGCGACCATGAAGTGCTCAAGGGCGTTTCGCTGACGGCGAACGCCGGCGACGTCATCAGCGTGATCGGCTCTTCCGGCTCCGGCAAGAGCACGATGCTGCGTTGCATCAACTTTCTCGAACAGCCCAACGCCGGGCGCATCATCGTCGACGGCGAAGAAGTGCGCACGCGCGCCGACGCGCGCACCGGCGCGCTGCAAGTGGCCGACACGAAGCAGCTCCAGCGCGTGCGCACGAAGCTCGCGATGGTGTTCCAGCACTTCAATCTGTGGTCGCACATGAACGTGATCGAGAACGTGATCGAGGCGCCCGTGCACGTACTGGGCGTGCCGCGCCGCGAGGCCGAGGACCGCGCGCGCGAATACCTCGAAAAGGTCGGGCTGTTGCCGCGTGTGGAAAAGCAGTATCCGTCGCACCTCTCGGGCGGCCAGCAGCAGCGCGTGGCGATTGCGCGCGCGCTCGCGATGCAGCCGGACGTCATGCTGTTCGACGAGCCGACTTCGGCGCTCGACCCCGAACTCGTCGGCGAAGTGCTCAAAGTGATGCAAAAGCTCGCCGAGGAAGGCCGCACGATGATCGTCGTGACGCACGAAATGGGTTTCGCGCGCAACGTTTCGAATCATGTGATGTTTCTGCATCAGGGCCGCGTCGAGGAAGAAGGCCAGCCCTCCGAGGTCTTCGCCAATCCGAAGAGCGAGCGGCTGCGGCAGTTCATTTCGGGCAGCCTCAAATAGGCGCAAAGCCCTGCATCGCCGCGATATAAGCGCTCACGATCGCGCTTTATATTCGCGCTTATGCCCCTGCGTATGACCCCGCTTATGCCCCCGCTTATGACCGATAGTGCGGCGATGTAGTAAAAGTAGTTTTACAAGGCGCTTTCTGCGCCTTTTCTTTTTTATTGCGGCCCAATCCCGAAGCGACCCGGAAAACCCTCGGGAACCCCTCCAGAACCCCACTCCCCGCGCCGCAATAAACCTTTCCGTTTACTCCCACCGCATTGCGCCGTCAATAGTGACAATTCTTGACGCCGTTTAAGCGCAGTCATGTGTGCCTTGTCGGACAAGGCGTCAGGCCACTTTTTAAAAAGCAGGCTGTTATTGCCTCCGGGCGTCATATTGCAATTTGACGACACAGGCCAACCCCCAAGCGATTTCATTCGCCATCGCCGACCTTTTTTTGATAGATTAGTAACCAAAGTAGCAAAACTAAGTTGATTAAAAGTAGTTTCACTTCAAAAAAATGAGGGATGCCAGTCAACGACGGGATCTGCGAGACAACACAGCCGGGTTGTCCGTCTGCTTCAAGGGCCTTGCGCCGATCCCCGAGGTAGTCCTCTCGCACGCGACGGTTTCTGTTCGCAGTGAATCCACACGCGCGGACGTCTTTCGCAGTACTTAGGTTGACTTTCTTTTTGACAGGGTATGGAGGAGAACATGAAGAAAGCTTTGCTTGCCGCAGCTCTGATGTCGGCTGGCGTAGTCGCGCATGCCCAGAGCAGCGTGACACTGTATGGCCGCCTCGATGCAGGTGTGGCTTATATGAACGGCATCGGCAGCGGCTCTGGCCCGAATGGCCAGGCAACGCACGGTGCGAGCCAGGTCCTGCTCGAAAGCGGTTACTGGGGCACCAGCCTCTGGGGCATGAAGGGCGTTGAAGACATCGGTGGCGGCAACAAGGTTCTGTTCCACCTGGAAGGCAGCTTCAGCACGGCGAACGGCACCGGCCCTGGCGACAACGGGCTCTTTAATCGCTGGGCGACCATCGGCATGGCCAATGACCAGTTCGGTACCCTGCTGCTGGGCCGGATGCTGTTCATCTCCAACGGCATTTGGGACTTCGACCCGTTCGGCCAGTCGAACTGGTCGTCGGCCTCGCTGGTCCGCGGCCGCAACTGGCCGCAGTCGAGCAACAACATTTCGTATCAGTCGCCGAACTGGTACGGTTTCGACGTGTACGGCCAGTACGCGTTCTCCAACTCGACGAGCTTCAACAACGGTCGCGAAGCCGGTATTCAGCTGACGTACACGAGCTCGCTGTTCCAGGTCCGCGGCCTGTACGACGAAATCCGCAACCCGACCAATGGTGCGCTCGGCGGCCCGTACGACGCGATCAACCCGAACAATCTCGGCACCGCCAATGGCGTCTTCGCGTACTCGCGCGACTACATGGCGATGGTCAACGTGTTCCTCGGCGCGTTCAAGATTCAGGGCGGCTTCGAAGCCCTCCGTTCGTCGGGCATGACCGGCCAGCTGCCTGGCCAGCCGACCACGGCCAACCACGAATGGGGCGGCATAACGTGGCAAGCCACGCCGGCTGCAGCCCTGATTGCGGCGGTCTATCACGTCAACGCGAACAACGGCGGCGGCAACGCCACGATGTACACGATCGGCGGCTCGTACAACATTTCGAAGCGCACGCTGTTCGACATTCAGGCCGCAACGGTGCGCAACAGTTCATCGGCAAACTTCGGTCTGAACGCCAACAACTTCGGCAATTCGGCTGCAACCGGCAACCCGTTGCCGGGCGCGAGCCAGACCGGCGTGTACGCAGGTATCCAGCACTCGTTCTGACCGGCGGGTGTAGACAGAACAGCTACATCGAAGTTTTCACGCTGCTGCGAGAGGCGCGTATCGGTGCGGTGTCCGCAAGAACATCCGCACCGTTTTTTTATTCTCGACACGGGCCGCCGAACTCACCGTTCGCGGCCCGTGTGCTTTTTGTGCGGCGAAATTACGCTGAAAGCGGACTTATCAGACAGCCGCTTCGTTCTCTTCGCCCGTGCGGATGCGGATCACGCGCTCGACGTCGGTCACGAAGATCTTGCCGTCGCCGATCTTGCCGGTGCGCGCCGCGCCGATGATCGCGTCGATCACCTGGTCGGCCTGGCTGTTCGCCACCACCACTTCGATCTTCACCTTCGGCAGGAAATCGACCACGTACTCCGCGCCGCGATACAACTCGGTGTGTCCCTTCTGGCGGCCGAAGCCCTTGACCTCGGTGACGGTCAGGCCCGTGAGGCCCACTTCGGCGAGCGCCTCGCGCACTTCGTCGAGCTTGAACGGTTTGATGACGGCAGTAATGCGTTTCATGGCGGACCTCGTCTCTTATCGGATTGAAATCGCGGATTGGAATCGCGGATTGGAATCGGGTTGGATTCTGTATGAAAACCGGGTGCGTAAAAACCGGGTTCGTTACGGGAATTCTACGCTGCGCGGCGCACGCTCATGACGCGGCCACCCGCACGGGCGACAAATTCGGCACCTGCGCGAGGTCTGCGAGCCATACGGCCGATTCGGCATCGCTCGGTGCGCGCCAGTCGCCGCGCGGCGAAAGCGAGCCGCCCGAGCCGACCTTCGGCGCGTTCGGCACGCACGTGCGCTTGAACTGGCTCTGGCGGAAAAAGCGGTCGAGGAAGATGCCCAGATTGCGCTTGATCGCGGCGAGATCGTACTGATTGCGCTCGCCTCGCGCATGCTCAGGCCACGCGCCGCGGTCGCGCTCGCCCCACGCATGCTCCGCGAGAAACGCGACCTTCGACGGCGCAAAACCGAAGCGCAGCGTGTAGTAAAGGTTGAAATCCTGCAACTCGTACGGCCCGATCACGCTTTCGGTCTTCTGCTCGGGCGCGCCGTTCTCCTTGCCGGGAATCAGTTCGGGGCTGATATCGGTGTCGAGAATCGCTGCGAGCACTTCCGAGCCGCTTTCGCCGATCTGCCCCGTCTGCGCAACCCAGTGCACGAGGTGCGTGATGAGCGTCTTCGGCACGCTCGCGTTCACGTTGTAGTGCGACATGTGATCGCCGACGCCATAGGTGCACCAGCCGAGCGCGAGTTCCGAGAGATCGCCCGTGCCGATCACGATGGCGTGATTGAAGTTGGCAAGACGGAACAGATGGTTCGTGCGCTCGCCGGCCTGGACGTTCTCGAAGGTGATGTCGTAGGCGGCCTTGCCTTCGGAATACGGATGGCCGAGGTCTTCGAGCATCTGCATGCAGCTCGGGCGGATGTCGATTTCGGACGCCCTGCAGCCCACCAGATCCATCAGCTGACGCGCCTGGCGCAGCGTGCGCTCGCTCGTCGCGAAACCGGGCATCGTGTACGCAAGAATATTCGTGCGCGGCAGCCCGAGCCGGTCCATCGCCTTCGCGCACACGAGCAGCGCGTGCGTGGAGTCGAGCCCGCCGGACACGCCGATCACCACCTTCTTGATGCCGCTCTGCGACAGGCGCTGTTCGAGCGCCTGCACCTGGATGTTGTAGACCTCGTTGCAGCGTTCGTCGCGGCGCTTCGGATCGGCGGGAACGTACGGGAAGCGCTCGACACGGCGATCGAGCGGCAGCACGGGCACACTCCAGGCGCCCGCTTGCGGCGTCTCGCAACGGATCACGCGCAGCTTCGCGATCTCGTCGCGATGGCGGCGAATCGAATCGCCGAAGGTGGTCTGGCGGATACGCTCCTGCGCGAGGCGCTCGATATCGACGTCGGCGAAGATGAGCTGCGAGTCGTCGTGAAAGCGCTCCGACTGCGCGAGCAACTCGCCGTTTTCGTAGACGAGCGCCTGGCCATCCCATGCCATGTCGGTCGTCGATTCGCCCTTGCCTGCCGAGGTGTAGAGATACGCGGCGAGACAGCGCGCCGACTGCTGCGAAACGAGCTGATGGCGGTAACCGGCCTTGCCGACCACGACGTTCGACGCCGAAAGATTGACGAGCACCGACGCACCCGCGAGCGCCGCGAACGACGACGGCGGAATCGGCACCCACACGTCCTCGCAGATTTCCACATGAAAGCGCAAGCCTTCGACCTGCGGCAGATCGAACAGCAGCGAAGCGCCGAACGGCACTTCCGCGCCGCACAGGCGCGCGGTATCGGTGCGTGCGCAATCAGCGGCGCTGAACTGGCGCGGCTCGTAGAACTCGCCGTAGTTCGGCAGATAGCTCTTCGGCACGAGGCCCGCGATGCGTCCGCCCGCGACCACGGCAGCGCAATTGAAGAGCGACTGGCCCACGCGCACCGGCAGGCCGACGATCATCGCGAGCGGCAGCGACGTCGACGCCTCGATGATCGACTGCAGCGCGTGCTCGCACGCATCGAGCAGCGCCTTCTGGCGAAACAGGTCGTCGCAGGTATAGGCCGCAAGGCCCAGTTCGGGAAACGCGACGAGCGCGGCGCCGCGGCCCGCGGCAGCGCGCGCGAGCGCAAGCGTCGCGCTGGCGTTGAACGCAGGGTCCGCCACGCGGCAGCGCGGCACGCCCACGGCCACGCGCGCAAAGCCATGCGTATAGAGGTTGAAGAAGCGCTCTTTCATTTTGATAATCCTCGCGGCAAGCACGGCGGCTTGCGTCGATAGCGAACCGGCGCGCGATGCGGTCCGGTGCAGTGCGGTGCGGTCCCCACCCGTTCGGGGCGTTTGCTTTACCATGACCGTTTGCCGCAATTTCGGCCGGCGCTCGAAAGCCGGCGCATGCCTTATCGGACTGGCACGCACGTTGAATAAAGAACGTTTCGATTATCGCACGGGCATTCTCGGCTCACCGGCCGAGGTGGATAGCGCCGCCTGGAATGCGCTGCTCGCGCAGCAGGCGCAGCCCACGCCCTTTTTGCGTCACGAATTTCTCTCGGCGCTGCACGCCACGCGCTGCGCGACGTCCGAGGCAGGCTGGGCGCCGCAGTTCGTCACGCTGACCGATACGCGCACGGGCCAGCTCGCAGCCGCCGCGCCCGTCTACCTGAAAAGCCACTCGTACGGCGAATACGTGTTCGACTGGGCCTGGGCCGACGCGTACAAACGCAACGGCCTCGATTACTACCCGAAGCTGCTGTGCGCCGTGCCGTTCACGCCGGTACAGGGCACGCGCCTGATCGCGGCGGACACGACCGCGCGCCGCCACCTCGCCGCGACGCTGCTGGCCTTCGCTGAACAGGCGGATGTGTCGTCGCTGCACGTGCTTTTTCCGACCGTCGAGGAAGCGGACGCGATGACCGCGCTCGGCATGATGCAGCGCGACGGCGTGCAGTTTCACTGGCTCAACGACGGTTACCGCGATTTCGACGACTTCCTGTCGACGCTCGAACAAAAGAAGCGCAAGAACATTCGCGCGGAGCGGCGCAAGGTGCGCGACGCAGGCGTGACGACAAGGCGCGTGCGCGGCGAAGACATCAGCGATGCCGAGTGGCGCTTTTTCAGCCGCTGCTACCGGCAGACCTACCGCGAGCATTTTTCGACGCCGTATCTGAACCTCGACTTCTTCCGCATGATCGGCGCGTCGATGCCGGAGAACCTGCTGCTCGTGATCGCCGAATACGAAGGCAAGCCGATTGCGAGTTCGCTCGTCGTGTACCAGCGCGGTGCGAATGGCGGCGGCACGCTCTATGGCCGCTACTGGGGCGCGCTCGAACACGTGCCGTGCCTGCATTTCGAAACAGCCTACTACCAGCCGCTCGAATTCTGCATCGAGGAAAAACTCGCCGTGTTCGAGGGCGGCGCGCAGGGCGAGCACAAGATGGCGCGCGGCTTCATGCCGAGCCCCACGCGCTCGACGCACTGGCTCGCGCACCCGGCGTTCGCCGATGCCGTCGCCCACTTTCTCGACAGCGAAAAACACCACATTCATGCTTACGTCGACGAGCTGAACGAGCATAATCCGTTTCGCCCCTGACTCGCCCCTGACTCGTCCCTGCGATAACGAACGCGCCATGCCGTGGTTCCTCTACCTGCTCGAATGCGCCGATGGCAGCGTTTATACCGGCATTGCCGTCGATGTCGCCGCACGCTTTGCGCAACACGCGAACGGCACGGGTGCGCGCTATACGCGCTCGCACAAGCCGGTGCAGGTGCTCGCGTCGTTCGAACTTGCCGACCGCGCGCAGGCTTTGCGCGCCGAGTACCGGGTCAAGCAGTTGACCGCGCGTGAGAAACGCGCGCTCGCAGCCGGGGCGCGCACGCTCGAATCGGTGCTGCCGGTTGTAGCGCCTGCCGAAGCGGACGAAGAGGACGAGCCGGACGCCACGCCCGCGCCATGAAAAAAGCCGCACGGCCAGTGCGGCTCATGCGGCTTTACTTGCAGCACCGCGCGACGCGATGCTGCCGATGCTTCCAGTACTGCAAAAGACGGCTTACTTCTTGAAGTTCGCGACGCCTTCGGTGATTTCCTTGTGCGCGGCTTCGATGCCGGCCCAGCCGTCCACCTTGACCCACTTGCCTTTTTCGAGCGACTTGTATTGCTCGAAAAAGTGCTTGATCTGGTCCTTCAGGTATTGCGGCACGTCGTCGATCGACTTGATGCCGGCCGTCATCGGGCAGACCTTGTCGTGCGGCACGGCGATCAGCTTGGCGTCGACGCCCGACTCGTCGGTCATCTGCAGCATGCCGACCGCGCGCGAACGCACCACCACACCGGCCAGCAGCGGGAACGGCGTGATCACGAGCACGTCGACCGGATCGCCGTCGCCGGAGAGCGTCTGCGGGATGAAGCCGTAGTTCACCGGATAACGCATGCCCGTGCCGACAAAGCGGTCGACGACCAGCAGGCCGAGTTCCTTGTCGGCTTCGTACTTCACCGGGTCGCTCTGCGCGGGAATCTCGATGATCACGTTGAAGTCTTGCGGCAGATCTTTGCCTGCGGGGACGTTTGCGAAGCTCATGTGCGCTCTCAGTTCAGATGAAAAACCGGCGACTCCGCGCACAACCTGCCTCGCGCGCGCCTCGGGGACGAAGCGCGCCGGCGCGGAAAACCGGACGTTAAGGGATGGCGCCATTATAGCCAATCGGATACGCCGGACCGTGGATCTGACGGTACAGGCAGGACACGCGTCGACGCCGGCGTTTGCCCGATCACACGACGGTCATCGACAGCGCGCTCTCGCGATAATGGCCCGCAGCCTTCTCGCGGTCGCCAAGCTCCTCGTGCAGGCGCGCGAGCGCGCGATGCGAGCGGATCTTGAGCGGCTCGTTATCGCTTCCCTGGGCCGACTTGAGCGCCGCTTCGAGGAACGACTGCGCCTTGCCCCAAAGCTGCTGCTTCAGGCACAGGCGGCCGAGCGCGAACAGCAGGTCGCCGTCCTCGGGCCGCTCCTTGCGCCACGCCTCGGCTTTCTGGATGAGCGGCAGCGCATCGCTGCCCGCCGTGTCCGGATAGCGGCGCAACAGACGCGCATCCCAGTTCTGCGCGAGCGCTTCTTCGACGATCTTGCGCGCGTCGTTCTGGCGATCGAGCGCGATCAGCAGTTCGGCGGCGCAATCGGCGAGACGCGGCGAGTGACGCTCGATGGGCGAAAGCGATTGCCACAATTCGAGCAGCGCATCCGCGTTGTGACGGCGGTCGCGCAGCAGGTTTTCCGCCGCAAGCTGGCGCAGGCGCACCGCGACAGCCGGATGCAGCGCCTCGCGCTTTTCCAGCGTCTTCACGAGCTTGAGCACTTCGCCCCAGTTCTTCAGTTGCTGCTGCGCGCGCAGCGCGATCTGCTGCGCGTGAATCCGGCGGCCGCCCTGCGAGCGCATCTCGGTGAGCGCGGCGAGCGCGCCGTCGGCATCGCGGCCATCGGCGCGCATGTCGGCCGTCGCCAGCAGACGCGCTTCCTGAAGCTCGGGGTCCTCGACCTGCTTGAGCCACTCGTCGCGGCGCGCATACTCATGCAGCCGGTGCGCGGCATTCGCGGCGACGAGGCTCGCCACGCCCGCGTTCCGCTTGTCGGCGAGCGAGTCGCGCGCGGCCTTTTCCGCACGCGAGAAACGCCCCGCGTAGAGATTGCTGACCGCGTCGCGCAACGCCGAATGCGCCCGCTGGGTACGCATGCGCGCGCGGTAGGCGGCGACGCGGCGCGGCATCGTCACGATATTGCGCACGAAGCGCAGGAGTGCGTAGAGCAGCACGAACGCCACCACCACGCCGACGACGAAGAGGTTGAGCGAAACGTCGACGCGATACGGCGGATAGACGAACAGCACCTGACCGGCGTCGAAGCGGCCGAGCGTCGCGAGCACGACGGCGACGGCGAACAGGACGGCCAGCCAGAGGAGTCCACGGATGCCCATGTCTTACCCCCGGCTCTTGTATTGCTGGATCGCCTGCAGGCTCGTGTCGAGGTTCGGCAGCACGACCGCCTTCGAGCCATCCTGCACCTGCTTCACCAGATCGCGCACAGCACGCGTGTCTTTCGACGCGCTGTCGAAGTAGCGCGCGAGTGCGGCGTCGGCGGCGGCCAGGTCGGACTTGAGCGCTTCCTGGTTGCGCGAGAGCAGCGACAGGCGCGCCGAAACGAGGCGCATCTTCAGGTTCTCGCGCACGAAGTAGCCTTCCTCGGGTGCGATGAGCATGGCGTCGGCGTTATCGACGCGGCGCACCTGCACGAGGCTCGTGATCTGGCGGCCGATGCCCGCGAAGAACGTATTGAGCCACGCTTTCCAGCGCGGCTCGTGGTTCTCGGCAGCGATCTTTCCGATGTCGGCGGGCGCGCCGGCCTGCGGCTTCGTCCGCGCGACGATCTCCTCGCCCGCGAGCGGCAGCGAGTCGACCTCGCCGAGCGCCGTGTCGAGCTTGATCGCAAGACCCGCGAGATCGGTGGACGGTGCGGCCTGGAGCTTTTCGATGTCGTGCGCGATGGCCTTGCGCACGACCAGCGCCTGCGGGCTGGCCGTGGCGGCAAGGCGTGTATCGGCGCTGCGCAGTGCAAACAGCGCAAGCTGGGTGTTGCCGGTCAGCTGAAGCTGTTCGCTCGCGCTCGAGAGCATCTGGCCGACCTCGGCGAGCGTCCATTCGTCGTGATTCTTCGCGAGGTCCGCGTACTGTTGCGCGAGCGCCTGCTGCGCGGTCTGCGCGTCGGCGATCTTGCCTTCGAGCTGGGCGATCTGCCGGTCGATCTGCTGCGCGCCCGCAGCGGCCTGATCGGCGCGCGCGCGCAGCGCGGCCATCTGCTGATCGGCGGCCTGCTGGTGCTGCACCAGTTGTTGATCGACCCGATCGAGCTTGCGGTTGAGCACGAAGCCGCCCGCGCCCGCTCCGCCCGCGACCAGCGCCACGACGAGCCACAGCAAGGCGGTGCCTGCGCCGCGCCGCCCGGACGGCTGTGCCGACGCCGACGTGGCGGCGGCCCAGGCTGGGCGTACGGGTGAAGAACCGGATGTCGCGCCCGCGGACGGGGCGCCAGGCTGCGCTACGTTGCCGGAATTGTTCGAATCAGTCATGCGTGATTGTGCCGGCCCTGGGGCCGGATGGTTCTGAACCGGTTGAACAACGGAAGAAGCGAGTCGCTCCAGCGCCTCGACGATGCGCTCGTCGCCCGCGCCGGACAGCGTAATCCTATCAAAACCCATTCCCCGCGCCGTCTCGGCGATACGCGGGTGCGGCGTGACGAGCGGCGCGTGATGCAGTTCGGCGATTTCGCCTGCTGTCAGGTGCTCGCGCGCCAGTTCGGCGAGGTTGCGCACGCCCTCGGAACTCGTCACGAGCCACGCGTGCGGCGCGCCCGCGAGCAGCGCGTGAACCTGGGTCCAGGCGGCCATCGGCGGTTCGGGCACGGCGCGCCGGTAAGCGGCCACGTGTTCGACTTCGGCGCCCGCTTCGCGCAGACGGTCGGCAAGCCATTCGCGGCCGCCGTCGCCGCGCACGATCAGGACGCGCTTGCCCGCGAACCCGTCGGCGCCGAAATGCGCTTCGAGTGCGGTGTAGAGCGCTTCGGAATCGAACCGCGCGGCTTCTTCATCGGCGCCGCCCGCCGGGCTGACCACGCGATACGCGGGCGCGGCGACACCGTGCCGCGCCAGCGCCGCGACGCTCGCCGGACCGACCACGGCTACCGGCAGCGCATACGGCCAGATCGAGGAAATCGGGGCGTAAGCGGCGAATGCCCGATCGACGGCATTCGGCGAGACGAACACGACGAGCGCATAGCGGTCGAGCGCGCCGAGCGCCGCGACGAGCGCTGCGGCGTCGCGCACGTGTTCGATGGCAATCAGCGGGAAATCGAGCGTGCGGATGCCGCGCGCGGCGAGGCGCGCAACGAGCGCCTCGGACTGACCTGACGGCCGGGTGATGACAGCAGTAAAAGGAGTGGAAGCCGGCGCACGCTCCGCCGGGCCGCCCCACTCGTCGGACTGGCCCGATCGGGCCGCGTTTTGATCCGCGGCGCCGGTCATCACATGCCGGACGGGGTGCCGCCCGCCTCGTTGCCCGGGGTGTTGCCTGGCGTATTGCGCCCGGTGCCCGGCGGCGTGTTCGGCGCGCCTTCGGCCAGCGCTGCTTCGGACAGCGCACGCACGATGTCGAGCGCGCCCTGCGCGATCAGCGAGTCGGCCACTTCGCGGCCGAGCTTGATGGCGTCTTCGACGCTCGCGGCGGGCGATGCGCCCTCGGCGGCCAGTACGCGGCTTGCATCGAGCGTGGCGATCGTGCCGCGCAGCCGCAGCGCCCCGTCTTGCCAGTGCGCATAGGCCGCGAGCGGCACCGAGCAGCTGCCGCCGAGCGCGCGCGACACCATGCGTTCGGCCTCGACGGCCTTCGCGGTTGCATCGTCGTGCAGCGGCGCGAGCCACGCCGCAACGTCGGCGCGGTCGGCCCGGATCTCGATGCCGAGCGCGCCCTGGCCAGCCGACGGCAGGCTGTCTTCGGTTTCGATCAGCGCGCGGATGCGTGCGCCGAGGCCGAGGCGCTTCAAACCCGCTGCCGCGAGAATGATCGCCGCGTAGTCGCCGCGGTCGAGCTTGGCAAGACGCGTATCGAGGTTGCCGCGCAGCGGCCGGATTTCCAGATGCGGATAGCGCGCGCGGATCATCGTTTCGCGGCGCAGGCTCGACGTGCCGATGATGCTGCCCGCAGGCAGCGCCGCGAGCGAATCGAAGTCGTTCGAGACGAACGCGTCGCGCGGGTCTTCGCGCTCCGTGATGGCCGCGAGCATGAAGCCTTCGGGCAGCTCCATCGGCACATCCTTGAGCGAATGGACGGCGAGATCGGCCTGGCCCTCGGCGAGCGCCTGCTCGAGTTCCTTCACGAACAGCCCCTTGCCACCGACCTTCGAGAGCGTGCGGTCGAGAATTTGATCGCCGCGCGTCGTCATTCCGACGATTTTCACGTCACAGGATGGATATAATTTGCGCAGCGTAGCTTGCACATGCTCGGCCTGCCACATCGCAAGGCGGCTCTCCCGTGAAACGATCACAAGCGTACGGGGCGTGGGCGTGGATAACATCTCGGAGTTCATGGCCAGGAAGTCGAATGACAGGTTCGGAGAACAGATTCGGATAACAGGCAATGTTAGCACGCGCTCCGCTCAGGGCAGTCCCCACGGGGATGTCCGGCGACAGCGCGCAAGCCGCCCGCTTTTTGCCGCCATTCCCGCTCTTTCCGCTGAATCCGCTGTTGGCATCCATCGCGCCGCATCGACGCTGTTCGCCGCAGTTGCGCCGGGTAACACCCCTACCCGCTCCAGGTTGCACCCGCAGTACCGAACCCGGCCCAGGCCGGGGCTCGCGCAGTTGGCAGTCTCCCCCGATTAACCGACTCACCCCCTGCAAGCATCAAGGAAATCATCGTGAAGTCTTCCGGATCGGCGCGCGCAGAGCGCCGCAATAACGCATCGCAGAACGATTCTTCGACGGCCGACACCCCCTCGAAGAAGCAAGCCGCACGAACGGACAAAGCCACGGCCAAGGCCATGGCCAAAGCCACGAAAGCGGCCATCGCGTCCGCCACGAAAAAAACGGAGAAAGCGGCAACTGCGAAATCGAAATCCGCCGTTCCGGAAACGAAGATCCCCCCTGCAGCCCCTGCCAAAGCGCCGCAGCCCGCGCGCAATGGCCGCACGCGCGACGACAAGGACCAGCCGCTCTTCGAGGACATCCGCTTCCTCGGGCGTCTGCTGGGCGAAGTCGTGCGCGAGCAGGAAGGCGATGCGGTGTACGACGTCGTCGAGACGATCCGCCAGACCGCCGTGCGCTTTCGCCGCGAAGACGACAACACCGCAGCGCTCGCGCTCGACAAGCAGCTGCGCACGCTCTCGCCCGAGCAGACCGTGAGCGTCGTGCGCGCGTTCAGCTACTTCTCGCATCTGGCCAACATCGCCGAGGACCGCCACCGCAACCGCCGTCACCGCATCCACGATCTCGCGGGTTCGGCGCCGCAGCCGGGCACCATCTCGCATTCGCTCGAACGCCTCGCCGAGGCGGGCGCCGCCGCGACGCCGGTGCTCCAGCAATTCTTCAACGACGCGCTGATCGTGCCCGTGCTCACCGCGCACCCCACGGAAGTGCAGCGCAAGAGCACGCTCGATTCGCAGCACGACATCGCGCGCCTGCTCGCCGAGCGCGACCAGCCGCTCACGCATCGCGAACGCACGTTGAACGAAGCGCTGCTGCGCGCGCGCGTGACGTCGCTCTGGCAGACGCGCATGCTGCGCGCGTCGCGCCTGACTGTCGGCGACGAGATCGAAAACGCGCTCTCGTACTACCACACGACCTTCCTCACCGAGATCCCCGCGCTGTACGGCGAGATCGAAACCTCGCTGAAGGAGCACGGCGTGAGCGCGCGCCTGCCCGCGTTCTTCCAGATGGGCAGCTGGATCGGCGGCGACCGCGACGGCAATCCGAACGTCACTGCCGCCACGCTCGAAGAAGCGAGCGAGCGCCAGGCGCACGTGATCCTGCAGCACTATCTCGACGAAGTGCACCGGCTCGGCGCGGAGCTTTCCGTGTCGAACCTGCTCGCGGGCGCGAGCGCCGAACTCAAGGCGCTCGCGGACGCCTCGCCCGACCAGTCGCCGCATCGCGTCGACGAGCCGTATCGCCGCGCGCTGATCGGCGTCTATACGCGGCTCGCCGCGAGCGCGCGCGTGCGGCTGGGCGAAGGCGTGGTTGCGGTGCGCAGCGCGGGCCGCGGCGCCGCGCCCGTGCGTGCGCAGCCTTACGCCGACGCTAGCGAATTCTCGCGCGACCTGCGCATCCTCATGGACTCGCTCGCCGAGCATCATGGCGCTTCGCTCGCCACGCCGCGCCTCGCGCCGTTGCTGCGCGCCGTCGAAGTGTTCGGCTTCCATCTCGCGTCGATCGACCTGCGCCAAAGCTCGGACGTCCACGAAGCCGTGATCGCCGAGCTGCTCGCGCGCGCGGGCCTCGAAGCCGACTATGCCGGGCTGTCCGAAGCGGACAAGCAGACCGTGCTGCTCACGCAGCTTGCCGACCCGCGCACGCTGCGCTCGCCGCATCTCGACTACTCGGACCGTGTGAAGAGCGAACTCGGCGTGCTGGAGATGACGCGCGTGACGCGCGAGAAATTCGGCGCGCGCGCGGTGCGCAACTACATCATCTCGCACACCGAAACCGTCTCCGACCTGCTCGAAGTGATGCTTCTGCAGAAGGAAACGGGCCTCGTGAGCGGGCGTCTCGGCCATGCGGACGACCCCGCGCGCGCCGCGCTCATGGTGATTCCGCTCTTCGAGACGATCCCCGACTTGCGCAACGCCCCGAACATCATGCGCGACCTGCTCGCGCTGCCGGGCATCGACAGCATCGTCGAGCACCAGGGCAAGGAGCAGGAAATCATGCTCGGCTACTCGGACAGCAACAAGGACGGCGGCTTCCTCACGTCGAACTGGGAGCTGTATCGCGCCGAACTCGCGCTCGTCGCGCTGCATCGCGAGCGCGGCATCCGGCTGCGCCTGTTCCATGGCCGCGGCGGCACGGTGGGCCGCGGCGGCGGCCCGACCTACAGCGCGATCCTCTCGCAGCCGCCGGGCACGGTCGAAGGCCAGATCCGCCTGACCGAGCAGGGCGAAGTCATCGCGAGCAAGTTCGGCAACCCGGAGATCGGCCGCCGCAATCTGGAAACCGTGATTGCCGCAACGCTCGAAGCGACGCTGCTGCCTTGCGGTGACACGGCGGGCAATTCAGCGGGCAGCACGGCCGGCAACGCACCGGAGCAACTGTCGGCATTCGAAGCGATCATGCAGACGCTCTCGGATGCGGCGATGGCCGCGTACCGCTCGCTCGTGTACGAGACGCCCGGCTTCACCGACTACTTCTTCTCGTCCACGCCGATCACCGAAATCGCCGAGCTGAACATCGGCAGCCGGCCCGCGTCGCGCAAGCTCCAGGACCCGGCGAACCGCAAGATCGAAGATCTGCGCGCGATTCCCTGGGGCTTCTCGTGGGGCCAGTGCCGCCTGCTGCTCACGGGCTGGTACGGCTTCGGCAGCGCCGTGACGTCGTATCTGGACGCTGCGGGCAGCCAGGCCGAGCGCACGCGCCGCCTCGCGATGTTCAAGAAGATGTACAAGGACTGGCCGTTCTTCTCGAACCTGCTGTCGAACATGGACATGACGCTCGCGAAGACGGACCTCGCGGTGGCGTCGCGCTACGCGCAGCTCGTGACCGACAAGAAGTTGCGCAAGCATGTATTCGAGCGCATCGTCGCGGAATGGGAGCGCACGACGCGCGTGCTCAACGAGATCACGGGGGCAAGCGGCCGTCTCGCCGATAACCCGCTGCTCGCGCGTTCGATCAAGAACCGCTTCCCGTATCTCGATCCGCTCAATCACCTCCAGGTGGAACTGATCAAGCGCTATCGCGCGGGCGACCCGAGCCCGCGCGTGCGGCGCGGCATTCACCTGACCATCAACGGGATCGCGGCGGGCCTGCGCAATACGGGCTGAGCCCTTAAAGCCCGGCTCTCTGCGTCATGAAAAACGGCGTCGTGCCTTCGCGGGCACGACGCCGTTTTTGTCGGTACGAAACACAGAACGCCGCGATGCCTCAATCCCGCCGTGTCGCCTCGATCATCAGCGCGTCGAGCTTGAAGGAGCCATCGCCCTGCACATCGAAATAGTGGCGCACCTCATCGGGCGCGCGTTCCCACATCGAGCGGATCGCGGTGACGCGCTCGGGCGGCGTGCGCATGCGCGCGACCCAAGAATCGAATTCCAGCGCGATCCGCCAGCGCTGCGTCACGCCGGCCGCAAAGCCCGCACGATCGAGCATGGCGATCCACTCGTCGGCGCGATAGTCGCGGATATGCGATGCGTCGCGCAGCACCTCGATCGCCTGGATGTGCGTGTCGTAAAGCGGGTCGTCGATCCCCGCAATATCGATGAACTTCAGCCGCCCGCCCGGCTTGAGCACGCGATGCACCTCGGCCAGCGCGCGCGGCACGTCGCGCCAGTGATGCGCGCTCATGCGGCTGATCGCCCAGTCGAACGTGGCATCGGGAAACGGCAGCGTTTCCGCCGCGCCCTGCTGCGTGCGGATCGTGGCGAGCCCGCGCTCGCGGGCGGCGGCGGCAACCGTGTCGAGCATGGGCTGCGCGATGTCGTAGGCCACCACCTCGCGCACGTGCGGCGCCACGGCGAAGCTCGCGTGGCCCGCGCCGCAGCCCATGTCCAGCACCGTCGCGTGGCCGTTGGTCGCCGCGAACGTGGCGGCGAGATGCTCCAGATCAGCCCCGGTCGCGTGGACCTGGCTCGTGAGATAAGCGGCGGCGCTCGTGCCGAACGCGTCGGCGACCTGGTCGTGGTGCTTCATCGAATGCTCCTCATGGCTTGCGGCTGTATTGTGGGACGCCAGCGCGCGTCAGCAAGCGCGGGGACGCACGGTGGCACTCGGTGGCACCCGGCGACATCTCGCCGAGCGTCTGACGCGGCGGGCCTTTCATCACATCAGACGCTACAATAGAGGCCCGTTTGTACCAGTACAAGTTAAGCGGATATTCTGGTATCGCCAGCACCCGTTCCAGCTTATGAGTCTCGACGCCCCCGAAGCCGCCAGCAGCCGAACCCTCGACGCCACGCCCGCGCAAGCGCTCGGCGAGTTCATCCGCGCCCATCGCGAGCGCCTGTCGCCGCAGGCCGTGGGGCTGCCGCCCGGCCCGCGCCGCCGCACGCCGGGCCTGCGCCGCGAGGAAGTCGCCCAGCTGTGCGGCGTGAGTCCCACCTGGTACACGTGGATCGAGCAAGGCAGGCCCGTGTCGGCGTCGGCGGACGCGCTCGCGCGCATCGCCGTTGCGCTGCAGCTCTCGCGCGCGGAACGCGCCTATCTGTTCGAACTCGCCGCGCAGCGCGATCCCGCCGAGCCCGATCCGGCCAACGCCGCCGACGCGCCCGCCACGCTCCTGCAGACCGTTCAACTCGTGAACGCGCCCGCGTACGTGCTCGACCGCCAGTGGACGGCGCTCGCCTGGAACGGCCACGCGGCGGACCTGTTCACGGGCTGGCTCGACGGCGACCACGACCGCAACCTGCTGCGCTTCACGTTCACCGAGCCGCTCGCGCGCGAGCTGATCGTCGACTGGGCCACGCGCGCCCGGCGGCTCGCCGCCGAATTCCGCGCCGATTCGATCCGGCACCTGAACGACGCGCCCACGCACGCGCTGATCGAGTCGCTGATCGCCGCGAGCGACGAATTCTCGCGCTTCTGGGCCTCGCAGGACGTGTTCGAGCGCGAGGGCGGGCGGCGCGAGTTCAATCACCCGCGCCACGGCCGCGTCGCCTATGACCAGATCACGTTCAAGCCCGCGCACCGGGAAGATCTGAAGCTCGTGGTGCTGGTCCGGCTCTGAGCGCCGCCAGCCGGCGTCACCGGAAGCGCCAGCCGCGCCAGCGGCGCCAGTCCGTCAGCCGCCGATGGTAAAATCGCGCTTTTCCCCGCCGCGCGCCGCCGGCACGCGACAAGCCGCCACGCCGCGGGGCTCGCCATCCCACCGCTCATCGCTCAACACCATGACGTCCCAACTGCACAAAAAAGGCGAAGCCTGGTCGGCTCGCTTCTCCGAACCCATGTCGGAGCTGGTCAAGCGCTATACGTCGTCGGTCTTCTTCGACAAGCGCCTCGCGATCGTCGATATCGAGGGCTCGCTCGCGCACGCGTCGATGCTGGCCGCGCAGAAGATCATCGCCGCCGACGACCTCGCCGCGATCCAGCGCGGCATGGCGCAGATCAAGGGCGAAATCGAGCGCGGCGAGTTCGAGTGGCAACTGGACCTCGAAGACGTTCACCTGAACATCGAAGCGCGCCTGACCGCGCTGATCGGCGATGCGGGCAAGCGCCTGCACACGGGCCGCTCGCGCAACGACCAGGTCGCGACCGACATCCGCCTGTGGCTGCGCGGCGAGATCGACCGCATCGGCGGCCTGCTCGGCGACTTGCGCGCCGCCCTCCTCGACCTCGCGGAACAGCACGCGGACACGATCATGCCCGGCTTCACGCACCTCCAGGTGGCGCAGCCGGTCACGTTCGGCCATCACCTGCTCGCCTACGTCGAGATGTTCACGCGCGACAGCGAGCGCATGGTCGATTGCCGCAAACGCGTGAACCGCCTGCCGCTCGGCGCGGCGGCGCTTGCGGGCACGAGCTACCCGATCGACCGCTTCGCGGTGGCGAAGACGCTCGGCTTCGACGGCATCTGCGCGAACTCGCTCGACGCCGTTTCGGACCGCGACTTCGCGATCGAATTCACGGCTGCCGCGGCGCTCGTCATGACGCACGTCTCGCGCTTCTCGGAAGAACTCGTGCTGTGGATGAGCCCGCGCGTCGGCTTCATCGATCTGGCCGACCGCTTCTGCACCGGTTCGTCGATCATGCCGCAGAAGAAGAACCCCGATGTGCCCGAACTCGCGCGCGGCAAGACGGGCCGCGTGAACGGCCATCTGATGGCGCTCCTCACGCTGATGAAGGGCCAGCCGCTCGCCTACAACAAGGACAACCAGGAAGACAAGGAGCCGCTGTTCGATACCGTCGATACGGTCGCGGACACGCTGCGCATCTTCGCCGAAATGGTGGCGGGCATCGCCGTGAAGGCGCAGTCGATGCGCGCGGCGGCGCTGCAAGGCTTCTCGACGGCCACCGACCTCGCCGACTACCTCGTCAAGCGCGGCCTGCCGTTCCGCGACGCGCACGAAGCAGTCGCGCACGCGGTGCGCATCTGCGTGGACCGCAACTGCGATCTCGCGGACCTCACGCTCGACGAAATGCGCCGCGAGCTGCCCGCCGTGTCGCATCTGCTCGGCGACGACGTGTTCGCCGTGCTGACGCTCGACGGCTCGGTCGCGGCGCGCAACCATCCGGGCGGCACCGCGCCGGAGCAGGTCCGCGCGGCCATCGCAGCGGCGCGCGCCGCGCTCGTCAAGTGACGCGTCGAGCAACACGTCGAGCAACACGTCGAGCAACGCGTCATGTAACGCCTGCACGCCTGCGTGCATGACGCACGGCGCGGCAGCCTGTGCCGCGCCCCGTGCGTCCCGGCCGGCTCCGCCGGCCTTGTTCCCCTGCCTTTTGTTTTCCAATGATCGTCCGTCCCAACCTGCACTGGTTCAGGATGCTGCTCGCGTGGCGCGGCTCCGTGCTGCCCGAGCTGCTGCCCCGGCTCTTCCTCGTGCTGTGCGTGTCGATCGTCGCGGTGGCTTCGCACGATCACCTCATCAAAGTCACCGTCAATCTGAGCACCGTGCCCTTCTCGCTGATGGGCATCGCGCTCGCGGTGTTCCTCGGCTTTCGCAACAACGCGAGCTATGACCGCTACTGGGAAGGCCGCAAGCTCTGGGGCCTGCTCCTCAACGAGTCGCGCTCGCTCACGCGCCAGGCGCTGACGCTCGCGAACGACGAAGACCCTCGCCCGCGTACGCGCGAACTCGTCACGCTGCTCTGCGCGCTGCCGCACGCGTTGCGCCATCAATTGCGCAACACCGACCCGCATGACGATCTCAAGACGCATCTGCCGCCCGCGCTGTTCGAACGCGTGATGGCTTCGCGCTTTCGTCCGGCCACGCTGTTGATGTGCGCATCGGAATGGATGCGCCGGGAAGCGCGCGAAGGCGGTCTCGACGGCTGGGCCGTGCTCGCATTCGAGCGCAATCTGAATGCCCTTTCGGATGTGATCGGCGGCTGCGAACGCATCGCCTCGACGCCGCTGCCGTTCGCGTACACCGTGATGATCCATCGCACCGTGTACTTCTTCTGCGCGATGCTGCCGTTCGGCCTCGTGGACAGCATTGGCGCGGCGACGCCGATTTTCGCGGTGTTCGTTGCCTACGCATTCATGGCGCACGAAACGATTGCCGCGCAGATCGAAGACCCGTTCGGCACCGAAGACAACGACCTCGCGCTCACGACGATGTCGACGCAGATCGGGGTCGCGCTGCACGACCTCCTCGGCGATCCCACGACTGTGCCTGTGCGCACGCCCGAAGAATTCCTCATCGACTGAGCGCCGCGTCGGCGGCGTGCTGCCACCACAACCACCTGCTAGCGATTGCCCACGGTCTCCGAGAGCCGCTTGAGCGTCGCGAGCCGCGCCCCCAGAAAATCGAGCCGCGCGTGTTCGTCGAGGAGCGGCGTGGTCGCGTCGCTATAGGCGCGCCATGCGGCCTGCGCACGCGCGACCGTGGGCCGTCCGTGCGCGGGCATGCGAGCGTAGAGCTTGCGGTAATAGCGGTTCAGATCGTAGTTCACGTGCTCGCAGCGCGCGTCCGCCGAACACGCGCGCGCGCGCGGCATCGGCTGGCCCGCAAGCGCGCGCGCTTCGGCGCGCAGCGTGAGCGCGCGGTCGCGCACCGGCTGCAGCCGCATATCCGCTTCGTAGAGCTTGTAGGACGAGCCGCTCGACGTATCGAACGCCGCGGCGAGCATGATGTCCTCGGCGTCGCGCCACGCCACCCAGCGCGTTTCGCTCAGTTGCCAGCGCACGCGTCGCGCGGGCGGCAGCTTCGCGAGCAGTTGCATGAACGCGCTGTCGGCGGCGCTGCGCCACGCGGTGCGCGAGTCGTCCATGCACTGCACCTGCCCCGCCGCCGACGAACGGTCCGCGCGCGCAAGACACGTGCGCATGGCCGTATCGATCGGATCGGCGGCGCCCACTTCGGCATGCGCGTGGCCCGCGAAGAGCAGCCACGCCGCCATCGTCAGCGATGCAGCGCGCAAACCGGCGCCCAGCCGCGCGACGCGCATCGTCTTGCCTTTCCTCATCGCAATCAGTTGCGCACGCAATCGACGAAATACTCGATGCGCCCGTTGATCATCTCGCCGACCAGACCGTGGATGTCCGTGTGGAATCCCGGGAATCGCTCGTTGAATTCGCGCGCGAACTTCAGGTAGTTCACGATCGTCCTGTTGAAGCGCTCGCCCGGAATCAGGAGCGGAATGCCCGGCGGATACGGCGTGAGCAGGATCGACGTGACGCGGCCTTCGAGTTCGTCGATGGCCACGCGTTCCACTTCGCGGTGCGCGAGCTTCGCGAACGCGTCGGACGGCTTCATCGCGGGCTCCATGTCCGAGAGGTACATCTCGGTCGTGAGGCGCGCGATGTCGTTGGCGCGATAGACGCTGTGGATCTGCTGGCACAGGTCGCGCAGGCCGATGCGCTCGTACGCCGGATGCTGCGCGACGAACTCGGGCAGCACGCGCCAGAGCGGCTGGTTGTTGTCGTAGTCGTCCTTGAACTGCTGCAGTTCGGTGACCATCGAATTCCAGCGGCCCTTCGTGATGCCGATCGTGAACATGATGAAGAACGAGTACAGACCCGTCTTCTCCACGATGATGCCGTGCTCGGCCAGGTACTTTGTCACGATCGCGGCCGGAATGCCGGTCTCGCCGAATTCGCCGTCCACGTCGAGGCCCGGCGTGACAATGGTCGCCTTGATCGGGTCGAGCATGTTGAAGCCTTCGGCGAGCGCGCCGAAGCCATGCCAGTGATCGTTCGGGCGCAGCATCCAGTCCTCGCGCGAGCCGATGCCCTCTTCGGCCAGCTCGTCCGGGCCCCAGACCTGGAAGAACCAGTCGTCGCCGTATTCGGCGTCCACCTTGCGCATGGCGCGGCGGAAGTCGAGCGCCTCGGCGATCGATTCCTCCACGAGCGCCGGGCCGCCCGGCGGCTCCATCATCGCGGCGGCCACGTCGCACGACGCGATGATCGCGTACTGCGGGCTCGTCGACGTATGCATCAGATACGCTTCGTTGAAGCGGTGACGGTCGAACACGCTGTTCTCCGAATCCTGCACGACGATCTGCGAAGCCTGCGAAATGCCCGCGAGCAGCTTGTGCGTGGAGTGCGTCGCGAACACGAGCGCGCCCGTGCGCGGGCGGCCCGCGCCGATGGCGTGCATGTCCTGGTAGAAGTCGTGGAATTCGGCGTGCGGCAGCCATGCTTCGTCGAAGTGCAGCGTGTCGAGCATGTCGCCGAGCAGATCCTTGATCATCTCGACGTTGTAGATCACGCCGTCGTAGGTGCTCTGCGTGATCGTGAGGATGCGCGGCTTGAGATTCGGATTCTTCGCGAGCGCCTCGCGTGCGAACGGATTCGCCTCGATCTTCCGGCGGATATTTTCCGGCTTGAATTCGTCGCGCGGAATCGGACCGATGATGCCGAAGTTGTTGCGCGTCGGCGTGAGGAACACGGGGATCGCGCCCGTCATCGTGATCGAATGCAGGATCGACTTGTGGCAGTTGCGGTCCACGAGCACGACGTCGCCCGGCGCGACCGTTGCGTGCCAGACGATCTTGTTCGAGGTGGACGTGCCGTTGGTGACGAAGAACACGTGGTCCGCGCTGAAGATGCGCGCCGCGTTGCGCTCCGAGGCCGCGACCGGGCCCGTGTGGTCGAGCAGCTGGCCGAGCTCGTCGACGGCGTTGCAGACGTCGGCACGCAGCATGTTTTCGCCGAAGAACTGGTGGAACATCTGGCCGAGCGGGTTCTTCAGGAACGCCACGCCGCCCGAGTGACCCGGGCAGTGCCACGAGTACGAGCCTTCGTCCGCGTACTTGACAAGCTCCTTGAAGAACGGCGGCGCGAGCGCGTCGAGATAGACCTTCGCCTCGCGGATGATGTGGCGCGCAACGAACTCCGGCGTGTCCTCGAACATGTGGATGAAGCCGTGCAGCTCGCGCAGGATGTCGTTGGGCAGATGGCGCGAGGTGCGCGTCTCGCCGTACAGGAAGATCGGGATGTCCGCGTTGCGGCGGCGCACGGCTTCCATGAACGCGCGCAGCGCGATGATCGCGGGCGCGTGCTCGGGCGCTTCCTCGCCGCCGCCTTCGACGTACGGCAGCAATTCGTCGTCGTCGATCGACAGGATGAAGCACGAGGCACGGCTCGACTGCTGCGCGAACGACGTCAGGTCGCCATAGCTCGTCAGCCCGAGGACTTCCGCGCCCTCTTTCTCGATCGCTTCGGCGAGTGCACGGATGCCGGAACCCGAGATGTTCTCGGAGCGGAAATCTTCGTCGATGATGACGACGGGAAAACGAAACTTCATGGGCGATTCTCCAAAAGAAACGACCGCTGCATGTGTTGCACAGCGGTCCCCGTATTTCGTATGAGCGGTGAGTTCAGGCCCACATCGATGCCGGATCAGGTTTTCGGCAGCGTGACCCCGTGCTGCCCCTGGTACTTGCCGCCGCGATCCGCGTAAGACACGTCGCAGATCTCGTCGCTCTCGAAGAAGAGCACCTGCGCGACGCCCTCGTTCGCGTAGATTTTCGCAGGCAAAGGTGTCGTATTTGAGAATTCGAGCGTCACGTAGCCTTCCCATTCCGGCTCGAACGGCGTGACGTTCACGATGATCCCGCAGCGCGCGTACGTGGACTTGCCGAGGCACACGGTCAGCACGTTGCGCGGGATGCGGAAATACTCGACCGTGCGCGCGAGCGCAAACGAATTCGGCGGGATGATGCACACGTCGCCCCGGAAATCGACGAACGACTTTTCGTCGAAGTTCTTCGGGTCGACGATCGTCGAATTGATGTTCGTGAAGATCTTGAATTCGTCGGCGCAGCGAATGTCGTAGCCGTAGCTCGACGTGCCGTAGCTCACGATCTTGCGGCCGTCCTCGGACGTGCGGATCTGGTCGGGCACGAACGGCTCGATCATCTTGTGCTCTGCGGCCATGCGCCGGATCCACTTGTCGGATTTGATTGCCATATTGGGTCGCTGCGTGCCAGCTAAAAGACGAAAGGCGCTTATTTTACGCGATGTGGATTGGCATGCCGGAATGCGCGCCGGCAACGCGTGGCAGCCGTGCATCCGCGCAACACGTGCAGCCCCTGCACCCCGTGCGCACCACGCCCGGCACAGCCGTCCCAAACCTGCCCGAACCTGGTCGAAGCCCGCCCTGCCGCCGCGCCGCGGGGCGCAGCGCGACAAAAGAGCACGCTCACTGGGCGCGGATCACGCCGCATGCGAGCGCCGTGCCGGTGCCGTGCTGCGGGTAGGCGTAGGGGTCGATCGGTTCGCGGTGGACCAGCACGGCGCGCTGGAGCACCGAGCGCACGCCGTCGAGCGAAACATCGGGTGCGACGATGAAGCCGGAGGCAACGCCGTTCGAATCGGCGTGAATGTTGCCGAGATCGCCCTCCACGCGTACGCCGGGCTTCAGGCGGTCGGCGGCGGGCGCGAAGACAGGGCCCGCGCTCGATGCATCGGCGGCATTGCAGTCGCCGCGTTCGTGGACCTGCAGGGCGTGATCGCTGTTGTTCGGCAGACCGGCGAGGTTGTAATTGACCTGCACGCCGTCCGAACGTTCGACGAACGAAACCGTGCCGCGCACCTGGCTACCCATTGTGGGCAGCAGCTGCGCGGTCGCGCGCTTGTCCTGCTGCCCCATGAAACCGGCGCAGCCGCTCAGCAGCACGCAGCCGGCGACTACCGGTACGACATATGCAAAACGCGAGGCGACCCCAGCGACAAACCGCGCTGCACATCCCGCTAGCCAGTCGTTTCCTTTTCCCATGCAATCCTCCTGGCAACCGGGAGCCGCCCCTGCGGTCATCGTACCGGACCCGATGGAGCCACATGATACCCGCACGCGCGCCGAAAAGGCGCGCTCAGGCCCACGCAGCAAGGGCGCACGGGTTACGTGTTCTGCACGACGATACTCGGAAACTTCGACGTCATGTCGCGTGCGCGCTCGGCGATCTGGATTGCGACGCGCCGCGCGATGGCGCGATACGTTTCGCCGATGCGGCCATTCGGATCGGCGACGACGGTGGGGTTGCCCGAGTCGGCCTGCTCGCGGATCGCGATGTCGAGCGGCAGGCTGCCGAGCACCTCGACGCCGTATTGCTGCGCCATGCGCTCGCCGCCGCCCGCGCCGAAAACATGCTCGGCGTGCCCGCAGTTCGAGCAGACGTGCACGGCCATGTTCTCAACGATGCCGAGAATCGGAATGCCGACCTTTTCGAACATCTTGAGGCCCTTTTTGGCATCGAGCAGCGCGATGTCCTGCGGCGTCGTGACGATCACGGCGCCCGTCACGGGCACGCGCTGCGAGAGCGTGAGCTGGATGTCGCCGGTGCCCGGCGGCATGTCGACGACGAGATAGTCGAGATCGCGCCAGTTGGTCTGGCGCAGCAGCTGGTCGAGGGCCGACGTGGCCATCGGGCCGCGCCACACCATCGGGTTGTCTTCCTCGATCAGGAAGCCGATCGAGTTCGCCTGCACGCCGTGGCCTTCGAGCGGGTTCATCGACTGGCCGTCCGGAGATTCGGGGCGGCCGTGGATGCCGAGCATCATCGGCAGCGACGGGCCGTAGATATCGGCGTCGAGCACGCCCACCGAGGCGCCTTCGGCTGCGAGCGCGAGCGCGAGGTTCACGGCCGTCGTGCTCTTGCCGACACCGCCCTTGCCCGACGCGACCGCCACGATGTTCTTCACGTTCGGCAGCAGCTTCACGCCGCGCTGAACGGCGTGCGCGGCGATCTCGGTGCGCACCGCGACGCGGCTCGACCTGACGCCCGGCACGGCGGCGAGCGCCGCCTCGACCTGCGCGCGGATCGCGTCGGCCTGGCTCTTCGCCGGATAGCCGAGCACGATTTCCACGCCGACACCATCGCCCTCGACGGTGACATTACGCACGCCCTTACCCGTCGAATACGGGTGACCCGTGTTCGGATCCGTGAGGGCCGCGAGCGCGGCGTCGACCAAAGCCCGATCTATGCTCATTGCTACTCCGTGAAAACGCAGGCCGCCGCGCGTGAACCGCCTAGCCGCGCTGGCACCAAAATTCGAAAGAAATTGTTAAGCTGGATTGCGATATTTCTGCCGGCAAGGCACGCTTCGCGACGTCGGATTCGAAGCCGCGAAGCTCGCGATACAGGCCTTCAAGCCGCCATTGTAGTAGCTGCCGACTCGCGCCGCCCGAAGACCCTGACTCCAGCCGGGGCCTGCGAGCCGTCCGCCCGACGTCGGCGGCAGTCTTGTCCCACTCAAGAGAGGAATCAAAATGAACACAAGAATCATGACTCGCCTGTCCGTATTCGTCGTCGCCGGAGCACTCGTCGCCGGCTGCGCAACCCAGCAGGGCACGAACACGGCTGTCGGCACGGGCGTCGGCGCCGGTACCGGCGCGGCGCTCGGCGCCATCTTCGGCGGCGGCAAGGGGGCGGCGATCGGCGCCGGCGCCGGCGCGCTGGTCGGCGGCATCACCGGCTACAACTGGTCGGCCATCCGCAACCGGCTCTCCGGCGCGACCAAGGGCACGGGCACGCAGATCACCGAGCAGCCGGACGGCTCGCTCAAGCTCAACATCCCGAGCAACGTGACGTTCGACACGAACAGCTACGCGATCAGGCCGACGTTCGCGCCCGTGCTCGACCAGGTCGCGCAGACGCTGCAGCAGAACCCGGAAGTCGTCGCCCAGGTCGTCGGCCATACCGACAGCACGGGCCAGCCCGCGTTCAACCAGACGCTGTCGGTCAACCGTGCACAGAGCGTCGTGAATTATCTGACGTCGCGCGGCATCCCGATGCAGCGCCTCGCGGCTGAGGGCCGCGGCGACACCCAGCCGATCGCGAACAACAACACCGAGGCAGGCCGTGCAGCCAACCGGCGCGTGGAGATCTATCTGCGCGCGACGGCGCAGCATCAAGGCTAACGGCAGGACGACCGCCGGGCCGGGCGAGGCCTCGCCCGGCGGCAGCGGCGAGAGAATCGAAAAAACTTCGAACTCTCCCGCCCAACGGCGGTCTGTATTGACGGTACGTGGCTGGCGAAGCCGCCGCGTCACCATTCTCCTCTTGTCGTTGTTGCTCCGGGGCTATCGCGCCCCGGTTTTTTTTGCCCGCTGATTCTGTCGGCGGTCTGCCCGCGGGTTGTCCTCGGCCTGCCCGGACGCCGCGCGCATCACTCCCGGCCCGGAATGCGCACTCCGACAGCCCTGCTAAAATCGCAGTTTCGACCTCCCGCATCACCGGACTCCCTCCCTATGTCAGCACCCGCCACCGACCTCAGTGCCGCCGGCACACACCAGGCTCAGCAGGCCCGCCGCCAGATTCTCGTCACGTCCGCCCTGCCCTACGCCAACGGGCAAATCCACATCGGCCACCTGGTCGAGTACATCCAGACGGACATCTGGGTTCGCGCGCTGCGAATGCATGGCCACGAGGTCTACTACGTCGGTGCCGACGACACGCACGGCACGCCCGTCATGCTGCGCGCCGAGAAGGAAGGCCTCACGCCGCAGCAGCTGATCGCGCGCGTCTGGCAGGAGCACAAGCGCGACTTCGACAGCTTCGGCATTTCGTTCGACAACTACTACTCGACGGACTCCGAAGAAAACCGCGCGCTCTCCGAGTCGGTGTATCTGGCGCTCAAGGAAGCCGGTCTGATCGACACGCGCGACATCGAGCAGGCCTACGACCCGGTCAAGAACATGTTCCTGCCGGATCGCTTCATCAAGGGCGAGTGCCCGAAATGCGGCGCCAAGGACCAGTACGGCGACAGCTGCGAAGTGTGCGGCTCCACCTACGCGCCGACCGATCTGAAGAATCCGTACTCGGTCGTCTCGGGCGCGACGCCCGTGCGCAAGACCTCGACGCATTACTTCTTCCGCCTCTCCGACCCGCGCTGCGAGCAGTTCCTGCGCAGCTGGGTGAGCGGCCTCGCGCAGCCCGAAGCCACCAACAAGATGCGCGAGTGGCTGGGCGAAGCGGGCGAATCGAAGCTCGCCGACTGGGACATCTCGCGCGACGCGCCGTACTTCGGCTTCGAGATTCCGGGCGCGCCGGGCAAGTACTTCTACGTGTGGCTCGACGCGCCGATCGGCTACTACGCGAGCTTCAAGAACCTGTGCGAGCAGCGCGGCCTCGACTTCGACGCGTGGGTGAAGCCCGGCGCGAAGACCGAGCAGTATCACTTCATCGGCAAGGACATCCTGTACTTCCACACGCTGTTCTGGCCGGCGATGCTCGAATTCTCGGGCCATCGCACGCCGACCAACGTGTTCGCGCACGGCTTTCTCACGGTGGACGGCGCGAAGATGTCGAAGTCGCGCGGCACTTTCATCACGGCCGAAAGCTACGTCACGACGGGCCTGAATCCCGAGTGGCTGCGCTACTACTTCGCGGCCAAGCTCAACGGCACGATGGAAGACCTCGACCTGAACCTCGAGGACTTCCTTGCGCGCGTGAACAGCGACCTCGTCGGCAAGTACATCAACATCGCGAGCCGCGCGGCGGGCTTTCTCATCAAGCGTTTCGACGGCCGCGTGAACGACAGCGCGATGCAGCATCCGCTGGTGGCGCAACTGCGCGATGCGATCCCGCAGATCGCCGCGCACTACGAGTCGCGCGACTACGGCCGCGCGCTGCGCCACACGATGGAACTCGCCGACGCCGTCAACGCCTATGTCGATACTGCGAAGCCGTGGGAACAGGCGAAGGATCCGGCCAACTCCGCCGCGCTGCACGAAACGTGCAGCGTGAGCCTCGAAGCGTTCCGTCTGCTCTCGCTCGCGCTCAAGCCGGTGCTGCCGACGCTCGCCGCAGGCGTGGAAAGCTTCCTGTCGATCGCGCCGCTCGTCTGGGCCGACGCGACGCAGCCGCTCTCGTCGGCCAAGCCGATCAACGCGTACAAGCACCTCATGACGCGCGTCGATCCGAAGCAGATCGAAGCATTGCTCGCCGCGAACCGCGATTCGCTGCAGGCCGCCGAAGCGCCCGCCGCCGCTGCCGCTGCCGCTGCAAAGCAGAAGTCGAAGGCCTCGAAGGAAGCAGGCAAGGAAGCCGCCAGGGCCGAACCGGAAACGCCCGAAATCATCTCGATCGACGACTTCGCGAAGATCGACCTGCGCATCGCGCTGATCGTCGATTGCGCGGTTGTCGAGGGCTCGGACAAGCTCCTGCAACTGACGCTCGACGTGGGCGAAGAGCGCACGCGCAACGTGTTCTCGGGCATCCGCTCGGCCTACAAGCCGGAGGACCTCAAGGGCAAGTTCACGGTGATGGTCGCGAACCTCGCGCCGCGCAAGATGAAGTTCGGCCTGTCCGAAGGAATGGTGCTCGCGGCTTCGTCGGCCAACGAGAAGGCCGAACCCGGCCTCTACATTCTCGAGCCGCACAGCGGCGCGAAACCGGGGATGCGCGTGCGCTGACGCGCTGCGTTTCTGCCGCCACACGAGCACGCCTGCGGGCGTGCTTTTTTTTTGGTTCATCGCGGGCCCGGCGGACTACCACCGGATGCGGTCGAAGCGCCGCGTGTAATTGACATCGGAGCCATAGAACGTGCCGCCATATGCGGACACCGACCAGTAGCGCGTGAGGTTCACGGTCGCCTTGACCGCGTTCGCCGCCGACTGCAGACCCTGCTCGAAGCCGATCACGAACCATTCGTTGATCGCCTTCGCAATCATCACCACCTGCGGGTCGGTCAGGCCCACCTCGCTGCGCCCGATCGAGAATTCGTCGAGCCCCACCGACTGCGCGATGCGCTTGCCGCTCGCGCTGCCGAGCAACGCCAGCGCCGTCGTCATCGCGCTCTGCTGGCCAACGTTGTTGCCCTGGTCGGTGCCGTGGCCGAACAGCAGCCACGAGAGCTTTTCGTTGTCGACCACGTTCGGCTCGGAAACGAGCTTCACGACCGGCGCCTGGATCGTGCCCGTGACCTGCACGCCCGCCTCGACCTGCTGGTTGCGCCGCATCGCGAGGATGTTGATACCCGGATTCGCCACTGGCCCGTTGAACGTGAAAAAGCCGTTCTCGATCGCGAGCTTGCGGCCGAACGCCGTGTACGTCGAGCCTTCCGTCACGCGCACGTTGCCCACCGCGCGCAGCGGCACGGACGGCTCGCTCATCGCCGTGATCGTGCCCGCGAGGCCGAGATCCGCGCCCCGTCCGCTGAAGCGGAAGTCGTGGCCGAGGTCGATGTCGATGTGCGCGCGCGGCGCAAAACGCGGCGCGGGCCGCGTGCCGGCCTTCTGGGCCTGCGCTTCGAGCGGCGGCGGCCCGCCGCGCGTCGTGCCGTCGGGACGCAGGATCACCACGTCGTCGCCCAGTTCCGGCGCGGGCGATTCGGGCATGTCGAAGCGCGCGTGATCGACGGTGAACTTGCCGTCGATCTCCATGTCGCCGAGATGCCCGCCGTTCGCAATGCTCGCGCTGCCCGAGAGCGACAGGCGGCGATCCGGCGCGGCGAACAGTTCGAGCTTGTCGGCGACGAGGCTCGCCGTGAGATCGGGCTCGTCGTTGTCGAGGCGAACGCGGCCCGTCGCCCGCAGCGTGCCGCTCGCGCCGTGAAACTCCACCTGCTGGAATTCGACGAGGTTTTGCGAAAGCATCACCCGGATCACGCCGTCCTTGAGCTGCATGCCCTGATCGACGAGCGTCGCGGAAATCCCGTCGCCGACGAGCGGCCCCGAAACGTTCGGCCGCGCGAGCGTACCGGCGAGCGCCAGTTGCAGCGAGAGACGGCCATCGAGCAGATAGCCGGGGCCGAACAGGCCGCCGGTAGTCTTGAGCGACGGCACATTCGCCTTGATCGTGCCGCCGACCGGCGCTTCGTTGGTGAGCGTGAGGACGCCGTCGCGCGGCGTGAGCGTCGTGTACACATCGACGTCGAGCACGCCCACGCGGCTCGCCTGCGCGCGCGCCGTCACGCCGAGCCGGTTGCCGCCGCTGAAAACCGCGCGCGCATTGAGATCGCCGATGCCGAGCGATGCCACGCCGCGCCCGACCTCGGCCGTGATGTCGCCCGAGCGGCGCTTGATCTGCAGATAACCCGTCGCGCTCTGGCCAATCGAGAAGTTCCAGTCGCCGTCGAAGACCAGATCGGTCCTGAGATTCGACTGCACGCCCGTGAACTGCTGGCGCAGTTGCATCACGCGTGCGAGCGAGACGTTCGTGAGCGAGCCCGACGAGCGGATACGGCCATGATCGAAATCGAATGACTTGAGTTCGAGCGACGCGCCCACCAGCGCGAGACGCGTTGCGCCGAGCGTGAGCCTGCCCGCACCCGCGCTCACCGTGAGCGGCGACGCGAGGGCGATGTCGGGCGCGCCGCGGTTCTGCAACTGCGTGATGGTGCCATCCCAGCGGGTGCCGTCCCAGCGGGTGCCGTCGCGTGTCTCGGAGAGTCCGCCGTTCGCGGCCAGTTGCACGTCGACGGCCTGGCCCTGCACCTTGCCCTTCGCGCTCGCGGTGAGCGTGTGCTTCGCGCGCGTGCCCGTGAGGCGCGCGGTGAGCGTCGCGATATCGACGCCCGCCACGGCGATTCCGCTCGCATCGGTGCTGAATTCGAGCGCGCCGTTGGCGCCGTCGCGCAGTTCCGCATGCCCTTGCGCGTGGCCGAGCCGCGTCTGTCCGAACACGACACGCTCGGCCTTGTAATCGAGTGCGACGTCGGGGTGCGCGAAGGTGCCGGTGAGGTCGCCATTCGCCGCGATCTGCCCGGCGACGCCGAAGCCGAGCCGGTCGAGCTGCGGTGCATCCACGTTGAAGCGCAACCGGTCGCCGCGTGCACCGAAGCTGCCCTGCAACGCTACGTCGTTGCCTGCCACCGAGAGATTCGCGTGGCTCGGCAGGATGCGCGAGCCCGCGAGCTGGACGAGGCCCTCGCCCGTGAGCGGAAGGTCCGCATAAACGCTCGGGCCGAGTTTGAATTCGGCCCGGGTCGTGAACGCGGGCGCAAGCGTGCCCGTCGCGTTGAGCGTGCCGTTCACGCGTGCAGTGACGCGTTGCGGCGGCGTGCGCGCAGCGGCAGGCGACGCGGCACGCGATGTTGACTGGGGCGCTTGGGGCGCTTGGGGCGCTTGGGGCGCCTGGGTCGTCAGCGAGAGCGGATCGAAATTGGTCAGCGCCGCCTTGAGCGTGTAGGTGGAATTCGCGTCGTGCTTGATCGCGCCCGACACGTCGAGACGGCCCGCGCCCGAACTCACGCGCACGTCGTTGAACGAGAGCCGCGCGGGATCGAACGTCACCTTGCCCTGCGCACGCAGTGCAGCCTTCGGATCGGCGAGGTCGAGCGCGATGCTCTGCACGTCGCCAGCAAGGTGGATCGTGATCGGACCGGCCAGTTGCGTCGGCCGCACGCGCGCCTCGAGTGCGTTCAGGTCGAGGTTCGCCACCTTGAGGTCGAAGCGTCCGTTGCGTCCGCTGATCGTGCCGCCGCCCTTCAGCGTGGCGCCCTTTACGAGCCGCACGTCGAGGTTCGCAAGACGCTGCGTATGCGCGTCGAGCACGACGTCGCTGCGCGCCTCGACGAGCGGCAGCAGCTTCGCGTCGATCGCGCCCGGCTTCGCATTCACGATCGAGACGTTGCCTGCGACCGTGAAGCCCGCGGCGCGCACGTTTTGCTGTGCGTTCTTACCGGCCTGCGCCGCCGTTTCCGAAGCCGCCGAAGCCGCCGCATCCGGCGTGAGCGGCGCAGCGGCACCCTGCACCGGCTGAAGATCGGCGCGCACGGCGAGATCGGCGAACGGCGCGCCGGGCGAAAAAGCCTGCGGATTGACGTGATCGAACGCGAGTGTCGCGCGCCTGAGTGGCACGGCCGCAAACGGCGTCGCCTCGACATGCGCGCGGCCCGTGAGCTTCATGCCGCTCGCGTCGAGATCGGCGGTGAGCGCCGCCAGCATGCCGCCGACGCGCCCGCTCACCTGCACGCCCTCGTCGCGGACCTTGCCCGCGTAGCGGAGGTCGCCCGTGAGCGGGAACGGCTGCACGCCGTCGAGCTTCGCGCGGGCGCTCACCGCGCCGTACGGCGTGTCGAGCTGCTCGACCACGGCCTCGTGATGCCGCCCGTCGCTGCGCCCGTGAAACACGAAGCGCGCGAATTCCGTCGTCGAAGCGCCTTCGTGCAGCGTGAGCTTCGCCACGCGCAGATCGCGAATGTCGAGCGCGAGCGGCAATTGCAGATCGCCGGGCAGCGACATCGGCGTGGACGGCTCGGCGGACGGCACGAGGCGCAGATCGACATCGCCGATGTCCAGATAATCCACGACGAAGCGCCATGGCCGCGCCGAGAGCGCCCACTTGCCGCTCACGCGATCGACAGCAAAGGTCGCGCCTTGCGCGTCGTGCCAGCGCACATCGCGCATTCGCAGGCCCGTTGCGAGCGTGCCGCCCTCCAGCGTGCCCGCAAGCTGCCCGCCGAGCACGCTCACCGCCGCGCGCCACGCGAGCGCCGTGCCGCGCTCGGTCGTCGCCGCGCCGTAAAGCAGTCCCGCCACGAGCGCGACGATCAGCACGGGCACCGCGATTGTCCACGCGAGCGCGCGCACGATCCTGCGCGGCGGCGGTGACGGCGGTTCAGCGCCCTGGCCGGACGGCGGCTCCCCGGGCGGTGCGCCGCCGCCCGCCGCACCGTCTGCGCCGAATCGATCGAGCGCAGCCATGGCAGGCATGATCCAGCCGACGACAAAACGCGCGCTCATACGGCGGCTCCCGCAGCGGCTCCAGCGACGGGCAGCAGCGCCGAAACGAAGCGCGAGGTCGTCATCGTCGTCATCAGAAAGCAATCCCGAGCGTCAGATAGGGCCGCACGCTGCGGTTGCGAAAACCATACGCGAGATCGAGGTTCACAGGGCCGACCGGGCTGCGCCAGCGCGCGCCCACCCCGGCGCCCGTGTCGAACACCTTCTCGCCCCACGCATCGGTGGCGGTGCCGACGTCGAAGAACGCCGCGCCGCCCCAATCGTGGCTGAACCAGTGCTGATATTCCGCCGATCCCGTCGCGAGATACTTGGTCGGCAGGATCGAACCGGCAACATCGTTACCGAGGCTCTCGAAGCTGTAGCCGCGCACCGAATTCGAGCCGCCCGCGCGAAACAGCAGCGAGGCCGGCACGTTGCGCGACCCGGAGCCCGTGAATACGCCGCCGAGTTCCGCACGAAACAGCACGAGGTCGCTGTGGCCGATCGGCAGGTATTGCTGGCCGCGCATGTAGCCGCGAATGAAGGTCGCGTCGGAGACGACGTCCTTCACGGCGAAGCCCGCCTCCATGCGGATCAGGTTGCCCGAGCGCGGGAACAGCGGATCGTCGACGTTGCGGCGCGTCCAGCCCCACGACGGCACCAGCGCGCGGGCCATCGTGGGCCCTCCGGTGTTCTGATACAGCCGGTCCTGGTAGTAGAGCAGCGCGTACGAGTAATCGATGTTCTGCGAGGTGCGCGTGCGCTGCAAGCCCGAGCGGAAGCTGTAGATGCGCGTATCGGACACATCGGTGGTCGTGTACGAGATGAGCGCGCTGTTGGTCCAGGCGCGTGGGCCGGGCGGCATCGAGAGCGTCACCTGGCCGAACTGCTGGATCTGGTCGAGCCGCCCCTGGAACTGGAGCGGCCACGCGGCGCCGAACGTGTTGAGATACGTGTACGAGCCCTGCACGTGCGCGCCGGTATCGGTCGAATAGCCGACGCTGCCGCGGAAATTGTTGTACGGGAACTCGCTCACCTTGGCGTGCAGCGGCGTGAGCAGCGGCTTCTGGGTGTCGTTGTCGACGTCGATGGCCACGCTGGCGAAATACGGCGTGTTCTGCAACTGGCGATGCAGTTCCGTCACGCGGCTGACGTCGTAGTACTCGCCCGGCGAAATCGGGTTGACGTTGTTCACGATCCAGGCCGGATAACGCCGCGTGCCCGATACGTCGAGCGGCCCCATCGTGAAGGTGGGGCCGCTGTCGAGGGTGAGCGTCAGTTGCGCGTCGTGCCGCAGCGGATCGATGCGCGCCTCCGACTGCACGATTCTCGCGCCGAGGTAGCGCCGCGACTGCAGCGCCTTGAGCGACGCGTTCTTGGCGTCGTCCCAGCCCGACTGCGTGAACGGATCGCCGCCGTGCAGCGAGAACGCGAAGCGGGCGGCGTTCTCCTGCTTCTTGTCTTCGGTGAGCACCGGGCCGCGAAACGTCAGCGTCACCGACGAGATCATGGTGCGCTGCCCCGGATCGACACTCACGCGCACGCGCCGCCTGCCGTTCACGGTATCGGTGTCGGTGCGCACGACCGCGGAGAAATAGCCGTCGGTGGAGGCAAGGTCGCGCACCTGCTGCGGCGTGGCGGTCACGAGGAACTCGAACTGATCGTCGCTGACGTCGTTGCGCGTCGAGAAGCGCGCGATGTCGAGGTGCGTTTCGAGCAGCTTGCGCAGCTCGCGCGGTTTGGCGTCGATCTCGACATCGTAGTAGGTGCGCGCGCGCAGCCACGGCAGCAGGTTGTCGAGCGCGGCGAACGCGGGCGTCGCGGCGAGCAGGCCGGCGACGAGCCACGCGGCGAGCAACCCGGCAAACGATGCGGCAAGCGACGCGGCAAAACGGCCGGCAGCCGCCACGCCGCAGCGGGCGCGCGGCACGCTGCCAGCCGCCGCTGCGGCTGGCGTTGCGTGCAACGGCCGCGCAGCCCGTAAAGGATGCCGCCACGCGCGCCACGCTTCGATCACCCTTCCCGCCAAACAAGACCTCCGGCCTTCGTAGAACTGGTCGCCACCGCTGGTCGCCACCGTTTTTGCCGCGCGCCGCGCGCACCATGGCGGCGTGCGCGTCGCGGCGCGAACGTGTTATTTCACCACATCGGCGCGCCCGCACTCCGTAACGCGGCGCAAAAAGGGCCGCAAGCGCCCATCCAGGTCCGCCGCGGCGGGCCGTGCCTGCCTTGGCGCCCGCTGTGTCACCCGCTGTGTCACCCGCTTCGGCACCCGTTTTGGTGACTGCTCTGGCGACTGCTCTGGCACGCATTGCAGGTGCATCCAGTGCAGCCCGCAGACCCGATACACCGCCCGGCCGCATGTTCCGCACGCTGCGCTTGCTGTAAAATTGCCGGCGACATAAACAGAGGCGGGCTCGCAATGGTGCGATCCCGCCATTTTTCACGGACGTCGGCCATGTATCAGTCGGACATCACGCAGTTCCTGAACCAGTTGAAGCAGAAGCACCCGCAACTCGAAGAGCAGCAACGCCAGGGCCGCGCGCTCCTGTGGGACAAGCAGCCGCTCGATCTCGACGAACGCGAGCGCCAGCAGGCATCGCGCGTCAAGCAGACGGCCTACGTCTACTACCAGAACTTCTGATGGCCGAGGCCGACGGGGCCGGAACACCCAAGACGGGACACGTCGCGGGCGCACCGGCGCACAGTCCGGCGGACGAGGCGCTGGCCGCGCCCGCAACGGATTCGACGCCCGATACGGTTGACGGCGTCGCATTCGCACGCCTGTACGGCGAGCCGCTCTTCAAGCTGCCGCAGGACCTGTACATCCCCCCGGATGCGCTCGAAGTCTTTCTCGAGACCTTCGAAGGCCCCCTCGACCTGCTGCTCTACCTGATCCGCAAGCAGAACTTCAACGTCCTCGACATCCCGATGGCGGATGTCACGACGCAATACCTCGGCTACGTCGAGCAGCTGCGCAAGACCAATCTGGAACTCGCAGCCGAATATCTGCTGATGGCCGCGATGCTCATCGAGATCAAGTCGCGCATGCTCTTGCCGGTCAGGAAGGCCGACACCGGCGAGGAAGCCGAAGATCCGCGCGCCGAACTCGTGCGCCGCCTGCTCGAATACGAGCAGATGAAGCTCGCCGCGCAGCGCCTCGACCAGCTCCCGCAGCTCGGGCGCGACTTCCTGCGCGCCGAGGTCTACATCGAGCAGAGCGTCACGCCGCGCTTTCCCGACGTCGACAGCAACGACCTGCGCGCCGCATGGGCCGACGTCATCAAGCGCGCGAAGCTCGTGCAGCACCACAAGATCTCGCGCGAGGAACTCTCGGTGCGCGAGCACATGAGCGTGATCCTGCGCAGGCTCCAGAATGCGCGCTTCATGGAGTTTTCCGAGCTTTTCGACGTCTCGCGCGGCGTGCCGGTCGTGGTCGTGAACTTCATCGCCATGCTCGAACTGTCGCGCGAGTCGTTGATCGAGATCACCCAGGCGGAGCCCTTCGCCCCGATCTACGTGCGGCTCGCCTACCTGCCGGCCTGAGCGCCCCTGAACACCCCACGACGCTCGATCCCGCGCCGCGCAGCTGCCGCGCGGACTGCCCGTCCGCGGCCAAGCGCCGCCCTCTGAACACCCGCGCCCGTGGTCGGCGGCAGCGTTCACGCCCCCGATTCCGGCGGTTGCGTCCAGCGCCTCGCCGCATGCCCCTTCCGTCAGGAGCGGCTGCGCGACGCGCTCAAATCCTCTACAATCGCCGGCGCCTGCCTTGCCGTCAGCGGACAGAACGTCCGCCGCTCCAACCGGCTCCCCGAACTGGCCCGCCGCATCCGGCGGCCGGTGGCTGCAACCCCGTCTTGCCCCGCGCGAGGCATAACGCATCCGATCATGAAAGTCATCAGCTCGATTCAGGAACTGCGCGACCAGTTGCGCGGCCAAAACCGCACCGCGTTCGTGCCGACCATGGGCAACCTTCACGAAGGCCATCTGTCGCTGATGCGGCTTGCGCGCCAGCACGGCGACCCGGTTGTGGCGAGCATCTTCGTCAACCGGCTCCAGTTTGGTCCGAACGAGGACTTCGACAAGTACCCGCGCACGCTCCAGGACGATATCGAGAAGCTGCAGAAAGAGAACGTCTACGTGCTGTTCGCACCGACCGAGCACGACATGTACCCGCAGCCGCAGGAATATCGCGTTCATCCGCCTCACAACCTCGGCGACATCCTCGAAGGCGAATTCCGCCCCGGCTTCTTCGAAGGCGTGTGCACGGTCGTGATGAAGCTGATGTCGTGCGTGCAGCCGCGCGTCGCCGTGTTCGGCAAGAAGGACTATCAGCAGCTGATGATCGTGCGCGCGATGTGCCAGCAGTTCGCGCTGCCGACCGAAGTGATCGCCGCCGAAACGGTGCGCGACGCCGACGGGCTGGCGCTCAGTTCGCGCAACCGCTATCTGACGCAGGCGGAGCGCGCCGAGGCGCCGCAACTGGCCGGCGTGCTGCGCGCGATTCGCGAGTCGATCCTGTCGGGCCGGCACGACTTCCAGCAGCTCGAACTCGACGCGATGGCCACGCTCGCCGCGCGCGGCTGGAAACCCGACTACATCGCGATCCGCAAGCGCGCGGATCTGCTGGCGCCCGCTCCGGGCGTGGCAGCCGACGCCCATGCGCCGCTCGTCGTGCTGGCTGCGGCGAAGATCGGCGCGACGCGCCTGATCGACAATCTGGAAATCTGATCCGGCTTTTAATCCCCGCTTATTTTCCACGCTTATTTTCCACGCGTTTATCCGTGCTTCACGGGCGGCCGCCGCGCCGCCCCGAGCCAGACCAGCGGCGGGCCGAACGCCCGTCCGCGAGAGGAGCCTCCCCATGCAACGCCACATGCTCAAGTCGAAGATCCACCGCGCCACCGTCACGCACTGCGAACTGCATTACGAAGGCTCGTGCGCCATCGACGAAAACCTGCTCGAAGCGGCGAACATCGTCGAAAACGAGCGTATCGACATCTGGAACGTCAACAACGGCGAGCGTTTCTCGACCTACGCGATCAAGGGCGAGCGCGGCAGCGGCATGATTTCGCTCAACGGCTCGGCGGCACGACGCGCGCAACTGGGCGACCTCGTGATCATCGCGGCCTTCGCGAACGTGGATGAGGCGGAATTGAAGGCCGGCTGGAAGCCGGACCTGGTCTTCGTCGACGAAAACAACCGCATCAAGGGCAGCCGCGACCACGTGCCGACCCAGAACTGGACCTGAAGTCCGGTTTCGCGGGGCGTGCGTTCGCGCGCCCCGCGCGCAGTGGCTCATTTGCGGCTCATTCGGCACTCATTTGCCGCTTATTTGCCATTCACCCAGGCAAGGATCGACTGCCACTGCTCCAGATCCTTCTCCACCCGGCTTTTCGCGACATCCCACAGCGTGAGGCCGTGCGCGGCGAGCTGCACGTAGTTCTGCGTATCGCGCAGATAGCCGAGCACCGGCAGATTCAGTCCCTCGACAAAGCGCTGCAACTGTTCCGCCGAGCGCGTGCGCGCGTCCACCCGCATGCCGACCACGCCGACCTGGATCATCCCCTTGCGGACAGCCTTCTCCTTCGCCAGCCGGTCGAGGAAGTCCTGGGTCGCGAGAATGTCGAACATCGACGGCTGCAGCGGCACGATCACCTTGTCCGCCAGTTCGATGATCGCGCCGAGCCGGTTGCCGTGCAGGCCCGCGGGCGTGTCGATGACCGCGTGTTCGAGCCCTTGCGGCGGCTTCTGCGGCTTGTCGACATCGACGCCCCAGCTTTCGATGGCCGGCAGCGTTGCGGGCCGCAGATCGAGCCACGAATGCGCGGATTGCTGCCGGTCGAGGTCGGCGAGCGCCACCCACTCGCCCTGCGCGGCGAAAAAGCCTGCCAGATTGGTGGACAGCGTGCTTTTGCCCACGCCGCCCTTCGGATTCGCCACCACGATTACCGTCATGAATACTCCTGTCAGGATGGCTGACGCGCCTGCCAGCCGGATTGCCAAGGTATCTGCCTGGCTGCGGGTCGGCGGCCGGAGCGCGCGCCGGACGCAAAAACAGCACAACCCGCGCAAAACCCGCATTATCCCATCGCACCGCAACCGCACCGGTACAATCACGCGATGATTTCGCGCGACCTCACCTTCATCGTCGGTGGCGCGCGCTCGGGCAAGAGCGCGTACGCCGAACGCCTCGCCCGCGAAAGCGGGCTGCCTGTCACCTACATCGCCACGGCGCGCGTCGCGGACGACGAGCTTGCCGAGCGCGTCGCGCATCACCGTACACGACGGCCCGCGCACTGGGCGCTGGTCGAAGCGCCGCTCGATCTCACGGCCGCGCTCGACACGGCTGCGTCGAATGGCCAGTGCGTGCTGATCGACTGCCTCACGCTCTGGCTCGCCAACCTGCTGTGTCCGCCCGGCTCCGAAACCCCGCTGCCCGACTGGTCCGCGCGCGTCGACGCCTTCGCCGCCGCCTGCGCGCGCGCGCACGGCACGGTGCTGGTCGTGAGCAACGAGATCGGCATGGGCGTCGTGCCGCTCGGCGCGGCCACGCGCCTTTACGTCGATGAACTCGGCCGGCTGAACCAGCGCATTGCCGCGATTGCCGACCGCGCGACGTTCATCGCCGCCGGATTGCCGCTTTCGCTCAAGACGCCATGATGCCGCGCATCCTCACCCTGCCCCGCACGGCGGCTTCGTCATGACGCAACGCCGTTTCGCTGCGCTGGCGCTCGGTGCAGCCGTGGCGCTTACCACGTTTACTGCGCTCACCACGCGCGCCGCATCGGCAGCGGTCAGCGTCGTCGACGATGCCGGGCGCACCGTCACGCTCGCCGCACCCGCGCGGCGCGTGATCAGCCTCTCGCCCCACGGCACCGAACTGATCTACGCGGCGGGCGGCGGCGCACGGCTCGTCGGCACGGTCAGCTACAGCGACTACCCAAGCGCGGCCAGGCGCGTGCCGCGCATCGGCGACGCCCTCGTGCTCGACCTCGAACGCATCGCCGCGCTCAAGCCCGACCTCATCGTCGTCTGGTGGCAAGGCAACGCGCAGCCGCAGATCGACCGCCTGCGCGATCTGCACATTCCACTGTTTTTCAGCGCGCCCCGCCGCCTCGACGACGTCGCGACATCGCTTACGCGCCTCGGCGTGCTGTTCGATACGCCGGACACCGCGCAGGCCGCTGCCGCGGATTTTCGCCGCGACGTCGCGCAACTGCGCGCGCGCTACGCGGGCCGTCCGCCTGTGAGCGTGTTTTACGAAGCGTGGGATCGGCCGCTGATGACGCTCAACGGCGAGAGCATGATCAGCGACGTGATCACGCTATGCGGCGGACGCAACATATTCGCGGGCTTGAAACCGCTCGTGCCGACGGTTTCGACGGAAGCCGTGCTCGCCGCCGATCCCGATGCGATCGTGACGTCCGCGCAAGGCGCGACCGCCTCCGATCAACCGTTGCCCGCACTCGAAAGCTGGCGCGCGTGGCCGATGTTGACGGCGGTCAGGCGCGGCAACCTCTTCGCCATCGACGGCGATCTGCTCACGCGCCCCGCTCCGCGCATCGCCCAGGGCGCGGCACAGCTCTGCAAGGATCTGGATCAGGCGCGCGCGCGTGACGCCGGCATGAACCGTTGATTCGCATTGATTCGGGATTCGAATTAATTCAGACGTTCCAGCGGACCAGCGACCACTGTCCGCTCGCCGCATCGCGCCGCAACCAGACGAGCGCGGCCATTTCCAGCGGCCAGCGCACGCAGCGCGAGATCGGCAGATCGAGCGCGCGCGCCGTGAGCGCGCGAATCACGCCCGCGTGCGTCACGACCCAGGCTGTGTCGCCTGTATCTGCTTCGTCGGCTTCACGTGCAACGCGCGCTTCATCTAGCCAGTCGCCGACACGTGCGTCGAACTGCGCAACGCTCTCGCCGCCATGCATGCGGGCGTGCTCGAAATCCGCGGCCCAGGCGTCGATCTGCGCGCGCTCGATCGCATCCCAACGCCGCATTTCCCACGCGCCGAAATCCATCTCCGCGAGCCGCTCATCGACGCACGGCGCAAGACCGTGCGCCGATGCGAGCGCATGCGCGATCCGCGCGCAGCGCGTGAGCGGGCTCGACTCGACACGCAACGGCGCACGCGCGCCGAGCGCGTCGAGCCGCTGCGCAAGCCGTGCGGCCTCGTGCGCCGCGTCGCCCGCCAGCGGCACGTCGCTGCTGCCATAGCAGACACCCGGCTCGACGGCCACAGCCGGATGCCGGATCAGAACGAGATCCACGCGAGCCCCACGAGATAGATCGCGAGTTCAAACACCTGTTGCGCAAAGCCGAGACAGTCGCCGGTATAACCGCCGATGCGCTTCGCGAAGTAGCGCCCGAGCGCGAAGCGCAGTCCGGCGAGCACCACGAGCGTAGCGATGCCCGCACGCCAGTCGTGCCCGTCGGGCCATGCAGGCCAGAAGAGCCAGGGCAGGCCGAACAGGCAGGCGAAGAGCAACGCCGCAACGCTCATGCGCTGGGCGACCGGCTTCGCCTTGCCTTCGGCGCGCACGTAGTCGAGCGAGACGAGATAGCTGATCGCGCACGCGCGGCTCGCGGCGTGACCCGCGATCATGAGCATCGCGGCGCGCATGGGCGGCAGCGCGGCGAGCACCTGCCACTTCAACGCGAGCGCGACGACAACGCCGATCGCGCCGAACGCGCCGATCCGCGAATCGTGCATGATGCGCAGCACGTCCTCGCGTGTGTAGCCGCCGCCGAACGCATCGCAGCAATCGGCGAGCCCATCCTCATGGAAGGCGCCGGTCGCGACGAGCGTCGCCGTCATCGAGAGCAGCACCGCCACGCCGGGCGGAAAGACGCGTAGCGCCGCGAGATACACGAGCGCTGCAAACGCGCCCACCACCGCGCCCACGAGCGGGAAATAGCGCGCGGCGGCGTTGAGCCATGCGGGTTCGAAGCCCACCCAGCGCGGCACCGGCACGCGCGTGAAGTAGCCGAGCGCCGTGAAGAAATAGCGCAGTTCCGCAAGCGGATTCATCGCCGATGCCTCACGTGCACGCCGCCTCCCGCGTCCCGAGCGAGCGCATCACGCACCCGCCGCGCCGTCGCCGCCGCGGTTGGCGACGCCCGCCGACTCGAAGCTCGCCATCTCGTTCAGGAACGCGCACGCCGCGCGCAGCAGCGGCACCGCGAGCGCCGCGCCCGTGCCCTCGCCGAGCCGCAGATCGAGCGCGAGCAGTTCGCGCGCGCCGAAGTGATCGAGCATGCGACGGTGACCCGCTTCGTTCGATGCATGCGCAAACACACAGAAATCGCGCACGCCGGACGCAAGCGCATCGGCCACGAGCAGCGCCGACGTGGCGATGAAACCATCGACCAGAATCGTCATGCGCAAGCGCGCCGCTTCGATGCAGGCGCCCGCCATCATCGCGATCTCGAAGCCGCCGAACGTGGCGAGGACGTCGAGCGGCTCGCGCACGTCCGCGTGACGCGCGAGCGCCGCCGCCAGCACGTTGCGCTTCTTCGCGAGGCCCGCATTGTCGAGACCGGTGCCGCGGCCGACGCACTCGTCGATCGGCACATTGCACAGACGGCTCATCAGGCACGCAGCCGACGACGTGTTCGCGATGCCCATTTCGCCGAAGCCGATCACGTTGGTGCCGAGCGCCGCATGATGACGCACGCGCGCCGCGCCCGCTTCGAGCGCGGCGATGGCCTGCTCGCGCGTCATGGCGCTTTCGTGCGCGAAGTTGCGCGTGCCGCGTGCGATGGCCACGTCGACGAGCGACGGCGACGACGGCAGCGCCGTCGCGATACCGGCATCGACGATCTCCAGCGTGAGCCCTGCGACGCCGCTGAACGCATTGATCGCCGCGCCGCCCGCGAGGAAATTCGCGACCATCTGCACGGTCACGGCCTGCGGATACGGACTCACGCCTTCATTGGCGATGCCGTGATCGCCGGCAAAGACGATCATCGCGGGCCGCTCGACGACGGGATGCGTCGTCTGCTGGATCATGCCGAGCTGGCGCGCCAGCGCCTCGAGCCGGCCGAGGCTGCCAGGCGGCTTGGTTTTCGTATCGATCAGATGCTGCAGCTCGTCGCGCAGCGAAAGATCCAGCGGCTCGATGTCCAGCAGTTGGGAAAGAGTCGACGTCATGTTCGGGTCAAAGGGTTGAAGTTCACATTGGATGAAGCGGTATTCAGGTCGAGCGACGCGGCGCAGCTTCAGGCGACGGCTCGCGCGAAAGCGCGGGAACGAGCGCCTCGTGCGCGCCTTCGCGGATCAGCACGAGCGGATGGCCGAACGCATCGCTGGCGCGGTCCGGCGTCAAGACTTCGCCCACCGGTCCCGCGTAAAAGCCGCCACGGCTATCGAGCAGCAGCGCATGCGTTGCATAGCGCCGCGCGAGATTGAGATCGTGGCAGGAAAAAACAATCGTGCGCACCTCGACGCGCACCCAGCGCACCAGCGCTTCGAGGCAGGCAATCTGGTGATGCAGATCCAGATGCGAGAGCGGCTCGTCGAGCAGCAGAAGCGGCGCATCCTGACACAGCACGGCGGCAAGCGCGACGCGTTGCCGTTCGCCGCCGGACAGCGAAAGAACGTCGCGCGCCGCGAGTGCTTCGAGGCCGAGCGCGGCCAGCGCCGCATGCGCTGCCGTGCGGTCCTCGTCGCGCTCCCAGCCCCAGCCCGCCAGATGCGGATAGCGGTTGAGCAGCACGATGTCGAGCACGCTCGCGTTGAACGCATCGTGCACGTCCTGCGGCATCAGTGCGCGACGCTGCGCAAGCTTGACGGGCGCCCAGTCGGCCAGCGCGCAGCCGTCGATTTCGACGTGGCCTGCCGCGCTCGTGCGCAGTCCGGCCAGCGCACCGATCAGCGTCGTCTTGCCTGCGCCGTTCGCACCGGCGACACACCAGATTTCACCCGCGCCGCAGGACAGCGTGAGCGATTCGACGAGCGTGCGCGCGCCCGCGCGCAAGGTCAGCGCGTGAGCGGCCAGGATCGGTGTGCCATGGGTCGCGTGATTCGTTGCGTGATTCATCGCGTGATTCATCGCGAGCGCCTGTGCAGCAGCATCCAGAGAAACACGGGCACGCCCGCGAGCGCGGTCACGACACCGACCGGCAACTGCGCTGGCGCGGCCACGGTGCGCGCGGCGAGATCGGCGCCCATCACGGCGAGTCCGCCCGCGAGCGCGGCGGCGGGCAGCAACATGCGCTGGTCGTTGCCGAACGCGAGCCGCAGCATGTGCGGCACGACAAGCCCGACGAAGCCGATGGTGCCGCCCGTCGTCACGGCCGCCGCTGCCGCGAGCGACGCCACAAGATAGACGCGCACGCGCAGCCGCAGCACCGGCACGCCGAGCGCCTGCGCTGCCGCGTCGCCACGCAGCAGCACGTTCAGTTGCGGGGCGACCGGCGCGATGGCCGCGAGCACGAGCACGAGCGCACCGAGCGCTGCCCATGGCATGCTCGCGCCGTTGAGATCGCCCGTGAGCCAGAACAGCATGCCGCGCAGTTGCGCATCGGGCGCGAGCGTGAGCAGCAGCGTGATGAGCGCGCCCCACCCCGCGGCCGTTACGGCGCCGGTAAGCAGCAAACGCGGTGAGCTGTCCTGCGGCTCGCCGCGCCACAATTCACGGCGTGCGAGGCCGAGCACGAGCAGGATCGATGCGAATGCGCCCGCACATGCGCTCGCCTGCACCGCCCACGAAGCCAGGCCGACGATCATCGCGACGAGCGCAAACGCGGCTGCGCCGCCCGATACGCCGAGCACATACGGCTCGGCGAGCGGATTGCGCAGCAGCACCTGCAACAACGCCCCGGCAAGCGCGAGCAGCGCGCCGCATGCGAAGCCGCCGAGCGCGCGCGGCAGACGCAGCGTGCGAACGATTTCAGCGGCCATGTCCGTGTTCGTGTGGGATGGCGACAATGCAGCCAGTGCCTGCGCGAGCGTGACCGGCACGCTGCCGATCACAAGCGATGCCGCGAACACAATGAGCGCGGCGAGCGCCAGCGCAAGCCAGATGACGCACGCGCGCCGCGCGCTCATCGACGCCCGGAACCTGGGCCCGCTCACGGCAGGCATGTGATTGCGATCGGCAGTTCGCATCGTGCGGGTCGAAGGGGTGCGTTGTCGTTATCGAAAGGAAGGGAATCAGGCGCTCTGCCGCGTGGCGTGCGAAACACGCGAACACGAACACGAACACGAACGATGCGCGCGCATCGTTCGCGCAGGCATGCGCCGGTCACGAATGCTCGATAAAAAACGGGCGCAGCCTGGTTCAGCGATTTCACCTGCATCATGCTGTTCATGAGGTGCCCCATGAAACGCAACGAGGCACGCGCACCCGCTTTGCAGCGGCGCAAAGCGCCAGGCTGCAGATCGCGCACAATCGCGCAGCAGGTATGTGAATCTTTGCGCAGTGGCCATGGATGCACGCAGAAATCGCGCGCCGGGATCGAGTTGCGCGCGAACGTCTTGCAAGAAGCGCGCGCGGTCGCGGTACCGTTGCACAGAGCAGCAAAGGATGGCGTATGTCCGGGGCCGGACTTCGCTCCCTGTTTCCCGCCTGGTTTCCCGCTCAGTTTCCCGCTCAGTTTCCCGTTTAACTGCGCATTTCAGGCGCGGGCACCAGAGTGCGGCAAGTGTAGGAGCGGCCCGTCTGGACGTCAAGAAAAGCGTCCGCGCCATGGTGGTGTTGTCGCATGCACGGCGGCAAAATGCATTCCCGCTGAGCAGACTCGGAGACGTTACCTGCACGAAGCAGGGATGTTACGTCTGGAAACGACACAATTATCGGAATACGCGGTAATCCGCGCTAGAATGCCTGTCTTTAGAGGACGCAGCACATGCTCAACGAACTCGAAACACTCTCACAGAACATCGGGCGGCTGATCGAGATCAATCGGCGCCATCACGAGGCGCGCCAGGCACTCGAAGCACAAGTCGCGCAATTGCAGTCGCAATGCGATGCAACGCGCGCCGAACTCGAGCAGGTGCGCGAAGAGCGCAACGCACTTCAGGCGGAGCGCGATGCGCTGTCCGCGAAGATCGACGACGCCCAGGTGCGCCTGAACGCAATTCTCGAAAAATTGCCGCGCGCTCGTGTGCAAGGCGAGCCTGACAACCAGCTCGATCTGCTCGAACAGTCGCCGTCCGCCGCCGACAGCAACGCGGCCCGCCACGGAGAAAACGCATGACCACCAAGCAGATCGAAGCGACGATTCTCGGCCAGACCTATCGCCTCGCCTGTTCACCCGAAACCGAAGGCGCGCTGCTCGAAGCCGTGGCGCGCGTGGATGCGGAAATGTCGAAAATCCGCACGCACAGCAACGTGCGCGGCATGGATCGAATCGCAGTCATGGCGGCACTCTCGCTCGCGTCGGAACTGCTGCGACTGCAGACGAGTGTGCGGCACGGTGAGGCATTCCCAGCCGAAGAAATCCGTCGTACAATGCGCTCAATGAATGAACAACTTGGCGCCGTGATTCAGCAGTACAGCGGCGTCCAGTAATACGTTTTAAAAGGTTTAGTTAGCTTCCCTGCCTGGTTTGCCAAGGTCATATATTCCTTGAACCAATGCCATGTGCACGGTTGTGGAAATTTGTAGCACGGGTGTGCGCGTCACTCTGTCTGATGTACCCGAAGTGCTGCTAACTGCGACCAATTCTGAACCCTCGGTTCAGGATGCCGGCCTAGCGGCTATGGCGGGGACCAATTCAAACGGCATCGGACTCACGTTCGATGCCGTTTTTCATTGTTGTTTTCAATTCAGCCGTCGAAGCGTCTATTCTGGCATCTGTGCTTTTTAGTGCGGCGCTCCAGCGCCAATATCCATAGCGTCATACCGCCCGTGCCCGCCTGCGCTTCGCGCGCACGTTCCCCGCTCTCTTTCGACGTGACCTCCGACTCATGCGCTACTGGCTGATGAAGTCCGAACCCGACGAAGCAAGTATCGACGATCTCGCTCACGCACCGCATCGCACACTGCCCTGGACCGGTGTCCGCAATTACCAGGCACGCAATTTCATGCGCGACACGATGCAAGCCGGCGACGGCGTGCTGTTCTATCACTCCAGTTGTCCCGAGCCTGGCATCGCGGGAATCGCACAGGTCTCGTCGACGGCCTATCCCGACCCCACGCAGTTCGATCCGAAGAGCCCTTATTACGACGCGAAATCGACGCACGAGAATCCGCGCTGGATACTCGTCGACGTCGTCTTCAAGAAGAAGTGCGCGTTGATTCCACTCGCGACGCTGCGCGAGCACGAAGCGCTCGCGAACATGCGCGTGCTCGCGAAAGGCAACCGGCTTTCGATCACGCCTGTCACCGAAGCCGAGTGGGCGTTCATCACGAAACATCTGATGTGATGTGAAGCGCGCGCGCCGCACGCTCGCCAACGCACAGCCGATCTGGCGCGCTTGCGTATCGAACAAATCCGTTCTGCAAGGAGTCGACGATGAAGAGAAAAACTGCCGCCGCGCTCGCCGCAGCGCTCACCATTACTGCACCGCTCATGTTTGCGACCGCGCTCGCGCCCCGCACCGCGTTCGCACAGAGCGATGCGCGCTTTCAGCCGGCAGGCGTGCTGTCGCTCTCCGCGCAGGCGAGCGCAGAAGTGCCGCAGGACGTCGTCACGATCACGCTGTTCTACGAGCAGGAAGCGAGCGATCCGGCCTCGCTCACCGCCACGCTGAACCAGCGCACCGACGCCGCGATGCAGAAAGCGAGAGGCGTGCCCGGTGTGAGCGCGCGCTCGGGCCAGTTCTCGATCTTTCCGTCCACCGACCGCGATGGCCGCATTTCGGCATGGCGCGGCCGCACGGAAGTCGTGCTCGAATCGCACGACTTCACCGCCGCGTCGAAACTCGCAGGCGACATCGCGTCGATCATGCAGGTCGGCAACGTGCAGTTCTCGCTCTCGCCCGAAGCGCAGCGCACTGCCGAGAAGAAACTCTCCGGTGAGGCGATCTCGTCGTTCCGCGATCAGGCCACAGCCGCGGCGCGCGCGTTCGGCTACGGCAGCTACACGATCCGCGAAGTCAATGTGGGTCACATGGGCGTGATGCCGCGCCCGGTCATGATGATGAACGCACGTGCGATGGCCGCCGACGCGAAGGTCGCGCCGCCGATGTCGTTCGAAGGCGGCACGTCGACGGTCACCGTCAACGTGTCGGGGTCCGTGCAGATGCGGTGACGCTCACTGCGCACGCAGCAAAACGCAACGCAGCGCACATGAGCAAGAAAGCAGGAAGCCCCGCATTGGCGGGGCTTCCTGCATGAAACGAACGACCTGCGTTCAGCTATTCGCGCCGAGTGCGCGCGTGCCGTTGCGGCGCGCTCGCCGGTACGACCACACGAGCAGGCCCACGCCCGCGACGATCATCGGCAGCGACAGCCACTGGCCCATCGACAGGCCGAGTGCAAGCAGGCCGAGGAAGTCATCGGGCTCGCGCGCGAACTCGACAGTAAAGCGCGCAAGACCATAGCCGATCAGGAACATCGCCGATATCGCGCCCATCGGGCGCTCCTTGCGCGAGAAGAAAATCAGCAGCAGGAACAGCGCAAGACCTTCGAGCGCGATCTCGTAGAGTTCGGACGGGTGGCGCGGCAGCAGATGATATTGCGCGAAGACATCGCTGAGATGCCACTGCGCAGCCCGTTGCGGATGCGCAGTGAGCCACGCAGCATCGTCGTTGGCCGCGCCCGGGAACGCCATCGCCCACGGCGCATCGGGCGACGTCACACGGCCCCACAACTCGCCGTTGATGAAGTTGCCGAGGCGCCCGGCGGCAAGGCCCGTCGGCACCAGCGGCGCCACGAAGTCGGTGACCTGCAGCCACGTGCGGCCGCGCTGCCACGCGAACAGGACCATCGCGAACGTCACGCCGAGGAAGCCGCCGTGAAACGACATGCCGCCTTCCCACACCTTGAAGATGTCGAGCGGATGCGCGAAATACCAGCTGGCCTTGTAGAACAGCACGTAACCGAGGCGCCCGCCGAGGATCGTGCCGAGCACGCCGTAGAACAGCATGTCGTCGATGTCCTTCACGGTCCAGCCTTGTGCCGCGACGAACGGCAGCCGCAGACGCAGACGGCCGATCACGATCGCAAGAATGAAACCAACGAGATACATCAGGCCGTACCAGCGCACGGCGAGCGGCCCCAGATGAATGGCGACGGGGTCGAAGTTCGGGTGAATGAGCATCGTGAAGTCAGTTCTTGTCGGCGAAGAGTGTCATCAGGGCGGCGCAGTGCGCCGCGAGCGTTGGACGGTTCCGGCGCGCTGCGGTTCGCGGCGCGAGCATTATCGCCGAGTCGGCGCGGCATACGCTGTTTTCGACGCTGAAAACGCGCAAGCCGGGCATTCAGTCCGCCACGCCGATAGCGGCCGCATGCGCGCGCACGATCTCGATAAAGGCCGCCAGCACCGGGCTCACCTCCGCCGCGCGCCAGACGAGACCCGTTTCGATGGTGGGCACCGCCTGCGCGAACGGGCGGTAGGCCACGCCCGTGCGCCGCAGGTGGCGCAGCGATTGCGGCACCAGTGCGACGCCCATGCCCGCCGAGACGAGGCTCACGATCGTCTGCATCTGGATCGCCTCCTGCCCCACGCGTGGAACGAGCCCCGCGGCGCCGTAGCAGTCCATGATGATGTCATAAAAACCCGGGGCCAGATGGCGCGGGAAGACGACGAGCGGCGTATCGGCGAGATCGCGCAGGCTCACGGGCGTATCGCACCAGTCGTCGGCGGGCACGCCGCCCGTGCGTGCCGACAGGTCTCGCGGCATCGCGATCACGAGCGGCTCGCGCGCGATCGGCAGATACGAGAGCTGCGCCGCGTGACGCGGCGGCAAGGGCGCGATGACGAGGCCCGCGTCGATGCGCCCTGCCGCCAGTTCGTCCAGCTGCACGTCGCTCGTGGCCTCTGTCAGTTGCAGGCGTACGCGCGGATAGCGCGCGCCGAATTCGCGCAGCAGGAGCGGCAGAAGGCCGTAGTCGGCGGTCGAGACGAAGGCGAGCCCGAGCACGCCCGCCTCGCCGCGCGCGAGGCTCTGTGCGAGCGGGCGCAGCGCCTGTGCTGCTGCGAGCAGGCGACGCACCTCGGGCAGCAGATCGGCGCCCACGGGCGTCAACTCGACCGAACGGCGCGTGCGTGCGAACAGCTCGACGCCGAGCGTCTCTTCGAGCGCGCGGATTGCCTGCGACAGCGGCGGCTGCGTCATCGACAGGCGCGCAGCAGCGCGGCCGAAGTGCTGCTCTTCGGCCACGGCCACGAAATAGCGCAGCTGGCGCAGATCCGGAATCGTCGAACTCATGCGTGCATCCTGTATTGATATATTTTTCGACCCAATAAGCGACGAATAATATACTGGACATTCCGCTCGCGAAATCGCATGCTTCATCGACACGCCGACGCGGCACGACGAAACCACGCAGAAACACGCCCCGGCACGGCATTCGAGACCACTCCCACAGGAGCCGCCCCATGTCGCACAACCGTCGTTCGAAGAACATCACGCAAGGTGTGGCGCGCTCGCCGAACCGCTCGATGTTTTATGCCCTCGGCTATGAAAAGGCCGACTTCGACAAGCCGATGATCGGCATCGCCAACGGCCACTCCACGATCACACCCTGCAACGCGGGCCTGCAGCGCCTCGCCGATGCCGCCGTCGCCGCCATCAAGGACGCCGGCGCGAACCCGCAGACCTTCGGCACGCCCACGATTTCGGACGGCATGTCGATGGGCACCGAGGGCATGAAATACTCGCTCGTCTCGCGCGAAGTGATCGCCGACTGTATCGAGACCTGCGTGCAGGGCCAATGGATGGACGGCGTGGTCGTGATCGGCGGCTGCGACAAGAACATGCCCGGCGGCATGATCGCGCTCGCGCGCATGAACGTGCCCGGCATCTACGTCTACGGCGGCACGATCCGTCCGGGCAACTGGAAGGGCCATGACCTGACGATCGTATCGGCGTTCGAGGCCGTCGGCGAATACACGGCGGGCCGCCTGTCCGAAGAGGACTTCGAAGGAATCGAGCAGCACGCGTGCCCGTCCACGGGTTCGTGCGGCGGCATGTATACGGCAAACACGATGAGCTCGTCGTTCGAAGCGCTCGGCATGTCGTTGCTGTACTCGTCGACGATGGCCAATCCCGACGACGAAAAAGTCGATTCGGCGGCCGAATCGGCGCGCGTGCTCATCGAAGCGGTCAAGCAGGACCTCAAGCCGCGCGACATCATCACGAAGCAGTCGATCGAGAACGCCGTGGCGCTCATCATGGCGACGGGCGGCTCGACCAACGCCGTGCTGCACTATCTCGCCATCGCGCACGCGGCGCAAATCGAGTGGAGCATCGACGACTTCGAACGCATGCGCAAGAAAGTGCCCGTGATCTGCGACCTGAAGCCGTCGGGCCAGTACGTCGCAACCGATCTGCACGCGGCAGGCGGCATTCCGCAGGTGCTCAAGATCCTGCTCGACGCAGGCCTCCTGCACGGCGACTGCATGACGATCACGGGCAAGACCCTCGCCGAAGCATTGAAGGACGTGCCTTCGGTGCCGCGCGCCGATCAAAAGGTCATCTTTCCCATCCACGAGGCGCTGTACAGGGAAGGCCACCTCGCCATTCTCAAGGGCAATCTCGCAACCGAAGGTGCGGTCGCGAAGATCACAGGGCTGAAGAACCCGGTCATCACGGGTCCGGCGCGTGTATTCGACGACGAACAAAGCGCGATGCAAGCGATCCTCGCGGACCAGATCAAGGCCGGCGACGTCGTCGTGCTGCGCTACCTCGGTCCGAAGGGCGGCCCCGGCATGCCGGAAATGCTTGCGCCGACTTCCGCGATCATCGGCAAGGGGCTCGGCGAATCGGTCGGCCTCATCACCGATGGGCGTTTCTCGGGCGGCACATGGGGCATGGTCGTTGGCCACGTCGCGCCGGAAGCGTTCGAGGGCGGCACGATCGCGCTCGTGCACGAAGGCGACTCGATCACCATCGACGCGCATAAGCTGCTGCTGCAACTGAACGTGGACGATGCAGAACTCGCGCGCCGCCGCGCCGCATGGAAACAACCGGCGCCGCGCTACACGCGCGGCGTGCTCGCGAAGTACGCAGCGCTCGCGCGTCCGGCTAACCAGGGTGCGGTAACGGGCTGAGCGCTTCGGTATTCAGCTGGTGTTCCGCTATCGCGGAACGCGTGTCGAATGAGGGCGCACGCAAGGTCGTGCGCCCTTTGCTTTTATAATGCGGCCACATAACAGCCTGCCCCAAGGCCGGCGGAGACCAGCATGAATCTGAAGTCGCAAGTGATCAGGAACATAGCGACACTCGCCGCAGCGCTCCCGCTGGCGCTCGCCGCCGGGCCGGCCAGCGCCCAGGACGGACCGACGGGACTCGCGCTCGCCCAGCAGGAGAATTGCATGAGCTGCCATTCGGTGACCCACACGTTGATGGGGCCAGCGCTGCACGAGATCGCGTTGAAATACGCAGCGAAGCCGGATGCGCAGGCCTATCTCGCCCACAAGATCGTGGAAGGCAGCAGCGGCGTGTGGGGTAACGTGCCGATGCCCGCGAACACGCAGTTGAACGCCGTCCAGGCGGCCGCGCTCGCGAACTGGATACTCACGCTCAAATAACGGCGGGCCGTGACCGGCGCACGCCGCATCGTGCTTTCACGTCACGGCTCAGACGCCGCCCGACGACGGCCCACGCCCGGCGCGCGCCGCCAGTTCTTCGTTCACAGCCGCTTTCACCCAGCCTGCCAGTTGAGCTTCGAGCGCAAGGCCGATTTCACGCGACACCTGCCCCACGAGCCAATGCGAATGCTCCTGCACCGCGGCGGCGCAACGCGCCTCGATGACGCTGCGGCCTTCGCCAGTGAGCCAGGTCATGCAGCGCCCGCGCATGCGCTCGACAAGCGCATCGGCATCGAGCGCATCCAGCGTATGGGAGCCTGGCGCGCCTGCGGCCATGGCAGCGGGCGCGGCTGCCGATGCAGCCGCTGCGGCCATCGTGCCTTGAGCACCGGCGCGTGCGAGGAGCGCATTGCCCGGCACGAGCGTATCGGTCAGGAGAGGAATGGAAGCATCACCTGCATCATGCACGTCCGACACGAGAACCTCCTTCAATCAGTAGAGCCTGCGCCACCTGCAAGCGCGCGTAGTCAGCCGCCCTGCTTGTAGTTGTTCAGCGCGTAGCCGCGGTCGCGATAGAAGCGATAGCGCTCGCGGCCCGCCGCGAGTTCGTCGGGCGCATCGCCGATCACTTCGAGCAGGCGCTCGAAGCGTGCGAACTGCGGCGGCACGGCAGCGCCGAGATTGAGCAGCACGCGATAATGCGGCGCGCGTTCGAGACTCGCCGCGAGCACGACGGGCGTCGCGCCCGCGAGCTCGCTGTCCGCCATGCAATGCGGCACGAACTCGAGCGGCGAAAAGGTCCACAGCATCTCGTCGAACGCACGCAGGCGGGCGGGTTCGGCGAGAACGACGGCCTGTTCGCCCGCCAGATACGCCTTGCGCACGAGCCGGCACGCGTACATCAGCGAGTTGCCGACGTTGGTGTGAAAGTCGATCCGCATCATGGCGCGCACCTGTCGACCGGAGTTAGTGCCTTGGCGCTTACTCCGGTCCCATGCAGAGCGTCGATCAGAGTCAACGTCTCCGCCCTTCCTTCGATCCCCCACACGCCCACAGCCGCTCCACCCAAACTCATTGCGCCGCGCGGTCGATCAGGAACTGCGCAAGCAGCGGCACCGGACGGCCCGTCGCCCCCTTCGCCGCACCGCTCTTCCAGGCCGTGCCCGCGATATCGAGGTGCGCCCACGAATAGCGTTCCGTGAAGCGCGACAGGAAGCACGCCGCGGTCACGCTGCCCGCCGGACGCCCGCCGATGTTGGCGAGGTCGGCGAAATTCGACTTCAACTGATCCTGATACTCGTCGTCGAGCGGCAGGCGCCAGGCCGGGTCGTCCGCCTCGCGCGACGCATCGAGCAACTCGCCCGCAAGCGCATCGTCCTTCGAGAACAGGCCGCTGTTGTGATGGCCGAGCGCGATGATGCACGCACCGGTCAGCGTGGCGATGTCGATCACAGCGGCCGGCTTGAAGCGCTCGGCATAAGTCAGTGCATCGCACAGGATCAGGCGGCCTTCTGCGTCGGTGTTGAGCACCTCGACGGTCAAGCCCGCCATTGTCGTGACGACGTCGCCTGGCTTGGTCGCGAGACCCGAGGGCATGTTCTCGCAGGTCGGGATGATGGCGATCACATTGAGTTTCAGGCCCATTTCAGCTACCGCACGGATCGTGCCCAGCACCGAGCCCGCGCCGCACATGTCGTACTTCATCTCGTCCATGCCTTCGCCGGGCTTGAGCGAAATGCCGCCCGTATCGAACGTGATGCCCTTGCCGACCAGCACGACCGGCGCGGCCTTCGCGCTCGCGCCCTGATAGCGCAGCACGATGAACTGCGGCGGCTCGACCGTTCCTTTCGTCACCGAAAGGAACGCGCCCATCTTGAGCGCCTCGATCTGGCGCTGGCCGAGCACTTCGACCTTGAGCGTCCAGTCGCGCGCGAGCTTCTTCGCGGTGGCCGCGAGATAAGTCGGCGTGCAGACATTGCCCGGCAGGTTGCCGAGGTCGCGCGTGAGGTCCATGCCGTTCGCAATTGCCGTGCCCTGCTTCGCGGCGAGGCGCGCGGGCTTGTCGTCGGCGGCGTCGACGCTGAACACAACGCGCTTGAGCGAGCGCACCGTCGTATCCGGCTTGCTCTTCATCTGCGTGAAGCGATAGGACTCGCTGCGCAGTGCGAGGATCGCGGCGCGCACCGCCCAGTCGCTCGCACGCTCCTTGACCGGCAGTTGCGCAAGCGTGAACGTGGCCTGAGCAATTTTGGTTCCGAGGATGGCGCGCCAGGCCGCCTTGACGGCCTCGCCGTAGGCTTTCTGGCCGAAAGCGTCCTGCTTGCCGAGGCCGACGAGCAGCACCCGCGAGGCGCCGATCCCCCCCACTTCGGGCAGGAACAGCGTGGAGCCGGCTTTGCCGTCCATATCGCCGGCCTTGATGACGCGCGAAATCGTGCCGCCGATCGCGTTGTCGATGGTGAACGCCGCGCCCGTTAGGGTTTGCGCCTCGAACACGCCTATCACGACGCAATCCGATTTGCCGGTCAGGAACGACGCCTCTGTGCCTTTGCTCCAATCACAGGCTTTTATGCTAAAGTCCATCGCGCTTGTCCTCGGATAAAATCTGGGCTTAGGATGAAAGCCGCAATTATCCGCTATTTTTCCCGCGACGGCTCCTCGCCGGGTGTGCCTGGGGTAAGCCGGGTCAGCACCGTCCGGCGCTGACCGACCGCTGTGTCCTTCTAGAATGATCTTCGAACGTTCCCTGCAGCGCGAACTCGCGTACACGGCCGGCGCCGTGTTCATGGTTCTGCTCACGATCATGCTGACGACGATGATGATCCGCATCGTCGGCTTCGCCGCGTCCGGCCAGATCGACCCGCGCGACGTGCTCGTCCTGATCGGGTTGACCGTGATCGGCTACCTGGCCGTGATGCTCATCGTCACGTTGTTCGTGTCGATCCTCTTCGTGCTCACCCGCTGGTACAAAGATTCGGAAATGGTCGTGTGGCTCTCCTCCGGGGTGAGCCTCACGCGCCTCATCAAGCCTGTCGCCACGTTCGCCGCGCCGATCGTCATCCTGATCGTGTTCTTCGCCTTCGTCGGCTGGCCGTGGTCGAACGCCCAGAGCAAGCTGATTCGCGCACGTTTTCAGCAGCGCGACGAAGTGTCGCTGCTCGCGCCCGGCCAGTTCCGCGAGTCGCCCACCACGCATCGCGTGTTCTTCATCGAGAACATGAGCCCCGACCAGGGGCGCGTCGAAAACGTGTTCGTCACGAGCACGGAAAACGGCAAGGTCAACGTCATCGTCTCGCGCACCGGCCACACCGAAACCTTCAAGAACGGCGACCGCTTCGTGGTGCTCGAAAACGGCCGCCGCTACGACGGCGAACCGGGCCATCCCGACTTTCGCATTACGGAGTTCCAGCGCTACGGCGTGAAGATCCAGAGCCAGCCCGTGGTCTCGGCGCCCTCGGCGAGCACGACGTCGACGCTCGGCTTGCTGCGCCATCCGACCGCCTCCAACCTCGGCGAACTCGCCTGGCGCGCCGGCCTGCCGCTCATCGCGATCAACCTGATGCTGCTCGCCATTCCGCTCGCTTACCAGAATCCGCGCCGCAGCCGCACGATCAACCTCGTGATGGCCGTGCTGATCTACCTGACCTATTCGAACCTGCTCAACGTCGTGCAGTCGCAGATCGAGCAGGGCAAGATGTCGTTCGGCTTCGGGCTCGTAGCGCTGCATATCGTCGTGCTCGCGCTCGTCGTGTTCATCTTCTGGCTGCGCGTGCGCAACCGGCCGCTCTTCACACGCGCGATGTTCCGGCGCGCCACCCAGGAGAGCTGACCGATGCGCATCTACGAAAAGTATTTCGCGCGGCAGGTCTATCTGTCGTTCATCTTCATCCTGTTCGCGTTCTCGGGCCTGTTCTTCTTCTTCGACCTGATCAACGAGCTCAATACGGTCGGCCAGGGCAACTACAAGTTCAGCTACGCCGTGCTGCGCGTCGCGCTGCAGTCGCCGTCGCGCTTCTACGAGATCATTCCGGTCGCGGCGCTCATCAGCGCGATCTACGTGTTCGCGCAGATGGCCGCGAACTCCGAATACACGATCTTCCGCGTATCGGGTCTCGCGACGGGCCAGGCGCTCCGCTCGCTGCTCAAGATCGGCATTCCGCTCGTATTCCTGACCTATCTGATCGGCGAAGTGGTCGGGCCGTACACGGATCAGCTTTCGGAACGCGTGCGCCTCGAAGCGCTGGGCTCGGCGGTATCCAGCGACTTCAAGTCGGGCGTCTGGGTCAAGGACACGCTGACTGCGCGCGCCGATGGCGAGCAGGTCACGCGCTTCGTGAATGTCGGCGAGCTGCAGCCCGACGCGACGATCACCAACGTGCGCATCTACGAATTCGACTCGCAGTTCCGGCTCTCGAACGTGCGGCTCGCGAAGTCGGGCACCTATCAGCCGCCGGGTCACTGGCTGCTCAGGGACGTTACCGACACGCAGCTCATCGGCGTGCCGCCGCCGGCCAACGTGCCCGCCGACGCGCTCAATCCGGTCTATCGCGCCGAACAGTCCACGGTGCCCGAGTATTCGCTGCGCTCGGAGCTGACGCCGCAGATCCTCTCGGTGCTGCTCGTATCGCCGGATCGCATGTCGATGTTCAACCTGTTCCGCTACATCCAGCATTTGAGCGAGAACCGTCAGGACACGCAGCGCTATGAGATCGCGTTCTGGCGCAAGCTGCTCTACCCGTTCGCCGTGTTCGTGATGCTCGTGCTGTCGCTTCCGTTCGCGTATCTGCATACGCGCGCAGGCGTGGTGGGCGTGAAAGTGTTCGGCGGGATCATGCTCGGCATGAGCTTCCAGCTCATCAATACGCTGTTCTCGCACGTGGGTACACTGAACACGTGGCCCGCGCCGCTCACGGCGGCGACACCCGGCCTCATCTATCTCGCGCTCGGGCTCATCGGCCTGAAATGGGTCGACCGGCACTGACGCCGGCGCGGCTTTTCGTTGCGCCGGGCGCGTCGTTATTGAAACTCCGCTGAAACTTCCCTAAGGCTTCGCGACGATGGACAAGCACGGCATGATCCTCTTCGGCCACGGCGCGCGCGATGCGCGCTGGAAAGAGCCGTTCACGCGGCTCGCCGCGAAGCTCGCCGCCGCGCGCGGCGACGCAGGCCCGGTCGGCCTCGCCTTCCTCGAACTCATGACACCCGATCTTCCGGCCGCCGTCGCGGCGCAGGCCGCTGCGGGTTGCGCATCGATCCTGGTCGTGCCGGTGTTCTTCGGTCAGGGCGGACATGTGCGGCGCGATCTGCCCGAGATCGTCGCGCGCTGCCAGGCCGCGCATCCCGAGGTGCAGTTGCGCTGCGCCGACGCGGTCGGCGAGGACGACGTCGTGCTGGATGCGGTGGTGCGGTATTGTCTGGCGGCCGAGGCCGCTCCGGATTGAGCACTACGCGCCTCGGCGCAGCACAATGAAGAAGGGGCGCATGATGCGCCCCCTGTAATTTACCTGCGATTTCCTTGCGATTTCCTTGCGACTTATGCAGCCGCGCGACGGCCTTGCGTGTGCCCGGCCGTGAGTCCGGCTGTAAGTCCAGTTTCGCCAGCCTGCCCGGCCCGTGCCGCAAACGCTTCGCCGATCATCAACAGACTCGGCTGTGACGCGTCGAGCCAGTCCTGCGCTTCGCCCGCCGCCAGCGCCGCGAGCGTGAGCGTGAGCGTGCGCTCGCGCGGCGTGCTGCACGCTTCGACGATCCCCACGGGCGTCGAGCCCGCGCGGCCCGCCTCGATCAGTTCGCGCGCGATGTCCGGCGCACTGTCGCGGCCCATATAGAACACGAGCGAATCGGCATTGACCCGCTCGCGGATTTCAGCGGAATCGGGTGCGCGCGAGTACGTTGCGAGCGCAACGCTGCGCGCGACGCCGCGCAGCGTGAGCGAACGGCGCAGCGCCGCCGCGCTCGCGAGCGCCGCCGTGATGCCCGGCACGATCTCGTACTCGACGCCCGCCGCTTCCAGCGCGCGCATCTCTTCGTCCGCACGGCCGAACAGCATCGGATCGCCGCCCTTCAGGCGCACGACCACGGCGTGCGTACGCGCCGCATCGACAAGCTGTTTGTTGATGAAATGCTGCGCCGTGGAGCGCTGTCTGCAGCGCTTGCCCACCGCGATGAACTTCGCCTCTTTCGGCGCGAGTTCGAGCATCTCCGGCTCGACGAGCGCGTCGTGCAGCACGACGTCCGCCACGGCGAGCAGCCGCGCGCCGCGCACCGTGATGAGGTCCGCCGCGCCGGGCCCTGCTCCGATCAGATAAACCTTGCCCATGAGCTTCGTGTCTCCCGTTGACGCGTTTGCGCGCCTCCGTGCAACTCAGTCCGAGAATGCCCTGATCATACCTGCGGCCACGGTATGGTGCGTGGCTTCGTCAATAAGGACGAAGGCGCCCGTGCCGGGATGCGTGTCATACGGGTCGCACACGAGCGGCTTTTGCAGCGTGAGCGCGACGCGGCCGATGTCGTTCATCGACAGACCGTGACGGTCGGTCGCGTGCGAGAGCGTGTGCACGTCGAGCACCTGCTTGATCGCACCGATCTTCGCGAACACGGTGTTCGTGGTCTGCTTGAGCAGGTACTTGCGCTGCGTCGAAAGCGGCTCGTCGTCGAACCAGCAGAGGTCGGCTTCGACCTTCTTCGCCGGCTGGACGGCGTCGGTGGCCGTCACGAAGGTGTCGCCGCGCGAAACGTCCACGTCTTCGCCAAGGCGCAGCGTGACCGTCTGGCCCGCAAACGCGCGGTCGACCTGCGCCGTGCCGCCCGGCACCAGCGCGATGATCTCGACGACCGTGGCCTGGCGGCCCGCCGGCAGCACGGTGATCGCGTCGCCGAGCTTCACTTCGCCCGCTTCGATACGGCCCATGTAGCCGCGGAAGTCGTCGGCACTCGAACCATCCTGGCGCGCGACCCACTGCACCGGAAAGCGCAGTGCGTCGCCCGCGGCCTGGCCGACCGGCAGCGATTCCAGCACGTCGAGAAGCGGCGCTTCCGCGTACCACGGCATGCGCTCGCTCGCGAGGACGATGTTGTCGCCCTTGAGCGCCGACACCGGCACGAAGCGCACGTTGTCGAGGCCGAGCTGCTGCGCGAGCGCGACGTAGGCTTCGCGGATCTGGTTGAACACCGCTTCGCTGTAGTCGACGAGGTCCATCTTGTTGATCGCGACGATCACATGCTGCAGGCCGAGCAGCTTCACGATCGCGCTGTGGCGCTTGGTCTGCGGCAGCAGTTGCGTGACGCCGTTCTCGACCGTCACGCGCGTGGCGTCGATCAGGACGATCGCCGCGTGCGCCGTCGAGGCACCCGTCACCATGTTGCGCGTGTACTGCTCGTGGCCCGGCGTGTCGGCGATGATGAACTTGCGCCGCGCCGTGGCGAAATAGCGGTACGCCACGTCGATCGTGATGCCCTGCTCACGCTCGGCTTCGAGGCCGTCGGTGAGCAGCGACAGATCGATCTCGTCGCCGACGGTGCGCTTGTTCTTCGCGCGCGAGAGCGCCGAAAGCTGGTCCGAAAGCACTGCCTTGCTGTCGTACAGCAGGCGGCCGATGAGCGTGCTCTTGCCGTCGTCGACGCTGCCTGCGGTAATGAAGCGCAGCACGCCGAGGTCTTCTGGTTGATGCGCGGGTTGTTCGATGCGTCCCATGTGATCTGTCCTCGTCCTATGCGTACACTTCGTGCTTAGAAATAACCTTGCTTCTTGCGCTGTTCCATCGCGGCCTCGGACGCCTGATCGTCCATGCGCGTCGCGCCGCGCTCCGTGATTTCCGTCACGGCCGTTTCGGCGATGATCTTCTCGACGTCGTCCGCGTCGCTTTCGACCGGGCACGTGCAGCTGATGTCGCCGACCGTGCGAAAGCGCACGCGCGCCGTTTCGCTCGTTTCGCCTTCCTTCATCGGCGTGAGCGGCGTGACCGGCACGAGCAGGCCGTTGCGGCGCACGATCTCGCGATCATGTGCGTAGTAGATCGACGGCAGTTCGAGGTTCTCGCGCGCGATGTATTGCCAGATGTCCAGTTCGGTCCAGTTCGAAATCGGGAACACGCGCAGGTGCTCGCCCTTGTGCAGGCGCGCGTTGTAGAGGCTCCAGAGTTCCGGGCGCTGCGCTTTCGGGTCCCACTGGCCGAATTCGTCGCGAAACGAGAAGATGCGCTCCTTCGCACGGGCCTTTTCTTCGTCGCGGCGCGCGCCGCCGATCATCGCCGTGTAGCCGTGCTGCTCGATCGTTTCGAGCAGCGTGACCGCTTGCGCGGCGTTGCGCGAATCCGTTTCGCGGCGCAGGCGCACGGTGCCGCGCTTGATCGAATCTTCGACGTGGCCGACCACGAGTTGCGCGCCGATTTCGGCGGCACGGCGGTCGCGGAAGTCGATCACTTCGTCATAGTTGTGGCCCGTGTCGATATGCACGAGCGGAAACGGCAGCGAAGTCTTGCGGTTCGCGCCGAGGCCGAACGCCTTCAATGCGAGTGCAAGCACGACAACCGAATCCTTGCCGCCCGAAAAGAGCAGCGCCGGCTTGCTGCATTCGGCGACCAGTTCGCGCAGGATGTGGATCGACTCGGCTTCGAGCCAGTCGAGATGGTCCATGCGGTTAGCGGTGACTTTAAGCGGCGCGTTCACGGTGGAATCGAGCGTCGTGCTCATGGTGAGATCCTTCGATTATCGCGCCACAAAAAATTCGGCGCGCACTTCTTGCTTTTCGACGACGCACCCTGAGGCGCGCCAGCTTTTGGCATTGCTTTTGAAATCAGCCCGCACGTTCGACGGGCGGCGCGGCCACGACCGGAATCGCGGAAACCGACGTGATGTGCAGCCCGCACTCCTTCGTATCGCGCGACTCCCACCACCAGCGGCCCGCGCGGCTGTCTTCGCCCGGGCGCACCGCACGCGTACACGGCTCGCAGCCGATGCTCGGGTAGCCGCGCGCATGCAGCGGATTTTCGGGCACGTCGAACGCGCGCACATAGGCCCAGACTTCGGCTTCGCTCCAGTCCGCAAGCGGATTGAATTTGGCGATGCCGCGTGCGTTGTCCTGCTCTTCTTCGTGCAGCTCGGCGCGCGTGACCGACTGTTCGCGGCGCTGGCCCGTGACCCACGCGGAAACGTCCGCGAGCGCGCGGTTCAGCGGCTCGACCTTGCGGATCTCGCAGCAGCGCTTACGTAGCTCGACGCTCTCATAGAACGCGTTCAGGCCATGCTTCGCGACGTATTCGTCGACCGCGTCCGGCTGCGGGTGAAACTGCTCGATCTCGTAGCCGTAGCGCTCGCGCACGCGGTCGATCATGCCGAGCGTTTCTGCATGCAGGCGGCCCGTATTCAGCGAGAAGATGCCGATCTTCACGCCGCGCGAAAGAATTGCGTGCGTGAGCAACATGTCCTCGGCGGCGAGGCTGCTCGCGAGCTTCACATTCGCATGGCGCGCCGCGATCGAATCGAGCAGCGCATCGAGCCGCTCGATTTTTGCCTGCAGTTCAGGCGTGATTTCCCTGGAGACGGTACTCATGCCGCGCCACCCTGTTGTGCCGCTTGTGCCTGTAATGCAGCGCGACGGCGAAAGAGCGGCGACGGCTCGTCGAACGCGCCCTGATACTGCACGGTGAATTCGGTGAACGCCTTCAGCGCGTCGTGGATGTCCTTGTCCGCGCGCACGGCGTACGCATCGAAGCCGCAGCGCTCGTGAAAGCGCAACTGGTCGCGCAGCACGTCGCCGATCGCGCGCAGTTCGCCCTTGTAGCCGAAGCGCTCGCGCAAGAGACGACCGATCGAGAAGCCGCGGCCATCGCGGAACACCGGAAAATCGACGGCGATCAGCGCAAGCTCGCCGAAATCGGCGGCAATGTCAGCCGGTTCGTTATTCGCCGCGAGCCACACGCCGAGTTCGTCGCGCGACTTCGCGGCGACGAGCGCAGCGCGCTCGGCCTGCCACAACGCCAGCGGCACGATGACCTTGCCCGCGGGCAATGCGTCGACTGCGGGCAGCGTGCCGTCTTCGGCGGGGCGCACGACGTTCCAGTCGTCCTCGACAATCGCGCGGTTCTTGATGATCAGATTCATGAAACTCAATCCTCGCTGCTTGCGGTTCAGGCGTGGGCTGGCTGGTGCGATGCGTACACGCGCGCCTTGAAGGGCGCGATGCCGATGCGGTCGAAGGTGTCGCTGAAACGCTCGCCGTCGATGCGGTTCTCAACGAACGTATCGATGATTCTCTGCACGACGTCCGGCATTTCCTCCGCCGAAAACGACGGGCCGATCACGCGGCCAAGGCGCGCGCCCATGCCCTGCTCGCCGCCGAGCGAAACCTGGTACCACTCGGCTCCGTCCTTGTCGACGCCGAGAATGCCGATGTTGGCGACGTGATGGTGACCGCACGAGTTGATGCAGCCCGAGATGTTCAGCGACAGGTCGCCGAGGTCGTAGACGTAGTCGAGATCGTCGAAGCGGTCCTGGATCGCCAGCGCGATCGGGATCGACTTCGCATTCGCGAGCGAGCAGAAATCGCCGCCCGGGCACGCGATGATGTCGGTCAGCAAACCGATGGTCGGCGTCGCGAAGCGCGCCGCCTTCGCCTTTTCCCAGACCGCGAAGAGGTCGCGCTTCTTGACGTCGGCGAGAATCAGGTTCTGCTCGTGCGACACGCGGATCTCGCCGAACGAGTATTCATCGGCCCAGTCGGCCACGGCTTCCATCTGCTTGTCGGTGGCGTCGCCCGGCGCGACGCCGGGGAACTTGAGCGACAGCGTCACCGAGGCGTAGCCCGCCACGCGGTGCGTGCGCACGTTGCGCTCGACCCAGCGCGCGAAACCGCGGTTCTCCAGCAGATGCTTTTCGTAGGAAGCGTCGGTATCGGCGAGCTTTTCATACGCGGGCGGCACGAAGTATTGCGACACGCGGTCGAGTTCGGCCTGCGTGAGCGTCGACGGGCCGTCCTTCAGGTGCTGCCATTCCTCTTCCACCTGCTCCGCGAATTTCGCGGGCGAGAGCGACTTCACGAGAATCTTGATGCGCGCCTTGAACATGTTGTCGCGGCGGCCATAGCGGTTGTACACGCGCAGCACGGCTTCGCAGTAGGTCAGCAGATGCTGCCACGGCAGACCGCGCTTGATGATCTTGCCGACGATCGGCGTGCGGCCCAGGCCGCCGCCCGCGAGGATGCTCGCGACGACTTCGCCGTTCGCGTCGCGATCGAGATACACGCCGAGGTCGTGGATCTGCACGGCGATGCGGTCTTCCTTCGAGCCGCACACGGCGATCTTGAACTTGCGCGGCAGCCACGAGAATTCGGGGTGGAACGTCGACCACTGGCGCAGGATTTCGGCCCACGGACGCGGGTCGACGATCTCGTCGGGCGCGACGCCGGCGAACTGGTCGGCGGTGGTGTTGCGGATGTCGTTGCCGGAGGTCTGGATCGCGTGCATCTGCACCGAAGCGAGCTTCGCGAGAATCTCCGGCGTTTCTTCGAGCTTGATCCAGTTGTACTGGACATTCGTGCGTGTCGTGAAGTGTCCGTAGCCGCGGTCGTGCTCGCGGGCGATGCGCGCGAGCATGCGCAACTGGTCGCTGCGCAGGTTGCCGTACGGCACGGCGATGCGGTGCATGTACGCGTGACGCTGCATGTAAAGGCCGTTCTGCAGACGCAGCGGACGGAATTCTTCTTCGCTCAATTCGCCCGACAGGCGGCGGCGGACCTGATCGCGATACTGCTCAACGCGTTCGTCGACGATGGTCTGGTCGTACTGGTCGTATTGGTACATACGGAGATCCCAAGGTTGTCGCAATCGCGGCGTTGCGCTGGTGCCGCGCGCTCAGGCTTCGACGCTGGTTCTGTCCTGGCTCAAAGCGGCTGCTAATGACCAAAACAGCTACCCAAATTGGAAAAGTTGGGAAAATCGTAATAAACTCGCCTTATATTTCAAACGACTTAAAAATTAGGTTGATATTCCAAGGGGTTATATATGAACCTGCATCAGTTCCGGTTCGTACGCGAAGCTGTCCGGCAGAATTTCAATCTCACGGAGGCCGCCAAGGCGCTGTATACGAGCCAGCCGGGCGTATCGAAAGCGATCATCGAGCTGGAGGACGAGCTTGGGGTCGAAATCTTCACGCGCCACGGCAAGCGCGTGCGCTCGCTCACGGAGCCGGGCCGGATCATCCTCGCCTCGGTCGAGCGCATTCTTCAGGAAGTGGAAAGCCTCAAGCGCGTCGGCAAGGACTACGCCGCGCAGGATCAGGGCAACCTGACCATCGCCGCCACGCACACCCAGGCGCGCTACTCGCTGCCCGCCGCCATCGCTGAATTCAAGCGGCGTTTTCCGAAGGTCCACCTGTCGATCCTGCAAGGCAGCCCGACCCAGGTCGCGGAAATGGTGCTCCACGACCAGGCCGATCTCGCGGTCGCAACCGAAGCGGTCGGCGGCTACAAGGACCTCGTGTCGCTGCCCTGCTTCGCGTGGCACCACGTGGCCGTGATGCCGGCCGATCACCCGCTGCTCGAGCGCAAGCCGCTGTCGCTCGACGATCTGGCGCAATTTCCGCTGATCACCTACGACAATGCATTTGCGGGCCGCGCCAAGGTCAATGAAGCGTTCCGCCTGCGCGGCCTCACGCCCGACATCGTGCTGGAAGCCATCGACGCCGACGTCATCAAGACCTACGTCGAACTGGGTCTTGGCGTGGGCATCATGGCCGATATCGCGTTCAACGCCGAACGCGACCGCCATCTGCGCGCGGTGCCCGTCGGGCACCTGTTCGGCAGCAACGTCACGCGCGTCGCGCTCAAGCAGGGCGCGTATCTGCGCAGTTACGTCTACACGCTGGTCGAGCTGCTCTCGCCGAGCCTGACCCGCAAGCTGATCGAGCAGGCGCTCAAGGGCGAACACGAGAGCTACGAGCTGTAGCGCCGCCTATCGCCACCATGGCGCCGCAGCGGCCTGCGGCACAAACGGCCGCAGTTGCGGCTGGCGCGGCGCCCCGACAGAGCGCTTTGGTACAATCTCGCGATTGCCCGTCACCTGCTCCGGCGGCGTCGCGAACGCCGCGCATCAGTCGCACAGGCCGGGCCACCTGTTCCGAATCCAACCCATAACGCCGACCACCATGAACATCGAACAAGCGCGTTTCAATATGATCGAACAGCAGATCCGCCCCTGGGACGTGCTGGACCTGGACGTCCTGAGCCTGCTTTCGATCGTCAAGCGCGAGCAATTCGTCCCGGCTGTCTACGCGGACATCGCCTTCGCCGATCTCGAGATCCCGCTGCCCAACGGCCAGCACATGATGGCGCCGCGCGTCGAAGCGCGCATCCTGCAGGAACTCGCGGTGAAGAAGCACGAGAACGTGCTGGAAATCGGCACGGGTTCGGGTTACATGGCGGCACTGCTCGCGAATCGCGCACTGCAGGTGCTGACGGTCGAAATCGACCCGGAACTGGCCGAATTCGCCCGCGCGAACTTCACGAAGAACGGCGTGCTGAACGCCGAAGTCAAGCTCGGCGACGGCGCACGCGGCTGGGCCGCCAACGCGCCCTACGACGTGATCTGCGTCTCGGGCGGCCTGCCGGTCGTGCCGCAGGAACTGCTCGAACAACTGAAGGTGGGCGGACGCCTCGCGGCATTCGTCGGCACCGCGCCGGTGATGGAAGCGCAGATCATCACGCGCGTCGACGAAAAGCAATACCGCATCGCCTGCGTGTTCGAAACCTACGTCGAAGCGCTGCAGAACGCCATCCAGCCTTCGCGCTTCAAGTTCTAAGGCACAATGCGCCGCGCCGCCGGGTCTCACGGCCCGCGCGGCCCGCTGCAGCGCTCGCATCCACGTGTTTCCCATGCAAAACCTGAACGCTCCTGACCTCGCCGCCTGGCTCGCCGACCCGTCGCGCGCCGCCCCCGTGCTGCTCGACGTGCGCGAGCCGTGGGAGATCGAGACCGCGCAAATCGCGGGCTGCGTGTGGATTCCGATGAACGAGATCCCCGCGCGCAGCGAAGAACTCGACGACGAGGCGCCGGTCGTCTGCGTCTGCCATCACGGCAGGCGTAGCGCTTCGGTCGCGATGTTCCTCGAATCGCGCGGCTTCACGAAGGTGTTCAACCTGCAGGGCGGCATCGACGCGTGGTCGCGCGAAGTCGACCCCAAGGTGCCGGCTTACTGATGTATTGACAGCGGCGGCGGGCCTTCGCCCGCCAGGCTGTCCACGAAGGGCGCGGCGCTTGCTGCGCCCTTTTTCGTATCGGCTGCGACCGCGCGAGCACGCCCTTCCGGTCGCAGCGTGGCAGCGCGCGAACGCCGCGCAGGCGTGCGCCGCGCCAGCCGCGGGTTCAGAGATCGAGCGACGTGACCGAAGAGGCGCGCTCGGGCAGTAACGTCGTCAGGACGTCGACCGTGCGCGCCGTCGCCCCGCGATGACGCGCCGCAAATGCAGCGCCCGCCGCGCCCATCGCCACGCGGCGCGGCTTGTCGTCGAAGAGTTCATGGAGCGCCTGCGCGAGGCCCACAGGATCCTGCACCTGCAGCGCCGCGCCGGCTGCGACCGCATCGGCCGTGGCCTGCGCGAAGTTGAACACGTGCGGGCCGATCAGCACGGGCACGCCCACGGCGCACGCCTCGATCAGGTTCTGCCCGCCGAGCGGCAACAGGCTCCCGCCGATGAACGCAAGATCGGCAGCCGCGTAATACGCGCCCATCTCGCCCATCGAATCGCCGAGCAGCACGTTCACGTCCTGCGGCAGCGCGCGCGGCGCGCCGTGCGCCGACGCTTCCGCTGGCGCTTCGCTAGCCGCCCATTGCGAGCGCCGCACGAGCTTGAGGTTCTTGCGCGCGACGAGCGCCGCGACTTCATCGAAACGCTGCGGATGGCGCGGCACGAGAATCAGCAGCGCGTTGTCGATGCCGAGTGCCGCGAACGCCTGCAGCACGCGCTCTTCCTCGCCTTCACGCGTGCTCGCCGCGACCCACACGGGCCGCGTGCCGATCGCGCGGCGCCATTCGCGTCCGCGCGCGATGAGCCCGGGCGGGCTCGCCATGTCGAACTTCAGGTTGCCGAGCACCGCGACATTGCGCGCACCGAGCGTCGTGAGGCGCTCCGCATCCGCCGGGCTCTGCGCGAGCACGCGCGCAAAGCCGCCGAACACCTCTTTCACCGCCGCGCCGAATTTCGCGGCTCGCTTGAACGAGCGCGCGGACATGCGCGCATTGGTGAGCACGAGCGGCACGTCGGCGCGGCGGCATTCGTCGATGAGCGTGGGCCAGACCTCGGTTTCCATCACGATGCCGAGCGACGGACGCCACGCGCGCAGAAAGCGCCGCACGGTATGGGGCATGTCGTACGGCAGATAGCAGCGCGCTACGCGCTCGCCGAACAGTTGCACGCCCGCCGCGCGCCCGCCTGGCGTCATGTGCGTGAGCAAGATGCGCGCGTCGGGACGCGCGGCGAGGAGCGCATCGACGAGCGGCTGCGCCGCACGCGTCTCGCCCACCGAAACGGCGTGGACCCAGATGAGCGGCGCGTCATCCTCGGGCAGCCGTCCGGCCGAGCAGCCAAAGCGTTCGCCGATATGTTCGCGATAGCCGCGCTCGCGGCGCGAACGAATCAAAAGACGCAACACCGCGAGCGGCGCAACGAGCCACCAGGCAGCGCGATAGACGGCTCTCAGCATCGTGCCTCCGGCCGCGTGCAAGGCAATGCGACGCAATACCCCACGAAATACGCGCTCAAACCAGTTCCTTGCCCTTGAGGCGTTCGAGAATGCCGAGCGGCGCCCAGTCCGGATGCACCATGTCCTTCGCGGGCAGGAAGAAGGTCTGCTCCATCATGAACTGGCCGGACATCACCGCATGCGACGCGTGATCGGAGAAGCACACCCACACGCTGCCAGGCGGAAAGCTGATGCTTTCCTGCGGCGACGCCTTCTGATAATCGAGATCGGCCTTCATACCGTCGTGCAGATTCAGCATCAGGTGATCGTACGCACTGCGCGGCGACTTCGTGATGTGCAGCAGATGCTGCAGCCACGCCGAGCCCGGCACCTGCGGCCTGATTTTCGGCAAGAAGCGCTTTGCCATGTCTTCGAACGGCTCGCCCACGCGCCACACGCGCGGCACGCCGTCGGGATTCACGTTCGTGAAGACGCGCAGGATGCGCTCGCCGTAGTTCGGACGCGACGGAAACGCGTCGACATGCAGACGCGAATCGTCCTTGCGCCACGACGTCTGGCGCGTTTCCACCCGATGCAGGCGCAGGCTCGTCGGCGCGACGCGCAGCTTGCCGGCGTACTCGGGAAAGAGACCGTCGACGAGCGTGCGCGCGCAAGCCTGGTAACGCGCGATCAGCGCGCGTGCCGCAGACTGCATGGCCGCTTCGCCCAGCACGCCGTGCAGCGCGCCGCCGTTCGGGTCGAGGCTGATGTTCTTGCGCTTGGGGTCGGCAATGGCCGGATCGAGCAGAGCACGCTCACTACCGTCGAGCGCAAACGCCAGGTTCGGGAAGTACAGCACCTTGCCGTGCTCGACGGCGTCGAGCAGCATTTCGCGCGGCTGCGAAAGGTGCTGGCCGCGCCAGTCGGCGGAAGCGATTTCGACAATCTGCGATTCTTCTTTCATGTCGCCCCTCGAAGTGATGGATCGGGTTGCACGACGGTGACGGCCGGGGTTGCACGGCGATGTCAGCCGGGCTAAATGACGATGCGAGCGCGCCTCATGCGCCTCGCAAAAGCGCGTTGCAGGAGACCGCTCGCGAGGGCGCCGCGCGCACGTCGGGCACGTCGGGCACGTCGGGCACGTTGCACGCGTCGGGCACGAACCCTCATGCGCCCGTTGCGCGGAGGAAGCGCGCGAACGCACGCCCTGAGCCGCGAACGCCCGGCCACGGCTCGCCCGCACGGTGCGGGCTACAGCAGCCCGAAGCCCGCCAGCGCGGCCTTGACCTGAGCGAGCGTCGGCGGCTGCCCGGCCGTGCCGAGATTGACAACGTTCGACGACCAGTAGCCGCCCGTGCGCCACGCGGTGGCGAAATTGTACAACTCGATGGTCGGCCGCTTCAGCGCCGCCGCGATATGCACGAGGCCCGTATCGACGCCCACGGTCGCCGCCGCGCCGTCGATCAGCCCCACGACCGCCGCCAGCCCGAGCTTCGGCGGCACGATGGCCGCAGCGCCGAATTCGCGCGCAAGACGCTCGCTCGTCGCGCGCTCCGCGTCGCTGCCCCACGGCATCACGAGCGACACGCCGCGCCGCACCAGCGCCTGGCCCAGCTCGATCCAGTGCGCGTCGGGCCATTGCTTGTCGGCACGCGACGTGGCGTGGACGAACACGACGTAAGGCACCGGCAGGTTCAGCCCGACGCCCGCGAGCGCCTGCGCGGCGCGCCCGGTATCGAGTCCGAAGTCGATTGCGTCCGCAGGCAGCGGCGCCGGCTCGTTCAGTGCGGCCGCAACCAGTTGCCGCGAGCGCTCGACGACATGCGTGCGCGGCTCGATATGCACGGAGCGGTCGTAGAAGAAGCGCACGGGCCATTCGTAGCCTGCGCCGTCCGTGCGGTTGCCGAGGCCGACGAGCGGCCCGTGCGCCCAGCGCCCCACCCAGGCAGTCTTGATGAGGCCCTGGCAGTCGATCACGAGGTCGTACTTTTCGGCGGCGAGCGTGCGGCGGAACGCGCCGATTTCGCGCCAGTTCGCGGGCGACAGGATGCGCTTGCGCCAGCGGCGCAGCGAGAACGGGATCGCACGGCGCACGCCGTGCACGAGTTCTACGAGTGACTGGAAGTTTTCCTCGACGAGCCAGTCGATCTGCGCGTCGGGATGCCGCCGCAGGACGTCGGCGACGACAGGCATGTTGTGGACGACGTCGCCGAGCGACGATACGCGCACGATCAGGATCTTTTGTACGCTCAAGGCAAATCGGACGGCGCATCTGCGCCGAAAGAGGCGGTAAAGGCCGTGATTTTAGCGCGAGCGGTGGGGAAAACGAGGAAAAGCGCGGGCCGGGATGACGCAGGCATGCGGGGAAGCGCGACGCGCCCGGGTACCAGGCGAAATTCGTGCTGCTCGTGAAGCGGCTGCCCGCGCTCCCGGTGGCGTTCGTGGTGAATGTTGACGGCTACGAGTCCGTCTGGTTCTCTTCCAGGTATTCGTCCACGATCTGCACGAGTCCGGAAAGGTACTTCTTGATGCTCTCCCGTTCGCTGCTGTCCAGTTTGCTGTCGAATTCGGCCAGACTGCGATTCACCTGCTCGTAACAGACATTGATCAGCGGTCGACGCCCGGAGACGAAACGCAACAGAACGCGCCTGCGGTCGGTAGGATCGGGTTCCCGTTTGATCAATCCTGCCTTTTCCAGGCGTTTGAGCGACGTCGTAATGCTGCTCGGCGATAACCGCATGAGCTTCGATAACCGTCCCGGCGTGACAGGTTGAACCTCGTCGTAACAGGCGACTTCCAGGCACTTGAGATCCGTGATGCTCAGCCCGAGTCGTTCGGCCACGAACTGGTTGAAGGCCGCCAGCTTGACGCCCAGCATGAACCGCAGCCTGACGACTTCCGCGTTTTTTCCTGGATCTGTCATGACCGCTCCTGCCGTTACATGGGGGGCGCCGCGACGCCCGTCTGCCCGGCGAACGTCGGTAGCAGCACGCGAAGCACCTGGATGAAGGCGGGACCGAGCAGGACCAGCATCAGCGTGGGAAAGATGCAGAAGATCAGCGGGAACAGCAGTTTCACGGCGATCTTTGCAGCCGCCTCTTCTGCGCGCAGCCTGCGCTTGAGGCGCAGATTCTCTGAATGCACACGCAACGAGTCGCCGACGCTGGTACCGAAACGTTCGGCCTGAATCAGCATGGCCACCAGCACGTCGAGATCTTCCACGCCCGTGCGCAACGCGAGGTTCTTGAGTGCCGTTTCCTTGCTCTGTCCCGCCCGGAGTTCCAGCAGCAGAAGCTGCAGTTCGTTGCTCAGGGTCCGGCTCTTGATGTGCATTTCTTCGGCCACTTTCATCAATGCCGCGTCCAGCCCGAGCCCCGCTTCCACGCATACCGTGAGCAGATCCAGTGCATCGGGAAAGTCTTCGAAGATAGTCTGCTGGCGGTGCCGTACCCGGCGTGACAGCACGACGTTCGGCAGGTAATACCCGATGGCCGAAAGTACGACGAGTATCGCGATGAGGCCATGATTGTTGCCCGCCTCGATGTAGAGCGCCGCCACCAGCACGCAGACCAGCGGCAGCCCGACCGCGAGCCCCGTCTTCGCAGCGAAGTAGAGCACCGGCGCCGACGCGCTGCGCCACCCGGCATGCATGAAACGCGTGCGTAACGCGGAGTTCTCCCAGCCTTCCTTGGGAATCGACAGGCGCGCAATCGGCTCCGACACCTGCGCAATCTTCTTCGCCCATTGCACGTCGAGGTCGTTCGTATCCGACAGCGGAATAGCGCCGTCCGTCAACGTCTTGAGGCGGCGATTCAGTGAATTGGGCATGAATAGCGCCATCACACCGAAGCTGAACAGGACAACGATGATGAACACGATGGCCAGCAATACGATCTGCTCTGTTTTCATGGTCGACATGGGACGTGCCCATCTCCGTTCAGATATTCAAACGTGAATCCGGATGACCTTGCGCATCCACACGAAACCGAACAGCATCAGGACCACCGCGCCGCCGACCATCTTGAGCCCCGCGGGATCGGTCCACAGCACTTTCATGAAGCCCGGGTTGACGAGCGAGATGACCATCCCCAATCCAAAAGGCAGGAGACCGAGTATCCAGGCCGACAGCCTGCCCTCGGCCGAGAGCGCCTTCACCTTGCCCAGCAGCGCGAGCCGGCTGCGGATGAGCTGACTGATGTTGCCGAGAATCTCGGCCAGGTTGCCGCCGCTTTCGCGCTGGATCAGAACGGCGATCACGAAGTAGCGCAAGTCGCTGATCGGAACGCGGCTCGCGAGCGCGCCAAGCGCCTGGTTGAGCGGGACGCCGAAATTGATCTCGTCGAACGCTGCACGAAACTCGCCGCCTATCGGCTCTGGCATTTCGTCGCCGACGATCCCGAGCGCCGTCGCAAACGAGTGGCCTGCGCGCAGCGAGCGGCTCATCATGTCGGCGGCCTCCGGCAACTGTTCCTCGAGCCGCTTGAGCCGCTTGTTCATGGCGCGGTTGACCCTGAACGGCGCATACAGCGCCCCGATGAGCATCAGCACGACGAGCGCGGCAGCCGGAATGTAGACCAGCCTGCCAAGCAGCGCGATCACGACAGGCGGACAGACCATCAGCATCACGAACTTCCCGACCGACCAGTTCAGTCCCGACTGAACCAGCCAGCGGTCGAGCGCATGAATGCGCGGCACCTTCAGCAGCAGCCGGGACATCAGCGGCGACGAGCTGAGCTCGCGCTGCTTGAGAATCGACCCGGCTCGATCGTTGCCGTGGCCGCCCGCGGACATCATCCGGATGCGGTTTTCCAGGCGCTTCGCCTCGCTGCTGTGCCCGCTTTTCCACCAGAAGTAGCCGGCTTCGATCAGCAGGATGATCGAGACGAAGACCAGAATGACGAATCCATAGAATAGCGTGTTCATTTTCAGATACCTCGCAGGCACATGGCCGTGGCCGCCGCCCGTTGCTGGTTCCGCGCTGCGTTCGTCATGCGGGGCTCACACCGGGTAATGCTTCGACGGGTCGTACAGCGTATCGGGCACGGCTACGCCAAACGCCTGGAGACGCTCCGAGAATTTCGGTCGCACGCCGGTGGCGCAAAAATGCCCGCATACTTTGCCTTCCCGATCGACGCCGGCGCGCCTGAACGTGAAAATCTCCTGCAGGTTGACGACGTCGCCTTCCATGCCGGTGATTTCCTGAATGCTCGTGATCTTTCTGCGTCCGTCCGTCAAGCGCGCGACCTGGATGATGACGCTGATCGCCGACGTGATCTGATGGCGGGCCGACTTCGGCGGCAGATTCAGCCCAGCCATGCCAATCATGTTTTCGAGCCGCGTTAGCGCATCGCGCGGCGTATTCGCGTGCACCGTTGCAAGCGATCCCTCGTGGCCCGTGTTCATCGCCTGGAGCATGTCGAGCGCCTCAGCGCCGCGCACCTCGCCAAGGATGATGCGGTCCGGCCGCATCCGCAGCGCATTGCGCACCAGTGCGCGCTGCGTGATCTCGCCCCGTCCTTCGATATTGGGCGGGCGCGTTTCGAGACGCAGCACGTGCTCCTGGCGCAACTGAAGCTCGGCGGCGTCCTCGATCGTGACGATCCGCTCGTCCGCCGGGATGAATCCGGACAGCACGTTGAGCAGCGTCGTCTTGCCGCTGCCCGTTCCGCCCGAGATCAGCACGTTCATCTTCGCGGCCGACATCGCTTCGAGCATCTGAAGCATCGGCGGCGTCATGCTCTGATTCTCGATCAGGTCTTTCGGCGCGAGCGGATTGACCGAAAAACGGCGAATCGACAGCAATGGCCCGTCGATGGCGGACGGCGGAATGATCGCGTTCATCCGCGAGCCATCGGGAAGGCGCGCATCCACCATCGGATTCGATTCGTCGATCCGGCGGCCGACGCGCGACACGATCTTTTCGATCACCTTCATCAGATGCGCGTCGTCGTAGAACGTGACGTCAGTCAGTTCGAGCTTGCCGCGCCGCTCGACGTACACATGCTTGTGCGTGTTGACGAGGATGTCCGAGACGGTCGGATCGGCAAGCAACGGTTCGAGCGGACCGAAGCCGAGCATCTCGTCGCGCACGTCGCGCACGAGCTGCCTGCGCTCCAGCTCGTTGATCGGCACGTTGTCTTCTTCGATGATCCGCTCGACCAGTTGCGCCAGTTCATGCTGGATCTGCTCAGTCGACAGACGCTGCAGCTTCTCCAGTTCGACGCGATCGATGATCGACTGATGGACGTTCTTCTTCAGTTCCTGATACGCCCGTTGCGCCATTTTCGAGCGATGCGCGCCCTGATCGTGAACCGATGCGTCGGGCAGATCAATAAACTGCTCACGGAGTGTCATTACGTCGGCCATTCTGGTTCTCCTCGATTTCAGGCCCGGCTCAGCACCGGACGGGCGAAGAATTTCTGCAGGATGCGCGTCCGCCCGATCACAGGCTGCGGCGAGAGACTGCGCATCAGATCGTTCAATCCTTTCGCAACGCCGCTCGATTTCGCGAGACGCAGGATCGGCACGCCCTGGTTGATCGATGCGGATACCGAAGCATCGTCTTCAGGGATCACGCTCGATGCGCGCAGGCCGATTGCTTTCTCCAGTTCCGGCAATCCCACGGGCCCCTTCTTTTCATAGCGGTTCACCAGCACGCGAATCCGGTCGCCGCGATAGCCGAGCGAACGGAAGATTTCCATCAGCCGGCGGCCCGCCCGCAGATACGGCAGGCTCAGTTGCAGCACGGCAAAGATGCATTCGCTCTGGTCCAGCGCGGCGATCGACACATGGCTGATGCTCTGCCCGATATCGAAGATGACGAGATCGTAGAGCGGGCGCGCCAGGTTCAGGATACGTTGCAGATGCTCCGGCTTGATGTCCCTGGCTCGCCCCGGGTCGAGCGCGCCGGCAAGCACGTCGAAGCTCTCGCTGACGTGCGTCAGGCACGCTTCGAGAAACGCCGGATCGAGACGCTCGATTTGCGCGCTGACGTCGGCGAGCGTGGCGGGCGGCGTGGCTTCGCAGACGAGGAACGCCGCTTCTCCGAACTGCTGGTTCAGGTCGATCAGCAGCGCGCGCTTGCCCGCTGCCGAGGCCGCAAACGCCAGATTGGCCGCGAGGAACGACGTGCCGCTGCCGCCTTTGCAGGAAACGAACGAGATCACCCGCCCGTCGCGCCGCGTGCCGCGCGACTTCGCGGCGATGCGCTCGACGGCACGCCCCAGATCGTGAGGGTCCGCGGGCCACGGCTGCACGTCCTTCACGCCTGCACGCATCGCGCGCACCAGCAGGTCCGCGGACGGCGACGGAGCGAGCAGGATGCAGCTCAAATCGGCATGCCTCGCCGCGATCGTAGCGAGCGCATCGAAATCCTCCTGCATCGGTTGCGAACTTTCGAAAATCAGCAGGTCGATGCCATCGAGCGCTTCATCGCTCGCGCAGAGATCCGCAAGACGTGCCGATGAAGTCCTGACGCGATGGCGGGACTCACCGGTCTCGACGATCCGTGCAACGGCATGCGCACGTGCCGGATCGGATGAAATCGTGAGAATGTCGATCATTTCATTCTTCCCATGATGAACGATGGTCTACGCACAGCTCGGATTGGTGCCGCCCACGCTGTTCAGGCTTTCGCGCGGCAAGGTCGTCGAGAACGGCGGCAAGGTCACATTGAACGGCACGAACGGCACCATCGTATTGACGGTGACGTTGGTGACCGACACCGTTACTGCCGTGCACGACGAGGCGTCGCATCCCGACGGCGTGTACGCCACCGAGACATTGGCCGGGGTCAGGATCGGCAGCATCCGCTGCATGTCCCGGACGACCGGGTTGGTCGTGGCCTGGCTACTGTTGACATCGCAGACGACCGCCACGCGCGCGCCCAGCCTCGTCGCCTCCGCCGCCGTGTTGAAGTAGAAGAGCACGCGGCCCATTTCCATCACGCCGATCAGCAGCGTGAAGAAAACCGATGCGATCAGCGCGAACTCGAGCGCCGCTACGCCTTTTTGACGTCGTGCGGGCGGCCGACGATGGATTCGGAGTCGGTTCATAGCACCTGCCTCATCACACAGCTGATATCGCCGAAGATCAGACCGCCGAGATTGAAGAACCCGGTGATCTGCGCGTACTGATAGCCCGTCACCTTCACCTGCACGAGATTGATCGTCTCCGCAGCGGGGTTGGTCTGCACGTTCTTGAACTGTCCGCTGCAGCCGGCCGTATTGACCTGGTCGCACACCACCACCTGATCGACCGTCAGTCCCTGGACGAGCGGCGGTCCTGAACAATCCGGCGTGCCATAGGCGACCAGACACTTTGCCTGCGCCATCGGATAGTCGGTGGTATCGGTCGGGTCGTAGGCCGACAGCAGACGCGCGCCGTCGCGCACCGACTTGACGATGGTGTTGTACTCATAGAACGCGTGGCCGAACTCGGCGATGCCAAGCAGCAGCGTGATGAGCGGCATCGCCAGAAAGGCGAACTCGACGGCGACCGCGCCCTTCATCTTCCGGGGCGACCTTCTTTGCCTGCGCATGACGAACCTCCTATTGGACCAGTACGGGCACCATCGGCCCGATGCCCGCCGTCGTGCTTCCCGGAATGCCTTGCGTGGCGCAGACCGTCGTCGGGTCGCTCGCGTCGCCGCGATACTCCAGGTAGACGGTGCCGTTGAGCCCGCTCTTGCTCCCGCCTTTTTCCATCGGGTGAAGCATCAGGATGCATGCCCATGACAGGATCGGCGCCTGGTGCACAGGACTTTGCAATACCGAGCAGTCGACCACCGGCACCAGCGCCAGCCGCCGGTCGGCGCCACTCGCGTAGTAGGTGCTCGCCTGGGTCGTGCCCTGGACATCCAGGAGATTGTCTGGAGTCGAGGGGCCGCCCTGATAGGGCGTGTGGTTCGGCCGCTGGTTGTCACGGAAATCCGGGAAGACATTGCCGGTCGGAATCGAACCGTTGAGCTGAGTCACGGGCGAATAGGCGAAGCCGGTGAAATCGGATATTCCGGCGGGATCCGGCGGCGGATTGTATTGGCCATGGTAGATACCGAAACGGGTGTTCCACGCGTCGGCCATGCTCTGGATGTTGCCGGTCTGGCCGACATTGGTTCCTTTCGATGGCAGCGTGCACTGGCCCGAGCCCGTGAGAAGCGTCCTCATGTCGGGCACATTCTGACCGGGGTACGCAACCCACATGAAGCTGCCGTTCAGTTGGTTGGTGCTCGAATCGACCTTGCTGGACACCCACTGCCCAACGCTATACGGACTCGCGGCCGGCGGTTGGCAAATGGCGACCGGCAGCGCGCAGGTCGTCTGCGACTCCGTGGTCGACGCAACCGCCGTCGCGGCGACGGCCGACGTGCCCAGCGTGGCGTCGACCACCTGCATGAACCAGTTGGGGATGCGCGTGCGGCTCACCGTGCAGCGCACATATCCGATATCCGGCACATCCGCCGTCGTGAACTGGTCCTTGGTGAGGTAAGGCCCCGCGAACTGCTTGCTGAACGTGACGTTGCTGTCGGTTGCCAGCGCCACGCTCTCACCCTGCAGCAGCACGCGGTTGCTCGCCCCCACCGTCATGGCAGCCGCCTCGGGCGTCGCAAGCGATACCGCCTTGGTCAGATCGCGCGCGGCGGCCAGCGCACAGGCGTCGGCGGCGTTGGACAGCTCGCTCTTCGCGACATACAGCTTGCCCAGATCGAGCGCGAGGCCTGTGAAGGCAATCAGCAACGCAAGCGTGAGCGCGACGATGATCGCCACGACGCCGCGCGCGCCCCGGCGAGCGGCACCGTACGAACCCGAATGATTGACGCGACGCATGACGATCTCCTGTGCCTGTTCCGGTTACTGGCCGCCGACCGCGCTTCCGCTGCCTACGCCGATGACGAATGCATTCGATGGCGGCGTAGGCGAGCGGAAGGACTTGTCGTAGCTGTCCATGGCCGTGACGGCGGACGTGCCATCCATACTCGGCTTGTCGGGCGTGTGCCCGGCGTCCGGATCGATGATCTGCGCCTGGGTGACGGCCTTGAGTGCCTGGCCGACGTGCGCATCCCAGATCGGCGTGCTGGACAGGCATCCGTTCAGCGAGGCGCACGCGCACAAGACCAGGGCGGCACGGCGCACGAGATTGACGAGTTCGAGTTTCATGAGATTCCCCTGTGCATCACATCAATGGTCCAGCGCGTGGCCCGATGCGCTTGCGGCCGCCACTTCCTGCTGGCCTGTGCCCGCTGCGATCCGGCTCGCGGCGGCTTCGATACGCGCAATACGGACGGCTTCGTTATCGGCCGTCTGTGCCGATGGCGGCGCGGACGGCGACCTCTCCGGCGACGGCCCGGTCGGCCCCTGCGAACCAGCTTGCGGGGGCACCTCTGATACGACATGCACGTCGGGCTGCGGCACGGCCATCACCGTTGGCGCAACCGGCGCCTGAGGTGCGGGTACCTGAGGTGCGGGTACCTGAGGTGCGGGCGCCTGGGATACGGGTACCTGAGGCGCCGGAGCAGGCATCGGTGCAGGCGATTGCGCCGGCTGCGCGTTCGTCGGCGTACCGACGGGTGTCACGGTCTTGCTGCCGTGACGGCCTTCCATGTTGCCCGTCGCATACACGTCGGCATCGTTCGTCGGCGAGAAGCTGTCCGTCGGCAACGGATAATTCGCGGTCTGCATCGGCTTCACGAGGTGCGGCGTGATGATGAATACGAGCTCCGTCATGTCCCGCTGGAACGATGTGCTACGCAGCAATGCGCCGAGAACGGGCACTTCGCCAAGACCGGGAACGGCCTTCAGCGCGCCCGTAATGTTGTTGCTCAACAGGCCGCCGATCGCAAACGACTCGCCATCGTTCATCTGCACGACCGTCGATGCGCGGCGCGTGTTGATGAGCGGCAGGATGGAAACCGAGTTCGTGCCGGAGGACGCGACCGTCACGCCCGTGGGAGACAGTTCGGACACTTCAGGCGCCACCTTCAGGTTGATCCGCCCATTGGCCAGCACGGTCGGCGTGAACCTCAGCCCGACGCCGAACTCTTCCTCCTGCAGCGTGATGCTCGACACGCCGTTGCCGCTGCTCTGCGGAATCGGAATGAAGATCTTGCCGCCCGAAAGGAACGTCGCTTCCTGGCCGCTGATCGTCACGAGGTTCGGTTCGGCAAGAATCTTGATCAGGTTGTCGGTCTTCTGCGCATCGACGGCGAGAGCCAACGGGCGGTTGTTGGCCTTGCTGAAGGCAAACGCGCTCGACACGCCCTGGAGCAGGCTGCTCACCAGCGCCCCCGTCCACGAGCCGAAGCCGCCCTGAATATTCACGGCCGCGCCCAGCTGGTTGATCAGCGTCTTCGAGACCTCCGCCACCTTGACTTCGAGCATCACCTGCTGCGGCGCATCGACGACCATCATGTTGATCACCGTGGCCGATTTGCTGGTGCTCGTACTCTGCTGGCTCGTGCTTGTCGTCCCGTTACCCGAATTCGACGAGGCCGCCTGCTGCTGTTGCGTAGGCTGCGAGTCCGCGAAAGCCTGGGCCATCTGCATCACCTGTTGTGCAGCGGGCGCGCTCGACACGCTCCCGGCCAGCACCAGGTTGCCGGCTGCCGACGATACGCGGATGCCGCGCTCTTCCGGCATCACCTGCCGCAGCGCCTGCTGCAGCCCTTCGGCATCGACATTGACGCTCACATCGATCATGGTGCAGGCGCCGCTCTTGCCCTGCACGATCATGTTAGTGGTGCCGACCGTCATCCCGACGACGTAGAGCGTTTGCGGGGACACCAGCGCCGCCTGCGCGACGACCGGGTTGCCGAGCGTGCGATTGCGCGCGGGCTCGGGAAGCGGCACGAGAACCGATTTGCCGACCGGTACGGCAACGTTGGTTTCGGCGCGCATCTCCCCGGTGCAGCTCGGGCCGCGCAACGGAATGGGCCCGCTCATCGCCGCCGCGCCGGGCATCATCGCGACGGTCATCGGCGCCGCACCGCGCAAGGCCGGCGACGGCGGCTTCGGGCCGCGCTTCGCCGCCAGGATCGGGTTTTCGATCGCCTCCTGCGCCTCGCTGGTCTGAGCGGCCACGAGGCCGAAGCAAAGCGCCGCAACGAGCGCCGTACTGCCCAGTGAGCGGTGGCGCGTCCGGCGGCCGCCCGAGAACCCCTGTTTCGTCTTCATTTTTGATTCCCCCGTTACCCGATGTCTTTCGAACGCACCGTGCAGTCGTCCCGGCGCCCGATGCCGGACGCCCCGCTCACGGGCTGACCGCCTGCGCCTAGAAACACTCCACGCCGCCCAACACACCCGATAGAACACCTACGCAATCGCGCGGCGCAGCCCGACGTGCCACATAGCGCGTGCGTACCACCGGACGCGCGGCGGGCGCCGAGGCAGCCACCGGAGCCTCCGTACCAAGCAGCGTGAATTTCGTCGCGCCGGGCGTGGCAAGCTCGGCGGTGTCGACCTGGTTGCGAAGCACGAGCGACAGCGTCCCGACACTGCGCGCCAAATCGAGCTTCTCTGCCTGTTCGGGCGTGACTTCGAGCGTGACGGCGTTGACGACCTTCGGCTTGGTTTCGTCGCGCCCGACCTCCTGCGCGACGGCCAGCACCAGGATCTTCTCGAGCACGATCTTCGAGATGTTTTCGTCCTTCGAACCCTTGGCGCCTTTGTCCTGCTGCGTGCTGACGATGATGTCGACGTAGTTGCCCGGCAGCGCAAAGCCCGCCACGCCGATCACGTCGTTCACCCGCACGGTGATCGCCCGGTCGCCCTGCGCGATCACGGCCGAGAGGCCGCCTTGCGTACCGACGGGCGTCAGCTTGCCTTCGAGAATCGGCTCGCCGCGCAGCACGCTGTTTTTCATGACCCGCCCGTCGAGTTTCTGGACATCGTTGAAAGTGCCGGCCGGCACGCTGCCCGATGGCCAGTCGACCATCTTGATGAATTCCGGGCTCAGCCGCTGACCGAGATTGATGTCGATGTCCGCGACGGCAACCTTGGCCGTCATGCCGGACGACCGGTCGATCAGCCAGCGCGATGCCACCGCGACAGCACCCAGCCCGGCTATCGCGGCAACCAGCAACATCACTATGGCGCGTACGTTCTTCATGATGCGTCTCCTGATTCCTGACCTGTTTCCTGACTAGGGTTTCCGGCCGCTTAACCGGTCCATTAACCGGCCGCTGATTTTTTTGCGGCCCGCTCCGACGCGCCCTGCTGTTGCGGCGGCGGCGCCTCGTACTCGCCGACGACCGCGAAATAGCTGTTCCACGCACGCAGAAGGTTCGGCGCACTGGCGACGGGCGGCTCGTCCAGATACCTGGCGTTGGCCAGCACGATGCGCAGAAGATCGCCCGGATAACAGGCGAGCAGCGGACGCCCGGACGTCATGTGCAGGTGATGAACGAGGTATTCGAAGGCATCGGCGTCCGATGGGACACGCAGCTCTTCGCTGCGGCGCTCATAGACGGCCCTGTACTCGGCGACGTCGAGCGCGCCGACATACAGCTTGCAGCCGAGACGCCGGAAGAACGCTTCATCGCCGAGATCCGCGGGCGAGAAGTTGCTTGAGAACGCAACCCAGACATCGAACGGCAGCGAGAAGCGCAAGCCCGTATGCAAGGTGAGCATGTCGCGGCCGCGATCGAACGGCACGATCCAGCGGTTGAGCAGTTCAGCCGGCTCGACACGCTGACGTCCCAGGTCGTCGACCACGTAAAGACCGCCGTTGGCCTTCACGTGCGGCGGGGCCTGATAGAACCCGCTCGCGTCGTCATAGTGCAGCTCGAGCATATCGAGCGTGAGTTCGCCACCCGACAGCACCGTGGGCCGCCGGCAGACTTGCCAGCGCGCGTCGATGGGCGCCCCCTGCGCGCCATCCGGCGCAGCGACGTTAAAGGGTTCGTGGATCAGCGGGTCGAAAATCTGGATCACTTCGTTTTCGACGGCAATCGCATAGGGCACCGCGACGCGCCCCGGCAGCAGGTTGCCCAGTCGTTCGGCAAGCGAAGTTTTTCCGCTTCCCGGCGGGCCGAAGAAGATCACCGGCTTGCCGCTGTTGACCGCGCCGCCAATGTCGTCGAGCAGCGACGTCCTGACCGTCAGCCCAGCAAAGGCCGCGCGCACCTGCGTGCGTGTCACGTGCATCTGCCGCACGGATTGCCGCGCGAGGACGGCTTCATAACTCGCGAGCGACACCGGCGCCGGGCCGACGTAGCGGCACCGGCTCATGAAGTCGGCCGCGCGCTGACGCCCGCCTTCCGTCAATTGAAGTTCGACATCGAGGTCGCTCGCGCCGCGCCGGACAATTTCGAGAATCCGCTCCCGCACGCCGAACGACACGACACTGTCGAGCACGCTGGCGCAGAGCTTTAGCCGCTGCACGAGCTGGGAAAGTGTCACTTTGCCCATCACGAATGCGGACTTGGCAACGAGTTCGAGAAGGAAGTTCTGGTCGAGGCCGGTTTCCTCGATGGTGCGCGGTGCGCGGGCCAGCTTGCCCGCCGCGTCCCCGTCGCTACGTGCGCGGCTGGCGTCATGAAGGCGCGTCACGTCGGCCGATGCCTGCGGCACCGTGTGCTGTTGGTCTTTCACGTTGTACCCCCGATTGTCACCGCGCATCGCGCGAAGTGTTTTTGCTGCCTTTATTGCCCTTCGACGTGGCCTCTGCTTTTGCGTGAATCTTTTGCGCGAATCTTTTGCGCGACTGCTCCCGCCCATCAAACGATGCCTTGTCCGGCGCGCAGGATCATGATGCTCAACGTGCCCAGTGCAATGGCGACGCCATAAGGCAGCGACCCGACCGAAGGCAGTACGGCGCCGCTTTCTTTCCCGGACAGCCTGCTGCACTGACCGCCCTGCGAGAGCAGGATTGCCAGAATGTTGGTGCCTGCGGCCCTGGCGTTACCCCTAAAGACAACCACCGCCAGCGACCAGACACCGCCAATGACGCAGGTCGTCAGCGCGATTTCGAATGCCATCCCGGGTCCGACGAAAGCGCCCACGGCCGCCATCAGCTTCACGTCGCCCGCCCCCATGCCGCGCAACAGGTAGAGCGGAAAGAACAGGCCGCCTCCCGTGAGCAGGCCCAAGATCCAGCGCTGGCTGCCCTCACCCACGCCGTGCAGTCCCCACTGCACCGCGAACGCCACCGCCAGACCCGTGAGCACCAGAACATTCGGAATGCGACGCGCATGCAGATCCGTGCCTGCGGCTGCTCCGAGCAGCCCCAAGAGACATGCCCCGACAGGAAAAGCGAAAGCGTCCATGGCGTTCCCCGGTTGTGCTAATTAGTTCGACCCTCGATAGAAAGCGGGTCGCTTTGTTATCGCAGTCTTCTTTCGCTTCTTAAGGCATCTTGATGCCGCTGAACCAGTAACCGACATTGGTAAAAAAACCGGTTCAGCCTGGTCGTGGAGCTGCACAGGGCAAAGACCCGGCAGCTCCGCCTTGCCTGGTGCGCCGCCTAGTTCACGGTGACATTCTTCAGCTTGGTCCCAATGTTGTTGAACAACGTATTGAGGTTGCTACCGACAGCCGTAGCGCCCAGGATGATCGCCACTGCGATCAGCGCAGCCAGCAGGCCGTATTCGATTGCCGTCACGCCATCTTCTTCACGGGCAAAGGCACGAACCAGGTCGAGAGTCTTTTGCATTTTTAAGCTCCTTGAAAATGAAGTTTTGAACTCAAGTACTGAAACATGCCCGCTGCGGGACCGAGCATCGGTTAAAGGGCCTCGCACTGCACGGCCCGGATTAGCCTGGCTAAGAGGATCGGCACTGAGACGTATCGCCCCTGAGTGATGCGCCGCGTACCTTCCTTTCCCCTACGCCACCACTGCGGGAACGTCGATAACCGCCGAGGCCGTAATCGCTGCTCCCTGCCCTTCAGCACCGACTTCCATGACCGACAGGTCAGAGGCTGAAGTCTTTCGGCATCGAGGATTGATTCCCCGTCAGCAGTCCTGCGATGCCGGAAACCGTGACACGTCGCCTGATCACTGCGCAGGCTGCACGTCACCGTTGCGCGTGCTACTAAGCGACTAGCGTGCCAACACGCCTGGGAGGCTTGATGGGATTGATTTGTTTGGCGAAGTAAAGGATCCCGGCAATCGGGTCACACACAGAATGTTTCACTGCTGAACACGAGTCCATGAAGTCGCCAGAAAAGCCATGGAAGCGCTTCGGAACGGCTTGACGACAGGAAGAGCCCGGCGCGCGTCACGGAAGACGTTCGTTCGGGCGGCTAAAGCATTGAAATCAAACAGGGACGCTCCAGTCGTCAGGTATTTTGGCGACGCGAATATTTGGGTAAGCAAGCGCACGTATGCAGACGAAATCCCTGCATCGCACAAGAGAATCAGGGGCATTGTGTGAAGAAACACACAGACCGCATGTGACACGCGCGGGCCTTGCCAGCCGGCCGCTGCGGATTCTGTTTTGTTTCACCTCTGATACAGCCTCGCTGTCCAGAACGGTGAATCAGACACGCGATGCGGTCTTGTGCGGCAATACAACCGGAGCCGTCATCGAGCTTTCAGAAATAATTTTCCTTCAGGCCAACAAAGCGTTCGGGCGAGCCGAATCGCCCTGTCGACGGGCATTCCGGACGCACAAACGTTTGCTGTCGCGAACGTCTTGTACCGGTGCAAGACGGGGTTACCGTGAAGGGGAATTCGTCGGCCTACCAGGAGAAACGCGCATAACGTCGCTTACGAGCGTCTGAAAAAGCCGCCCGGAATAGCGCAGTCACATTTTGTTACGCAAATGATTCATCGGTTACATGCGCAGGCTTGCGCGGCGTTCGAATCGTTTGGCGTACAGGATTCCGGGTGACGTCCGCTCTGTGCGCTCGCACGCACAGAGCCACATTCATGGAGCCGTGGCACGTACATGATCCGGAAAGATGTGAGCGCACACATGGAATACGAAGACAATGCCCGCCCGAAGGTAGACAAGGTACAAGAAGCCGAATGACAGCACTGCTGCTTGACCATGCAACCAGCAGGAACGTGGGTGGACAGGTCCGGGGTGGGGTGAACCGGGACAGCAGGATGTTCTGCAGCGGCAACGCGATGCGCTCGATGACAATGCGGCGCACCTGGTGACGGTTTTGTTTCGCGACCGTTTGTTTCGCAAAACAAAAGGAAACAGAAAGCCGCCCGTCAGCCAGCATGCGGAATTGTTCAGAGTCCGCATACGGACATCAAGGCGACCGTATGCGCCAGTCGATGCGGTGCGCGGCCCGATGTGCGCCGAACCGCACCGGGCCGCTCACCGCATCGTCAAAACGGCAGCTTCGCGTCCGGCTTCTCGGCGAGAATCAGGCGCTTGAAATCCGCCTGGATACGCGCGAGCGCCGCATCGTTGTCGGCCTCGAAGCGCATCACGACCACCGGCGTCGTATTCGACGACCGCGCGAGCCCGAAGCCGTCCGGATACTCCACGCGCAAACCGTCGATCGTGATGACTTCGTCCGCGCCCGTGAACTGCGCGTTCTTTTGCAGCTTCGCGATCAGCGCGAAGTTCTCGCCCTCTTCGAGCTTGAGTTGCAGTTCAGGCGTGGCGTGCGAGTTCGGCAGGCTGTTGAGCAGCGTGCTCGGGTCCGTGACGCGCGAGAGCAGCTCAAGCAGGCGCGCGCCCGTATAGAGCCCGTCGTCGAAGCCGTACCAGCGGTCCTTGAAGAACACGTGGCCGCTCATCTCGCCCGCGAGCGGCGCGCCGGTCTCGCGCAGCTTCGCCTTCACGAGCGAATGGCCCGTCTTCCACATGAGCGGCACGCCGCCCTTGGCCTTCACCCACTTCGCGAGATTGCGCGTGCACTTCACGTCGTAAATGATCTCTTCGCCCGGATGGCGCGACAGCACGTCCTCGGCAAACAGCATCAGTTGACGGTCCGGATAGATGATCTGGCCGTCCTTCGTGACGACGCCCAGGCGGTCGCCGTCGCCGTCGAACGCGAAGCCGACCTCGGCGTCGGTTTCCTTGAGCGCGCGAATCACGTCCTGCAGGTTTTCAGGGTGCGCCGGATCCGGGTGGTGATTCGGGAACGTGCCGTCCACTTCGGTGAAGAGCTCGACCAACTCGCAGCCCATCGTCTTGAAGAGGCGCGGCGCGAGATTGCCGGCCACGCCATTGCCGGTGTCGACCACGATCTTCATCGGACGCGCAAGCTTCACATCGCCCACGATGCGCTCGACGTATTCGTCGGCGATGTCGTATTGCGTGTAGCTGCCCGCGCCCGTGTCGAAGCGGCCCGCAACGATGCGGTCGTAGAGTGCGGTGATCTGCGCGCCGTAGATCGCCTTGCCGCGCAACACCATCTTGAAGCCGTTGTAATCGGGCGGATTATGGCTGCCGGTCACGACGATGCACGAATCCACGCTGCGCTCGCCGCCCGCCAGCTTCAGCGGCACGCTGGCCGCGAAGTAGCCGACCGGCGTCGGCACCATGCCCACATCGACGACATCGACGCCCGCTTCGCGCAGGCCGTCGCCCAGCGCGCGGCTCAGTTCCGGCCCGGAGAGCCGGCCGTCACGCGCGATCACGACTGCATCGCCGCCCTGCGCACGCACTTCGCTGCCGAATGCCCGGCCAATGGCATGCGCCGTTTCGGCGTCGAGCGTCTTGCCGATCACGCCGCGAATGTCATAGGCCTTGAAAATCGATTGAGAAACCATGATGAGACTCACCGTCCATGAATGATCGTGCCAATAGGTAACACAGTTCGGCTGCATATTTGCGCAGCCCGTTACGAAAAGTGGAATCCGTTACAAACTATAATGGCCGTCTTTCGCCTGTGCCACCCGACAATTGGGCACCCATTTTAATGCCTGGCCCTTTCCTTCCGACAACAATATCGATAATGCCTGTTCCGCGTCGGCCCCGTATGGCGCATGAGCGCCCGGCCACCCCAGGCGCCGTGCGGCCATGCTGAGCCTGAAGCGCTACGCGAACCCCGACGTCGCCCGCGCATTCGCAAACATCATGTGGCTCGGCCTCGAACGGGTCACGCAGATCGCGGTCGCCATTGCGATCAGCGGCGTACTCGCGCGCTACTTTGGTCCCGATGTCTTCGGCAAGTGGCAATACGCCAACACGCTGCTGCTCGTGCTCGCGCCCATCACCTGGGTGTGCGGCGCGGAAATCCTCGTGCCGACCATCGTGACCCGGCCGCCGGAGCAACTGGGCACGGTGCTCGGCAGCGCATTTGCATTGCGCATCGGCGTGTCCGCCGCGGCGCTGCTCGCGACCTGGGCCGGCATCGCGATGGGGGCGGCCGATCCGCTCGTCGGCGCCATGCTCGCCGGCCTCGCGGTCACGATGTTGTTCCGCGAACCTTTCGTCGGCGTCGTCAACGCCTGGCTGCAAAGCATGACGTACAGCAAACCGCAGTTGCTGGCGAGCATGACGACGGCCATCGTCAAGGCGCTCTTCGTCTGGCTGCTCGCGCGCGCCGCATTCCGGCCCGCAAGCTTCGGCTGGCTGTGGGCGATCGAATCGGCGGCAATCGGCGCGGCCCTCGTGCTCTACTTCCGGCGCCGCCACGGCGGCAAGCTCGGCTGGCATTTCGACCGTACGCTTTTTCGCCACTTCGCCACGGCAGGCACCGTGTTCTGGCTCGGGCTCATCTGCATGTACCTGTTCCTGAAACTCGACCGACTGATGCTCGAACGCACGATCTCGTTCGCCGACCTCGGCCGCTATTCGGCCGCGCAGCAGTTGAACGAAAACTGGATCACGCTCGCGCTGATGCTCGCGCAAACCATCGCACCCGCGTTCGTGTACCGCGTGCAGCAGAGCGCGCAACTGCGCCGCAATCTGCTGCGGCTCTTCATCATGACGGCGGTGTTGATGGTGTCGGGCGCGCTCGTGCTCGATGCGCTCGCAGGCTTCATCATCGGCCGCGTGTTCGGCCCGGATTACGCGGAGGCAGCCGGCATTTTCCGCTGGGCCGTGTGGCTTTCCGTGCCCGCGGGAATCGAGGCGATCGGCAACCTCGTCGTGCTCAAATACCAGGCCAAATTCGTGCTGCTCGCCAAGTGGCTGCTCGCGCTCGCCGTGGCGTTCGCCGTGAACCTGATTGCCATTGATCGCCTCGGCGCATACGGGGCACTCGTGGGACTTGCGGCGGGCTATGTCGCCGCCGCGAGCGTGAACTTCTATTACATCCGCCTCAAGCTCGCTTCATGACGAACCCCATTGCAGGCGCCGCGCGTAACGGTGCGCTCGCCGACGTCGCCGTGCTGATGCCCGCCTATAACGGCCAGGCCGACGTCGAACGCTCGCTGGCTTCGTTCAGTGAGGACGCAACGATTTACGCGCTCGTCGTGGACGACGGCAGCACGCCGCCGATCGTCGCGCCCGACGTGCCGGGCATGTGCGTGGAAATCCTGCGCATGCCCAGGAACGGCGGTATCGAGCGCGCGCTCGAAGCAGGCATCGAAGCACTCGCCACACGGGGCTTTCGTTACGCCGCGCGCATCGACGCGGGCGATCTCGCGTTCGCGCACCGGCTTGCGAAGCAGCGCGCCTGCATGGAGGCATCGCCCTCGCTCGCCGCGCTCGGCATGTGGACGCAAGTCGTGAATCGCGCAGGCGAGCCGCTCTTCATGCTGAGGCCGGCAGCCGACCCCGCGCGCTTGCGGCGCGAGCGCCTGTTGCGCTCGCCCCTGGTTCATCCTTCGGTGATGCTGCGCGTGGACGCGGTCAAGGCCGTGGGCAACTATCGCGTGAAATATCCGGCAGCCGAGGATCTCGATCTGTTCCTGCGGCTGATGGAGCGCTACGAATGCGCGAACCTGCCGGAGCCTGGGCTCTATTACGAACTCAATGAAGGCGGTATCAGCGCGACGAAGCGGCGGCGACAAATCGTTTCCACGCTGCGTTTGCAATGGCGCTATTTGAACGTGCTGAACTGGCGCGACTGGGCGGGGCTCGCGAAGAGCTTGCTGCATTTTGTGACGCCGTACAGGACGTTGCAGCGCGTGAAACGCGTGCTGTACACGTGAAAATCAGGCATCGTGCAGGACCGACCGAAGGCCAGGATGCTCGACGAAAGGATTGGCCAGCGGAAAATCAATCCGGCAGCCGTATCTGGCGCACCCCTCCTCGCGGGTCATAGCGCATTCGAATCGATTCGAGATCGACAGGCAGGCACCGCGAGCGCGCGCGCCGCCGCGCAACCTCGACGAAACCGAGCCGCCGATACAACGCAGCCGCACGCGTGTTGCTCACGAGCACGTCGAGTACGATCTCGCGTTCATCCGGCTCGCCAGCCAGGCCGCGCATGCCCGTGCGCTGCGCGTCGCCGAAGAGTTCGCGGAAAACGCCCGTGCCGCGCATTGTCGGCGCGACGGCGCAGTGGGCAACCCGCGTCTGGCGGCGCTTCGGCTTCGGCAGTTCCTGTTCGAGCACGAGCCCGCGCAGCAGCATCGGGACCGTGCGCCGCAGCCCGAAATACCGCAGCAGTATCCACGCGATGTGCGGATCGTCCGCGAGAACGTCTCTGCCGTCATGCGCGGCAAGCACGCCGATGACCTTGCCGCTCGCGTCGAGTGCCACGCGATGCCGTCGCCAGGAAAATCGCCCGGCAGAAAGCGCGAACGCATCACGCAGAAACGCCACGCACGCATCGGACGATACCCCCAGAAAAAACCGGAATTCCCGCTCTCCGGACGCGTAGACGAGTGGTGCAGCAGCAGCCGCATCCGCCGCGCGCGCAGCACGAAAGGTCAGTGCAGCCGGTGCGGCCGACGCCTCGTGCGCCTCGTGCGATAGAGCGAGCAGCGCTGCAGATCCAGTCGCCACGATGTCGTCCCGCTATCTTTTCGCAATGCGCGCGAGCGTGTCGACTGCATGCGTGATCTGGTCCGGCTCGTGCGTCGAGCAGATGAAAAAACGCAGCCTGGCTGCCCGTTCTTCGACCGCCGGATAGAAAATCGGCTGCACGTTGATGCCTTCCTCGAACAATGCGTTAGCCCACCGTGCCGCCTTGAGCGAGCTGCGCGTGATGACGGGCACGACGGCGTAGCCCGCGCTGTTGCCCGTATCCAGACCGGCTGCGCGCGCTTCGCGCAGGAACTGCCGGCCGCGCGCCTGCAGCGTCGCGACCCGCCCGGGCTCGGCAAGCATGCGATCAAGCGCCGCGAGCGAGCCTGCCGCGAGTGCCGGTGCGAGACCGACGCTGTAGAGAAACCCGGGCGCAAGATGGCGCAGCATGTCGATCAGCGGCTGGCAGCCCGCGATAAAGCCTCCACAGCCCGCGAGCGTCTTGCTCATCGTGCCCATCCAGAGATCGACGTCGCCGCTCGCCACGCCGCTATGCTCGCGGATGCCCCTGCCCTCTGCACCGAGCACGCCGAGCGAGTGCGCCTCGTCGACCATCAGGAACACGCCGTGACGCTGCCGGATTTCGACGAACCGCACGAGATCGGGCAGATCGCCGTCCATGCTGTAGAGCCCTTCGATCACGACGAGCACGTTGCGGAATTCGTGGCGCACGCGCGCGAGCAGCGCATCGAGTTCGCACCAGTCGTTGTGAGCGAACGAGAGGCGTTTTGCGCCGCTCAACCGTGCGCCTTGCACGATGCTGTTGTGTGCGAGCACATCGTGGACGATCAGATCGCCTTGCCCGAACAGGGCGCCGATCACCGTGACGTTCGTCGCGTGGCCGCTCACGAATGCCACGCAGTCGTCGGTGCCATACAGCCGCGCGAGCGCCTGTTCGAGTTCCCGCTGCACCGCGCGTTCGCCCGCAACCATGCGGCTCGCGGACGCCGAGGTGCCGTAGCGGTCGATCGCGTCTTTTGCCTGGGCCGTCACGTACGGGTCGCCGGAAAGCCCGAGGTAGTTGTAGTTCGCGAAGTTGATGTACTCGCGCCCGCCGATACGGGTCGTGGCGCCTGCCGCGCCCTCGTGCACGCGAAAGAACGGCGACGACACGCGCAGCGCGTCGCCCATCTGGCGAATGAGGCTCACCTGCTGATACAGCGGCATTGCCTCGAAACGCGCGCGCGCGTCCCACGCACCGCCCGCCGCCGCGCCCGTTCGCGCCGCGGCCTTCACGGCAGCGCCTTCGCTGTGCACCTGCACCGCACCGGAGACGCGCTCAAGGTGGCGCTTGAGCGCCGCCGCCGCAAGCTGCTTGCGGATCTGCTCACCCATTCCCATAAAGTGCCGCTCCCTGATCGAAGGCTCGCGCGGTGCTACGCCGCGCATTCGGTCCACTCCCACGCATCGCGCTCGGCGAGCAGCGCGGCAAGCAGCCGGAAGTTCATTTCGTGGCTCGGGCGCTGCGCACTCACGCGGCCAAGCAGTGGCGCACCGGCGAGTGCGAGGTCGCCGACGAGATCCAGCACGCGATGACGCACGAACTCGTCGGGCAATCGCATGCCGCCCAGCACGCGATTGCCGACGATCGACGCGGTGCACGAAGGTCGCGCCCCGCGCAGGATCGGCATGCCGCGCACGTAGCCCGCGATGATTGCGGGCACCGCCCGTTTCACACGCCCATACGAGCGTGACGGCGCGATCTCGCTGGCGAAAACTTCGGGCGTGAGCGCGCCGCTCCACTGCATGTCGCCGAAGCCCTTGAGGTCGTTGCACACGCACATTTCGTAGCGTGCCGCTGGTTCGACGCGCATTTCGCGGCGCTGCGCGCCACTTCCGTCGACGACCACAACCGTCTTGAGCACGCGAATGAAGCACTTCGGTTGCGGCAACGCCTCGCGGCCGCAGGCACGTATCGCCTCGATCCAGGGCAACGCGCTGCCGTCCAGGATCGGCACTTCCTCGGCGTCGATTTCGACCACCGCATGGTCGATCTCGCAGGCCAGCAACGATGCGAGCAAGTGCTCAACCGTGCGCACGCCAAGCCCGTTCGCGGCGCGCAGCATCGTGCACAGCGGCTGCGCATGCCGCAGCGCAGGCTCCGCGCGCAGCCACACCACTTCACGCTTGTCCTGGATGCGGCGAAACACGATGCCCGGCGACGCCTCCGCCGCCGTTGCATCACGCACCGGCACGATGCGCACGTTCACGGCGCGGCCCGTATGCAGTCCGTGGCCGCGCATCGTCAGCTCGCGCGCGAGCGTACCCTGACTGGCTAGCCAGCCGGCCGGTACGCTCATTGCACCGCCTCCGTTTCGACGGTCCGGGTGGCATCCGGCGCGCCGGCGGCGCGCGCGGCCGGTTCGCCGTCGAGGGCGTGCTGGCTCGTCAGTTGCGCAATCGTGACGCCCCGCGCATCGACCTGAGACGCGCCATCGTCCGCGCCGTCCTCATTCGCTTCGACCGAATCCACCGAATCGGCCGAATCGGTCGAAGCGACCGCATGGACAATACGCGCCGCGAGCGAGCGGACCGTCGCACCCTGCCCAATCGCCATCACCGAGAGCTTGACCCGGAACCGTTCTTCGACGGCGAGCCCCAGTTCCATGCCCATGAGCGAGTCCATGCCCATGTCCTGCACGGCGCGTTCGACGTCGATGCGCTCGGGCGCGAGATGAAGAATGTGCGCGATCTGCGCGCGCAGTGTTTCTTCGACCAGCGCAAGCGCGTCGGCACGCGGCATCACGCGGATGCGTTCGCACACGTGCTGCGCACCCTCGTGCACGGGCTCCTGCACGCCGGACGTGCACATCGAGGCGTAACGGCGCGCGAGCGCTGCGGGCATGCCGCGCGAAAGCGCCTGCCAGTCGAGCCGCACGACGGCCTCACCCGCTGCGCCCGCAAGCAGCACGCGTTCCAGCGCAGCAAGCGCTTCGTCCGACGAGATCGACGCGCCGCCGATACGCGACTGCAACGCCTCACGCGTTTTTTCGTTGCGCGCGAGAAAACCAACGTCTTCGAGCGGCCCCCATGCCATGTACGTGCCGGGCAGTCCCGCTGCGCGGCGCGTTTCAACGAGCGCTTCGAGAAAACTGTTGGCGGCGACGTAGCTCGACTGCCCCGGGTTGCCGAGCGCGGTCGTCGCGGAAGAGTAGACAATAAAGAAGCGCAAATCGTGGCCCGCCGTGGCGCGATGCAGATTCCATGCGCCCGCAACCTTCGGCGCGAGCACCGCTTCGAAACGCGCGTCGTCGAGATTGCGCACGAGACCGTCGTCGATGTGCATGGCCGAATGCAGTACGCCCCTGAGCGGCGTGCCGCGCGCGGCGATCGAAGCAACGAGCGCCGTAACAGCCGCTGCATCGGTCGCGTCGCACGACACCACATCCACGCTTACTTGCGCTTCTTCGCGCCAGTGCGCGATCTCTTTGCGCGCCGCGTCGTTCAATACGCCGCTGCGGCTCGCGAGCGTCAGGTGGCGCGCGCCGCGCGCAACCATCCAGCGGGCACTCGCGAAGCCCAGGCCGCCCGTGCCGCCGATCACGAGATACGCACCATCGGCATCGAGCTGCAACGTCGCGCCGCGAATCTGCCCGCGAATCTGCCCGCGCGCCGGCGCGGGCGTGCCCGCCGGATAGCCGACGAGCACCTTGCCGATCTGCCGCGCCTGCTGCATGTAGCGGAATGCCTCCTCGACGCGCGCAGCCGGGAACAGGCGATACGGCAGCGGATGCAGCACACCTTCTTCGAAGCATTGCATGATGTCGCGGAACAGACGCGTCGTCAGTTCGGGCAGCGCGCCCATGAGCTGGTCGGCGTCGATGCCGAAATAGCTGATGTTGTTGCGGAAAGGCCGCAGGCCCAGGCGGCTGTTCTCGTAGAAATCACGCTTGCCCAGTTCGAGGAAACGGCCAAACGGGCGCAGCGTATCGATGCTGCGCACCATTGCTTCTCCCGCCAGCGAATTCAGCACGACGTCCACACCCGCGCCGCCCGTGGCCTCGCGAACCTGATCGGCAAACGCGAGGCTGCGCGAGTCGAACACGCGGTCCGCCCCGATGAGTCGCACGAATTCGCGCTTCTCGCGGCTGCCTGCCGTCGCGAACACTTCGGCGCCGAGATGGCGTGCAAGCTGGATCGCGGCGATGCCGACGCCGCCCGCACCGCCATGCACGAGCACACGCTCGCCGCGACGCAGGCGCGCCAGCTCGACGAGCGCATACCAGGCCGTGAAGAAGGTGGTCGGAATCGTCGCCGCTTCTTCGAACGTCATCGCCGCCGGCTTGTGCGTGAGCGCGCCCGCACGCGTTTGAACGCGCGTGGCGAACGACGCGGGCCCGAAGCCGAGCACGGCGTCTCCCGGCCTGAATGCGCGCACATCCGCACCAACGCGCGTAACGCGCCCGGACAGTTCCATGCCCACCGTCGCGCCCGCGAATCCCGTCTCGACCGCCTCGTCGGACAGGAGTCCCATCGCGTACATGACGTCGCGGAAGTTCAGGCCGGTGGCGACCGGCTCGATTTCGACCTCGTCGCCGTCGAGCGCGCGCTCGGGCTGCGCAAACCATTCGAGGTTACGCAGTGAACCCGGCGATTCGAAGGCCAGCGCTACCGCACGCGCGCTGCCGTCGCTCTGCGGCGTACTGCGGCGCAGCGCTTCGGCCGCATCGAGCATGCGCGGCACGAAGCGGCCATGCGCACCGAGCAGCACTTCCTCCTCCCCGTCCGCAGCAAGCAGTTCGTTCGCAAGCGTGGCGAATGCCTCTTCGCAGGCGCACGACACGTCGATCAGACGGCAGCCCAGTTCCGGATGCTCGTTCGCCAGCACGCGGCCGAGCCCCCAGAGCGTTGCCTGCTCCGGGCGACGCGCTGCTGCTGCGGCGGCTGCATTCGGCACAAGGCTCGCGAACGGTGCGCCATCCTGCGTGACGATGCTCAACTGCACCGGCACGCCCGCATCGCCGAGTTCGCGCACGAGCCGCGCGAGCGCGACGGAGGTCGCGCGCTGGGTACGCATGACGGCAGCGCCATCGGCATCGACGGGCAACGTGGCATCGGACGCCATGAACACGAGATGCAACGGCGCGTTAGCGGGCGCGATGCTGATCGGGTGCAGCGTCTGCGCCACTTCGGCTTGCGCGACGACAGCGACGTCCGCGCCGCGTTCGCGCAATACCGATGCCAGCCCCTCGACGCGCGCATCGGCTGCGGCACCGGCATGGACAACGAGCCACGGTGCGTTGGACGACGCGGACGACCGAGGCAGCACGGACGGCGCGGCGGCGATCGGCAGCGTGCCCGCAGCCTTGCGTGACGGTGCGCGCGCAACGATCAGGGCCGGCGTCCCCTCATACTCGACGCCCTGCTCCGCGAACGAGACGATGTCGGCAAAACCTGCTGCGTCCAGCATGCGCACAATCTGGGCGGCGGTCAGCGACGTAGCCGCCGTCACGCCGGACGGTCCGAACACGATGTCGGCGAAACGGCTGTGACGCGATTCCGTGACCACGACGAAGGCACCCGGCGCGAGCCAGCCGCGCAGCGCGGTCAGCATCGCGAGCGGATCGCGCGGCCCCGCCAGCAGCCGGTTCACGATCACGATGTCGTAGGGTGCGTCATCTTCGGCGGTAAGCGTGAGGTGCTCGCCCGTGACAAGCGTGACGAGGCGAGCCGCGCAGGTGCCTTCGGCTGCCAGCGCCGCCTGCTGCGGCACGGTGCACGCGATTGCATAGTCGCAGCGCGCGGCGGGTAGCGCGAGCGCCAGCGGACTCGGCACCTCCGCGTCCGGATCGCCGATCTCAAGCACGCGCAGACGGCGCGGTGCCTGCCATGCCGCCACCGCGTGCGCCGTAAAGGCGCCGATCAGCGCACGCACATGCGACCACGTCGGCGAGGCTTCAAAGAAGTGTTCGACGAGACTGTTGCCCGTCGCGGACATCGTCTGCTCCGGCTTCAGTTCGCCCTTGAGCAGCGCAGGCAGCAACGCGCCGCAGTGCGCGAGCAAGGTCAGTTCGGCAACGTGTGCAGGCGACTGTTCGAGCAGACTGCGCCACAGCTCGTCAACGTGCGGCAACGCTTCGCAGGCTTTGGCATCGCGCATGAGACGGCCGCCGTCGAAATGTGCAAGGCCATCCTCGACGAGCATCGCCGCAAGACGCGCCGCGAGGTCCGCGAACGGGCCGCCGGGTAGCTCCGTGGCGTCGAACGCGCCGCTCGCTTCGAGCGCACGCAGCGCGTAACCGCTTGCGAGCACATCGATAAGCGGCAGCACTTCGGTCAGATGCATCGCACGGCGTGCGTGCTCGTCACGCATGGCGAGCGTGCTCACTGCATCGTCGAGCAGCGTGGCCGACGTGGGCAGCGACGACGCATCGAAACCGCCTGCAAGCGGACGCGCTTCGAGACGAAACGCATAGCGGCCCGGCTCGGCGTGGCGGCGCGCCTGCAGATCGACGCGGCGGAAACGGCACTCGCCCAGGCGGGCGACGACACGCCCTTCGCTATCGAGGAAATCGAACGACGCCACGACGGAATGTGGACTGCGCCGCTCAATCGTCGCAAGCACGCGCTCGACGGTATCGCCGCGCAGATACTCGACCCGGACGATCTGCACCGGCACATACGCAGCGCGGCTGGCAGCGGCGCCCTCGTCGGCGAGCAGCGCGAACAGCGGATGAAAACCCGCATCCATCAACGCAGGATGCAGCAGATACGGCGCCGCCACCGGCCTGTCGAGCGCGGCGAGCGCCATGCCATTAGCTGTGCCATCAGCCATGTCATTCGCCACGCGCACTTCGCGCACGAGCCGGAACGCAGGGCCATACGAGAGTCCGATCCGCTCCGTGTTCGCGTAGAGCGTGTGCGCGTCGAGCGCGGGCCGGGTCGCGAACGCATCGAGCACCGCTGCGGGCAGTGCGTCGCGCGAAGCAAGCGTCGTGCCGCTCGCGAGCAGGCGGCCGACCACGTTGGTCGCCCAGGCGTCCTCGCTCATGCGCTCGCGGGTCTCGATCGTGAACGCGGCCGTGCGGGCATCGATCGTCAGTCGGAACAGTTTTGCGTGCTGCGGCTGGAACACGACTGGCTGACGAATTTCGACATTTTCGAGCGCGCACGACGGCGTGCCGAAGAACGCGCGCGCGGCGGCGAGCGCCATCTCCACAAAACCCGCGCCGGGAAATGTCACGCCGCCGTCGACGACATGATCGGCAAGGAACGGCACGCGCACCGGATCGATCTGGTTTTCCCATGCGAACGCGTGTTCGCGCAGACGGTAGCCAAGGAGCGGATGCTCGCGGCGGCGGTCGGCGAGGCCATAACCTTCGGCAGTCGGCGTGACCCAGTAGTGCTCGTGCTGCCACGGATAGCGCGGCCACGAAACTTCCGTGCAAGCCGGCCGATACGCGACGAGGCGCTCGCGGTCAACTTGAGCGCCGTGTGCCACCGCGGACAGGATCGCGCGATGCAGCGTGAGCGCGCTGTCGTGATGGCGCTTGAGCGTGGCGAGCGTGACGCCTTGCACCTTCAGCGCATCGAGCGACTGCTTCACGTAGGTGCGCAGAATCGTGTGCGGACCGACTTCGACGAACAGCCGCACGCCCTCGTTTACGAGCCGCGCAATCGCCTCGCCAAAACGCACCGGCTCGCGGATGTTGCGCCACCAGTAGTCGGCATCGAGCGCCGTGCCGTCGAGCGGCGCGCCCGTCACGGTCGAGACGAAACGGCACTCGCCCGCACGCGGCGCGATGTCCGCGAGGCGCTCGTACACCGTCTTCTCGATCGCGTCCATGTGACGGCTGTGGAACGCGTAATCGAGATCCAGTAGCTGGAAGAACTGTCCGCTCGCAGCCAGCGCCTCCTGAATCACCAGCAGGCCCGCGAGCGATCCCGCCAGTGTCACCGCCTGCGGGCTGTTGATGCCGGCCACCTCGATATCGTCCGCGAAACCAAGGCGCTCGATCAGCTCGCATGCCTGCGCCTCGCCGATACCGGCGGCCGCCATGCGGCCAGTGCCGCGCGTCGTCGCCTGCGCACGGCTGCGGGTCTTCACGACCCGCACGGCGTCCTGCAGCGTGAGCGCGCCAGCGGCCCACGCCGCGGCAACCTCGCCGACGCTGTGACCAACGCTCGCGCAGAACGCCACGCCGCGCGCCTCGATCGCCCGCACGATGCCCACCTGGATCGCGAAGAGCAACGGTTGCGCGTGCTCGGTTGCGGCAATCATCTCGTCCTCGACGCCCGCCGAGAGCACCGCCGTCAGCGATGGGCTGCCGTCGGCGCACCAGAGCGCGTCGACTTCCGCAACAGCCGCGCCAAACGTCGCATCTTGCGCGAGCAGTTGCTGGCCCATGCCCGCCCACTGCGCACCATTGCCAGAAAACACGAGCGCGACGCGCGCGTCGTCCTCGAGCACCTCGGCACGCACGACGGCCGCGCACGCATCGTCGCTATCGGCTGAAGCGAGCGCGGCGAGCGCGGCCCAGGCTTCATCGAGACTCGACGGCGCGACGATCGCACGCTGATCGAGCCACTGGCGGCGATGCGCGGTCGCGCTCGCGAGCACGTCCCACTGCACGCCTGCATCGAGTTGTTCCGAGTAGCGCGCGGCCAATGCGGCAAGCGCCGGCTTCGAGCGCGCGGACAGCACGAGCGGCGCAAGACCGGGTGAAGCCGACGCAGGCACCGCAGCACCGCGTTCGACGGCAGGCGCCTGCGTGAGCACGACGTGCGCGTTCGTGCCGCCGAAACCGAATGAATTGACGCCCGCGATGAGCGCATGGCCGTCCTCGCCGATGGGCGTAAAGCGGTCGACGACGCGAAGGCCGCCCGCCTCGAAATCGATATTCGGATTGGGCGCATTGAAATGCAGCGTGCGCGGCACGGCGCGATGCTTCAGGCACAGGATCGCCTTGAAAAGCCCGGCCATGCCCGCCGCAGTTTCCAGGTGGCCGATGTTGGTCTTGACCGAGCCGATCAGGAGCGGCTTGCTGGCAGGACGGCCTGCACCCGCGACCTCGATCAACGCGCGCGCCTCGATCGGATCGCCGACTGCCGTCCCCGTGCCGTGCGCCTCCACGTAATCGACCGCGTGCGGATCGATGCCTGCGCACGCATAAACCTTGCGCAGCAGCGCGGCCTGCGTCGCCGCGCCCGGCACGCTGATGCCGCCCGGCGAAAAACCATCCGAATTGACGCCGGTTCCGGCGATGACCGCATGAATCGCGTCACCGTCCGCGAGCGCGCGTTCGAGCGTCTTCAACACGACGACTGCGCCGCCTTCGGCGCGCACGTAACCGTCGCCCGTCGCGTCGAATGCGCGGCAACGACCGCGCGGCGAAAGCATCGACGCCTTCGAAAAGCCCACGAAACCGAACGGATGCAAGAGCAGGTTCACGCCGCCCGCAAGCGCCATATCGACATCGCCCGACTGCAGCGCGCTCACGGCCTGATGAAGCGCGACGAGCGACGACGAACACGCCGTATCGATCGTCATGCTCGGGCCGCGCAGATCGAACAGATACGAAATGCGGTTCGACGCGATGCTCAGTGTATTGCCGGTCGCGGAGTACGGATCGACCGAATTGAGATCGTCCATGCTGCGGTTGGCGTAGTCGGTACTGGCGGCGCCGACGTAGACCGCGCAATTGCAGCCGCGCATGTCCTGCGCACGCACGCCGGCATCTTCGAACGCCTCCCAGGTCAGTTCGAGCAGAAGGCGCTGCTGGGGATCCATCTGCGTCGCCTCGCGCGGCGAGATGCCGAAGAACGCGGCATCAAAACCGGCGACATCGTCGAGCACGCCCGCAGCGAACGTATAGCTCTTGCCGGGCTCGCGCTTCGACGGATGTTGATGGAACTCTGTGCCGAAGCGCTCCGCTGGAATCTGTGTGACGGCGTCTTTTTCGCCTTCCAGCAGTTTCCAGAACGCCTCCGGCCCGTGTACGCTCCCCGGAAACCGGCACGACATGCCGACGATTGCGATCTTGCTGTTATTCATGGGCGCTGTATCTTCTCCACCGTGCTAACCGATGCGTTGCACTGGCCCGCTTTCTCCATGGCGTGGAGCAGCGCGGTGCCAAGATCCTCGACGGCTCTGTCTTGCATCCTGGCGGGTCGGCCTCCAGAGTTTCGCCAGATGAAGTAGTTGCTATGGGCCGGTATGTTGCCGAACCGTTCGAATACGTGGGATAACGCCGGGACGTGATCGCCGTAAAAGCACAGGATCGTGTCGCGACGGCGTTCGCGCAGATGCGCGATGAGGTGGCCGATCATCGCATCGGCGTTCGCAACATGGCGCAGATAGGCGGTGAGATCGCACCACACCGGATCCTCGCCGAGCTTGTGGTAGTGCCCGGCCTCCCCCGCTTCGACTGATTCCAGATGGAGCGGCCCGTGATTTTCCATCGTTATCGCGAAGATGAACGCGGGCTGCGAACGGTTTTCGTCGAGCAGCGCGACGATACGGTCGAGCACCGCCGCATCGGAAACATATGGGCCGGCTCGCGGCGCACATTCGAAAGCGCGAATGTCGAGAAAGCGGTCGAACTGGAGCAGCGGGAAAACGCGGTCGCGTCCAAAAAAATCCGCGAAAAACGGGTGAATCGCCACCGTGCGATAACCGGCGTGTCGAAACCAGCCCGCAAGCGATGCGCAGGTGCGGCGCACAAATGCGTAGGGATAAAAGCGCGCGTAGCCAAGCTGCGACGACGCCAGACCCGTGAGCAACGCAAACTCCGAGCGCATCGTGTTGGCGCCCCATGCAGGAACGCCCAGTCGGCCGTGTTCGAGCGATTCGCGGCGGGCCTGGTCGAAGTGCTTCAGGAGAGAGGGATCTATTGCGCTCGATAGCTTGCGCGGGTCGAAGAACGACTCGCTCTGAATCACGATCACGTCGGGATGGGTTGATGGCGCCTTCGCCTCGGCAAACGGACCGGCAGCGACCGTACGCGCGAAAGCCCGAAAAGTGGCCGGACGCATGCCGTTCAGCAGGTAGGCCGCGAAAACCGGGAAGAAGCCATGGTGGCGCTGGTCTTCATGCGGGTCGAGGCTGAGTCGCAGGCGCGCCGCGAACAGGTAGCCGAGCGCGAGGCATGCAGCGGCCCCTGCGGCGCCGACGACGGCGGCGGATGCGGGCAGCGTCGTATCGAGGAAGAAAACGGCGACGAAAACCGCGCTGCCGACTGCGATGGGCCCGATCGTCGCAGGGCTCAGGAACGGCAGGTAAAGGCGCGGACGCGTGAACAGCTGGCTGAAGAGGCTCAGGTCCGTAAAGACAAAAGGCTCGCGTAAAGATGCGTACTTTGCGTTACTGACTGCGCTGATGAGCAGGATCAGTGCGAGCGCAACGAACACCGCGAAATATGGACGGCGCGTAATTGCGAGCGTCAGGCAGATGAGGAACAGCACGCTCACTGCGTGGAGTGCCAGCGCGACGGGGCGGCGACGCAGGCGCGCGCGCGGAATGACAAAGGTGTCCGCGCCGAGTGACAGCGCGATGGCGGCGACGAACGCGATCGGTATTGACGAAGACGCCACGCTATCGCTCCTCGCGCGGCAGGTAGGACAGGCGGCCGAGAATTGCGTCGGCAAGCGAGGGCGGCAGGAGCGTCAAAAGGCGCATGCCGAACGCGAGCGGGCCGGGAAAGGCGATCTCGGCGCGACCGGCATCGAGCTTGCGCCGGATATAAGTGGCAGCCCGATCGGTGCTCCACATGAACGGCTTGTTGCCCGGAAACACGTCGCTCATGGCGGTTTTGATGAACCCAGGCAGAATCAGGGTCAAGCCCACACCATCGCGGCGCAGGATAGGACGCACCGACTCTGCATACGCCTTGATTGCTGCTTTACTGGCGCAGTAAGCGGGCGAAATCGCCATACCACGAATTGCCGCAAGCGATCCGACCAGCGCGATCTGTCCGGTCCCGCGCAGACGCATGCGATCAGCCACGGACTGCACCGCATGCAGCGCACCAAAAAAATTTATTTCGATGATGGTGCGCGTGCGCGCGAGATCTTCCCAGTCGTTCGACGTAGCCAGCGTGCTGGCGACGCCCGCGTTCGCGATCAGCAGATCGATGGGGTGCGCCGCATCGAAACCCCTGAGCCACGCCTGCATTGCCTCGACGTCGCGGACATCTAAAACGCCGACGACCGCGCACGCACCCGCTGCGCGGCATCGCTGCGCGCATTCGTCTAGCCGCGCGCCATCCCGGCCGATGAGACCGAGCGTCGTGCCTCGCGCGGCGTACCCCCGCGCAAGCGCCTCACCCAACCCCGAACTCGCGCCGGTCACCGCAATAACGCGTGCAGGCATGCTAGCCATCGCCTGCTTCCTCCAGACGCTTGACAGCGCCCTCAATGGCCATTGCAATGCCGTCGCGCGTGTAGAGGTCACCGTTGATTTGCGTGTGAAACAGCACATAGTTGAGGAACGCATAATAAAGGTTCATGTCCGGCAAACTGGCACCGAACCAGAAGTCGTCAAGCTCGCCCTGCCATGTCAAGCCGGGCATGTCGTACACCGCAGTTCCGAGTGCAATCAAGGGTTTCCGGTGATGCAACGCCGACAGTCCTACCGTACTGTTGACGACAATGACACCCCGCGTATGCTCGAGCAGCGTCGGCAAATGGCCAGCTTCGAGGTAGACGATACGCTTCGTTATGCAAAGCGATTTTGCTAATTCCATAGCGAAACGCCTGTATTCTATGATGCCGGTGTCAAGTGGGTGATTCTTGATGACAAGCATGGCATTCGACGGCACATGCTGCGCGAACGAGCGCATGACACGTTCGATAAATTCACGCACACCGCTGAATGGTGAATGAACGATGATCTGTGAGTCCGAATTTAATTGCAATGGAAGCAGGTAATAAATGCGCGCCGAGTTAATCAGCATTGCAGTCGCCTTTGCCGCCTCATCGCGGTGCAGCCCCTGCTTTGCGAGGCGCGATGCGAGCCCCGCATATTCCCTGAATCCGTTGAACGGACGATGGCTTTCATACTCTGGAAAGCGTATCGAATAGATCAGGTTAGCCATCCGGTAGCGGATGTCGTGCCATGCGCGTTCGTAGAGGTTGTATCCCGTCGGGCGAGCTTCCGCAATCCCGGGCACACGATTCTCCAAGTACCACGTAGGGTCACGCGGCAAGCGCGATCGACCATTGACGCCGTACTGTTCGAGCGTAAGCCAGTGGGGGCGCACATAGCCTTCTTCGAAAACATGCACGCGCACGCCGAGCCGTTCGGCAATTGGATGAATCGGACGATGAATGGCACGGCAATCGCCGAACAGGAATATGTCGGATGCCGCACCGGCATTTAACGTACGCTCGTACCACGCCGGCAAATCCGCAGCCCGTTCCGCATAATTCAAGACGGGTACTCCGTGCGAGTAAATCAGGTCACCGCCGCAGAAATTGACCTTTTGCACCGAATGCCCCCTCTCGATTAAAGCCGCCGACAAGCGGGCGAAGAAAGGCGAAGCAGTGCCTTGCAGAGCAAGAAAGGATCTCGGCATCAGAAATAGATTTAGAGATTTGCGAAATGAATCAGCCAGGCGAACGACGGATGAGTTTTGATGTATCGGAATTTGGCCGTCGATGGTACACCGCGAACAACGACCCGCTCCATTCTCTCCAGTTATTTTTGTAAGTTCGTTGCAACAACGCAAAAAACAATCCGTAATGGTTTTTCCACATTCATCCTCGAAGATAGGTTCATCAGGATTCCTGTAGACATGCATGAGCGTCTTTTATGCGCCTCAACCAGACGTGCAAGTGTGACGACATACCCGTTATGCACTAACCCATCAGATAATTTATGCAAGATCACCTAAGAAACAATGTGTCGATGATGCGTACAAGGTTGATAAGTTTGGATACATGTCTCCACAACATTTTCATATGCCCACGAATCTGAATCGGGTCGATTGGGACCGACATCTCGGCATTTTCACCACACCGGAGGCAGTCGTTCGTCGGCTCGCAGTTCAGGCTTCGCGTCCGCTTCTCAAGCACCCCAGACATCGGCGGACGGCGCTGAAAATGATCCGATGGTCCGGCAACGCAATTCGACATCTGCTCTGGCGCGTACAACATGCGCCGCGCAGTTCGCATAACCCACATCCTTGTCGAGCGAGGAAAAAATAGCGCATGAATATCGTTCCGGTCATTCTTTGCGGCGGCAACGGCACGCGTTTGTGGCCCATGTCCCGTGGCGGTTATCCGAAGCAGTACCTCAAGCTGACGAGCGATCTCTCGCTCGCTCAGCAGACGGCCAGGCGAGTGCATGGCGTCGAAGGCATTGCGCCGCCGATCGTTGTCACCAACAACGAACAGCGCTTTCTGGTGGCCGATCAATTGCGTCGGATTGGTGTGCAGCCGTCGGCCATCGTCCTCGAACCGGTCGGGCGTAATACCGCGCCAGCGATTGCTGTTGCGGCGCAGTTCGCGATCCGCGAGGCAGGAGATGCTCTGCTGCTCGTGCTTCCTTCCGATCACGTTATTCAGAACGAGAGCGCCTTTGTCCAGGCTGTGCAGATGGCCCGCGCGATTGCGTGCGATGATCGCCTGGTAACGTTCGGCATCGAACCGACCAGCCCGCACACCGGTTATGGCTATATATTTGCTGGCGCCAGGCTCGCTGAGCAATCATCCGCGCACACAGTGGAAGCCTTCGTGGAGAAGCCCGATTTACAGACTGCAGAGCGCTTTCTTTCGGAGGGTGGCTATTACTGGAACAGCGGCATGTTCATGCTCAGGGCATCCTCCTATCTGAGCGAGTTGTGCCGCCATGCGCCGGACATCGCCCAGGCGTCATCGCTTTCACTCGAGCGCGCCACGCAGGACAATGATTTCATTCGCCTCGATGCCGATGCGTTCACGCGTTGCCCCAACGTGTCCATCGATTACGCGGTGATGGAAAAGACGGATCGTGCGGCAGTCGTCGCGACGGTGGACCTTGGCTGGAATGATGTCGGTTCGTGGTCCTCGCTCGCAGAGATCGCTCAAAAGGATGACAACGGCAACGCGCTGATCGGTGACGTACTCGCCGACGGTATATCTGATTCGTACGTGCGCGCCGAGCATCGCATGGTAGCGGCAATTGGCCTCGACCATGTGGTGATCATCGAAACTGCGGACGCGGTGCTAGTCGCACATCGTGACAAAGCGGAGAACGTCAAGCAGATGGTCGAACGCCTGAACGCTTCGGGTCGTCAAGAGTCGGTCTCGCATCGATGCGTCGTACGTCCGTGGGGCTCTTATGAAAGCATTGATCGGGGCGAGCGCTTCCAGGTCAAACGCATTGTCGTGAATCCCGGCGCACAATTAAGCTTGCAAATGCATCATCATCGCGCAGAGCACTGGATCGTGGTGAAAGGCACGGCGGCTGTCACCAACGGCAACGCGGAAATTATCCTGACCGAGAACCAATCGACGTATATTCCGCTCGGCGTCACGCATCGCCTTCGCAATCCGGGCCGCATTCCGCTGGAACTCATAGAAGTCCAATCCGGCGCCTACCTCGGCGAAGACGACATCGTTCGCGTCGAAGATACATACGGTCGCGCGTGAACTGAACCCTCAGGTTTGTCCGCTTTGGGAATCCTGTTTTCCGATTCGGAACGGGAGTGGGCGATGAAACGTAACCGGTAATCGACAGGCCGGATCGTGGCGGCGTCCAGGCAAACCGGGTCGGGGACGCGGCCGGGGCGCCAGTCGGATAAAATGATCGCCCGACGCTATACCAGCTTTGCTGGCAGAGTTGCTTCGATAACGATCAGCCTTCGTGAACACCATCGCCACTCAACCCAGGCCCATTTCCCGGCCGGTTTCCTCATTGCGCATCGCCCTCGTTTGCAATACCGCCTGGGCAATCTACACCTACCGCCAGGGGCTGCTCCGCGCACTCACGGCTGCGGGCGCGCAAATCACCATCATCGCACCGCGCGACCGCACCTTCGAACCGCTTGCCGCAATGGGCTGCCGTTGCGTCGAACTGCCCGTCGCCTCGAAAGGCACGAATCCCGTAGCCGATCTTGGCACGCTGCGCGCACTCTACCGCCACTATCGCGCGCTCAAACCCGATGTCGTTTTCCACTACACGATCAAGCCCAATATCTATGGATCGGTTGCCGCATGGCTCGCGCATGTACCGTCGGTCGCGGTAACGACAGGACTCGGCTACGTATTCATCCAGAAGAGCCGCGCTGCACAGGTAGCGAAATTGCTCTATCGTTTCGCGTTCCGCTTCCCGCGTGAGGTCTGGTTCCTCAATCGCGACGACGAGGCCGCGTTCAAAGATCAGAATCTGCTCGTTCACCCGGAGCGTGCGCGATTGCTGCATGGCGAAGGCGTGGATCTCGAAGAGTACGCATTCACGCCGCTGCCCGAGCGCGACATCTTCGCGTTCGTGCTGATAGGCCGGCTGCTGTGGGACAAAGGCGTCGGCGAATACGTCGAAGCCGCCCGCGCCTTGCGCGCGCGCTATCCGCATGCGCGTTTTCGCTTGCTCGGACCGGTCGGCGTCGACAACCCGAGCGCGATCTCGCGCGAAGACGTGGCGGCGTGGGAGCGCGAAGGCGTGATCGAGTACCTGGGCGAAACCGCCGACGTGCGCCCGTTCATCGCCGACGCGGACTGTGTCGTGCTGCCGTCCTACCGCGAAGGCGTGCCGCGCACGCTGATGGAAGCCAGCGCGATGGGCCGCCCGATTGTCGCGACGGACGTGCCCGGCTGCCGCGAAGTGGTCGAAGACGGCGTCAATGGGCTGCTCTGCGAGGCGCGCAACGCCGCATCCCTCACCACCCGGCTTGCGGACATACTGGAAACAAATCGCACCGGGCGAGAAAAAATGTCCGATCTGGGCCGAAAAAAAATCGAAAAAGAATTCGATGAGCGAGGTGTGGTACAACGATATCGCGAACTCATTCACCAGATTACCGGCGTGACGTTCTAAACGAGCGCATTCATTCAATCAACGGGAACACGGCATGACACGGACGAACTCCAGGGGCACGATCCTCGTCACGGGCGGTGCGGGCTATATCGGCTCGCACACGTGTCTGGAGCTGCTTGACGGCGGCTACGATGTAATCGCGCTCGACAACCTCGTAAACAGCCATCGCGGGTCGCTCGCACGCGTCATGCAGATCACCGGCAAGGCGCTCACGTTCTACGAAGCCGACGTGCGCGACGAAGCCGCACTCGCACGCATTTTCAAAGCACATGCAATCACTGGTGTAATCCACTTCGCAGCGCTCAAGGCCGTTGGCGAATCTGTCGCCAGGCCGATCGAGTACTACCGCAACAATATCGACGGGCTGCTCGTCGTGCTCGACGTGATGCGCAAGCACGACGTGAAGCAGTTCGTGTTCAGTTCCTCGGCAACGGTGTATGGCGTGCCCGAACGCTCACCGATCGACGAGTCGTTCCCGCTCTCCGCAACGAATCCGTATGGCCAGTCCAAGCTGATCGCCGAGCAGATGCTGCGCGACATCGAGGTTTCCGACCCGTCGTGGCGCATCGCGGTGCTGCGCTATTTCAATCCGGTTGGCGCGCACGAAAGCGGGCTGATCGGCGAGGATCCCGCGGGCATTCCTAACAACCTGATGCCGTATGTCGCGCAGGTTGCCGTCGGCAAGCTGGAGAAACTGCGTGTATTCGGCGACGATTACCCCACACCCGACGGCACCGGCGTGCGCGACTATATCCACGTCGTGGATCTCGCACGCGGACACCTTGCTGCACTGGACGCGCTGCATGGGCGCGATTCGGGATTTGTCGTGAATCTCGGCACGGGGCGCGGATATAGCGTCCTCGAGGTCGTGAAGGCTTTCGAGCAAGCGTCGGGCCAGCGTGTGCCCTACGAGATTGTTGCGCGGCGGCCCGGCGATATCGCCGAATGCTATGCCAACCCCGCGAACGCCGAAAAGCTGCTCGGCTGGCGCGCGCAGTTCGGCATCGAGCGCATGTGCCAGGATCACTGGCGGTGGCAGGAAGCCAATCCAAAGGGTTTCCGGTAAGCAAGCTCGCACAACAACCTCGCACAACCGGTGTCCCCGCACGGTGCGTTACAGCAGCGTTTCGACGGCCTTGAGCGCCGCGCCCACGACCTGGTCCATGTTGTAGTAGCGGTATTGAGCCAGCCTGCCAACAAAGGTGACGTTGGGGGTTGCTTCAGCGAGTTCGTTGTATCGTTGAAAGAGCGCCTCGTTTTCCGGACGTGGAATCGGATAATAGGGTTCGCCGTCGGACCGTGGATATTCCTTGACGATCGATGTCCCCGGGTGCTTCTGGCCCGTGAGATGTTTAAATTCAGTAATCCTCGTGTATTCGTGATCGTTTGGATAGTTCACGGTTCCGCTCGATTGAAAATGCTCCACACCGCTCAAATGTATGTGCTGGAATGAGAGACTGCGGTAAGGAAGCTTGCCGAAGCGGTAGTCAAAGTACGCATCGATCGGGCCGGTATAAACAACGCGGTCATATTCGATGATCGACCTCAACAGAAGAAAATCGGTGGACAGGCGCACTTCGATGTTCGGATGATCGAGCATCCTTCCGAACATGGTTGTGTATCCCTGCGCCGGCATGAACTGGAACGCGTCGGTAAAGTAACGGTCGTCATCATTCGTTCGCGTCGGAATTCGCGCGGCCACGCCGGCGGACAACTCCGATAGATCCAGTCCCCATTGCTTTAACGTGTAGCCGCGAAAAAATCGCTCGCACAAGTCTCGACCGACACTGCTCAGCACGACGTCCTCGCTGGTGGTGAGCCGCTCCCGTGCCTCGCGTACCGACGCAAGGTAATCGGCTGTTTCCTGTTCGTTCAGATCGAGGTTGTATAGCGTGTTGATGGTCGTGCGATTGATGGGAATCGGATAGAGATTGCCGTCGATATGAGCCTGAACCCGATGCTCGTAGAAGCGCCAGTCGGTAAACCGCGACAGATACTCGAATATCCGCCTGCTGCCCGTATGAAAGATATGCGGTCCATACGGGTGGATCAGCACGCCATGTTCGTCCGTACGGTCGAAGGCATTCCCGCCTATATGATCGCGCCTGTCGATCACAAGGACGCGCTGCCCACCCGTCGCCAGGCGTTCTGCACAAACGGCGCCGGCGAAACCCGCGCCCACGATAACGAAGTCATATTTCATCTCGCGGCATCCTTGCAGATTGAACTGGAATAGCGCGTTCCGCGTGGAGCGGCGAACCCTGTGTGATCCTGACCGGCCAGGCATGCCGCGTATGAAAATGGGGTGCGCAGCCGCAGTACATGCTGTGGGAACGAACCCTCCCCGCCCGGCGCCACAGGGTTCACTGCAGTCGAAATTGTCGAGCCTTTCGCTGAACAACTATGTTCGTTCTCGCACATCGTCTTGCGCAAGCGGGGGATAGATTCGGATCAACCGATCCTGCGTTCCCGGCAACTGGCCGCCTACTTTGGCAACCTGATTTGGCAACCTGATTGATCGGTCTGTTGCCAAAACGATTACGACAAAATGCACAAGTATCTGATCATCCTGCGATGCGGCGACAAGTCATTGCATAGCCAATGGTTTGAGCACGGCGATTCCCCGGATTTCGATCTGGTTCTCAGCTATTTTGGAAGCGCCGAGGATTACCGGGATAAATTTGCTACGGCGATACACCGGTACAAGGGCTCGAAGTGGGAGGGCCTGAATGATTTCCTGGCAAACAATAGCGAACTTGTTTCGCAATACCGTTATGTGTGGTTGCCGGATGACGATATCTTGACGGACGTATCGACGATCAACGCGTTCTTTGCGTACGTCGACCGGGAGAACTTCGCGCTTGCTCAACCCGCTCTGGACGAGCGAAGCTTTTTTTCGCATCCGGTTACCTTGCAAAATAAATCGTTCAGCTTCCGTGAGACCAATTTCGTCGAAGTCATGGTGCCGTGTTTTTCGGCGGCGGCGCTACGGACGGTAAAGGATGGCTTCGAGCACACGAAGTCTGGATGGGGCCTTGATTATTTATGGCCCAATCAGTTGGCCGGTTTGGGGCGGGTTGGCATAGTCGACCGATTTGCCGTGTTTCATACGCGCCCGATCGGATCAGCGGGACATGGCTTGGGCGCCGCCGCAACGGCACCCGCAGCCGTCACGCCCGTGACCGAACTGCATCGGACGCTCGGTGCATTCGGGCTGAAGATATCGGTAAAGGTGCGGCGCGCCAGAATGCGCGATGATAAAAAGACGCTGGAAAGCGGTCTATTAGGCAATCCGCTGCTTTACCTCTACGGCGCAAAGGGCAGCTTGTCGGTGCGGCGCGAAAACTTCCGTGGCCACGCGCGAATCCTGAAGGAATATATCCCGTGGATTCATCTGGCACATCGCCACGAACGCGCATAGAAGCCTGGACGTAACCTTCGCTGCCCCACCAACACCGTGAGCGGTGCGGCTGGCTCATCAGCCGCACCTCCACGGATCATTGGCCTACAGCGCGTACCGGCCTTCCGACGTCGTGCCCCCACGCTCAGGCCGTGTCGTCGCCGACCGGCTGTTGCCGGTCAACATCTGGTCGAGAGTGCGCGCGAGCGGCTCGACATAGGGTTCCAGCACCATGTCATAGTGACCGGAACCGAATCTGGTCACGTTGAGGCCGTGCCGCGCGATGTGTTGCCATAGCGGCATGGGGCTCGCTCTGTCGATGATCGGGTGAGCCGCGCGAACATAGTGGATCGGTCCGGCGTCATACGCTTTCGGCCGGTATGTCGCCATCGCGACGCGCATCGCCTCGCGCATGCGCTGCACGGCGGGCGGCAAGCTCAAGACCTCGGGCGTCGGGTTGCGAGCCATATGCCCCAGGCGCAGCCTGATCTTGTCGACCGCGCCGGACAGCTTGCGCGAGATGAACTGCGCGCGCTCGACGGGAGGAACATCGCACCACGCTTTCCATTGGCGCCGCATATAGACCGACTGGTAACGCAGCCAGTCCGGAAACGGGAGGCACCGCTCGTGCACGTAGGTGTCGAGGATGCAGAGCAGTTCGATTTGCTCGCCCGCACGATGCAGTTGCTGCGCCATCTCGAGCGCCACGAGTCCGCCAAACGAAAATCCGATGATGGCGTACGGACCGTGCGTCTGCACACGGCGGATTTCGTCGACATAATGCGACGCCATGTCGACCACGCTGCTCTGCGGCGCCTCACGGCCGTCGAGTCCACGCGCGTGCAATCCATACAGCGGACGTTCGCTTCGCAGCTCGTTGATCACCTTCAGGCATTCCATCACCGAGCCAGCCATGCTGTGGACCCAGTACACCGGAGAACCCACGCCGGCTCGAATCGGCACGACGATGTCGTTCGACCGATCCGGCGCACGGTCGCTTTCGCGGATCGTTGCGGCGAAGCGCGCGATGGTCGGCGCGGCAATGAGCGTTGCAAGCGAGATCGAGCACGGGGTCGCGTCCTGCACCTGCGCGATCATGGCGGCGGCCATCAGCGAATCGCCGCCGATGTCGAAGAAATTGTCGTCGCGGCCAATTGGCCCGAAGTCGAACAGATGTTCCCATACCGCCTGCAGGTACCGCTCAAACTGCTCCAGCGTTTCACCCACTGGCGGAAGTTCGCGCTTCGTCACGTTGAAGGCCGGATGTCGACGGATCGCATCGAGGCATTCCGGATTGCGCAGTGCGGCCGTGTTGCCGACGGGCAGCCCGTTCACCGCATTGCGTACGGCAGCCTCGGAGGGTTTGCCGCTATGCGTGACGGGCAATGCGTCGACCTGCAGGACGACATCGGGCACATGCGCAGGCGAGGCGCGTCTGCCGAGTTGCCGGCGAATATCGGCGATCAGCGTGCTGTTCAGGGTGATGCCCCGCTCCAGTACCACCAGCAGGACGACGCGTTTATCGAAGGCATCGTCCGTGTCGGCCTGAATCGACATCGCCGGCATCGCGCATGACGCTGCCGCCGTCCGCCGGGGCGCAACGCGCTGCTCGACCACCATGGATTCGAGGATGCCCGGGATGTCGCTCAGGACGCGATAGATTTCTCCCGGGCCCACGTTGATGCCCCGTACATTGAGCACACCGTCCGAGCGGCCGTGCATGTGCGCACCGCCTTGCGAGGAAAATTCGAGCTGATCGCCGTGCGTCCACATGCCCGGATTTGCCGCGAAATACGCCGCATGAAAGCGTGAGCCGTCCGCATCGCCGAAGAAACCGAGGGGACGCGACGGGAAGGGATTCGTGCAGACGAGTTCACCCCTGCCTTGCGCGGGTCCGTTACCGTCCCACGCCTGCACGTCGAGCGCCAAAGAGCGGCACTGCGCTTCGCCGGCATGGACAGGCAGATTCGGATTGCCAAGTACGAAGCAGCCCAGAATGTCCGTGCCGCCCGAAATCGATTGCAGCTGCAACGGCTTGACGTGGTCATGCACCCAGCGGAACTGCGAGTCGAACAGAACGGCGCCGGTCGACATCATGGCGCGAAGCGCGCGCAGATCGAATTTTCGGCCCGGTTCGAGTCCCGATTCGGCGCACATCTTCAGATACGCGGGACTCGTGCCGAATACGGTTACGTGCTCTTCTGAGACGAGGCGCCACAATGTGTCGACGCCCGCAAGCGGACCATCGTAGGTGACGATCTCCACGCCGGACGCGAGCGCCGACAGTTGCCAGTTCCACATCATCCATGCACAGGACGTGTGGAAATACATCTTGTCGCCGGACACCAGGTCGCTGTGGAGGCGGTGTTCTTTCAGATGCTCGAGCAGCGCGCCGCCGGCGCCGTGCACGATGCATTTCGGCTTGCCGGTCGTGCCCGATGAAAACATGATGAACAGCGGATGATTGAACGGAAAGCGCCGCCAGGCAAAACCGCCCGCATCGGCACTGGCGGCGAGACGGCTGGATGTCCAGGTCGCCTGCGTGATGCCCTGAGGAAGCGGGCCATCATCGACGCTGACGACGGCCTCGAGCGTTACGGTCGAGGCGGCGATGGCTGCAACCTTATCGATCAGCGCAACGCCGGTGTCGAACGGCAGGGGTGCGGTATGGGCGAACAGCAGGCGCGGCGAGAGTTGTCCAAAGCGTTCGAGCAGGGCCTCCGTACCCATTTCGGGCGACGCCGTAGAGAGGATTGCACCAAGCGCCGTGACGGCGAGCGCTGTGACGACAGCATTCTCGTCGTTGCGCATCACCGCGACGACGCGATCACCGCTGCGCAGGCCGAATCGTTCCAGCGCTGCGGCGAGGCGCTCGACGCGTTCGCGCAATTCGCCGCGTGTCAGGCGCGTGCGGCTCCCGTCCGCATGGCATGCGGTAATCGCGGGCGCCGTTGCGGGCGCAACGTCGAAGCTGAGAAGGTTATCCGCGTAATTCAATTCGATGTCCGGAAAAAACACCGCCTGTTCACACGCATCGCCAACGCAGACCGGGTCGGGATCGCCCGCGTAATTCAGCGCCGGCACCCAGTCGATGAAAAACCGCCAGAAAGTCCGGTAATCCCGCACCGAAAATGCATGCAACGCGTGATAGTCCTTCAGCGCTTCTCCGGTATGTGCGCGCAGTGCCGCCGCAAACGCTGTCAACTGCGATGCAGCGATACGTTCCGCGGGCGGTACATAAACTGGACCGTCGGCCGGTGCGTGGTGGTCGGTCAAGTCGTGCTGATTGGTCATTTCCGTGCTCCCTTCCCGAACAATCCGGACAATCCTTGCCCCGCGACGTCTGGCTGGATATCCGGCTACCTCGCGTACGCAACGCGGTGCTCACACAAGCAGCGCCTCTGTTGGATCAGGCGTGTATAGACTTCTGACCTTAAGATCAGAAGTGCGCGCGATCTGTTCGCCAGCCAACCGTTCGCCCGGACCGTTCATTCAGGCCGCCTATCCAGGCCAATCACGCAGGCCACTCAGGCAGGCCCACCAGGCAGGCTAACTACGCAGACCCGTCTCCGATGCGAAGGGAAGGCTCGACGGCCGGTCCACGGTGGCGCAGCTTGCGGCACTCGTAGTAGACAAGCCCGGTCACGAGCGTTTCGGTCAACACCACTGCGATGGCTGTTCCGAGCGCCCCGAGCCACGTAACCAGCCATATCAGCTGGATCGCGTGAAACCCCGCGCCAATCGCGTAGATGCGCTTGAGAGAGCGCAGTTCTCCCCGCGCGACCAGCCGCAGTTGCAGAAGGATAATGGCGAGCGCCAGGATCAACGGCAGAAAGATCAGCACTTTCAGCACGGGCAACGCCGGCAGGAAACGCGCGCCGAATAACAGCAGCACCAACCGGTCGCCGACCAGGTAGACAGTCAGAATCGCCAGCGCGTTGGCCAGCACGACAGCCGAAATCAACTTCCTGACGATTTCCTCGGCGGCAGCGGTGTCGCCTTGCGCATAGAGTTTGCAGACACGCGGAAACAAGGTCTGGACGAGCGGCCACAGCAACTGTCGTATCGGGCTCGTCAGCTTGTCCGCCGTCACGTAGTAACCCACCTGGACATTGCCGCCGATGAATCGCAGCACCACGGTATTGGCATACGTGTAGAGAAACGTCAGGGCCGATCCGGAAAAAATCTGGAACGCGTCCGCCGACTGCTCCCTGAGATCGGCCCACGTGACGCGCTGCCAGGACGTCACCATGCCGTTCACATGCGCCGCACCCGTCAGCCAGAGGCCGGACAGCATGAGCGGCAGGAAGATCGTCGCTGCGGCGATCAGATAGTCCTGCGGAGATCTGACGAAGAGGAAAAACGGCACAAGGCACGCGACGCGCGAGAGCAGGCTGACCAGCGCCATTTGGGGCATTCTTTCGAGGCCCTGATAGAGCCATAGCGGGTTGAGCACGGCGCCCGCCACGGACAGCAAGCCGATCGCGATCACCCACCGGTCCGGGTACAGGGAGGGAACGCCCAGCAGCATCACGACGACCACCAGGATGCTCAGCGCCGCAAGCCCGCCTTTCGCTATCGTGATGGTCCAGTAGAGACGGGCCAGTTCAACCGGGTTGTCGCGATTGATCGAGACTTTTCTGGCCGCGGTCAAATCGAATCCGAAGTCCGTCATCATGATGAAGAACTGGATGAACGCCTGCGCGAAACCGAGCTGGCCAAATTTTTCAGGCCCGAGCGTGCGGGATAGCCACGGCAGCGCCAGCAAGGGCACGAGGAAGTTGCACCCCTGTATCGCATACAGCGCAATTGCGTCTTTTCTTGCCGACAAGGGAACCTCGTGACGAACGAAGGACTGATCGCTGGCTGTACAGCCTCGGCGCGTGCGTCGCGCGCTGTCCCGAATACAAACCGGTACCGCATTGGAACAAACCTGCCGGGGGCGCTCCGTTCGGATCCCCACACTCCCCCTCGCGTTGCTCCGCTACAGGTGTCGTCTCGTCCCGCTCTGTCCCGCTCTCGTCCTGCCACCCGTGCTGCGCCTCGCTCCACGATCCGCATTCATCCCGCGCCGTACGGGTTCGCCCCGCTGATGCGGGCTACGCCACATACCAGAGGTCGTCCTGCGTGATAGAAAAGCCAGGACGTCCTTTTTCGCCGCTTGCCACCGGACGGGTATTCGCTTTGCGACCGGCAGGCCGCAGTCGACAACGCGCGCGACGGCATATTCGTGCTGCTACAGGAGCTAAAGTCATGAAGTCGGTATCCGTCGCAATGGCCACGTACAACGGTGCCGTTTATCTGCAGGCGCAACTCGATAGTCTGGCAAAACAGCAGCGCTTGCCCGCGGAGCTGGTTGTCACGGATGACGGGTCGACCGACGACACATTGGTTATCCTTGCCGAATTCGCCCGCACCGCCCCCTTTCCCGTGCGCGTTCACACCAATGTGCAGCGCCTTGGCTATCGAGCCAATTTCATGCGCGCGGCCGATCTGTGCCAGTCGGAAGTCATCGCGTTCTGCGATCAGGATGACGTGTGGTCGAGCGACAAACTCCGGCGTTGCGCAGACGCGCTCGAATCCACTGACGCGCTCATGGTGTGCCATAACGCGATCGTCACGGACAGCGTCCTGAATCCCATCGATACCCTGGCGAGGGACGCGCTCGCGAGGCCTTACAACCCGCCGCTCAGCATCGACCCGATGCGGCATGCCCTGGGGTTCACGTTGGTCTTCGACCGGCAGTTCGTCCAGTTTTCCACCCTGTGGGACCGTTCTGTCGATCTCAACGATTTCCGCTGCCAGGAAGGTCACGACCAGTGGTACTTCTTTCTCGGCAGTGTGTTCGGCCCGGTCGTCTACATCGAGTCGCCGCTCGCCCATTACCGCCGACATGCCGCCACCGCGACATCGACCCGGTGGGCCGGTGCGTCCCAGGTATCGCAGGCGGTACATTTTCTCTTCGAGTGTCTGCCGCGCTGGGAAATGCATGCGCTCGCCTTCGAGCGGCGAGCGGCGATTCTGGAGGACATTGCGAGCCGGCCCGCATGTTCACATGCGGCTGCCGCGCGCTCGGGTGCGGAAAAATATCGTTCGCTTGCGCGGCTCTATCGTGAGCGAGTCGAACTGTACAACAGCAACACCCTCGTCCATCGGATGAGGCTATTCGCGCGCATTATCGCCTCGGGCGGCTACCGGAGCGCAAACGTGTGGGCGAAAGGACCGAAGAGCGCCGCAAAGGATCTGCTGGCCGGCGTATTTCGCCTGAGCCACCTGATCCCGGCTGCGGCGCGGACCAGGCTGCGCGGATATTGAGTGCCCCGCAGCAGCGTCATCCGCAACCGCACGCAGCAACCGCACGCCATTACCGGGTTACCGGGGCTCCGACGACCTCACGGAGAAATTCGCTGTAGCGCTGCCTGCACACCTGCCAGCCGAACTCATCGATCACGCGCGCCTGCACGGCTCGCCCCTCCACGCGATTCGGCCATTCCTGCACGATCGACCGAACCAGGCCGGGTAATTGCTCGATCGTGTCGAACAGGAATACATTGTCGAACCGCTGCGCCGCCCAGACCATGAACGGCACCGAGCGTGCAATCAACACCGGTACCCGGCCAATGGCCTCGAAGAAAGCACCGCTCACCAGCATCGAATCCGCGACATGCGGAAGAATGATCACATCGGCGGCACAAATTCTCGCCTCGAACTCGCTGTCGCTCAAAAACCTTGCGTCGATCGTGACCGTGCCCGACATATCCCGCTTGTTCACTATCGTGCGCAATGCACGGACGTAGGCCGCATCGCCCCGCCCGGCAATCTCCAGCGTCTGCTCCTGCGGCCATACTTCAAGCAGGGCAGCGATATCCTTGTAGGGCTCGATTGTCCCGAGCAGCGCGAATGTCGGCGATGCATGCGTTCGCGCCGCCGGGGCGGCGCTCCGGCCCGGCGCATCCCAGTACAGCGGGTGAGGCAGGTAGCGCGCTTTATATCTCGCCTCGAAATCCGGTGCATGCACAACGCGATGATCCGCAAGCCGGCGTACGAGGGACATCATACGAACCGAGAGTTCCCGCACTTTTCCGCGCGCATTGTGGACTGCGTGATCGTGGACGAAATAAACGACCTTCGCCCGACCGACGACCATGAGCAGGCAATAGAAGAGGAAGATCAGTGCGCCCCGCAGCGAGAGCGACACGCGTCCGGCGCCGCTCGTGAACGCGCGCAATTCGATCCAGTGAAACATGACGACGGTGCCGGGACGAAAGAGGTCGACGAGGCCGCCCCGCAACAACCCCCTGATCGACAGCGGCTGCACATCGTAGCCAATATCGGCCAGCAACGCCTTCAGCAGTTCGATATAAGCGTTCGTCGTATTGGTGAATGGCGAAAGCAGGATACGCGGCGCATGTGCAGGCATCTTCATCCCGTCCGTTTCGTGGTGCCGCATGCAATCCGTCCTGCGCTCAAGGTCAACCTGCCCCGTCCGTGTGGCTCACACCGTCGCAACACCCGCCATGGCCAGAACGATATCGATAATGCGTGCCTGCACCTGCTCTTCGAGCATCGAGAAAATCGGCAGACACAAGACCTGTTCGGCAACGGCGTTCGCCACCGGAAGGTTCTCCCGTTTCGCGGAAGGCAGGGCGCGATAGTCGGCGAACTGGCTGATCAACGGATAGAAATATCGCCGCACAGCAATCTGCCGCGCGCGAAGTTCGTCGTACAGGGTATCCCGGCTGACCGGAAACTCCGGCGTCACGCGTACCGGAAAATAGGCATAGTTTCGGCTGTTGATCGGGTCGACCTCCAGCAATTGCAGTCCGCGCACGTTGCCCAGCGCTTCACGATATCGCTGATCGATGCGCGCACGCGCCTCCTGTGCGCGCGGCATGTGCTGCAACTGGAGCAGCCCGAATGCAGCCTGCACTTCATTCATCTTGCCGTTCAGGCCGCAGGCCGTGACTGTGACCTCGTCTTCGATGCCGAAATTCTTCAGCCGGTCGACGCGACGCTTCATTTCCGCGTCGCTAAAAACAATGGCGCCACCCTCGAACGTATGGAATATCTTGGTGCCGTGGAAGCTGAGCACGGACATATCGCCGCAATTCAGAATCGACTGGTTGTGCCGGCGCACGCCGAACGCATGAGCCGCATCGTAAATCACGCGCAAACCGTGCCTGTCCGCAATCTTCTGGATTTGTTCGACGTCGCACGGATTGCCGTACACATGGACGGGGACGATCGCGCGTGTTTCCGGTGTGATCGCGGCTTCGATCCTGGACGGATCGAGGTTCATGCTCACGGGGTCGATGTCGACAAAGACGGGCTTTATACCGTTCCAGTGAATCGCATGTGTCGTCGCGACGAACGAGAAGGGGGTGGTGATCACCTCGCCGGTGATGTCGAGCGCCTCCAGTGCGAGAATGAGCGCAATCGTGCCGTTCGAAACCAGGCTCACGTGCTGGACGCCCAGATACTCGCAAAGCGCGGCCTCCAGCTGGATATGAAACGGACCGCCGTTGGTCACCCAGCGGTTCGCCCAGATCTGCTCGAGATACGGCATGAACTCGACAAGCGGCGGGAGGTACGGCTGTGTTACGGGCACCACAGTAGCCTTCGCATCGTTCATCATGATTTTTCTCGCTGTCCTGGTTCCGTCCGGCAACGCGCATCCCACAGACGATTGAAGGCCGCCACGCAACTGCCCAATCGATACCGTGCACGCAACCGCTCGCCTCGACTTTCCACCGTTCAGAAAATCTCATATGTGCGCGGCCGCACAACAACTGCTACGCGCCCCACGATGGTCACAATTTGAGGATGCGCTGCGGGTGGCTCTTTCCAGCCAGAAGATGCGCAAAAGCAAGCAGGTTTCCCCACAGGCGCCCGCGGTAGTCGAACAGCGGGTCGCGACGCAGGCTATGAAAAAGATTCGACAGAATGTGGCGGCTGATGAACCGGAAGGCCGTTTTGCGCGCCATGGTGTTCTTCTTGACGAGAAATACCGGATTGGCAATTTGCGAGTAGCCAAGACGGATTCCCGAAATCCGCCCTCTCCGGGTGCCGAGGTGCACGCCGCGGCATGCCGGTTCATAGACAAACCGGCCAAAACGCAGTGCCTGCGACGTGTAATCCTGGTCCTCCTGCCAGCCATACAAGGGCAAGGCTTCTTCGAACCGGCATGTGCGTGCAACCCGGTCGACGAACGCCATATTGCAGCCGTAGGCCGACGTGATTTCCCTGCGTTCGGCACCCGACGCCCAATGCTCGCATGGCGCCAGTGCCCCGCTCAGATATCTGCGTGCATCGTCTTCGCAAACACCGGCCGTTTTCACGCCGTCCGCGAGAATCTGCCCCGTCATGCCGATCACGCCCGGCTCTTGCACAAAGAGTGTTTCGCAGTTCGACAACCACGCATCGTCTGGCCGGAAATCGTCGTCGAAGAAGGTGACGAACCATCGCTCATCCGCATTCAGGCGGTCCGCATCGCGCAACATGGCAGTCAGGCCGTAATTGCGCTGCGCGGTGAGCCCGGCCGTCCCCGAGAGGAGCAGGAACACCGGCAAGGCGGCGCACAACGGGTGTGCCGCGAGCCCCGCCGTGTCGGCCTGGGCTGCGCCCACCACGTAGACCGCGTCGGGGCGACGAACCTGAACGAGCAGGTAGTCGAACAATATCGCCGTCTCCGCTGCCCTTCCTCGCGTAGCAACGATCACAAAGCTTCGCATGGCGCCCCTTGGCCTGAAAGGTTCGTTCACCTCACTTCGGCAGTTGCTCGATGTTCGAACGTGAGCAGTGCCGTCGGATGTCGTTCCACTGCACGCTCGACGACGCCGAGAAATTCCTGCCGGAACCGCGCGGCAGAAAAGCGCGCAGCATGCAGCCGGCAGACTTCGTCATCGAATGGCGCACGGGCCTCGAACCGTTTGATCGTATCGACGATGGCCTCGACGCTCTGTTCGTAAAAGAACAGTCCTGTGCCAAAACGCGGATCGCCGGAGTCGATCACCGTTTCGAGCGCACCGCCCCGCCCATAGGCGATCACCGGCGTGCCGCACGCCTGCGCCTCGACGACCGAGATCCCGAAATCCTCTTCCGCGGCGAACACAAAAGCGCGTGCGCGTTGCATGTGATCGATCAGCACATTCGACGGCTGATAACCGAGCACCGATATATTCGGACCTGCCAGCTCACGCACCGTTTCGAAATCCGGACCGTCGCCGATTACGATCAGACGTCTGTCCGGCATTTTCGAAAAAGCCTCGACAAGAAGCGGAATGCGCTTGTACGGCACCATCCTCGACGCGGTCAGATAGAAATCCTCCCGCGCTCGCCCGGTCGGCGCAAATCGCTCCACGTCGACCGGCGGATAGACGACCTGTGCGCTGCGCCCGTAGATCTTGCGGATGCGGCGCCCGACAAAGGCCGAGTTGGCGACAAATTCGTCAACGCCATTGGCGGTGCGCATGTCCCAGATCCGCATGTAATGCAAAGCGGCGCGCGCAACCCAGCTCTTCGGGCCGCGCAGCTTGCGCGCCTGCGCCAGATATTGATGCTGGAGATCCCAGGCATACCGGATCGGCGAATGCACGTAACTGACATGGACCTGGTTCGGGCCGGTAATCACGCCTTTCGCAACAGCATGGCTCGAAGAAATAACAAGGTCGAAGCTCGACAGGTCGAACTGCTCGACGGCAAGCGGCATCAGCGGCAGATAAATGCGAAACGCCGTGCGCGCCCGCGGCAGATTCTGAATGAACGACGTGGTGGCGTGCTTGCCGCGAAGCACGTCGGCACGCAGTTCTTCCGGAAAGAAGTCCACAACGCTAAATAGCTCCGCGTCGGGCCACAGCTTCAGGATCTGCTCCACCACGCGCTCCGAGCCGGCATAGCTCGCGAGCCAGTCATGCACGAGCGCCACGCGGCCAAAGCGCCGCCGGCCAGCGGCTATCGCATCGATTTTGGCTAGTTCAGCCATGGCGAAATCTCTTCAAGTAGCGCGACGGCAGTGGCACGCCAGGTTAATCGGGCAGACCGCGCACGCCCTTTTCTGCGCATGCGATCGCGCAACGCCTCGTCCGATGCCACCCGATGCAGCACTTCAGCGAGTTCGTGCGGGTCGTCCGGTGAAAAATAAAGTGCGGCATCGCCACAGGCCTCGACAATCGAAGGCAGGCGCGAAGCAACGACCGGGCAGCCGAGCGCCATGGCTTCGACCGGAGGCAGTCCGAAGCCCTCGTAGCGTGACGGGAAGACGAAGCACGCGGCGTCGCGGTATAGCGCGCCCAGATCCGCGTCGCTCACGTAGCCAAGATGGCGGACGAATGAAGGCAGCGCGGCCTGGCCGCTGCCGTAGACCCTTGGATCCGTACCGCCGACCACGACGATGTCAAACGGCGCGCCCGACATCAGCCGGGCGGACTCGACGATGAGCCTGAAATTCTTGTGCTGGTTCGAACTGCCGACCGCCAGCACGTACGGGCGCGTCGCATCGCTGCAAGGATGACGCTGCGTGGCGGGCACCCGGAGCATGTGTTCGCCGCTCTCGTGAACGACGCCGATCTTGTTCGCCGGAATACCGTACGCTTCGTAGAGTTCGCTTCGCGAAAACTCCGATACGGTAACGATGCGGCGTGCAACGCGGCCAATGGTGGGCGCCATCCAGCGGTACCAGGCGGAAAACGCGCTGCTGTAGCTCTGCGGAACGCGCACGGGCGCAGCGTCGTGGAGCACCGTCACCTGGCGGCGGTACACGAGCGGCCCGGAATTGCAGAGATTCAGCAGCAGCGAACCGTTCGCGGCGAACGGCAGACTGAGCTGTTCCCAGTACGTTCCGCGTCCGCGTCCGGCCGACCTCACTGGAATGTGATGAAAGGGACTCTGTGAGCGGCCGACGTGCGCCGGCGCGACAAGCTCCACGGTCAGTGCGGTCACGATCGGATCCTGCGCGTCCAGCAGCGCGTCGATGGCCCGCACCGTCTCGAACGCGAAGCGATCCACGCCCGTCGCCGGCCGCCCGAGAAATCGGCCATTGATTACCAGTCGTCGGGTTGCCGAAGGGCTCATGGACCGTGCTCCCCACCTCATGAGCGAGCAGCTTGCGCCCCGCGCGCGAGCGGATTCGCAATGTACAGCACCGCCTGATCACTGATCCTGCGCGACGGTACGAGACAGACGAGCGTCAGGGCAATCGCGGACAGCTTCTTGCCCACGGTCCAGAAAGGATTCGCGACGATCGAGCGGAAGTATTGCCTTGATTCGCACAGAATCCATTGCCATCGCTTCCAGAGCGTCGCATCGTAGACGCGCATGCACAGATGCGCCTTTTCATACGAAAAGTCGATCGCACGCTCAGGAAGTTCTTCGCCTAGCCGCTCACTGACGAGCTGACGCAGCGCAGCCCATCGATGTGGAAATGCACGCACCACCTCGCTGATATCCTGGCAATTCGCAATCGACAGCCCGACCTCGCGATTCGTTGCGGGTGCCGCGCCGGATTCCTTGCGATGAACGCGATAGCCGCCGAGTTCCTCTTCGATCGCCATCACGTCGCCGAGCAGGGCAATGCCATAGATTGCGAAGAAATCCGCGGCGATGCCCCGCCCTTTCGCCTTCGGCACCGGCAGGATTTGCCTGAGCGCGCTCACGCGATAGACGTTGCCCGACGCGGGCGGAGACGGATAGAGCCACCCGCGCCGCAGCAGCTCGCCGCACCCGGCGGGCGGTGTCGAATTCGGTACGCGCGCGCCCGTGCGCGCACCTTCGCCATCGATCACGCTCAAGCGGAACTGCACCTTGGCATAGTTGCCGCTTTCGAATGCGCGGAGGACCTGTGCGACAGCCCCCTCATACAGCACATCGTCCGAGTCGAGGTAAAGCAGATAGGGCGTGTCGGCCATTTCGAGGCCAAGGTTATAGGCGCTCGCCTGGCCGCCGTTTTCCTTGATCACCGGCACAATGCGGTCGCCATAGCTTTCGATGATGGCCCGCGACCCGTCGGTCGAACCATCGTCGATCACGACGACCACTGTCCTGTCCGGTTCCTGGGCCAACGCCGAATCAATGGCTTCGCGCAGGAACCGTTCATAGTTGTAGCTGCATATCACGATCGTGATGTCTTTCACAGCGCGCTCCCTCCGTCCGTGAGCTTCGGCTGGTTGGCGGAGGTGCCGTACCGATACGTTCCGTAATCGCGTCCGTACCGGGTGTGCTGCGACATGTCGTTGAAGATGACGCCGTGAATGGGCACGCCGAGCTGCGCCAGTCGGCGCGCGGATTCGCGGATGTCCTCGAGGCTCGACAAACCGTGCCGCACGACCATGAATACCGTACCCGAGAGCTTCGCGACGATGCCCGAATCCGCGACCGGCAGAATCGGCGGCGAATCGATCAGCACGAGGTCATACTCGGCCTCCACGCGACGCAGGAACGCCTGGAAGTTGCGATGAAGCAGGATGCCGCTCGGGTTTTCGCCGTATGCGCCACACGATATGAAGTCCACGCCCGGCAGCACCGCGCGCCGCACGACCTGCTCGAACCCCAGGTTGTGCATCACGATTTCGGCAAGGCCCGGTCCCTGATCGGCCCCGAGGGAGACGTGCAGCGTGCCCCTGCGCAGGTCGGTATCGACAAGCAGCACACGCTGGCCCGACGCGCCAACGAGGGCAGCCAGATTGACGGAGACGAATGACTTGCCGACGGCGGGCGTCGGTCCGGCGATCTGGACAATGCGGTTTGGCGCATTCATCAAGGCAAAGTCCAATGCGCTGTGAAAGCTGCGCAAGCTCTCGATCGCCGCGTCATCGGCCGAAGCGTGCGCCAGCACGAGACTCCCTCCGCCTCCCGCAGGTACGCCACGTGTGAGCAGTTCCTGGGTCTTGCTGCGCGGCACCTTCGCGTAGACGGTGAGCCCCGTGCCGAACTCGATTTCCTGTGCGGCAGCCACACGGTCAATCACTGCGCGCTTCAGAAGCGCAAGCGCAACGCCGACGAAGATGCCGGACAGCAATCCCCCCAACACGGCCATGATGCGCTTCGGACGAATGGGGCTTTCCGGCACGACTGCCGGATCGAGCATCCGGACGTTCCCGACCTTGCCCGCCTTCAGCAACCGAAGCTGCTCCTGCGTATTGAGCAGATTCGTGTACAGATCGGTGCTGACCTGCACATCGCGCTGCAGACGCAGAAGACCTTGTTCGAGCGGCGGCAATTTCCGCGTATCGGTATCCAGACTGGCGACCTGGCGCCTCGCTTCAGCCAGTTGATCCTCGATGCTGCGAACCGCCGGGTGTTGGGGCGTAAAGCGTTCGAGCAATTGCGTACGTCTTTGTTCGAGATCCGCGACCACACCTTTTGCCTGGGCCGAGCGCGCAAGCAGCGAACTTGCCTCGGCGTTCAGGTCGACCGTGCCATGCGCGGCACGAAACTGGTTGTAGCGGCTTTCCGATACCTCAAGTTGCGATTTCAACTCAGGCAGTTGCTGACCGAGGAACGCAATGGATTTCTCGGCCTCCTCCACGGTGCGCCGGATGTTCTGCCGCACGTACTCGGTGCCGATTGCATTGAGCACCTGACTGATCTGCAGCGGATCGCGTCCTTCCAGCGCAACGCCGATCACGTCGGAGTCGTGTCCCTTTTCCGAAATCAGCAGATTGCTTTGCAGCCGCTGGATCGTCGCGAGCCTGGAATTCTTGATGACCGTGAAGCGCACACCCGGCGCACCGACCAGTTCCTTCACAAGCAAAGCAAGATCGCCCCCCGCGACGTGCGCGTTCAGCGGCTGCCCAACGCGCCCGTCCAGGTTGATGCCATGCGTTTCTTCAGTCAGCCTGAACGCGCCGTCACCCAGCTCAGTGAGCGTGAACGGCAACCCCTCTAGCGCCTCCGGAACGTCCACCGAAGCAACGTCGATGCTCTCCGATCCCCATGCGAAACCGCCGAGCCCGGAAAAGAGGAGACCATTCACGTGCCTGGCAATCCATTTCCCGACGACCGGGAAGTAACGCGGTTCGGCGCTCAGGTAAAGCCGCGTGCTGTCCACCGCGCGCGCGATCACCGCGCGCGAGCGAAGCACTTCGATTTCGGCGGACGCTGCCGTCTTGACTGCAAACATCGACGAGAGGTCGGTGAGCGCATTTTTCGACGAACCCTGGTTCTCCTCCACCTGAATCAGAATATCCGACTGGTAGACGGGCTCGGCGAGCACCGCATACGTCAATCCTGCCAGCAGAAAAACTGCCGTCACCGCGCCGACCAGATAACGACTCTGATAGAGCACCTCGAGGGCGTTGCGCGCCGGTCCACCCTCGTCTGCTTCGAGGTCGATCACGGGCGCGGCTGAGTATTTCATACGAGTTCTCCAGTTCCGCCAGTTTTCCAGGCGTCCGGCGACGCTCGCGTGTGTGACGCTCAAAAGCCTCACACACGTCGCGTCGCGCCGCTCAATAGCCCACCATGCGGCTGGTTGCGGCTGCCTGGGTACTTGGCAAGATCAGATTGATGACACGGCTCCACTTGACAAGGCCCGCCGCGTCGACGAATACAACGTCGCTCGGCTTGAGGTCGAAACCATCCGCAACGGCCATCGCAATCGGGGATGTCGCATCGAGATGAAACACAGTGGGATCCGCACCCTCATGCCGGCGCACGACGTACACCTGCGAAGGATCGCCCGAGGCCTGACTGATCCCGCCAGCGCCGCCGATTGCGTCGCTCAGCGACAAGTGGCCGTTGTTGAACAGCACGCTGCCAGGATGGCCGACCTCGCCGAGCACATACGCCTTGCTGTCGTTCTGCGAATAGACACGCACCAGGTCGCCGTTGCGGAGAAGAATGCTGTCGGGGTTCACGCCCTTCCTGATCATGTCCGGGATGTTCACGACCACGGTTTGCTTGCCGCGTGTGATGCTGACGTCCGAGCGGTCCGCGGTGGCCGTGAAGCCGCCCGCGCGATTGATCGCCTCGGGCAGCGTCATCGGCATGTCGTTCAGCACCTGCAGGCCCGGGGTGCGGACCTCGCCGTCGAGATAGATCCGTTTGCCGCGATAGGCCGCGATGCGCAGGGTGACCTGGGGATCGCGCAGATAGCGCGAAAGCTTCTGCGCGACAAGATCGCGCGCCTGCAGCTCAGTCAGCCCCGTCACCTTGACCGGGCCGACGTAGGGAATCTGGATGATTCCGTTCGAATCGACCGTATAGCCGAAGACAACGGAACTCGCTCCCGGATCCGCGCCATTGCCGCCCGTTATGACCTGCTGGTTCATCTCCGGGTGATCCCACACGGTGATGTTCAGCACATCGCCCACCGTGAGCGTGTAAGGTCCCGCGTCGGCAAAAAGTGACTCGACGCTCTGCGAAATCGCGGTCGAACGTCCCGCCCGCTCCTGCTCGACCAGTTGGCTGTTGATCTCGATGAGCTTGTCTGGCGGCGGAGCGTCTGCGTCTTGCGCCGGTGCCGGTGTGCCGCCGCTGGTGCCGCCACTGGTACCTGCACGCGGGCTGTCGAGGTTGCGCCCCATCGTCGCGTACGTCATGCCCGGTGCGATCGTGCATCCGGAAAGCAGCGCGGCGACCGCCGCGACGGCGCTCACGCCGCACCACCACCGGGCTTTGCGCGATGCAGTCTGTGCAAAAAAAGGTCCTGTGTGTACCATTGTCACCACCCCACGTATCTTTCGTTCTTCCCTGAAGACCTTCAGCAACGGCGCCAACGCTCATGGGCAAGAGGCTTCTCCTTATCGTTTCGGGTTCGTGCGCGGCATTGGCGTTTTCAGGCGCCCATGCACAATTCGCCCCTGCGCAACCCAACCCGGCAAGCAGCCCGGCTCGCGCAACCCAACGCTCCGGCGCGGGTTACAGCGGGTACCCGCGGTTTGCCTACCCCACCTCGCCACTGTCGCGTCCATCGCCGCCACACGCCACCGCCCCGCACGCACAGCGCCGGCTTCAGACCAACGACGCCGCCGGAAGCAACGCCGACCCGTACGCCTACGACGGCTGGAACAGCAGGACCTACCAGGCGCCGTCGCTGGACGGTCCAGCGCTCAATGACCCGTGGTCAACCCGTTCGCCGGCAGATGCAACACCGGAACACATGCGGTAGCTATCGCAACGGCAGCCACGGCAGCAACGGCAGCGCTGGCTCGCCGTCCTGCCTCACTTCTGCAAACTGCTGACGCACAGGTCAGTACGCGCCGCTTCCGTGGAGTACGACCTTGAACGTCTTGAACAGAATCGCGATATCACGCGACAACGACCAGGTCTTCACATACGCAACATCGAGCGACACTCTCGTTGCGTAATCCGTGTCGCTTCGCCCGCTGACCTGCCACAAACCCGTCATTCCCGGCTTCGCCATGAGGTAGTAGTCCACATCATCGCCATAGCGTGCGAGCTCCTGATCGATAATCGGCCGCGGGCCAACGAGGCTCATGTCGCCACGCACCACGTTCCATAACTGCGGCAATTCGTCGAGGCTCGTGCGCCGCAGAAATCGCCCGACGTGCGTCACCCGTACGTCATGCTTGAGCTTCAGATCCCGCTCCCATTCCAGTCGTGCCGCAGGATCGTGCTCCAGCACCTCTTTCAAAACCAGATCGGCGTTCACGACCATCGTCCGAAACTTCAGGCACATGAACTTTTGACCGTTGCGGCCGACTCGCCGATGTGCGAAGAACGCGGGCCCTCCATCGCTCCTCACGACGAGCGCCAAAACACCCAGCACGGGCGACAGCAAGACGAGCAGTGCAATGCCCAGTACCAGATCGAATACCCGCTTCACCAGCTGTCGCGAAACCACTGCCCCAGTCACGCTCACGAAAGCGGACACGACAGCGGCCTTGTGCAGCCACGTGCGATGAACAGCCGGCCATACGACCCGCATCGAAACAAACGTCATGGCGTGGAAGGCAAGCAGCGAAACACCCGTCACCAGTGTCCAGTAAATAAACCACGGCATTGAAACAAGCGGCATCCGGTTGATCGCATAAAGCAGCGCGAGTCCGCAAAGTTGAACCACCATCCACGCAATAGCGGTTCTGCCCGCGACACTGGCCATCGACCCGCTTTGCTCCGCACGGTATGTCCCGCAAGCAGGGAAGACAGACAGCGCGAGCGCCGAAACAAACGCCACCAGCGACAGCTCTGTCTCGTGCGGGTGAACAGCAACCGGAATCTGCAGATGTAATGCACCGAAGGCGCCGAGAACTATCAACGCAATGTCGATAGCCCGATGAATTAGTCCAGGCATTTCTTCAACTCCAAACCAGCAAGTTCGTCCGCCGAAATTTGATCAGGTAACGAACCCCCAACAACTCATCATTAATTTAGTATGTCTATGTATATTGAATGAGAATGAGACAACGAAATCATCGATTCCCGGAGAGATTGACAAGCCAACTGGCTAAATCGACATCATTCCGGGGATTACGTCTGTCCCGCCGCCCTGCTCCGACACGCCTGCACTCACACACTTCTCACGACGTTGACGTGATCGATATTCAGTCGGCGATATCGACCACTTCCTGCGAAAAATCTTCGCCAGGTTATCTCCGTTACCCCGATCCGCCTTGCCGATTTCCTCTGAGGTCCTTAACACCTCGATCACCATGCGGACATCAAGCAGCGAGAAACCGTCACATACAACGAGACCGACCTGACGAACAGCAGGCTTGAATGCTTCACACGGCGTAGGCGATCCGTAGATCGGCATGGTCGTTGCGTGCACAATCGTGCATCCAGAAAAACGTTGACACCCTCTGCCCGTTGGCGCTAACACGCCGCAGGCAGAAATTTGCGCAGCTCAGGCGTTACGTGGTTGCCATTCTTGCGGCTTCGATAGATTTATATCGTAGAGCCCGTAACCAGCACTACCGCTATCGGTGGGTAAGTGTGCGGTCCTCAACACATGCCCGGGAAAGTCAGCCGACGGCTTTCAGCATACGAATCCGGGGGATTGCCCGTGCGCTTCTCAACGCGGCACACTTCGCACGGCGCAGCAAGGCTGCTGCTGCGAGCACAAGAACGAGCGATCAGGTTGACCGCAAGATGTCCATCCAGATTTTCTGCACCTCGGACAGCGCGAATCGCCGCGCATCCTGAATCGACTTCTGCTCGAGCGCCCGGAGTCGATCGACGTCGCGCTCAAGCTTCGTAAGCGCTGACGCAGCCCCTGCCAGAAAATCTTCCTCAGCGAAAATAAAGTCCCGCAGCTCGGCATCGCGCACGATGGTGCTGGGGCCGGTGTGATTCGTCGCCATCGGAATACATCCGCAAGCCATCGCTTCGACGAGAACCATACCGAACAGTTCTTCCCAGGCGATCGTGCGTCTTGATGGAAGAACGACAACGTGGTGCTGCATGAAGATCGAGGAAATTTCGGCGCGACTGCTGACGCGTCCAAACAGCGTAACGTTCGGCAAACCCGCGCTTTCAATGCTTTTCCTGAGCAGACCATCGCCGGCCAGGCCGAACTCGATCGAAGGCAGGCGCCGCGCGAGTTCAATCACGTACTCCACCCCTTTGCAGTCCTCGAATCGGCCGGCAAATACGACCTTCAAGGGCGCCGGCGGCCGATACGGCGCCGGATGAAATATCGTTGGGTCATAGGCGTGAAATACAACAAAGAGCCTCTCACTGTCGATCTTGAACAATCGATGAAGCTGCTCCGCGACGCACGGCGTCACAAGGGCGAAACGATCGACTCTTCGAGTCAGGAAGTTCGACCAGGCCTTGCGAATTGCGCCCGTGAGAACGGCCGGATTCTTTGCAAAGCGTGCGCCCTCCCAATCGGTCCAGGACGAATGATAGATAATTCGCGCGTGCCGCAATGCGCGAGACAGAATGGCGATCCGCCAGTCGAGCGGCGCTATCCCCAGAATCACTGTCTTACCCCTCAAAACTTGCGGAAACAGCGTCCAGAGCGCGAGTAACCAGGCATCACGAAGCGCTTTCCTGGCCTTGTCGCGATCACCTTGCTCAAGGCCTTGTTTGAGCTTACGCAGCGGCGTGAATTCCACCTGCTCGACTGCAGAGTAATCGAGCGCCGCGGCGGCGCTCACTGCACCTGTGTAGTGGGACGGCTCGCCATACTCATGCAGGATGATCAGATCGGCATCGGCCAGTTTTTGCGGCCTCGCACGCACATTCGCATTCGACGCAGTCCACGAAAGGAGCATCGTGAGCGGATGTAGCGCGCACAACAGATTTTTAGCGACTACCATCGGGTCGCTCTGGATGCACAGGTGAGGAATCCAGGCAAACATGGCATTCAACGGGTCATTGTTGCAAGTCGTTTTAGCGCAGGCACCAGCGACACATCATCCGGCTCGCCATCGCAGTGTCTGTCGCACCGCATTCGATGTGACACGCATCAGACGGTCAAAAGCTTTCGGCTCTGCCCGCGCGGCCCACACCAGAGCCAGTAGCGTAAAAAATAGCCAGGCCGCCGTGCGCAGCCACGACGATACGTTCAGTACCTCGGTCGCGGCGTAGGTGGCGAGAATCTGCAGTGCGGGTACACACAGGTATCGTGCCGCCGGTTTGCCGAACCCCGCGGCCCTGAAGAGCAAAATGCCATCGACGGCGCATCTCGTACTCCACGCCAGCGCCGCGCCGACAAGACCAAACGCGTGCAGCGCCCACCAGAGCAACGCGATGAACGGGACCAGCTCAATCAGATGAAGGCGCGCAATCATGCCGGGTCGTCCCATTGCCTGCAGGTGGCTCGAAGGAAGGAACGCCAGCGAGTTCACCCAGACGCCAACCAGGATCGCCTCGCCGACCGGAGCGGATCTCGACGCGAAATCGTGGCCGGTCCAGAGCGACAGAAAAGGCCGCATCAGAAAGAGACCGAAGACGATCATCGGTGTGGTGGCCGCCGTCAGTCCACGCACGGCGGCCATGGTCAGCTCGTTCGCACTCGTCGGTTCGAGTGCGGACAGACGCGGAAATAGCGTGCGCGTAATCACACCAGGCAAGATGCGTGCGCGCTGGGCCAGGTTAAACGGAACCTGGTAATAGGCCACCGCCTGAGCGCCCAGCGTGCCGCCGATCAGGAGCCGGTCGGCCGTCGAGAGCAACGGGCTCAGGAGATTCGTCACCGTCACCCAGGCGCCATAGGAAAAGAGCGGCCGGATGAATCGCAATCCAGGACCGCCGGAAAAGCGCAATGGCGCTGCACGGCAGACCACCGCAACAAGCAATACAAGCGAGGCGGCACCGGAAAGGATCGCAGCGGCAATGAGATGCCGCAGATCTGGCCCGACGATGACCGCCGTCGCCAGAGGCACGATCTGGAAGAGCATGCCGGAGGGTACCTGCACGGCGTTGAGTGCGCCGAACTGCTCGCGTCCGATCAGTGCGCCGTAAAGTACCCCACTGACTGTCGCGAGCGGAACGGCGCAGGCGAGCCACGGTAGCGCCGTCATGACCTCCGCGAAGAGCGCCGCGTCAATGTGAAACTGCACCAGCAGCAAGCCGCCCGCCGCAAGCAACACGAGACCGCCGATTGCGCCGAACACGGCATTCAATATGAGCGCCGTCCAGATCAGCGATTCACGTTCAACCGCATCGGAAAGCTGGGCCACACGGTTCGACGTGGCCGCCGCGAGTCCGAGATCGAAAAAACCGAAATAGCCCTGGAGCATCCAGACGATCGCCAGCACGCCGTAGCCTGCTGTGCCGACGTGCTCCAGATACATCGGAACCGTTGCGAGCGAAACGACGAGTGGAAGCACGCTGCCGAGGAAGTTGAATAGTGCGTTTCTCGCCAGACTGGGGCGTGAATTCATGGTCCGTCGTGCGCAAGGGATCAAGGAAGCAGGAAGCAGCGACTTCCCGCTCCCGTTATCTTGACGATTGCTTCATGTTGCGATCGTTCGCAACCGCACCTAGATCCGACGTTGGTTCAGGGAAATCCTGTGATCTTTCGCTATGGCAGCCCATAGCCGGTCCGCCGTGCGCATTCGCCGCCCGGAGACCGTTCATCCCCGGTGTGGCCAGGCCGGTATACGGCTCTCGTGTTTGGGCGCGTCGAGCCGTGGTGTCGCAGGTGCACGCGTATAGCCGACTAAAACGCCGGGGCGCGAAGGCTGTGCCTTTTCCAGGGAAGACCGGTTTCCTGGGCCATCGACGCCCCCAACCGGGGCAACTCTGCGAATCGACGATGACAACATGCCCGCAGCAGCGGCAAACATGTAGAAGCACGGTCCCAGATCGAACACCGTGCCAGATATCGACGCGCTAACCAGAATTGCCAGCATGGTTTGCCTCGACGCATAGCAGACGACACGGTCGAGCATCGGACCCTGCGCGGGAATCGGCGAGACCGTGCATTTGCAGATAAAAACGCCGAACAGCATGGTGCCGACGATGCCGAGGTTCGACAGCAGGACCAGGATAAAGCTCGACGTCCGCGAACTGCCGATCCCCACACCGAACCCGAACGTCTCAACAAGATTGACCAAGGCTTGCCTGTTCCATGCCCCCCTCTCGATACCCGAGGCGCTATCTACCTTGTTCAGGACCGCATCGTTGAAAAAATCACCCAGTGACTCCAGCAGACTGGGCCTGAAGACGATGGCGTACAACAGCGCCATGATGCCGACACATATCACGACAGCGCACAAACGGAGTTTGCGCGACTCGCTGCGCGGCGTGATGCGACCGCAACGGCCAAGCAGCAGTACGACAAGATAGACCGCAAACCCGACGTACGCCGTCGCGGAAGTCGACAGCGCGAGCAACACGCCGGACGCAAACGTGAGCATCCCGGTGATGCGCGGCCGGTAACCGAACAACCATAGATTGGCTGAGAAGGCGAAGAGCAAGAGGGTGAAACCGGAAAATGCGGACGCTTCTGCAAATGTCCCAGCAATTCGCCGCATACCGCCCACTTCTTCCCCGTCGTGCAACGTGTAACTGGCCGTCTTGATCACGCCCAGCACGTTTATGCCGACCGACGAAGAACCGATATCGATGATGGCCGCGATCACGTTCAATGCGGCAACCAGCAGAATGGCGTTGGCGAAATGCTTATAGCTGTTCTTCTTCGAGAGAAAAACCGCCATGCAGCAGTAGACAAGGACTTCCCCGATGAAATAAATCGACTGCGTCAGGTTTCCGGACACGGGACCGAGCGGCTGCAGATCGGGGGCATTGGGGTCGATGGCGCCGCGATTGATCGCATACACATACGTGGCGCCCGCCATGGCGCGCGGCAGGAACAGGCCGCCCACCACGGCGAACACACACAGGCAAAGCAGCGGAAATCCCGGACTGCCCGGAGCCACCGGCCGCCACAACGCCGCGCCGCCGCCGATGTTGAAGGCCCGCAGGGCGAAGAAGAGCAGGAAAAGATTGGCCGGAAGAATCGTCAGTCCGCCGATCGCCGGAAACGCAATGGCGGAAGAACACGCGAACAGGCAGCAGAGGACGAGAAAGTAAATTGCCCAGTGGTAGTTCAGGTTCAGCGACAGCAGACCTAACACGAGCACAATCACGCCGAAGATTTGAATTTGCATGTTATCCGATCCTTCGTTGGCCTCGCCGACGACGGTACTCGCCGCCGCAACCTCCGCGTGCCTCCGTCTGGCCGCCAGGCTACCTGGCTGTAGCACCTGCAATTAATACCGCGACGCTGAATGACAAATCGTGCGGTAGCCCACGTACGCGCAATTCAAAAGACCACATGATGCGTCGGAGGACCGGACACCGTCGGCTGCGCTCGACCGCCATGCGCTGAACCCGCACCTTTCGTCGGACAATCGGCGCTGAACGGTGCGTCATTGATCAGGCAATACAGGTCGGCAATCGGGACGGCGGTGCAAACCGGCAAACCAACCCCAGCGAAACGAGGGACAGGCGATGCGCCGTTTGAGCAGGTTCCTGATCCCGATTTCGATACTCGTCCCGTCGATAGCGGCCTACTTTGCGAACGCAACCCTGACCGCCGCGGCGAATCCTGACGTTGCACGCGCAACTGTCCCGGACCCCGCCCTTGCGCCCGACAAGGTTGACATCGATTTGACGGGATACACACTGACCTTCAATGACGAATTCGACGATCTCAGCGTAACGACGCGCTCACCCAAGGGCAATGCTACGTGGTACTACATTCCGCCGTACGGACCGGCCGGAAACTACTCGGCATCCATGTGGGACATCAGCGCACTCGGCGTAACCAACGGCGTGCTGTCCATCAAGGCCTTCACTGACGCCAATGGCGCCTGGCATTCGGGAAACATTTCGTCCATGGACGCAACGGGCCAGGGATTTTCCCAGCGCTACGGATACTTTGAAGTGCGTGCGAGGATGCCCCGCTCCGGCACGGGATCATGGCCGGCGTTCTGGCTGTTGAGTTCCACGTCGATAAACAACGCGTTGAAAAGAAATTATTCGGAGATCGATATTTTCGAGTGGTACGGCAATGCATACACCGAAAAGGGCGCATTTATTCAGCAGGCGAGTCACAACTGGAAAGCCAACGGCAACCCCGGTGAGGGTGCACAACTCTATTCACCCGCCACACCGATGCCGAACGGAGCGAAACCCTGGGAGGACTTCCATATCTACGGCTGCCAGATCGACCCGGATCACATCACCTGGTATATCGACGGCGTTCAGACGAATCAGATTTCGGCCACAAAGTCCTCAGACTATATGACCGGGCCGTACTACATCATGCTCGACTATGCGTTGGGCGGCGGTTGGCCCATCGCCAATGTCAAAGACGGTTCGACCTTCGAGATTGATTGGGTTCGCGTCTATTCGCTGCCCCAAAAACGGGGCGTCGCTTCTGTTCGATCGGCAACAGATTCCAGTCGTGCCCATTGATACGATGCAGCAATTGCAAAATGCATCGGTCCGATCGGCTTGCCACCGGGCTGTTCACCGTACCGGGTCGAGGTGATCGGAGGTGATCGCTTCCCGTTGGTGAAGGTCCGAACCAGCCAAACGTTCGGTCCGCTTTTCGACCGTGACACGTCGGGGAAAAGCATGGCGTACGATCTGCATTCGTCAAAGACCAACCGCGACTACATCGACCACATCGATGGCCTGCGTTTTGTCGCCGTGACGCTGGTGCTCCTCTATCACGTCGGTATGCCGGGATTTTCAGGCGGCTTCATCGGCGTCGATCTGTTTTTCGTCATCTCCGGATTTCTGATCACCCGCATCTTGTCGAAGATGCAGCTGGACCGCAGCGGGATCCTTCACTTTTACGCGAGCCGGTTCCGCCGTATCGGACCGACTTACCTGGCTGCCGTGGCCATGATCGGGGTCGTGGCATCTTTCGTCTTTCTGCCGATCCATCTGGAGATGCTGCTTCCCGGGCTCGTCTCGTGCATTGGCTTCGTGTCGAACATCGTGTTCTACCGGGCAACCAGCTACTTTTCCCCAGACCTGCTGTACAACCCACTGCTGCACACGTGGTCGCTTGCCGTCGAATGGCAGTTTTATATGCTTTACCCGTTTGCGTTCATCGTGTGCCGCCGGATGAGATTCAGCGATCTGACGACGCTTGCGCTGATGGCCGTGACGTCATTTGCACTCTCGGTAATACTGCTCGCCTTCTACAAACTGGAAGCAGCGTTTTATCTGCTGCCTGGGCGCATGTGGGAGTTCGCTGTGGGCGGTCTGCTTGCACTCGCTCCGGCCCGCACATTGCCGCCTGCGGTATCGCGTGTCCTGGCGGCCGCCGCTGTTGGCGCCATCGCGTTTTGCACCGTGCACTACGATGTCTCCACGCTCTTTCCTGGCGCGGCGGCACTCGTGCCATGCATCGCGACGGCGATCCTCGTGCGCGAAGGTGTACGCCCCGGCATCCTGCATTCGCTTTTGACCCGGACGCCGGTTCGTATCCTGGGTCAGGCGTCGTATTCGATCTATCTGTGGCACTGGCCCATCATCGTGTTCCTCAACTACGGATTCGTGCACTTTTCTGATTATCCGTTCGTCTACAGGGCAGTGACGATTGTGCTGCTCTCGCTCGCGTGCGGCCTCGCCTCGTGGCGCTTCATCGAATTGCCGTTCCGCCGCCCCGACGGCCTCCGGGGCAAACGGCTCGCTGCGATATCGACGTTCGCAACCGTGCCGTTGCTGACCGCGTTCGTCATCGCGGCTACGAGCGGCCTGCCGCAGCGGTTTCCGGGTGCAGTAACGCTCCTCTCCGCAGGTTCCGCGGACGTGGGAGCGTTCCGGTCCTGCCTCGCGCGGACGGCCTCTGCCGACGGCGATGCTCGCGGGTTGTGCAGACTCGGCGCGTCTCACGCGCGGCGTACGTTCGTCGTGCTCGGCGATTCACACGCGGCGGCGCTCGCTGAAGGACTCTCCGTTCTTGCGAGTCGACACGGCAAAGCCGGTGTGCTCGCGGTGGCGGACGGCTGCCCGCCGTTTCTCGGCTTTCCATCGAGTTATGCGCCCGCGCGCAAACGCTGCGCCGACAATCAGGCGGCGATGCCCGCCCTGGTCGCTGCGACAAAACCTGAAACGGTGATCCTGCATGCCGCATGGCCTGCGTACTATAAAGAGACGCCTCAGGCGTTCAAAGCCGCGCTCGCCAAAACGCTTGACTGGCTTGCTGCGCAAAAGGTGCACGTCTATTTGATCGGCGATACGCCAGGCGCAAGCGCGAATGTGCCGATCGGTCTCGCGAAGAAGGCCGCATATAACGTGCCGTTCGAACTCGAGCGCACTGCCGATTACGAGAACAGCCACGAAGCAGTGAGTGCGCTCCTGCAAGCCGAAGCGCATGCGCGTGGTTTTGTCTACCTGGACACGGCGTCTGCGCTGTGCGAAAGCGGCGGCTATTGCGAAGTCGAATCGAATGATCACCCACTGTACTGGGATTCCGCGCATCTCTCCGGTTACGGTTCGCGGCTTGTGGCGATCGATCTCGATCGCGGCGGAGGGATTGTATTCTGATGCGGGGGGTGTTTCGATTTCCAGCGTTCGTGCATTGACAGTGATCTGCTGTAGAAATCCTGGACAGCAATGCGGTTAGCTCGTGTGGCGCTGCACCCAGCGTCGCGCACGTCCAAGGAGTCCTGCATGATCGATGCTACGGTCCATCTCTAAAGGGAGTTCATTGGTAGAGACGCCATTCACGCGTTCTAATTCCAATCGATCTATTTCCGCCTGGAGTGACCGAGCCCACGCGGTGCGCTGTATTACGGTGGCATGTTCCAGGTAACAACGTGCTGTGTCCAGCCCGGCGCAGTACATTAAGGGGCCTCCACCTCCGTCTCGGAGGGTCGCAACATTCTCTGGGACAGGAGACCAGATCCGCGCCTCAAGTTGCTCGATTGGTTCTTTGGTTATGAACTCCGATTGGTATTCGACAAGGAAAGCCCAATGACGTCCTGGTAAAGGGATTATCGTGAAACCATGCGGCTCAAATATCAGTCTGACCGCCTCGATCGAATAAGACATGACGTGTCCCCGACCGTGAGGGTCTAGATACCCGGGATCTTCGGTTAGCACATACTCGGGTTGTCCAGAATTGATCAAATAGATCGCGCCGGGTGCTGATGTCTGCGCGATCTGTTTTGCTAGTGTGTCGAGCATGGATGGCGTTAAATGCTCGATGACCTCAATACAGACCCCCGCCTCAAACTTTTGACCGATTTCCGCGAGAGGGCACAGCTTGTAGTTCGGGTGTTTTGACCGGAATGCCGACTCGGGCGGAAAGAGTTCCACGCCGAAAAACATATTGGCTGCGTCGGGTAATGCAGCGGCAAGTGCATCTAGCAAATATCCTGGTCCAGAACCGATATCAACAAAGCGGGTGATCGGAAGCCGGCAGTAGAAGAACGTCTCCGCGACGCGCTGCAATGACGAACCGTATGACCTCTCCCTGGCGGCGCATAGCTCCATTTTCCAGTATGCGTCGTTGTAGTTTGATGCGGAGTCTTCCTCCATTGCGCGCAAGAATCCCGGATCCGCAAAGAGTGAGCCGCATCCGCGGCATGTGTAGAACGCGACGTTGTCAATCTTCTTGTAGTTGTCTACAGCGTGCGACTCACAGACTACGCATTGAGTCATTTCTCCTCCTGATGCACATAGTGCAGCGTATTGTCGAATCGACCTGGTAGCTTCCCTTTCCACAACCAACACAATCTCTCCGCGCATTGTCACCGGAAAATATGTCAGGATGTATTGTTGAGTCAAATGCTCACGCACCCAACGACAAGGCGCAGACGTAGATGTCTATTCCGGTATCCACAGGTAGCAGAGCGTGCTGCGCCATCGCCGCTCCCTGACCCCAGGTGATCGTTCTTCGCAGCCTGGGGGAAGGTCCTTCAGCGATATCGTATAGCTCGTCGCACCGCTTCTGCACCGTAACCCGCCACAGCGGGTCCGTGCGTCGTTCCGAGCACATCGTACTCATAGCGGCCGACCCATGCACAGCTCTCTGTTCAAGCCGCCGCGCCGCTGGACGCACTACATCTGGTAGATCGCCTCAACGAGTGATCATCCGGGAAGTCGACTGGCAATCGGTTGGCGATCTGCTCCAGCCTCCACGACCATGCCCAGCATCGATCCTGGCCACCGGCATACCTCGGCGAGCGCGTTACTACGACGCGCGAGCGCCCGCCACAGCAGGCACGCTCTGCAGCGGCGGCGCCAACGTCGGCTGATATTCCGGCACCCAGCGGCGCAGGTCACGCCGCACATCCTGATCGGACAACACGCGATGCTGCATCAACCATGGCAACAGATCGTCCAGCAGGTTATCCGGCACACCACGCGCCTTAGCGATCCGCAGTTTGGGATGCGCCGTACGCGTGGTGGTTTCATCGTCGGCAAGCAACTCTTCGTACAGCTTCTCGCCCGGCCGCAACCCCGTGAACTCGATCTCGATGTGCTCCTCGCTGAACCCATAGAGGCGGATCAGATCGCGGGCCAGATCGACAATCTTGACTGGCTCGCCCATATCAAGAATAAAGATCTCGCCGCCGCGTCCCATGCTTGACGCCTGCAGCACCAGTTGTGAGGCTTCGGGAATCGTCATGAAGAAGCGCGTGATCTCCGGATGCGTCACGGTGACCGGACCACCCTTGGCGATTTGTTGCTGAAACTTCGGAATCACGCTGCCCGCGCTGCCCAGCACATTGCCGAAGCGCACCGTTTCGAACTGGATACGCGTGCTCGTTTGCTGCAGGGCCTGACACGCCATCTCCGCGAGGCGCTTGCTCGCCCCCATCACGTTGGCGGGATTGACAGCCTTGTCGGTCGAAATCAGAACGAAGTGCTTCACATCGTGACGGATCGCAGCCCGCGCCACACGATAAGTCCCGAGCACGTTGTTGCGAACCGCTTGCCACGCGTTCTGCCCTTCCATGAGCGGCACATGTTTGTAGGCCGCCGCGTGAAAGAGGATATGCGGCGCATGCCGCGACAGCACCGAATCGAGTAATAGCGAGTCCTTGGCGTCGCCAATCACCGCAACCACCGGCAAACCAGGGAAGCGGTCATGTAGTTCTTCCGTGAGCTTGTAGATCGCATATTCGGACAGATCGAAGGCGATGAGCTGTGCCGGCTCGAAGCGCAGGATCTGGCGGCACAGTTCCGAGCCGATCGAACCGCCCGCTCCCGTCACCATGACCACGCGATTGCGCAGCAAGGCTTCGACGTGCGGCGTATCGATCTTGACCGGATCACGGCCCAATAGGTCTTCGAGGTCGATCTGCCGGACCCGCGAAAGGAATGCCTGACCTTGCGTCAGCGTTGTCAAGGCCGGCAAGACCATGGCGCGCACGCCAGCGCGCACACACAGCGTCGCTACGCGGCGCTGTACGTCCACAGATGCAGAGGGAATCGCGATAATCGCGTATTCGGTCTTGAGCGACGCCGCCAGTTGCGGTAGTTCGCTGATCGAACCCAGCACCTTGTAGCCGTAGATTTCGCGCCCATGTTTGGCTACATCGTCATCCAGCAGACCAACGAGGCGCCACTCGCTCGAGCGCGATAGCTCGCGTGCGAGGCTCGCCCCCGCAGAGCCTGCGCCGAGCACGACCACGGGCTTGCCCTCGCCAACGAGACCGCCGTAGAGATAAAACTCCTTGGTCGCGCGATAGAGCGCGCGGGAGCCGCCCATGAGGAGGAACAACAGTAGCGGCGAGACGAGCAGCACAGAACGCGGCACGATCGGCACAGGTTGCACCAGCACCGAAACCACCATCGTGAGTAGCGCACCCACGATAATGGACTTTGAGATCCGCACGAGATCCGGCAGGCTCGCGAACACCCACATGCCGCGATACAAACCAAAAATACGGAACATCAAGCCGTAGATCGGCAGAACCCAGAATAACGAATGCAACCCGCCGCGCATGAAATCAGCCGGCACGGAGCCGTTGAAGCGGATAACGTAGGCGCTCAGCCATGTTGCCGAGACCGCGAGCAGATCGAACAGAAAAGCACCGAGAGATAGTAGCGAGGCTTTACCTTTAAACATCAGCGTCATACCTCAGAGGATTGCTCGGACAGTGTTGATTGAAAACGACGCCAACGCAGATCTACTGCCGCTCCCAATAGCAGGAGAACGACGATCCACGCAGCGACAACGCACCATTGAACAGCCGGACGCCGCCCAAGTGCAAATAACGCGAGTGCGATCCCTACCGACATCACCGCATACCAGATCATGGCGGTTCTGGCATGCCCCATCCCTGAACGCACCATACGCTGATAGTAGTGCTCCCGGTGAGCTTGCCAGAACTTTTCGCCACGCAGCAAACGGCGCGCCAGAGTCATCGAGGCATCGATGATGAAGGGCGCGAACACCCCAACCGGAAACCAGATGGGCCAGACGCCGCGCAGCCATCCCCAATATCCAAGCGCGCCGGCCAGGAAGCCCAACGAAATCGAGCCGGCGTCGCCCAGGAAAATCCGCGCAGGGTGGAAATTGAACAGCAGAAAACCGAGCGCCGCGCCGGCCACCAGCGCGCACGCAAGGGCCAGTTCGGGTTGGGGATGGGCGGCCGTCAGCGCTGCCACGGCGTAGCCACCGAAGCCAAACAGGGCCATACCGCCGGCGAGACCATCCGCGCCGTCCATGAAGTTGTAAAGATTGACCAGCCATATCATCAGAAACGATAAGGCGGCGAGCACCAGCCAGGGCACCGGCGCAGGATAGCAAGCGACAAAGCCGACGACAGCGATCAGGTGGGCCGCGAATCTGACGCGAGCCGGCAGCCCGCGCCGGTCATCGATCTGGGACAAGGCGGCGAGGAACGTGGTCGCCACAGCCGCACACCGAAGGCTCGGTGCGACCAGCAGAAAACCCGCCACGGCGACTGGCACGATGCCCCAGCCGCCCACGCGTGGCGTCGGACGCGCGTGAAGCGAGCGATCGTTTGGAATGTCGGTGGCAAGACGCCAGGCGAGGCCCGTTCTCAGTAACACCAGCAGAATCAGCGCGCATGCGCAGGCTGCCGCGAGAGCGGCCAGCGCGAGATTCATCCAGAGTGTCGTCGGAGAAGCTTGCATGACCATGGACGACCTCAATGCGTCGCTCGATACCAGCGGGCAGTAGCGGCCAGCCCCTGGTCGGTTGAATACGGCGGACGCCAACCGAGTACGGTGCGAATGTGGCTCGTGTCTACCTGTAAGCTGCCTATCAGACGATTGATCTGTGCCGAGCGGCCAGTCAACCGGCCCGCCAGGCGCAACCAGCCCGATGGCACCGGCAAAAGGCGAGCCGGCGCCTGCAGGTGCCTGGCCAGGGACTGAGCCAGCTCGGTCACCGTCAGATCGTCCCCATCTGCGACGTGGAAACACTGCCCCCCTGCTCTCGGCTCGGTCACGCAATGCACGAGCGCGTCGGCCAGATTCTCGACGTAGACAAGACTGCGCTTCGCGCGAATGGCACCAAGCGGCAACGGCAAACCTTTGGAAATGGCTGTCATCAGACGGAGGAAGTTGGCCCGCACACCGGGGCCGTAGACGAGCGGCGGCCGGACAATCACGATTTCGAGTCCAGACTCGTTGCCGTATTGGATCAAGGCTTGCTCGGCCTCGTATTTTGACTGTCCGTATGGATCCTGCGGCCGTGACGGCGCGTCCTCGCGCAGCGGGCGACCGGCATCGGCCTCCGCTATCGCCTTGATGCTACTGACAAAGACCATGCGCCGAACGCCTTTCGCGCGAGCGGTCCTGGCGACCCGCAAGGTCCCATCGACATTCGTCGCCCGGAATTCAGCAAGCGGGTCCGAAGCCACGTCCTGCATAACGTGGACTCGTGCGGCGAGGTGCACGACGCAGTCAACTTGAAGCGCGGCGGGCCAAGCCTCGGCCAGTCCTGCATAATTCTTCCCCGTGTGAACCCATTCCTGCGTACCGGTCAGACAACCGCCCCGCTGGCGGATCAGCCCGGTCGTCGCGTGACCTCCGCGCAACAGCGCACCGGATAGAGCGCGTCCGACGAAACCGTTGGCACCGGTGATGAGAACGTGACTCATAGCCACTTCCAGCCGAACCGGTTAAAGAACTTGAACGCCGACGAGACGAACATTTGAATGTGCTTCGCCCCTTTACGCGAGGCGCCACCGCCATGGTGCAGCACCCTCACGGCGGGCGTATAGACCACGCGCGCGTGCTCATGTGTACGCAAGCTCAAGTCGTAGTCTTCGAAATAGAGGAAGTAGCGCGGATCGAAGCCGGCGAGCCCTTTGAGCAACGCCGTGCGAAATAGCATGAAGCAACCGCTCACGATGGGTGGGTCCCACACAACGTCGCAGTCGTTGATGACATCGCGCATTTCGTAGCGCGAAAGCCGTCGCGCAAACAGACGCCTGATACTACCCGGCACGAATCCCCTGACGAATAAATCCAGCAGGGTCGGATAACGGCGGCACAGGTACTGCAGACGTCCTTCGTCGTCGCCGATGCGTGGCGTCAGGAGACCCGCTTCGGGATGCCTCGCAAAGAAATCGAGAGCGTTCACCAAGGCAGGGGCATCGAGATCGATATCGGGGTTCAGAATGAGGTGGTAACCGCTCACGGACCGTTCTATCGCGAGGTTGTGACCTCGCCCATACCCTACGTTGCCGTGGCCGTTGATCACGACGGAAGGAATGCCACGATCGCGCAGCCCGGCCAGCTGCGCGGAAACATCCGGCAACTCACCATTATCGACGAGGTAGAGGACAACCGGAAAAGCAGGATTGTTCACGCGTAATGCGTCGCAAGCGGCTTCCAGACTCGACAACGTACGAGTAAGGAGCACCAGGTCCGGTCGGTAGACGACAACGGACACGGATAAGCTTTCGGTCTCGGGGTGCGGCGCGTTTGTAGCTGTCATGTGCAGTGGTGGGTGTCGTCTTGGCGACACTTGTCTGGTTTGGCCCACGACGGGCTCTCAATTTTGCTCAAACTGGGGGTATTCGGCAACCTGGCTTTCCTTTTGTTACCCCACGAAACGTGGTGGTAAATGTTGTGAGGCACCGGGCATGGGGCCTCTCTTTAGGGCTTGGGTGGGGCCCCTATCCGCTCGATGGAGCGAAGACGGAACGATCTACGGCGATAGTCAGCGTCGATTTGCGGATTGAACGCAACATGATCGCTTGGCGACAGATCGAGCCGGAAGGCTCTGGCGACCAGCCAATTTGCGCAGGTCAGCGGAAGCACTACCGTCCGTACCCCTTCCACCAGTGACCGAAGACGGCGAGGATGTTGCCACCGTCCTGAAGGTTCAGGCCGTGCCCGGCGCTGGCCGGGTGCGCAAACATCACAGGGATCTTTCCGGCGTTCCAGTCGCGGATCGTCTGCGGATCGTGGTCGAGCTGCCGCCCCTTCGGAAACCTTGAGGAATATCAGCAGATCATCGAGCGCATCGGTCCGGTGCGCCAGATGCAGGCCGGTCACAACCGGCCGATGTTCCTTTACCACATCGTTGCGCGCGACACGATCGACGAAGACGTGATGCCACGCCGTGAGACGAAGCGCGAGGTTCAGGACATCCTGCTCGACGCAATGAAGCGGAAAAGCTTGCGATAGTCAGCCCTGCACGACAGCCGCCGCAGCCGTGCTAACCGGCTGCGCAGCCTTGCGCACGCCACGAATGCGTGCCTCGACCGCTCCGGCGACCCAGTGTACGCCCGCTCCCATCAGCCACACGCTCACCAGAAAGAAGACATAGATCAGCGACTTTGGGCTGGTCACAAAGCCGAAGAAGTGGCGATACCAGCCGGCGAACGGCATGTGCACGAGGTACACCTCGAAGCTGATCGCGGTGAGCTTCGGCAGGTGCCACGGCAGGCGGCCAAGCGCACCGCTCACGCTCAGCGTGCCGAAGCCTAGCAGCGGATGTCCGAGCCATACCTTGCCGTCTGTCATGACTGCCCACGTACCGACGAGCAGACACACGACGCCGAGCGGCAATGTCCGCATGAGCCAGCGATCGGTTTGCTCCGGATGCTTGACCAGCATCACGCCGATATATGCACCGATGACAAACGACGGGCTCCATGCGAAGGCCATGAAGGCGTAGTTGAACGGGCCGAGATCAATCGGCATCCGGTGTGCGGAACAGGCAAGCACCAGCACCGCGACGAAGCCGAACACGCCGAAGCGGTCGATCATCTTGAAGGCGAACGGGAACGCCAGATACAGGACCAGCAGAGACGGCAGAAACCAGAAGTGCGTCGAGAATGCCGTGTTCGGATCCTGCGGGATGAGAAGCACGTCCTTTACCCATCCCTGCCAAGTCTGCGGAATGACGAACAGGTGATCCCACGTGCCGATCGACGAAGCGATTCCCTGATACGCGAACATCAGGACGATGGCTGTCCAGTACGGGATATAGATCTTCGAGACGCGATCGACGTAGAAGCGAGTCCAGCTCTTGCGGTTGCGCGCGGCGGACATGCCGAGGCCCAGACCGCTGATCGCGAAGAACAGGAAGTCGGCGAACCACCCGAGGTGGAACGGCAGCATCAGCACGTCGTGCGGCGTGTGCACCAGCTGCGCGAGCGTCGGGCGCGGCGCGCCGAATTGCAGATAGAAGTGGAACGACAGAACACCAAGGACAGCGAGGAGCCGAGTGTTATCGACCCATTTCAGTTTGTAATTTTTCATCTTTCGACCTTTCCGGCCCTTTCGGAATGGCGAGATGGTAACACTCGGCCCCGCGCGGGGCTGCGAATCAGGGACCGACGTAATACTCTTGGAAGAACGAGAGCGCGTTGCTAACCGTCGGTGTCGTTTGCCCGGCGTTGATAACGCCGTCGGCTTCAACATAGTCCGTCGACCCGTTCATCCGAATCAAGGCCGTTACCGGCAAAACGTAGGCAAGGGACGAACTCACTCCCGCATAGCCGGTAAAAATATTCTCGGCAGACATCGCACCGTTTTTATAGATCATCGACGCAGCCGTATAGTTGCCGGCTGTTGTATTCGTGCCTGTCATGTAAAGATACACGGTCACCATATACAGGCCGGACTTTTGCGGCGTGAAACGATAGTTCGTCGTCGCGTCGTACTCGGTGTTGCTATCTTCCGCCTTCGTGTTGAAGGTGATCTTCGCGACCGAACCGGCTGTGAGCGTCTGGTTGGCGCTCATCGTGGCCTTGAAATATGGCTGGCCACCCGCCGACGTTGCACCGCTCACGGCAGACTGTACGAAGGCCGTCGTCGCGATCTGCGTCGTGTTCGTGCCACCCGTTGCCGTGGGCGCGGCGGGCGTGCCAGTGAACGCCGGCGAGGCCAGCGGCGCCGCGCCGATGCGTGACAGTTCAGCGGCGGCGGATGTGACGCCCGTCCCGCCGTTCACCACAGGCACGGTCAACCCGCCGAGAATGTTCGCCAGTGCGCCGGCCCGAGTCGTCGCAGCCGTCCCACCGTTGGCGATGGCGAGCGTCCCCGACACACCCGACAAGGCGACCGTCTGCCAGGCGGGCGCGCCCGTCGGTCCCATCGACGTGATGACCTGACCCGAAGTCGAGCCTGTCGGATTGAGCAGCGTGATCGGCGAGAGCGTAGCGCCAAATACGGTGGTCGAAAGCGCGAGCAGCGCCGCGGCGAAAAGTCGTTTCATGCTTTAGAAGCTGTTGCGAAATTAGTTAAGCAGAGGCTTGAGACGCGTCCAGCAAATCAAGGCACAAGCCAAAGACATAAAGGCCTCGTGAACATGAGCGTAGCGTTCGTAGCGAACTTTGAGTCTTCGAAACGAGTGAAGCCAGGCAATCGAACGTTCCACTGGCCAACGTGTTTTGCCCAGCCCACTCCCGTGCGGTGCGCCGATTTTTGCGAGCATCGGCGTGATGCCTCGCTCACGCAAGCGCTGCCTATGGGGTTCGGAACTGTAGCCCCGGTCGCCCTGCACAATTTGCGGCTTGTGCAGCGGACGCCCCCGCTTGCCTCGGATGTGTGGAATGGCATCGACCAGCGCGTCGAGCTGGGTAATGTCGTGACGGTTCGCTGCACTCAGGATGACCGCGAGCGGGATGCCTTGCGCGTCGACGATGAGGTGATGTTTGCTGCCGAGCTTGCGCCGGTCCGTGGGATTCGGGCCGGTTTTTTTCCCGCCAGGACTGCGCGAATTGATGAACTGTCGACGAGTGCACGCGAGAGGTCGATTTCGCCACGACGACGCAGTTCGGCCAGCAACGCTTCGTGGATGCGCTGCCAGACACCGGCCTGCTGCCATGCGACGAGCCTTCGCCAGCAAGCGGTGCCTGAACCACATCCCATTTCTTGCGGGAGCAGATTCCATGCAATGCCCGAGCGCAGCACGAATACGATGCCCGTGAGCACCGCACGGTCGGGTGTCGGCTTGCGGCCCGCATACTGGCGATTGCGTGGTGCTCGCACAGGCAGCAGGGGTCCGATGAGTGACCACAATTCGTCGTCTATGAGTTCTTTCGGCATCGCTTCCTGTCGGGCAAAACAAGACACGAAGTTAACACCAACTCGGGAAAGTTAACAGCCTCGAAATTTAATTTCGCGACAGCTTCTTAATGGACGACAATCTGAATAATTGAGCAGAGCATCACCAGTCGTACTTCGCCGCTTGCGCGCGAATTACTGCGCTTCTTCTATCTCGTACATTCTCACTCGTTTGACGAGCGCCCCCTCACTTCCTCTTGTCGAGAGATAAACATCCGCCAGCCCAGTGGTATTCCGAACTAAAACATTCTCTGTGAAATTTTGTTCACGGCCGGTACATTGTACGAGCCGATAATATGGGCTCGCATCCTGCCAATTAACTTGCGCAACAAAAATTTCATTGTGTGAGGCACATTGAAAATCCACCTTGTAAGTCACCCACTTAGCGTTACCGACCGAAACATTTGCCACAGCTGAATTTTTAGAACTTACCATCAGACCTGCTTTCGATTGCGGAACACGTACCCCTCGATTGAATTCACTCAAAGTCGGCGGATAAAAATCAGTAATCAGTTTTCTTTTGATTGGCGAAGGCATAAATTTATATGCAATCGTCTGCCCGACCTGCATCACCGGGAACCCGTATTCGCTAACGATAGGCCCAAGTTTTGCAGTATATGAGCCAGAATCTTCGTATATCCTTGAAAGATCCCAATATATCGTTGTCACACCAAGTCGCCTCAAAAGGTCAGTCAATTCTAACGGCGATTTCGTGGCAGCCATTCGATCCGCCAAGATAGGCATATACGATGACTGAGAATACACGCTACCCCAGAGGGTGGAGAAAACCGGATGATCCGGGTCAAACAAAATCTTTTCTTTTCCATCGCCCGAAAGTGACAATTTTTCGTTCAATATTAATTCCGGATTGTTTTCCACCAAAAAACTGTGCTTCTTGCCCCTTGAAAACAACTGCAACCAGCCATCTGCCATATACCAGGCAGCATTAGGGCTGGCGATCAGATTGAAAATCGCAACAGTTCCAAGCAATAGCGTGGCACTAATGTAGCGCAGCCGTACTATCAGCGTATCGGAAGACTTTTCGGATGAAAAAAGCGCAGCAAGTATCGCAGTAGACAACGGAATAGCCGGCGCCATATAGCGATAATACTGTATAGCATAAAACATAACAACACAATACAAAACGGCGGCCAAAAACATTAAAAACAGGGTACGCCGCCGCTTATCAAAAGCCGCCAACACAATTGCAACTGGCACCTCAAATACAAATTGAAATCCAGAAACGCCGTCGCGTGACTCAAAAAAATTTGAAGTCCACCAAAACATTCTAAAAAAATCAACGAGCGTCCTCCTATTCGCATAACGCCCGTCTACATAATTTTCCAACGGTAGAAATGGAGATTTGAATATCCCGTTATATAGCGGAAACACCGGATTCCCAGTTTTTATATAGGAAAATATATAACTATGAAACGCGACAAAAATGGCGGAAACACCCAGCGCAATGACCCATTTCGCATTTGGGCGAACATCAAAAAAATTCGCTTTCCAGTCCGTTCGGAGCATGACGTATGGAACAAAAAGCGCCCCGAGCAATATAACCATTGTGATCTTACAGGCCAGTGCAAGAGCACACACGCCGACTGCTGCAATCAACACGTCGCTCCAAGGCGCACGCCGCAGCCTAAGGATCAGAGAGCCCGTCGCTGCCGCAAGGCAAATTGCGAACAGTTCCACTTGCTGCGATGTCACCAGCATCAGAACAATCGGAGACGAAATGGTGACGGCGCTCAGCAGTAGTCGCGGGCCACGGGGCACTCTTACAAGGCGTAACAGTCGCCAAACCATCCAACTTGAAAGCGCCAGCAGCATGATGTTGGTAGCACCACGAGCGTCGCGACCGGCGACGAAAGTGACACAGCCATGGATCAAATCAACGGCAAAGGGGGCGACTGCCCATTTCTGGGAAGAAAAGTTAAACTGAACTTGTCGATAAAAACGGAGCTCCGATCCAATTAATCGATGAAGAGAGTTATCATCAAAATTAATTGTCGGAAAGAATGCGCAAGATGCAACGTAGGTAAAAACGAGAATAAAAAAAATAAATTGAATATACGGTAGCATCCTGATCGAGGCCGCAACTCGACTACCGGCAGCGTTCAATTCACTGACGCGCGAAAGTGAAAATAGATATGGAAGAGCAAGAGCAATCACATAACCCGAGCGGTAATTTAGGTGAGTATGCGCAAGCACGCCCGTGAATACAAGAAACAAGATTGTCCCGCATATCCAGCGCAGCTCGGGAATTTGAAGGCGTCGATGCACCCGGGTCTTCCGCAAAACGAAAGATCCAGCCAAATAAATACTGCCCACCGTATAGACAGCACTAGCGAAGCTTATTACATCCGATCCGACCGCAAGAAATATCAAACACAGGATCACCAAGAGAAGTCTCGACCACAGTACCGGCAGCACCAAGTAGACAGCTAATGCAATAATTCCTGAAATAGTCGCATATTCAAGAAGTATTCGAGTTGGATGTGCTGCGAGAGGAAGTTTGATTTGATCAAACTGGATCGCCGATAAAATCAGAATAACTAGTGAAAAACAGAGTAGCACAATTGCAATTGCACTCACTCTCGACTCGGAATCGACAGCGAAAAAAGTTATATCCTGACGAATGCTTGAATTTTTTTCGTTATTTCCGAGCATTTTCCTAGGCACTCAAAGAAATATAGACACCACAAACAATGAAAATTGCCCCAACAAAGGTTCTCGCCTTTAAAGCTTCATGAAGAAAAACACTGGACAATATCGGAACAAGGAAAAAAGCCAGCGAGGTAAAAGCGTACGCCACACTAAGAGGCGTCGTCTTTAAAACAGCGAGCCATAAAAACGTTGCAACCCCATAGATCACGAGTGCAATAATTAGGGTTTGATTAAGCAGACTAGGAATTAGCCTATCAAGACGAAAATCAATCTGAGCTGCGGAAATTTTAAATAAAATTTGCCCAGTGGATAGTGCCAAAATGGTCAGGAGTGCTAGAAGTATTTTAGTTGCGTTCATACAAAATAATCAGCCTTTCGATTCGGATGATGGCACAAACTCGTCCCTACGAGACGTAAGCATGTCATGAATACTTTTACGCGGAACGTTGGCAACATCGAATGCGATAAATGCCAAAAGAAGCTGAAGTCCCATCAGTACGCAAAGCGTTGATACCATAATGGTGCCAAACGGTGTCGCTTGCTTCACGAACAGGTTCGAAATCCAGTGGTAGAGCCCAAATAACGTGCCAAAGGGGAATAAAATCATTCCAATAACCAACTCGAACGACGCCACCGTCATATCACGCAAAAAATAATTGTAAAAAACTCGCTTCCCGAAGTTGCGAAGATGCTTCCCGAGAAATTCAGGAAGGATACGTTTAATACTAAGGTTACTCTTCTCATCTCCATAGCGCGAATGCATTGGCACGTCAATGATCACAGCACGGATTGTATTGAGCCTGAAGAGCATGTCAGTCTCAAAGAAATATCTCTTGCTGATTTTATCCATCGGGAGTGACTCTGCGACTTTAGCATGGATCGCTGTATATCCATTTGTGGGATCGAAGACCGACCAATAGCCGGTGGATATTTTCGTCAGGAAGGACAATACGGCATTCCCAAATATCCGAATTTTTGGCATCTGATTAATGAAGGTCAGATCGTAAAATCGATTTCCCTTTGTATAGTCGGCATGGCCATTGAGAATTGGGGTAACAAAATATTTAAGCAACGCCGGATCCATCTGGCCGTCACCGTCAATCTTGACGGGGACTTCAGCGCCATCGCCGATCGCGGCTTTGTAGCCTGTCATAACGGCGCCGCCCACTCCTTCGTTCTTTGCATTACGCAAAACACGTACCCTTGGATCTACGCAGTGGCGCTCGATAAACTCGCCTGAATTCTCCGGACAACAGTCGTCAACCGCGTACACTCGCCAAACGTGTTCGTCGATCTTCGACAATACGCCCAAGATGTGATCTGTGACGCGGTAGCACGGAATGACGACTGCAATTTTTCTCATATCGTTTGGACGTATAGTTGCAAGAAGCGAGCGGCCAATTCTACCTTCGTTTGTCTCAACCACGACAAGGCTGGCGCAACGATCTTTCGAATTGAAAGTGGAATTCGACGTGTGTAGTCAATAGTCGAAAGTGTTGTGCACTTTACGCAGCAAAATCGTGAATTCTGACGGCAACATCCAGTAAATCATGGACGCGCACAAACTCCGTATCTAAATCCTTGACGACTACATCCCCAAACAGATAGTACTCGCCAACCTTAGCCGCCTTTGCCGCCTGCATATCGGTCAACGAATCCCCCACCATGACTGACCTACCAAGATCGATGTGGTGCTCCGTGGCCGCCCTCAACAACATCCCCGGCGCCGGCTTCCTGCACTCACACACCACGCCATACTCGCCAATCCCTGCGCTCGGATGATGCGGACAGTAATACACCTGCGTGATCGGCGCACCCTGCGCAGCGAACTGCTCAAGCATCCACTTCGTGAAAGCCGCAAACGTCTCTTCGCTGTAGTAACCGCGCGCGATGCCAGCCTGGTTGGTCACGACGAACACGTCGTAGCCCGCCTTACGCGCCTCCCGCACAAGCTCGAAAATTCCCGGTACGAACACGCAGTCCTCTGCGCGATGCAGGTAACCAATATCGACATTGATAACCCCATCGCGATCGAGAAACAGCGCGCGCCTCAGTGCTGCCATCGTCTCAAGCCACCATCTGCGGTACGAGCGTCTGCGCCAGCGCGTAGTCTTCCGGCACACCAATATCGATCAACTGGCTAACGGCCGGAACCGCGTGCACCTGGAGATCGGCAAGATGAGCATGCAAAAAGTCCTGCTCGAACGAGAATCGCTCCTGATTCACATAGCCCATGAACGAAGCGCGCTTGACCAGATAGACACCGGCGTTGATGTAGCCCGCACCAGTCTGCCCCTTCTCGCGGAATGCGGTAACGCGGCGCGGCGCGGCGGCGTCGAAATCCACGGCACCGTAGCGGGCGACGTCATCAAGCTGCGCTACCGCCATAACGACGTCGGCCTCACCCGACGCACCCGCGGCGCGCAGATCGTCGAAATCGACAATGGTCATCGTGTCGCCGTTGAGCACGAACGCTGCGTCGCCACCAATGTGGGCCATAGCCCGGGCAATGGCGCCGCCAGTACCAAGCGGCTCGTCTTCGATGACGTAGTGCACCTTCAGCGTCCCGAAGGTGTCACCGAAGTAGTCCTCAATCACGTCGCGCTTGTAGCCAACTGACAAATAGACATCTGCAATACCCTGCTGTTCGAGACGGCGCAGGACCCACCACAGAAACGGCTTACCCGCCACCGTAGCCATCGGCTTAGGCAGATCAGGCACAACGGAACGAAGGCGCGTACCGAGTCCGCCAGCGAGAACAATTGCGGGAATCATGCCGGACTAAACATGCTCGATTCAACCAGGCCACAAATGATGTGCGCCAGCAGGATATGACCTTCCTGAATCTTCGGCGTCGATCGCGACGGCACTTCAATGCACACGTCGCACAACTCGAGCATCGCATTCCCGCTTGCTCCGGTAAAGCCCGCAACGTACATACCCTTCTTGCGGGCCTCTTCCATGGCGAGCAGGACGTTCGGCGACTTGCCCGATGTCGAGATGCCCCAGAAAAGGTCGCCCTTGACGCCGCCCGATTGGACCTGGCGCGCAAACACTTTCTCGTAGCCGTAGTCGTTGCCGATGGCGGTCAACGCCGACGTGTCGGTGGTCAACGCAAACGCGGGCAGACCGGGGCGGTCGAAGTTAAAGCGGCTGACAAATTCGCCCGCAATGTGTTGTGCATCGGCGGCGCTGCCGCCATTGCCGGCGATCAACACCTTGTTGCCGGACTTGAACGTGTCGACGATCTTCTGTGCGAAACCAGCAACCTTATCCAGCAGGACTTCGTCGGCGTGTATTGCAGTGAAGAGGTCGATCGCCTTCGATATTTCATTCCGGATCGTATCTTTCATTAGGTCCTCCAGGAATACGTACCGTGTTCTGTGAAATTGCAGGTAAATACCTGACCGTTGAATTGCGCAAGGGCGCGAATCACGTCTGGCCGCTTTGTCGGGTCAACGATGAACATCATGAAACCACCGCCGCCAGCCCCGGACACTTTACCCGCACGCGCGCCAGCCGCAATTGCCGCGTCGTAAATTGCGTCGATGCTCGCGTTGCTAATGCTGGTAGCCATCAGCTTCTTCGAGATCCACGAAAGACGCATCGACTCGGCGAAACTGTCGAAGTCACCCTTGAGGATCGCTTCTTTCATTTTTACGGCTTCTTCCTTCACACGGTGCAATGCGTCGAGCGACGTCGAGTTGCCGCTCCTCACGCTATCTGTCTGCTGCTGAATGATCCGCGCAGACTCGCGGGACACACCCGTGTAAAACAGAACCAACGAAGACTCGAGTTCCGCGCGTACCGAATGCTTCACGCGCAGCGGGTTGACGATCACCCGGTCCTTGTAGAACTCCATGAAATTGAAGCCGCCAAACGTCGCCGCGTACTGGTCCTGCTTGCCGCCGGCAAACGCAAGATCCACGCGTTCGATATCGTAAGCAAGTTGCGCGATGTCATATTCGCCGAGCGGAATCTGCAGGTACTCAACGAAGGCGTGGACCAACGCCACCACCATCGTCGACGACGAGCCCAGCCCCGATCCAGGCGGCGCTTCGGAGTGCGTCGTCACATGGACGGACAGCGGCACTCCCGCGTTGTAGTCACGAACGATACGGTTGTACACGCCGACGTGCAGCTCCAGCCCCTTGACCAGGTCGAGGGAGGCCGTAGCCGCGCCCGACCAGTGCACGGAGTTGTCTGCGGCCACCAGCTCGACGATACCGTCCTGGCGAGGCGTAATCGTCGCGTACGCGAACTTGTCAATGGTGGCGTTCAGCACAAGCCCGCCGAAATCGTCGGAATACGGCGAAACGTCCGTGCCGCCGCCAGCAAGTCCAAGTCGCAGCGGTGCGCGCGCGCGCACCGTTCCAGGTACGTAAGAGGTCGTCATAAGCGATAAATCAATGGTTGAAATCCAGATCCCGCGCAAACACCTCACGAATTGCCGCGCTCGAGAAGTTCGCGGCAACGTAAGCGCGCCCCGCCTCGGCAACACGGAACCAGTTCGCGTCGTTGCGCACCAGCTCGATCACGCTGGAGGCAAACACAGACGGGTCGTCGGTCACAGGCAGAATGTGTTCGAGACCCGCCAGTCCCTGAATGCCGACGGGAGTCGTCACTAGCGGCGTGCCGAAATTCATTGCCTCAACAACCTTGTTCTTTACACCCGCGCCAAAGCGCAACGGCACCACGGCCACGCGCGCGAGCTCATACAGTTCGGCCAGCCGCTCGTCGGTCACATACCCGGTCACCACCACCCTGGGCCCGGCCAGCGCCTTCACCTCGTCGGTCGGATTGGAGCCGACCAACGAAAGCTGAATATGCGGCAGTTCGGCACTAATGCGCGGCATGATTTCGTTCACGAGCCACTTCGCTGCGTCAACGTTGGGCGGATGACCAAATCCGGCAACGAACACAATCTGGCTGCGCTCGTGCAACGTATCCTCGTTATCGTTATCCGGACGCGGCTCGAAAAAATAAGGCGGCAACACACGCGCCGCCACGTCGGGCGCCATCTTGTTGACGGTCTCGGCCTCCGTTGCCGACGGGTAATACACCCGATCGACCGCGTTCCAGACTTTCAGTTCGAGCTGACGCTCGCTCTCGGCCTGGCGCAGCAATTTCTGCTCGCCCGATACCTCCGCCTGCTTCAAGGTGCGCTCGAAGTGCAGGTCGTGGCCGTAGTAGAGCAACTTGGCAGCGGGTGCGTACTTGCGCAACGGCTCGATGAACGGCTCGCTGATATGTGGACGATTCAAAAATGCGAAGTCGATGGTCTGATCGGTATTCTTGATCCATTCTTCAAAGCCATCGATGAACTGCGGACCGTAATAGACCTCGACGCCCATTTGCTGCAGCGGCTTCACATAGGCTTCGTCGTACCAGAGATTCTGCGGCCAGAACTTGACGTTGAGCCCCATCTCGAGGAACACGCGAATGAAGCAGACAATCGAACGCGAACCCGCATCGCGATCGGGCTGCGGAACATAGTGGTCGATGATCAGAACGGTCTTGAGGTTGCGCGTGCGATCACGCGCTGCGCTCACGTGCGTGCCGTTGTCGAAGTGCTGCGCGTTGAGGACCTCGTGCCAACGTTCGCGAAACTTCTTCTGATTCTCGACCTGGTAAGCCTTGATGCCAGACCCCGTATCCGTTCCGTTCGAGACCCCTTCGTAGTGGACAATGACCGATTCCGGCTGGTAGTAGACCTTCTTACCCGCGTGACGGATCTTGAATGCCAGATCGGAATCTTCGCAGTAGGCCGGCACATAGTGCTCGTCGAATCCTCCCAGTTCGTTCCACAGCTCTCTTCGGAGCAACAACGATGCGCCCGACGAATAGTCGATTTCCTTGACGTAGTTGTAGGCGCTCCTGGACGGGTCGTCGAGACGTCCGAAATTCCACGCGGAGCCGTCCTTCCACATGATTCCGCCCGCTTCCTGCAGACGGCCGTCGGGATAGACAAGCTTGGAGCCGACCATGCCGCAATCCGGACGCGTGTCGAACAGCGCGACCATCGAGTCGAGCCAGCCGGGCATAACTTCCGTATCGTTGTTCAGGAAGTAGACGAAATCGCCACGAGCGTGCGTCGCGGCGTAATTGCACGAACGGATGAAACCCAGATTCTTCGGATTCGACACAAAGCGAAGACCCGGGATCTCTTGCATCCGCAGAATATCCGCGTCTCCCGATGTGTCTTCCGCAACGATAACTTCGATCGGAACCGTCGGCATATGCTCGACGATCGACCGGACGCACGCAAGCGTGTACGGCAAATTACCGTAAGCCGGTATGACAACCGATACCAGTGGATTCTCCACCACCGGCAGCTTCAAGGCAGCAAGGATCGAGTCGAACTCTTCCGGCTTGATTTTCGGGCGCCCTAAAATCTGGGTCAGCCGCGCGCGTTGACGCTTCCATGTTTCGTAAAACACCACGCCTTCGAACAGCGGCCCGGCAACGCGAAATAACACACTTGCAAGTGCGTTCTTTTGCCGGTAATTGAGAGGCAGCGACTTGTAAGCCTCACGCGCCCAGCGTTTGGCATGGGGGCGAAGCGGCTGCAGTATCGATGAAAAATCGCCTCGGACGAGCCGCATCAAGCCGCGCAACGGGCGCGTGATCTTCCATGACGTGGATGCCTGGAGCCTTGCCAGTTCGCCCTGAAAATAGCCGAGTTCCGCATGGAGTTCGTCTTGCACATGGCGAATTGCGTCGTACCGATCAAGAAGAGCCGAGCTGTCACCTTTCCTGGTCGATTTCAGCCGCTGAAGCTCCTCGTCGAGCGACAATGCCCATGCCGTCCGGTCAGCAAATTCGGCTTGCAACCGGCGGATTTCCTTGTCGCGTGCGTCGATTTCGCTGTTCTGGCGATTCGCCCACACCGCGAGTTCCTCTTGCCGGCTATAGAGATCGCAGCCCTCTTCAAAGAAGACCGATGCCTCCAGCCTGGGCTGTCCGTGCTCAGCATCCTTCGAGCAGACGGCCAGAAAATACATGATCGCGTCGAGTTTCGGTGTCCGCACCGTTACGCCGGCCTGGTCGAGCGTCAGAGCGGAATACGCTGCGTCCTGGCGGTCTTCCGGGAGTATCACCGAACTCGTAGCAAGGCGCTGGCCATAGTACGTGACGCCGCTGAAATAGCGTTTCACCAGCGCGTCGAGTTCGGCGAAATACAGCTCCCGGACGTGAAACTCGTTCTTGAAGTTACGGTCGTCCGAGTACACCTTCTTGTTGGGCGACGACAGGATAAGAAAACCACCCGGCTTTAGTACGCGGTGAATCTCCGCAAGCATTTCATCGTGCTGCGTCAGGTGTTCGAGCGTCTCGAACGAGACGACCGCATCCACGCTCGCGTCAGCCAGCGGGATCGCCGTTGCGCTTCCCTGCCTGAACGAGAGATTCGGGACATCGCCGTAGCGCGCGACTGCATGCTCGACCGCCTCATGCGAAATATCTACGCCCGTCACATCCTTAGCGTACTTGGCCAGAATTGCCGAGCCGTACCCTTCGCCACAGGCAATGTCCAGCACATGCAGACCCTTGACGGTCTGCGCTGCCCAACCGTACCGGTGCAAATGTTCATAGCGCATGTCCCCTTCTTCGGTCGGGACATACCGTTCGCCAGTGAACTCGATCACGCCAGTGACCTCTCTTTTTCGACGCTAATGCTCAGCATAGGGATGCCGATTAAGCCGTGACGCATTGTGCTGTCGACTGTACGGAACTGCAACGCGTCGTGTAGCCAATGCTGTTGGGTGTGATCGTCCTGGGTGCCGGATGCAACGGCCGCGTCAATGGAGTACGCGCCAACCGGCAGGATCGGCATGCGGAACCGGAATGAGGCAATGAACACTTCGCCCTCACTTCCTTCGATGACGTCTTCGTAACTCAGGTGCGAATTGTCGCCGAACAGGCGTTGTCCCAATCTGTCTTTCACGTAGAAGCCAAATATCAATCCCGCCATCTGCTTGTGGACAGCGACTTTCAATTGCAGCGTGACCAGTTCCCCACCCTGCATGAGTTGAGTCTGCCGGCTGTCTTCGTCGATCAGTGAAACGTCGACGATCGAGGCACCGCCCGCACCGAATGCGCTCTCGTGCGCCTCCGGATCGAATTCAAATACCTTGATCGAGTTCGCGGGCCTCAATTGATCGAGCCGCGGATCGACCACATCAAGTGCTTTCATCTTGGCCCGGGCCCGCTCGGACTTCGCCGCGGTCACGGCTACGCCCTGAGCCTTGCGATCAAGCACATGCTGCTCGGCCAGATAAGCCTCGACCACTTCTTTGGCCGATCCATCCATGCGCACCGAACCATGATCGAGCCAGACAGCGCGTGAGCATAGACTCGTTACCGCGCCGACATCGTGGCTCACGAACAGCAGCGTTCCCGTCTTTTGAAATCCGCGCAAGAACCGCATGCACTTCTGCGTAAAACGCACGTCGCCGACCGACAGTGCTTCATCGACCACCAGGACATCCGCGTCGACGTGTGCCGCAATGGCAAATGCCAGTCGGACGTACATGCCGCTCGAATAGGTCTTCACCGGCTGCGACACAAAATCGCCAATCTCCGCAAACTCGATAATGGAGTCGTAGCGCTCTTTCAGTTGCTTTTCGGTGAGCCCGTACAGCATGCCGCTTAGATAAACATTTTCTTCGCCAGTGAACTCGGGATTAAAACCGGCGCCAAGTTCAAGTAGTGCAGCTACACGACCATTACGCGTCACCTGCCCTTCTGTCGGGAAAAGCGTGCCGCAGACAAGCTGGAGAAATGTCGATTTGCCGGAACCGTTCTGTCCGATGATCGCCACGGTCTCCCCGCGCTCGATCGTCAGGTCGACCTTGTGAAGCGCCCAGAATTCACGGAAATACTCTTTCGGCTGTCTGCCGAACAATCGCGACACACGCGGAAAGATCATCTGCTTGAGACGATCCTGCGGGTCCGAATAAATCTCGTATCGCTTGCTGAGGCCCTTGACCTCTACTGCGGTTGGCTGAGCAGTATTAGAGGACATCGGCGAACCCTTTGCGCGTTTTCTCAAACCAGAGAAGGCCGAGCGATGCGACCGCGTATGCAATCACCGAGTACAAAAACCAACCGGCCCAGTTGACCTGGCCGCCCCAAATAGCAACTGTGCGAATCTGATCGATGACGAAAGTGAGCGGGTTCAGCATGATGATCGCTTGCAGACGCTGCGGCACCGACGAGAGCGGATAAAAGACGGGGGCCATGAACATGAGCAAGGACGACACGATACCCATCACCTGTCCCAGGTCGCGCATGAACACCCCGAAGGATGCCAGGAACCAGACGAGACCCGCCGTCAGGACGACAAAGGGCAGCAGAATCACCGGCACAAAAATCACCGTCCAGGGAATATGACCTTGCCAAAGCAGGATCGCGGCCAACAGGATCACCGACGCCACCAGCATATGGAACAGGGCTGTTCCAATCGCAATCCACGGCAGCGTCTGCAGCGGAAAGACCACCTTCTTGACGTAGTTAGGATTACCGACAACAAGCATCGGCGCGCGAGTCAAACACTCCGATAGCAAGGTGTGCGTCAGCACGCCGACGAACATGACAACGGCAAATTCAATGTGATCGCTGGAGCCCGCCCGCCATCTCGACTTGAACACGAAGCCAAACACAAACGTGTAGATGCTCAACATCAACAACGGCGTAATGAACGACCAAAAGAGTCCGAGAAACGAACCCTTGTAGCGGCCGGCAACCTCGCGTTTGACGAACTCCACGATGAGATGCCAGTTCTCCGTGAGCGAGTACACGACTGCAAGCGGATGCAGGAGTCGTTTTGGTGATTCCATACCTGTTCCTATTCTCGATACCGACGCACTTACTGCTCCAGAAGATCGCCCAGAGCCAGCGCGAGCCCTTCGCGCCAATCGAGGCGACCGAGCCCGAAGCGCCGGTCGAACCTGTCGTTGTCGAGCATGGAGTACAGCGGACGGCGCGCTGGCGTCGGATATTCGTCCGACGATATCGGCTCGATCGACGTCGCCTTGATCGCCATCTTCCCGGACGCGCGCGCGCCCTCGATGATCGCCCTTGCGAATTCGTGCCATGTCGTCTGACCCGCGGCGGTCATGTGGAACAAGCCAGACTCGAATTCGCCGGCATTGCGCTCACGCTGTGCCTGCGCCACGACATGGGCCGTCAGATCCGCGATCATGCGCGCGGAGGTCGGTGCACCATGCTGATCCGCCACCACGCGCAGGCTCTCGCGCTCACTGGCCACACGCAACATGGTTCGCATGAAGTTACGGCCGCGCGGCCCGTACACCCACGTTGTCCGCAGCGTGAGCCAGTCGCCGGCGGCGTTTTCAATCGCCCGCTCGCCGGCCAGCTTGCTCGCACCGTAGACGTTCAACGGCGCCACCGGATCGGTCTCGACGTACGGCGTGCTCGACGATCCGTCAAACACGTAATCGGTCGAGTAGTGGATCATCAGCGCGTTCTGCTTGCGTGCGGCCTCGGCCAGCACGCCGACCGCTTCAGCGTTCACCCGGTGTGCAAGTGCCGCGTCGGTCTCCGCATTGTCGACGGACGTATAGGCCGCTGCATTGACGATCACGTGCGGGCGCACCGAAGCGACCAGCTTCGCCAGCGTCTCCGGTTTCGCCAGATCGGCTTCGTTGCGATCAAACGCGACCACCTCGCCTAGCGGCGCCAGCGCACGACGCAGTTCCCATCCGACCTGCCCGTTGCGGCCAGTCAGCATAATCCTCACGCGAATACCTCTGCTTCGGCGAGCGGCCGCCCTGCCGCATCTTTCGCGGCAACCTGAGGCGCGCCGTCGAGCGGCCATTCGATCCCGAGCGCCGGGTCGTTCCACAGCAGGCTGCGCTCGAACTCCGGAAACCAGTAGTCGGTTGTCTTGTAAAGAAACTCCGCACTTTCCGAGGTCACGCAGAAACCGTGTGCGAATCCGGGAGGCACCCACAGCTGGCGCTTGTTGTCGGCGGACAGGTACACGCCCACCCACTTGCCGAAGTTCGGCGAACTGCGGCGGATATCTACCACGACGTCCCACACTTCGCCGCTCACCACGCGCACCAGCTTTCCCTGCGGGTGCTGAATCTGGTAATGCAAGCCACGCAGCACGCCCTTCACTGAGCGCGAATGGTTGTCCTGGACAAACTCTGCACGAGCGCCCGTTTCGCTCGCGAAGTCACGCGCATTGAAGCTTTCGTAAAAGAAGCCTCGCTCGTCACCGAACACTTTGGGCTCGATGATCTTCACGTCCGGTAAAGCGGTCGCAATTACATTGATGGGCATGCCAAGGGGTCCGAAAGTAGATTTTGCAGATAGCGCCCATAGGCGTTTTTCAACAGCGGAGCAGCCAGCGTCTCAAGCTGCTCCGGGCTGATCCAGCGCTGCCGGAACGCAATCTCCTCAGGGCACGCGACCACCAGACCCTGCCGCTTTTGCAGCGTGGCAATGAACGTTGCCGCTTCGATCAGCGAATCGTGGGTGCCGGTATCGAGCCATGCATAACCGCGCCCCATGATCTCGACATTGAGCGCACCTAGCGACAAGTAGCGCGAGTTTACATCGGTGATCTCGAGTTCGCCGCGTGCGGAAGGCTTGATATCCGCCGCGATATCGCAGACCTGCTTGTCGTAAAAGTACAGTCCCGTGACCGCGTAGTTGGAGCGCGGTTTCGCCGGCTTTTCTTCAATCGACAACGCACGGAACGACTTATCGAATTCCACGACACCGTACCGCTCCGGATCGTGCACGTGATACGCGAACACGGTTGCGCCGTCTTTCTGCTCGTTGGCGCGCTCAAGTGATTTCGCGAGGTCGTGTCCGTAAAAAATGTTGTCGCCGAGAATCAGCGCCGACGGATCGTTGCCCACGAAATCGCGGCCAATGATGAAGGCCTGGGCCAAACCATCGGGCGACGGCTGCACCGCGTACTGGATGCTCATGCCCCACTGACTGCCGTCACCGAGCATTGCCTCGAAGCGCGGCGTGTCTTGCGGCGTGGAGATGATCAGGACGTCACGAATACCCGCCACCATCAGCGTGGACAGCGGATAGTAGATCATCGGCTTGTCGTAGACCGGCAACAGCTGCTTCGATACGACGTGGGTTATAGGATACAGACGGGTTCCCGACCCGCCAGCGAGAATAATGCCCTTGCGCGCCATGACGGTACCTTTACGCGCGCTGCGCGTAGTTGGTCTCAACCCACTTTCGATAATCGCCGGAAGCCACTTCGTCGACCCACGCCTGGTTGTCGAGATACCAGCGCACGGTCTTCGCCATGCCCGTTTCGAACGTCTCGGCCGGCTTCCAGCCCAGTTCACGCTCGAGCTTGCGCGCGTCGATCGCGTAGCGGCGATCGTGGCCGGGGCGGTCCTTCACGTACGTGATCTGGTCGCGGTACGAGCCCGCAGCCTTCGGGCGCAGTTCGTCGAGCAGGTCGCACAGCGTATGCACGACTTCGAGGTTCTTCTTTTCGTTCCAGCCGCCCACGTTGTACGTCTCGCCCACCTCTCCGCGCGCGAGGACTTCGCGAATCGCGCTGCAATGGTCGCCGACATAGAGCCAGTCACGCACGTTCTGACCGTCGCCGTACACGGGCAGCGGCTTGCCGGCAAGCGCGTTGGCGATCATCAGCGGAATGAGCTTTTCTGGAAACTGATACGGACCGTAGTTGTTCGAACAGTTCGTGGTGAGCGTCGGCAACCCATACGTATGGTGATATGCGCGCACGAGGTGGTCCGAACCGGCTTTGGTTGCCGAATACGGACTGTTTGGCGCATAAGGCGTCGTTTCGGAGAATTGAGGGTCCGTCGCCGAAAGCGAGCCGAAAACTTCGTCCGTCGAGACGTGCAGGAAACGGAATGCGGTCTTTTCACTCTCGGGCAATCCATTCCAGTACTTGCGCGCGGCTTCTAGCAGCGCAAAAGTACCAACCACATTGGTCTGAACAAAATCCGCCGGGCCATGAATTGAGCGATCGACATGGCTTTCCGCCGCGAAATGCACAACAGCGCGCGGCCGGTGTTCCGTAAAAAGTGCGTCCAGCCCCGCAGTGTCGCAAATGTCCTGGCGCACAAATACGTGCTTCGGATTGCCCCGCAGCGACTGCAACGTTCCCAGATTGCCCGCGTAGGTCAACTTGTCCACGTTCAAAACGGCTTCGTCGGATTGACGCAACCAGTCAAGCACAAAATTGGCGCCGATAAAACCGGCGCCTCCCGTTATGAGGATCATGGAACTCCCTTTGTTGGCGCGAATACGCGGACACGTCCAGCGCTCCTCCTCGCCGCCAGACGCTCAGACGAATGCTGAAAAATGGACTATTCGCGAGACAACGCCGAGGTTAATCCAAACTGCATACTCTGACTCTGATTTATTAACGGCAATTATACGGGGCGGTCGAGCGAACGCCATAGCCCTAACATCCAGAAACAGCTTGATAATTTCCGCCCGACCCTACTCAACCTGAAATCAGGCGGGGGCTACATTATGTCAAAATAACCTTACGCAAACGGATTCACCCGACGTCCATCACACCCCCATCCCTCTCCTGTGATACCGTCACCCGATCCTCTGGCGCTCCGCCAACCGTCCCAAGCCCAATTCGCATCCGTTTTCGCTTCAATGATCAAGCACGACCCGCTTCCGCCCCCCCTCGCTTTCGGCGACCTCCAGGGCTGCCTCTCACCATTTCGCGAACTGCTGGCCAAGGCTGCGCCCTCCCCCGACACGCCGCTCTGGTTCGCGGGCGACCTGATCAATCGCGGGCCCGCGTCGCTTGAAACGCTGCGCGAAGTCATCGATCTCGGCGAGCGTGGCGTAGCCGTGCTAGGCAATCACGATCTGCATCTGCTTTCGGTTTCGGCGGGCATTCGCAAGTCGAAAAAGGGCGACACCATCGACGACATCCTGAACGCGCCCGACGCGGAAGACTTGCTGCACTGGGTGCGCCACCGCCCAATCGCGCACTACGAGAACGGCATGCTGATGGTGCATGCGGGAGTTTTGCCGCAGTGGGACGTCGACCTGACGATGGAACTCGCGCGCGAACTTGAAAAAGCGCTACGCCGCGACAGCTGGCGCGAGACGCTCGCAGGCCTCTACGGCAACGAGCCGAACCGCTGGTCAAAGAACCTGAAAGGCATCGATCGCCTGCGCGTGACGTGCAGTGCGCTCACGCGCATGCGCTTTTGTGATCGCGACGGCGTAATGGATTTCTCGTCTAGCGGCGGCATCGATTCCGCGCCGCCGGGTTTCATACCGTGGTTCGACGTGTCCGGGCGCAAAACCGAAAACATCACGGTAGTCTTCGGCCATTGGGCCGCGCTTGGTCTCACCTTGCGCAAGAACCTGGTCGGTCTCGACTCGGGCTGCGTCTGGGGTGAGCAGTTGTCGGCAATCCATCTCGTCGACGATCCGCACGAGCGCATCCTCACGCAGGTCCCATGCGAGAGTTGCCGCGCGACGAACGGCTAAATCACCCGAATTCGCGCAGGCGCACGCCTTCCCGCGTCAAGTCGCCTGCGCCGCGCCATGCGGATGCGCCGACGGTTCCGCCCGCATCGTCTCCAACGCCAGCCCCACCGCCGCCTCCGCCTGCGCTGCCAGCTTGCGCCGGTCGTCCTGCGGCGGAATCGGCTCACCCACGTAAACGTGCGCGGTCAGCGGCCCGTCATTCAAAATCGCATCGAGTGACGCCTTGAGCGACACGTCGTCGATATACGCGGGCGCGAGCGATTGCCGCCCCTGCGCATCCTCGTAGAAGATGCACAGCGGCTGCACCGGCCGGCCCGCCGACACCGCCGCCTGAAACATGTTCGTATGAAACGGCTTGAGCGCGCCCCCATCCGTTGTCGTGCCTTCAGGGAACACGCACATCAGCTCGCCGCGTTCGAGCCGGGCCGCCAGTTCGTGCATGATGCGCCGCGCGTCGCTGCGCTTCTCGCGCTCGACGAACACCGTATCGAGATTCTGCGCGAACCAGCCGATCAGCGGCCAGCCGCGGATCTCGGCCTTCGAGACGAACGGCGTCGGCCGCCACGCGTTGATGACGTAGATGTCGATCCACGAAATGTGGTTGCTCACCACGAGCGCGCCCGCGTCGATGCGAGCCGCGTCGTTGTGGACGACGAGCTTCATGCCGCACAGCGCGAGCATCTTGAGCGACCACGCGCGGTTCATCGCGTGGCGTTCGTCGGCGCTCGCACGCGGAAAGCGCAGTGCGACAGTCAACGCACCACACAGCAGATGGACGAACAATCGGGCCTTGCGAACGAAGAGACTCATGGCGAATCAGACGAAATCGATATCGATTGAGGTGCGTGTCGAGGGATGTAGCGCGATCGGATTCAGGTGCGCTCGAAGCCGATTCGTCCGGCGACGAGCGTAGCGCGCACGACAGCGGGCAGTTCGTAGCCGAGAAACGGCGTGTTGTGCCCCTGGCTCTTCAGCGCGCGCGGCGCCACGTGCCAGTGTGCATTCGCATCGAACACGCAGAGATCGGCATCCGCGCCAACTTCAATGCGGCCAGCGTCGAGCTTCATGGCGGCCGCGGGCGCCGACGTGATGCGCGCAAGCGCCTGCGCGAGCGGCACGCGCGCCTCCTGCGCCCACTTCACCGTCAGCGAGAGCAGGAGTTCGAGACCGGTCGCGCCCGGCGTCGCTTCGGCGAACGGCAGGAGCTTTTCGTCGTCGTCCACGGGCGTGTGGTCCGAGCAGATCGCATCGATCGTGCCGTCGGCGAGTCCCGCGCGGATCGCTTCGCGGTCGCGCTGCTGACGCAGCGGCGGGTCGAGCCGGAACTGCGCATCGAAATAGCCGATGTCCATGTCGATCAGATGCACGTGGTTCGCGCTCACGTCGCAGGTCACCGGCAGTCCTTCGGCCTTCGCCGCACGCATGAGCTCGACACCCGCCGCCGACGAGAGATGCATGACATGCACGCGCGCACCCGTCACGCGCATCAGTTCGAAGAGCGTATGCAGCGCGATCGTCTCCGCGCTCACGGGCACGCCTGCAAGACCAAGCCGCGACGCCACCGCGCCGCTCGCCGCCACGCCGCCCTTCGAGAGATACGCGTCCTGCGGACGCAGCCACGCCGCGTAGCCATACGTGCTCGCATATTGGAGCGCGCGCAACAAAACCTGCGTGTCGGCGATGGGCTGATCGGCTTGCGTGAAGCCGATGCAACCGGCTTCGGTAAGCGACACCATCTCCGTGATCACCTGGCCCTTCAGCCCCACAGTGAGCGCGCCAAGCGGATGGACGTGCGCGCGTTCGAGCTTGCCCGCTCGATACTTGAGCATCTCGATCAGGCCCGCTTCATCGAGCACGGGATCGGTGTCGGGCATGCACACGAGGCTCGTCACGCCGCCCGCGAGCGCCGCGGCCATTTCCGATTCGAGCGTCGCCTTGTGTTCGTAGCCGGGCTCGCGCAGACGCGTGCACAGATCGACGAAGCCCGGCGCAACGTAATGCCCTTTCGCGTCGAGGGTTCGGTCCGCCTCAAAATCTGCCGGAGCCGCGCCCAGCGCGACGATCTTGCCGTCGGCGATATACACGTCCTGCTGCGTTTCGGTACCGGCGGCGGGATCGATCAGCGTCCCGCCCTGAATGTGGATCTTCATGCGCTGCCCTTGTTGTTTGACCGGTTCACCCGTTTGCGCCCGCAACGATGCTCATCACGGCCATGCGCACCGCGATGCCGAAGCTCACCTGATTGAGGATCACCGATTGCGGACCATCCGCGACCTGCGAGTCGATCTCGACGCCGCGGTTCATCGGCCCCGGATGCATCACGATCGCATCGGGCCGGGCCAGCGCGAGCCGCTCGGGCGTGAGGCCCCAGCTTTTGAAATACTCCTGCGCCGAAGGCAAAAGCGCGCCGCTCATGCGTTCGTTCTGCAGGCGCAGCATGATGATGACGTCGACGTCCTTCAGCCCCTCGTCGAGATTGTGAAAGACGCGTACGCCCATTTGTTCGAGTCCGCCGGGCAGGAGCGTGCGCGGCCCGATCGCACGCACTTCGGGCACGCCGAGCGTGGTGAGCGCATGAATGTCCGAGCGCGCAACGCGCGAGTGCAGGATGTCGCCGACGATCGCCACGCGCAGGTTCGTGAAATCGCGCTTGTAGTGGCGGATCGTGTACATGTCGAGCAGTCCCTGCGTGGGATGCGCGTGACGGCCGTCGCCCGCGTTGATCACGTGCACGTGCGGCGCGCAATGCTCGGCGATCAGATACGGCGCGCCGCTCGACGCATGACGCACGACGAACATGTCGGCGTGCATCGCGGAGAGATTGCCGATCGTGTCGAGCAGCGTTTCGCCCTTGCTCGTCGACGATGCATTGATGTTCAGATTCAGCACGTCCGCCGAAAGGCGTTTGGCCGCGATTTCGAAGGTCGTGCGCGTGCGCGTCGAGTTCTCGAAGAACAGATTGAACACCGACTTGCCGCGCAAAAGCGGCACCTTCTTCACGTCGCGGTCGGTCACGCTCACGAACTGCTCGGCGGTATCGAGAATGTGCGTGACGATCCGGCGCGGCAGGCCCTCGATCGTCAGCAGATGCTTGAGTTCGCCGTTCTTCGTGAGCTGCGGATTGCCCTTCAGGAAGCCGTAGTGAAACGGTTCGTTATCGGCGGATTCTGGAGTGGATTGGGAATTCATCGCTGAGGTCCTTTGCATGCAGGGCCGGGATCGTACGGAATGCGCGCGAGGTCGATAGCTTCGCGGAGCACACGCAACGCGCGGGTCGAACTGGCGCCATCAGTCACCATCGCGCACCATCAGGCGCCGCCTGCCGGCGTGACGTGAAACGCGAAACGGCCGTCGGCGTCGCGTTCGAGCACGAGCGTCGCGTCGGCGGCCACCTCCGCGATACCGCCTGCGAAGCGCGCCGCCACCGGCAGCTCGCGGCCGCCGCGATCGGCCAGCACCGCCAGCTCGACCGAAGCGGGGCGGCCGTAGTCGTACAGTTCGTTGAGCGCCGCGCGCACGGTGCGGCCCGTGTACAGCACGTCGTCGACCAGCACGATACGGCGGCCCTCCACTTCGAACGGCAACGAAGTCGGGCTCGCCTGACTGTGCAGGCCTTTTTTGGCGTAGTCGTCGCGATGGAGCGCAACGTTGACGACGCCCCATCCGCTCGCGCCGAGATCGTGCGCGAGCCGCGCTGCAATCCACGCGCCGCCGCTATGGATGCCCGCGAGCGCGACGCCATCGGGCGCGCTGAATGCGTCCGCGGGATACGCGGCGCGGATCTGGTCGAGGACGGCGCGATAGAGCGCCTCGGCGTCGAGCGTGTCGCTGGGACTCATGGCGTGGGAGCGGAGAGTTCGTCGAGGTATTGCTGGAGGATCACGCAGGCCGCTTCGGCATCGAGCTGGTTCTTGCCTTCGCCGCGTTCGCGCAGACGCGCCTCGGCATCGACAGACGAATAGCGCTCGTCCACCCACACCACCGGCAGATTGAAGCGTCCGTTCAGTTGATTGCCGAAGCGTTTGGCCTGCTGCGTCATGGCGTGCGGCGCGCCGTCGGGATGTGACGGCAAGCCGACGACGAGCAGATCGGGCTGCCACTCGCGCAGCAGCGCGCCGACGGCTTCGAAACGATAGTCGCGGCTGCGGTTCTGAATCACAGTGAGCGCCCGCGCGCTATGCGTGAGCGCGTTGCCGAGCGCGACGCCGATGCGTTTTTCGCCGTAGTCGAATGCGAGCAGGGTGGCTTCAGCCGCGCCACGCCCGGTAGCCACGCTCATGCGTGACCCGCTTCGCCCGAAAGCATCGTCGACGAGATGCCGAGCAGCGCAAGCGCCGCATCGAAGCGCCCTTCGGCGGGCACGTCGAAAACGATCTTCGGATCGGCCTCGACCGTGAGCCAGCCGTTGCGCGAGATTTCGTCTTCGAGCTGGCCCGCGCCCCATCCGGCGTGGCCGAGCGTCAGCAAGAAACGCTCCGGGCCCTTGCCGTTCGCGACGGCTTCGAGCACGTCCTTCGACGTGGTCATTTCGAGGCCGCCCGGCACCGACATCGACGATGTGTAGCTCGTGCCCTCCTCGGGCGCGTGCAGCACAAAGCCGCGCTCGGTCTGCACGGGGCCGCCGAAATAGACGGGTACGTGCAGGAGCGGCTCGATTTCGAGCTTGAGGTCGATGCGGGAAAAGAGAGCCTGCAGATCGATGTCCGTGGGACGGTTGATGACGAGACCGAGCGCACCGCGCTCGGAATGATCGCAAAGATAGACCACCGTTCCTGAAAACGTGGGATCCGCCATGTTGGGCATGGCGATCAGGAACTGGTTGGTCAAATTGATGCGATCGTTACTCTTGGACATGGTTTGAATTCTAGCAAAGACGATGCGGAATGGCGGTAGCGTGCCGGGGTGTCCTGGGGGGACTTGTGCCGCCGTGTGCGGGACCGCCCGGCGCACCTGGAAGGTGCCCGCGCCCTGCGCCCTGCCGCCACAATGCTTACCGCTGGGTGCTCACTCTAACACGCAGGGGCACCGCGCCCGCAGAGCGGGGAACCGCGATGACGCCGATCGGAGCATTTCGTTGGATCTACGTTAAAAGAGCGCGAAAGGGTGCGAGACGGCGGCGGGCACTGCGTCTTGTCTGCAAGCTCGATGCCCGCGTGTGCCCAGATGTGCCCGAATGTGGCGGCTAGTGCTGTGGATTGCCAGGCGCAGCAACGGTCCCCGCTGCCGCCCCCGCGCCCGTGATCGCCGCGCCGAGCGCGCGCACAGCAGCCGTCGCATCCGGCTGCGCGATACCTGCCGCGATCTTGTGCAGCATCGCGCGCAGCGTTTCGCTTGCCTGCTCGAGCACTGCGCCATCCGGTGCCGCAGTCGCACTGGCCGCCCGCGACGGCTCGCCCGTCCCGCTTGCAGCCCCGCTTGCAGCCCCGCTTGTCGCCCCGCTTGCAGCCCCGCTTGCAGCCCCGCTTGCAACCCCGCTTGCAACCCCAGTAGCCGCCGCGTGCGCGGTGCGCCGCCACGCGAGGCCGAGCGCGTCGGCAAGCAACCCGACATGTCCAAGACCAAGCGCCCACGCCGCCGCGCCGAGCCGATATGCCGCATCGCCTGCAAGCAGCGCTTCGGCGGCGTCGCTTTGCGCGTGCCCGGACCACGCACGGGCATGGTCCGCAAGCGCGACCATCGAAGCGTCGGCCGTCTGCAGGAAATCCTCGTACGCATTCGCGTTGAGCGCGAGCACGCCGAGTTCGCGCGTGTGCGCGACGCGCGACGCCGTGGCGTCGGCCTGCGCGGTTTCCGCCTCCCAAAGCGCCTCGGATGCCTGCGTACCGGCGACGTGCCAGTCCACGGTCAGGCCGTAATCGTGCAGTAGTTCGACGTCGGCGGTGTCTTCAGCCGCCGCGCCGAAGAGCGCGTAATCGCGCCACAAAAGCGCGAGCGTCGTGCGCACGAGCGATTGCGGCGCGACGCGCAGCCCATGCGACTGATCCGCGAGCAGCAGATTGCAGCGCGCGTAGAAGCGCCGCATTTCGTCGTCGCCCCACAGTGACGCGCCGCTCCGCAATGCGCGCGTGCATGCCGCCGCGAGGCGCCAGTAATCGTACGGATCGGGGCTGGCGAGTTCGGCAAAGCAGGCGTCCATCTCGTCAAACGCCGCGTTGGCCAGCGCCGCCACCGCACGGCCGCCATTGGCGAGCCGCATCTTGAGCGCAGGCAGCAGCGCCGCCTCGTAACGCGCGCGGATCTGTGCGAGCTTGTGCGCGGGCTGTGCGCGCAGCGTCGCGGACGCGATCGGCCGGCCAAGCAACGCGACGTCGTCGTAAGCGAGCGACACACCCGGCGTTTGCTGGGCAACCAGTTCGAAAAGCGCCTGCTGCCGCGCATAGAGCGCCGGTGAGCACGACTGCTCGCGCAAATTGTGACGCTCGAGCGCGCCCATCAGGTCGGCAATCGCGTCGCGAAAGAGCGTGCGCGCCGCTTCATCGCCCTCGCCCGCCGCTGCGTGGCGCGACGGCTGGCCATGCGGCGCGGCCGCCCCGCCGGGCGCCGAAAGCGCGAAAGGCGACGCGAGCAGGAGCGTGTCGGCGAAACGTGCCGCTGCGAGCCATCCGGCTTCGCGCAACGCACGCCCGGCATGAAGCAGCGGCGTCGTGACGTCGCCGCGCGTGTCGAACGCGTGCTGCGCCTCGGCGAGCGCGGCGCGCGCGAGCGGCACATGCGCACCGCGCGGATTGGGCAAGGCTTCGAAACGGGCGACGGACGTTGAACGAAGGTTCATAGGACAGCGCCGAAAGCGATTGCGGACCGATGCGGCGGCCAGGTTGACCAGGGCGGCCTGCGTGCTGCCTCCCGGTGCAGCACGCCGGGTGCCGGACAGACCGGCTCGCAATCGGACGAAGAGAAGTTTTACGGCAGCGGGACAGCCGGCAATCAGGCTATCCGGGCGGCTATCTCAAAAGACGTGTGTACATAGGGCGCGCCATCAGCGCGCCCTATGTACACGTCGTCAGATCTGGACCATCTCGAAATCCTCCTTGCGTGCACCGCATTCAGGACAGGTCCAGTTGATCGGAACATCCTCCCAGCGCGTGCCGGGCGCGATGCCTTCCTCTGGCAAACCGGCTGCTTCGTCGTAGATCCAGCCGCAGATCAGGCACATCCAGCTTCTATATTCCATTCTTATGCCGCGTCGAAAAGTCCAAAAGAAATGGTCGGGAGACAAGAGCCATGATGGTACCGTGTTGCCGATTTTGTGCCTAGCAACCCGGTCGCGGGAATCGTCCCGCATCAGTTGCGGGGCGCGCGGCGGCGCGCCGCACAAAAATCGGCGCGCCGCCGACTTCATCCGTCCCCGGACGCGCCGATAATGCGCATAATTGGAGACACGGCGCGCTCCCGCGCCACGCTACTCCACACTCGTCACGCACATGCCCAGCGACACGCCTCCCATCGTCCTCACCTTCGGCCTTTCCGATCCGACCGGCGGGGGCGGCCTGCAAGCCGACCTGCTCACGCTCGCCAGCATGGGCTGCCACGGCGTGAGCGTGCTCACCGGCTATACCGTGCGCGATTCGGCGGGCTGCGACGAAGTCACCGGGCTCGACCCCGAAGTCGTCGCGACCCAGGCCCGCATGCTGCTGGAGGACATGCCCGTCGCGGCCTTCAAGGTGGGCGCGGCCACGCGCGCCGAAGTGGTGAGCGCCATCGCCGAAGTGGTGGCCGACTACGACGACATCCCGCTCATTCTCGCCCCCGACTTCACGCTCGACGACGAACACGTGCTCGCCGCCGACGAACTGCGCGAAGCCATTGCCGATCTGCTCGCGCCGCAAACCACGCTGCTCGTCGCAGACGCCGCGACGCTGCTCGCGCTCGCGCAGCCCGACGGCGACGCCGAAGCGCCCAGCATCGATGCGGCAATCGCGCATCTGCTCTCAACTGGTTGCGAATACATCCTTTCGATGGAGACGGGCACGCATCGCCTGGTCAACACGCTGTTCTGCGAGGACGGCCAGTTGCGCCAGGATCTGTGGGACCGCGCGACGCAGCCGATGCTCGGCCTGACCGACACGCTCGGCGCGGCAATCGCCGCGTTGCTGGCAAACGGCCAGGAACCGCCCGAAGCCGTGCGCGAGGCGCAGGAGTATGTGTATCAGGCCGTGCGCAGCGCGTTTCGGCCCGGCATGGGCGCCTGGTTGCCGGATCGCTTTTTCTGGGCACGCAGCAACGACGACGACGCGAACGAAAAATCGCAGAAAGCCGGCGGCGACGCACCTCCCGCGGGCGACGCGCCGCACTGAAGGTGCCGTCTTCACGCAGGCTTGCCCGCCGGAGCGGTTGCAACCCCGCCGATGAAAGTGTCGGGCAGCGGGTCGTCGATACCCGCAAACGGCCTGGATATAATTTATACATTTCCAGAGCGATTAACGATTGTGATGACCGCACCGATCGCTTCGGGCCGACCCGAAATTTCCAACAGCACGAATTGAGTGTGTCCTATGTCGATGGCAGGCGGATCGTCCAAACTTCGGAGTATCACGGTCGCCGACGCGGCTGCCGACGAGTTGCGCCGGAGGATCATGTCCGGCGAGTATCCGGAGGGATTCCAGCTCAAACAGGACGCACTCGCAGTGGAAATGGGCATCAGCCGTATTCCGATTCGTGAGGCGCTCGTACAGCTGGAAGGAGAAGGGCTCGTCAAGAGCGTGCCTCACAAGGGCGCAGTGGTGTCGGAACTTTCGATTTCCGAAATCGCCGAGCTATTCGAGTTGCGCGGTTTGCTCGAACCGCGTCTTCTGAAGAAATCCGTACCGAAACTCACGCCAGCGGATTTCGATGAGATGGACGGCATCATCGCCGAATATCGACGCGAATTGCACGCCCAGCACCAGGCGCGATGGGGCGAGCTGAACACCCGTCTGCATGCCATCCTGATGTCGAAGGCGGATCAGCCTCGCACGTTGGCGATCGTCAACTCGCTTCTGCAGCAAACAGCCGCTACACGCGCCTCCAGCTCTCCCTCAGTGCGCAAAGCACCAGACGCGCCGAAGAAGAACATGACGAACTGGTGCGGCTGTGCAAAACAGGCGACATTCGTGGCGCCGCCGCGCTACTGAAGCGTCACATCGACAACGCCTGCGAAGAGCTCAAGCAGTTCATCGCGTCGCGGCGACGTCTTTCAGCGTGAGCTTCCAAGGCCATATCGGCCTCTTCTAATACCCGCCACTCTTCACGCGACGACTAAGTCCGACCCACGCGAAGCGTGGGCGACCCAGGCTTTCGCGTCTGCTGAAGGCAAATCCATAATTACCGCAGTTTTTGTCGGCTGGCCGCCGTTCAGGCCCGCTCCGGCAGCCTTCAAAAAATAGATTGTATAAAATATACGTCAGGATTAGTATCGGCACATCGCGGCCGCTTCCCCTGCATCACTGCACCGATGCGCCTGTGATTGGCCTTTATTCCCAATTCTTCAGACTATTCAGGAACGCGTGATGTCTTCCAATATCTTCGAAGGTACTATCCCGGCACTCATGACCCCCTGCACCGCCGCGCGCAAGCCGGACTTCGACGCTCTCGTGGCCAAAGGACGGGAACTCGTGGATCTCGGCATGAGCGCGGTCGTGTATTGCGGTTCGATGGGCGACTGGCCGCTCCTGACCGAGTCCGAGCGCCAGGAAGGCGTCGCACGCCTCGTGGCGGCGGGCGTGCCGACGGTCGTCGGCACCGGCGCGGTGAACTCGAAAGAAGCGGTTTCGCACGCGGCCCATGCGGCGAAAGTCGGCGCGCAGGGCTTGATGGTCATCCCGCGCGTGCTCTCGCGCGGATCGTCTCCTGCTGCGCAGAAGGCGCATTTCTCCGCGATTCTCGCCGCCGCACCGGCGCTGCCCGCAGTCATTTACAACAGCCCCTACTACGGCTTTGCCACGCGCGCGGATCTGTTCTTCGAACTGCGTCGCCAGTTCCCCAATCTGGTTGGCTTCAAGGAATTCGGCGGAGCAGCGGACATGCGCTACGCGGCCGAGAACATTACGTCGCAAGACGACAACGTGATTCTGATGGCGGGCGTCGATACCCAGGTCGTCCATGGCTTCGTGAACTGCGGTGCGACGGGCGCGATTACCGGCATCGGCAACGCACTGCCGCGCGAAGTGCTGCAGCTGGTGAAGTTGAGCAAGAAGGCGGCTGCGGGCGACGTCACCGCCCGTCGCCTCGCGATGGAACTGGATACGGCACTCGCCGTCTTGTCGTCGTTCGACGAAGGAACGGACCTGGTCCTGTTCTACAAGTATCTGATGGTGCTGAATGGCGACAAGGAATACACGCTCCATTTCAACGAAACCGACGTGCTCAGCGACGCCCAACGCAACTATGCAGAAAGCCAATATGCCCTGTTCCGCAACTGGTATCGCGAATGGTCCAAAGGTCTGCAAGACTAAGCGGTCCCGTCGAACCTCTCGTTGAAGCGTAAGCGAAGCGGCCCGTCATGGGCCGCTTCGCGCATAGGCGCGCCGGACGGAACGAAAAGAAACAAACTCAGGCGTCGGCGCTATCGGCGGGCTTGCCGCCTTTCGCCCGCGGATGCCGCAACGCGCGATACTGGCTCGGCGTGATACCGACCGTGGCCTTGAACTGGCGCGTGAACGCGCTGTGATCGTTGTAGCCGCAACGTGTGGCGATATCCGTGATGCTCAGATCGCCCGCGAGCAGATCGGAGGCCACGTCGAGCCGCGTCTTCAGCAGCATCTGGCGCGGCGTGAGATGAAACACCTTGTGGAAATAGCGCTCGATCTGCGCCACGGACAGATGCGTGAGCGCGGCGAGATGCGACACCTTGAGCGGTTGCGCGTAGTTGTCCTGGATGTGGCGCGCGGCGATGGCGAGGCGCTGATACGCATGATGCGTGCCCTTCGCGGCCTGCAGGTCGCGCGAGATGCCCGCGAGGCCCAGCACGTTGCCTTGCGCGTCGTGCAGCGGAACCTTCGAGGTCAGGCACCAGCCGGGCTGGCGCCCCGGATAGAGATGCAGCTCGAGCTGATCGATGAGCTTGCTGTCCTCGCGCATGATGGCCTCGTCCTGCGCCGTGTAGAGCGCGCCGAAACGCTGGGGAAACACCTCTGCGGCCGTCTTGCCGAGCAGCGAACGCTTGTCCCTGAAGCCGCAGCGCGCTGCGAGCGTCGTGTTCGCGAACACGTAGCGGGCTTCCCGGTCTTTCACGAAGAACGCCACGTCGGGCATGGTGTCGAACACCGGCTCCAGCAGCGCATAGTGCGCCACCATCTGCGCGAGCGTGGTGTTTTCAGCGACGACGAGCAACGCCTGATCGGCCATGAGTGAAAAACGCGGTGAAGAACGCGGTGAGGAACGCGGCGGCGAATGGAAAGGGATGGCGAAACGCGGGCGCACCGGCAGCTTGTTGTGCCGCTTGCCTCAACGAGCCGAGCCCGCATTTCTCCACCGACGCATACGCCGCGCGTCGCGTTCAGTCCTCGGCGTGGGCCGCCAGCAGCGTGCCGATCCGGGCCGGCGCGATCGGCGGACGCGGTATGCCCTGCGTCCAGCCGAAACAGAACGATGCGGCGGTGCCGCATATCTTGCCCTGGCATGGTCCCATGCCGCAACGGGTATGAAGTTTTGCATCGCGCCACGAGCGATGCTGCGCGACGTCGCCGAACGCCACGTCTTCGCAGCGGCAGAACGTCGTCTGCGGGGATGCGAGATCGCGTAGACGCGCGTCGAGCGCAAAAGCCGCGGACAGACGCGCGGCGAAGCGCCGGTAACGCTCGCGCTCGGCAAAGCGCGCCTGCGCGCGTGCGCGTTCCCCCAGTGCGGCATGCGCCGCGATACACCCTTCCACGGCCGACAGTTCCATGCCCCCGACGCCCGTGCATTCGCCTGCCGCATACACGTACTCGACCGAAGTCGCTTGCCAGTCATCGACGGCGATCACGGCATCGCGCACACCGGCGAGCGGCTGATCGTCGATCCGGCAACCAAGCTCGGCACCCAGCGACGTATTCGGCACGAGCCCGTACGCGCATGCGAGACGATCGCACGCCACGCTGATCGCTTCGTTGCCGCGCTGCACGCGCACGTGCGTGAGCCGGGTCTCGCCGCAGGCCTCGATCACATACGAACCGCACCAGTACGGCGTCGCGCGCAGATCGAAACGCATGCGCAGCGCCTGGCCGAGCTTCGCTGGCGTGTGGACCAGTTGCGCCGCAAAGCGCCGTACGGAAGCCGCGCTCGCCTGCTCGACCAGCGCGACAACGCTCGCGCCCTGCGCGCGCGCGGTCATGGCAGCCGCCAGCAGCAGCGGACCGCTGCCCGCAATCACGATGCGCTCTCCCCGCACGTCCATGCCGCCCTTCACGAGCGCCTGCAAACCGCCCGCGCCGGTCACGCCGGGCAGCGTCCAGCCGGGATAAGGCAGGAAGCGCTCGCGCGCCCCGCTTGCCACGATGAGCCGGTCATAACCGAGCACGCGCGCGTCGTGTGCGTCTTCGGCCAGCAGTCGCCGTTCGGGCAGCGCCTGCACGATGCGCGTGCCGGCCAGGTGCGTGAGCGCGCCGCGCCGCACAAACGTGTCGATGCGGTCGAGCACGGTGCGTGCGCGAGCGTCGGCGCGATGATGCGGGCCCTGACGCCAGACCTGTCCGCCCGCGAGCGCGTTATCGTCGACGAGACCGACACGCGCACCGGCCTGCGCCGCGGTCAAGGCCGCGTTCAGTCCGGCCGGCCCGGCGCCGACGACAAGGATGTCGAAATTCATGATTCGGTCCTTCCCGTGCACACGGTCATGCCTTCTGCGCAGAGCGTCTGGCACGCGAGGCGATGGCGCACGCCGTCGATCGTCACGCGGCACTCCTGGCATACGCCCATGCCGCACAGCGGACCGCGCAGCTCGCCGCTCACCGAACGGCGTGTGACCACGCCCGTCTTCGCGACCCGCGCCGCCTGCGCGACGGCGGCCACCACGGAGCTGCCCGGCGCCACGCGCACCGTTTGCCCGTCGACCGTCACCGCCAAAAGTGTCTCAGCCATGCGCGGCCTCCTGTGGCGCACAGCGTGCGGGCAGATACGGGGCAGCGTCGATCGGCGTCGCACCGTTGCTCATCTGCGCGGCGATCAGCCTGGCCGTCGCGAGCGCCGTCGTCACGCCGAGCCCCTCGTGCCCGGCCGCGAGCCAGGTCGCAGGATGAAGTCCGGCGGCGAACGGGCCAGCCGGTCCGATCAGCGGCAGGCCGTCGTTTGTAGCGGGACGAAAGCCCGTCCACGCGCGAATCGCATTGAGGTCACGCAGGCCCGGCAGGAAGTGCGCGGCGCGCGCCAGCATGCGCGCCAGCACGGCGGAATCGATTGCCGGATCGACAGTGTCGAACTGGCGCGACGAGCCGATCAGCAGCTGCCCGGTCGGGCGCGGCTGCACGTTGAACGCGACCGAGGTGCCGCTCGCGTTGTGCGCGCTCTTGATATAGCCGAGTTCGAGGATCTGGTGACGCACGGTGCCGGGATAGCGGTCGGTGATGAGCAGGTGCCCCTTCTTCGGCCGCAACGGCAGACCCGGCAACAGCCGCGCGGCATCGAAGCCGTTGGCGACCAGCACCGCGCCCGCCGCGATCGACTCACCGTCGGCAAGCTGCACGCCCGTGCGCGTCACGCGCTCGACGTTCGCATCGAGCCGGGTCGCGATGCGCCCTTTCACCGGCTGGCCGAGCAGCCACGCGGCGACGGCCGGCGCATAGACCACGCCGTCGTCGGGCACGATCATCGCGCCGCGCAAGTCCTCGCGCAAGGCGGGCTCGGCTGCGCGCAACGCCTGCTCGTCGAGCATCGCGCACGCCACGCCATCGCGTGCGAGCGACTGCTGGCGGGTCTGCGCATAGGCGTATTCGTCGTCGTCCGTGGCGACCCACAACGTACCGCAGCGAACGAACGCGTGGCGCGCATCGAGGCGCGGCGCAAGATCGAGCCAAAGCTGGCGCGACCACGCGGACAGCGCGAACTCGGCGCGCGTGTCGTCCATCACCACGAGATGGCCCATGCCCGCCGCCGTGACGCCGCCGCCCACCACGCCGCGCTCGAGGACGAGCACATCGGCGCCGAGCGCGGCCAGCTCGTACGCGCACGCCGCACCGACGATACCTGCGCCGACCACCACGACATCCGGCGCGCCTTCCCCCGCTTTTGTCACGCGCGAATGCCCCAGGCGAAAGGATCGGCGTCGGAGAAGAGCAGACGCGCCTCGGCGTTCACATGCGCCGTGCCGCGCACGCTCGGACGCACATAGCCCGCAGGCAGACCCGGCTCCAGTGCATAACCCGCCTCGAACACGCTGCCGATGATGCTGGCCTGATGCCACGACGCGCCCGGCGCAAGCTTGCCGTCGGCGGCCAGGCACGCAATCTTCGCGCTCGTCCCGGTTCCGCAGGGCGAGCGGTCATACGCCTTGCCGGGACACAGCACGAAGTTGCGGCTGTCGATACCGGCGCGATCGGGTTCGGCGAACAGCTCGATGTGATCGATCAGCGCGCCGTCCGCGCCGGTGATGCCGTTCGCCTCCAGCGCGCGCCGCATCGCCCAGGCCGCGTCGGTCAACGTTTCGATATTGGCAAACGTGAGCGGCAGCCCGTGATCGGCGACCAGGAAGAACCAGTTGCCGCCCCACGCGATGTCGCCATGCACGCGCCCGTGGCCGGGCACGTCGAGCGGCACTTCCGTCCGGTAGCGGTAGGCGGGCACGTTGCGCACGGTCACGCTGGCATCGGCGTGCAGTTCGGCCTCGACGACGCCCACGGGCGTCTCGACCCGGTGAACGCCGGGCGCGATACGGCCGAGATGCGCGAGCGACACGATCAGGCCGATCGTGCCGTGACCGCACATGCCAAGAAAGCCGACGTTGTTGAAAAAGATCACGCCCGCCGAGCAGGTCGGATCGTGCGGCTCGCACAGGAGCGCGCCGACCATCACGTCCGAGCCGCGCGGCTCGTTGACGATGGCCGCGCGCACGTGGTCGAAGTCGCGGCGGAAGATTTCGAGGCGTTCGGCAAGCGGGCCGTGGCCGAGATCAGGGCCGCCCGAGATCACGAGGCGGGTGGGTTCGCCACCGGTATGCGAGTCGATGACGTCGATGTGAGAGAGCGTTTTCATGGCGGTAATCGTAAGCGGCCGCGATTTTGCCGTCTTGGCCGAACACACCTGATCCGCTGATGATTTCGGCATAGTGCCCGGACGTCTTGCCGACCGGTCCAGTAGCCGCCAGTGCGGCCTGCGGTGAACTCAGGGGTGCTACACAGCACAGCCCCGCCGGGATTACCCGAGTAGCCAGAAAGGGCCGTTGGTGAGCCTGTGAGCGCGGCTTCGCGACTATGCCGATTTCTGCATCGCCGCTGTTTATTTTCCCCAAGACTCGGCAACTTCTGGATTCGTATATTGAGCTAGCCCGTCACCGCCAGATCCGGAGCACTGGGCTTGAGCGCCCACAAGGCCATTGAGGGTGCAGGCACTGGCACCGCCCCATATAACGAGGAACGAGGAGTCCAAATCAATGAACTTTCGTCTGACACCCCTATCCGCCGCAATGATCCTGGGGGCAACCCTGACAAGCGCCCCGAGTGCGTTTGCCGCGTCTCCGGTTAATGTCCAGATCGGTTTTGCTGCACCGCTCACCGGCGGCCAGGCTCACTACGGCGCCGACTTCCGCAGCGGCGTGCAACTCGCGATCGACGACATGAACGCCACGAACCCGGTCATCGGCGGCAAGCCCGTGCACTTCGTGCTCGACGCCCAGGACGACCAGGCCGATCCGCGCACGGGCACGACGGTGGCGCAAAAGCTCGTCGACGACGGCGTCGTCGCCGTCATCGGCCACTACAACTCGGGCACGAGCATCCCGGCCGCGCCGATCTACGCGAAGGCGGGCATCCCCGAAATTGCAATGGCGACGGCTCCGACCTATACGCGCCTCGGCCTGCCCACCACGTTCCGCCTGCTGACGTCGGACACCCAGTTGGGCAGCGTGCTCGGCGACTACGCCGTGAAGGGTCTGAAGTTCAAGCGCCTCGCGGTCGTCGACGACCGCACGGCCTACGGCCAGGGCGTGGCCGAAGAGTTCACCAAGGCCGCGAAGGCTGCGGGCGCAACGATCGTCGATCAGGAATACACGACCGACAAGGCCGTGGACTTCCGCTCGATTCTCACGAAGATCAAGGCAGCGAACGTCGATGCGGTGTTCTACGGCGGCGCCGACACGCAGGCCGCGCCGATGCTCAAGCAGATGCGTACGCTGGCGATCAAGTCGCCGCTGCTCGGCCCCGACATGCTCCAGTCCGACAATCTGATCAAGGTCGCGGGCGACGCGAGCGAAGGCACGCTGGCCGCATCGGAAGGCGCCCCGCTGGCCCAGATGCCGGGCGGCAAGGCTTTTGCGGAGCACTACAAGGCGCGCTTCAACCAGCCGGTGGAACTGTATGCGCCGTACGCTTACGACGGCACGATGGCCGTGTTCAACGCAATGAAGAAGGCCGACTCGACCGATCCGCATGTGTTCATCACGGCGCTGAAGGCGACGAACATGAAGGGTGTCACGACCAGCGAACTGTCCTATGACCAGTACGGCGACCTGAAGTATGGCGGCGTGACCGTGTACAAGGTCTCCGAAGGCAAGTGGGTGCCGTTGCAGACGGTGGGCACGAAGTAAGGCTTGCTGGAACCGCGCGCCATGCCGGGCGCGCGATTAAATACAGTACTTAAAAGCGATGCGGGGGATGCGCCTTTCGGCGCATCCCCCGCATTTTCATGTAATTCCGGCTAAGCCGAAATTACATGTCCATACCCATGCCGCCCATGCCGCCCGGCATGCCGCCAGGCATCGGAGCATCTTCCTTCGGCACTTCAGCAACGGCTGCATCCGTCGTCAGCAGCAGGCCAGCAACCGAAGCTGCGTTTTGCAGCGCGGTGCGCGTGACCTTCGTCGGGTCGACCACGCCGGCTTCAACCAGGTCGCCGTACTCGCCGGTCGCTGCGTTGTAGCCGTAGTTGCCGTTGCCGGCAGCGACTGCCGCGACCACGACGCTGGCTTCTTCGCCGCCGTTCGTGACGATCTGGCGCAGCGGCTCTTCCATTGCGCGCAGGACGATCTTGATACCTGCGTCCTGATCGGCGTTGGCGCCCTTCAGGCCCGAAACTGCCGTGCGAGCGCGGATCAGCGCGACGCCGCCGCCGGGGACGATGCCTTCTTCAACGGCAGCGCGGGTGGCGTGCAGCGCGTCTTCGACGCGTGCCTTCTTTTCCTTCATTTCGACTTCGGTCGCAGCGCCGACCTTGATCACTGCCACGCCGCCGGCCAGCTTCGCCACGCGCTCTTGCAGCTTTTCGCGGTCGTAGTCCGAGGTCGCTTCTTCGATCTGCGTGCGGATCTGCTTCACGCGCGCTTCGATGCTTGCGGCTTCGCCAGCGCCGTCGATGATCGTCGTGTTTTCCTTGCCCACTTCGATGCGCTTGGCTTGACCCAGTTCCTGCAGGGTTGCCTTTTCGAGCGTGAGGCCGGTTTCTTCCGCAACGACCTGACCGCCGGTCAGGATCGCGATGTCTTCCAGCATCGCCTTGCGACGGTCGCCGAAGCCCGGAGCCTTGACGGCGACGGTCTTCAGGATGCCGCGGATGTTGTTGACGACGAGCGTTGCGAGCGCTTCGCCTTCGACGTCTTCAGCGATGATCAGCAGCGGACGGCCGGCCTTCGCGACTTGTTCCAGAACCGGCAGGAGGTCACGGATGTTCGAGACCTTCTTGTCGTGCAGCAGCACGAACGGGTTTTCCAGAACGGCGACTTGCTTGTCCGGGTTGTTGATGAAGTACGGCGAGAGGTAGCCGCGGTCGAACTGCATGCCTTCGACGACTTCCAGCTCGTCTTGCAGCGACTTGCCGTCTTCGACGGTGATGACGCCTTCCTTGCCGACCTTGTCCATCGCTTCAGCGATGCGGTCGCCGATCGACGAATCGCTGTTCGCCGAGATCGAGCCGACTTGCGCGATTTCCTTGTTGGTCGTGCAGGGCTTGCTGACCTTGCGCAGTTCTTCGATCGCTGCTGCGACGGCCTTGTCGATGCCGCGCTTCAGGTCCATCGGGTTCATGCCCGAGGCGACATACTTCATGCCTTCGCGGACGATCGACTGGGCCAGCACCGTGGCGGTCGTGGTGCCGTCACCGGCGTTGTCGCTGGTCTTGGAAGCGACTTCCTTGACCATCTGCGCGCCCATGTTCTGGAGCTTGTCCTTCAGCTCGATTTCCTTCGCGACCGAGACACCGTCCTTGGTGACCGTCGGGCCGCCGAACGAGCGCTCGAGCACCACGTTGCGGCCCTTCGGACCGAGCGTGACCTTCACTGCGTTGGCGAGAATGTTCACGCCTTCAACCATCTTGGCACGGGCGGAATCGCCGAACACGACGTCTTTAGCTGCCATCTTCTAACTCCTTGAATTCTTGAATAGTGGGCGGTGCAATGAACTTACTTGTTCACCACGGCCATGATGTCTTCTTCGCGCATCACCAGCAGTTCCTGGCCGTCGACCTTGACGGTCTGACCAGCGTACTTGCCGAAAAGAACGCGGTCGCCGACCTTCACGTCGAGGGCGATCAGTGCGCCCTTGTCGTCGCGCTTGCCCGGGCCGATGGCCAGGACTTCGCCTTGATCCGGCTTTTCCGCAGCTGCGTCCGGGATCACGATGCCCGAAGCAGTCTTGGTTTCTTGATCCAGGCGCTTGACGATCACGCGATCATGCAAAGGACGAAGGTTCATGGATAGATCCTCTCTCTCTTGATTAGGACTTGAAGACACTCAAGAACACCTGGCGGGCGAGGCCCACCAGAAAATTGTTAGCACTCTCGTGCGACGAGTGCTAATTATATGGACGAGGAATGACAAATTCAAGAACGGGGGCGGGAGTTGCCTGCGGGACGGTCGAGATTCACCTGACCTGGAACTCCATTCAATTGATCTGGAACTTCCGGGCGCCCGCAAAAGCGGTCGCATTTATCGCTTTTATCATTAGAAACATAGAGTTAAATAATAAAAACACGCCACCTGGCAGGCCTGATTCAGCGGTCTGCGCGCTATTTAATCCAGCAATTGAAGCCTACGACGCAGGCTTCAACGCGTCGCGATGACCGTAGCCGCTCCAGGGAAATTCCCGATCTGAGGGGTCGGAAGCCCGGCCGAACATTACGGGCGTCTGCGGCGTTGCACGCTTGAGTGGATTCGCTGGAGAAAAGAAAGGTCGCATCCGGGAAGCATGTTCGGCGGTCTGCACGGCCAGTTCAGACTCATCGGCGCAATCGGGCAGGAAATCGATCAGCTTGAGAAACAGAAAAGTGGCTGGCACAAGCGCAAATCGTTTGACGACGCATCAGCACCAGTCCGTCGTATTATTTGATTTCATCAAATGCCAGGAATCTTGAATCGATGATCCAGATTTCCCGTATTTCCCTACGCCGGTGGTCTGCGATGACGATCGTCGCCATCGTTGCAGCGACATCGGCACTACCCGCGCAGGCACAGCACGACCGGCGCGGTTATGGCGGTCACGGGCCCGAGTATCGCGACGGCGGCTATCGTGGCGGGCATGGCGGCGGCGGACATGGCGACAACGGCCTGGTCGGCGGCCTGGTTGTGGGTGCGCTCCTTGGCGCGGTCGCTGGCGCAGTCATTTCGAACGCAACGCAGGCGCCGCCCGCCGATGTCTATTCCGCGCCCCCGCCGCCGCCTCCCCCGGGCGCCTACTACTATCCCAACAACTACCCTCCCGGCTACTAAGCTGGCGTGCCATGGCGCGACGCCCACGTACGCACTATCGGGGCGACGCGCGGTTGCCTGCAGCCCGTCTATCAGAGAGCTTCCAACCATGAAAAAAACGCTTCGTAAAACGGTTGTTCCCGCCTTGTTCGTCCTTGGCTTGTGCACCACTTCCGCATGGGCGCAAACGGCGGCGACGAGTAATCCGGACGCGGCATCGTCCGTGGCTGCAAATCGGGCGCAGAAACATGCCGATTTCGTGGAGCAACGGATCGACCGGCTCCATTCCGAATTGAAGATCACCGCTCAGCAGTCGCAGCCGTGGGATGCATATGCACAGGTCATGCGCGACAACGCGAAGAGTACCGATTCTGCAATACGGGATCGTGCGCAAAAACTTCATTCGCTGAACGCCGACGACGCAATGAAATCCTATGCATCGCTTGCTCAGTTGCATGCCGATAACATGCAGAAACTCGCGACCGCGTTCAGTACGCTATACGCCTCGCTGTCCGACGATCAAAAGGCGATTGCCGACGAGTTGTTCCGCAACCAGCGTGCGCGCTCGCATATGAGCCATTCCGGGCACAAGCCGGCTGCATCGTCAGGCGCGGCTTCGGCCCCGGCTCCGGCATCGGCACAAAAGTGATGAGACTGACCAGCGCACCCGCGCAGACGTAAGCGATAAACCAGCCGGTCCGTTGATGCGCACCCGCAGCGGTCATCAGATAAGGCGTCGTTCCGCTCAACAGGGCGACGACGAGGTTATACGTCGAACCAATGCCGACACCACGCACCTCGGTCGGAAACAACTCGACCATGATTGCGGGCGCAATCGCCGTGTACAAGCCGTACAGCAGCATGCCGAACAACTGGACCAGCAATATCGACGTGAAGCCGGGGCCGATGGATTCGATCACCGGGTAGAGGAACAGCACGTAGCCGAGGGCGAATACGATCAGTTGCGGGCGGCGGCCGATGCGGTCGGACAGGGCGCTGGATCGTCTGCAGCACGAGCTTGAGTATCACGCGGCGGTGACGCGCGACGTCGGCCCCGTGTCCTGGCATCCACACGCAGCCGTTTTATATACGCAACGCGCCTCGTCACGCCATCAGCACATTCACGGCGTCTTCAAGCGCCTGGGCCTGCTGGTTGAGTGCAGCAGACGCGGCCGTGGATTCTTCGACGAGCGCCGCGTTCATCTGGGTGATCTGGGCAAGCTGCTCCACCGCAATCTGCGACTCGCCGATTTCGACGCTTTGACCGCTGCTTGCACGGGCAATATCCGAAATGGTCTGCGTGAGGCCTGCAATGGATTGCTCGACCTTGCCCATGTCGCCACCGGCGCTGGCCGCCGCCTGGGCACTTGCCGTCATCAGTTCGAGCGAGTTGTCGATCAGCGATTTGATTTCGCGCG
>NZ_SCRP01000027.1 GCF_004298475.1 Paraburkholderia sp. | reverse complement strand
AAGTGTTCTTCATGATATTTCCCATATTGACATTCATGCTGCAATGAAATGGCTGCGAATGTCGGAGCCAGGTTCGGACGAGATTTAATCGCCAAACCTGCTCCAGCGGGCGCGCTGTCTCCGAAACAGACTGTTTCCAATATTGGGATGATTTATCGGATTTTTGCTTAACGCGTTGTTATAAAAGGAAAATGTTAGGTTGCGACTGTCACGGAACCATCATGTACTTGTGGTAATCACGCGACGCCGCAGGCGTAAAGACCCGCTCCGGCGCGGGAAACCACTCGCGTATAACGATGCCCCCTTCAACTACAACGGCATCGTTATTGCGCACTGGAATAAGACGCCCGCACGCCGCGTTTAACGCTATATCGACGCCTGCGTTCGCGATGAACCGGCATTTCGGCATCTTCGACAGGAGATCACCATGAAGCGATTTCGTATTTTTCTTGCGTGTCTCGTCAGCCTCGGAATTGTCGCGGCCTCAGTGTCCCCGGCGGCCGCGGACGACACCATGAATCAGAAGAACGACAGTTCATCGAGCAGTTCAGGCAATTCGAGTTCATCGAGCGGCGGTTACTGAACGCCGTACGCCTTAATGCACAGTCCGAAGCCTGCACGTGCATCAACGAAAAACGCCGCAGATCGTTCGATCTGCGGCGTCACAGCAGGCCAGTGAACGCAGGCGCGCAGCGATCAGACGCGCTCGATTGCGATGGCAATCCCCTGGCCCACGCCGATGCACATCGTGCACAGCGCAAAGCGGCCCTGCGTGCGTTCCAACTGATACAGCGCCGTCGTCACGAGACGCGCGCCGCTCATGCCGAGAGGGTGGCCGAGCGCAATCGCGCCGCCGTTGGGATTGACGCGTAGATCATCGTCGGCGACGCCCAGCATGCGCAGCACCGCCAGCCCCTGCGATGCAAAGGCCTCGTTCAGTTCAATCACGTCGAATTGATCGATCGTCATGTTCAGGCGCGCGAGCAGCTTTTGCGTGGCGGGCGCCGGACCGATGCCCATCACGCGCGGCGCGACGCCGGCCGTCGCCATGCCGAGCACGCGCGCACGCGGCGTGAGCCCGAAGCGCTTCGCGTTCTCTTCGTTGGCCAGGAGCAGTGCGCACGCGCCGTCGTTGACGCCTGAAGCGTTGCCCGCCGTCACCGAGCCATCCGCGCGCACGATGCCCTTGAGCCTCGCGAGCGCTTCGAGGCTCGTCTCGCGCGGATGCTCGTCGCGCGAAACAACGATCGGCTCCCCTTTCTTCTGCGCAATCGTCACCGCGACGATTTCCTGCGCGAGCGTGCCGTCGCCCTGCGCGCGCGCGGCCTTTTGCTGGCTGCGCAGCGCAAACGCGTCCTGATCGGCGCGGCTCACGTTGTAGTCGGCTGCGACGTTCTCAGCCGTCTCGGGCATCGAATCGACGCCGTACTGCTGCTTCATGAGCGGGTTCACGAAGCGCCAGCCGATGGTCGTGTCGTAGATCGCCGCGTCGCGTGCAAACGCGCTCGCGGATTTGCCCATCACGAACGGTGCGCGGCTCATGCTCTCGACGCCGCCTGCGATCATCAGGCCAGCCTCACCGGCCCGGATTGCGCGCGCGGCGCTGCCTACCGCATCCATGCCCGAACCGCACAGACGGTTCAGCGTGCTGCCGGGCACCGCCTCCGGCAACCCCGCCAGCAAGAGCGACATGCGCGCAACGTTGCGGTTGTCGTCGCCAGCCTGGTTTGCGCAACCGTAGATCACGTCGTCGAGTGCCGACCAGTCCACGTCCTTGTTACGCTCCACGAGCGCTTTCATCGGCACAGCGCCGAGATCGTCCGCACGGACATGCGCGAGTGCGCCGCCGTAGCGGCCAATCGGCGTGCGAATCGCATCGCACAGAAAAGCTTCCGCCATGCAAATCTCCTGATTGATGGGCAGCGCAGAGGATATTCAACAGTTGAACGCGCCGCCCCGGTGCATTTGTTCTATACACGAACCACAGATCGTTAGTTGAACTTTTTTGCCCATCATAGGTGGGTCACCGAATGGGTGTCAAGCGGGTCCAAGCGGGTCTTAAGTGGGTCTTAAGCGGGTCTCAAGCGCGCGAACGGCCCTGTCACATGTGAAACGGCCGCACAGACGCAAAGTCTGTGCGGCCGTCAGGCACGCGAGTTGGGCCAGAGTTTAACGCGACATCATATGCATGGCGACGTTGTTCATGACCCAGACTGTGCCGAAAATAAGAAACGCGGCAGCGACCACGGTATAGCCAAGCGAAATCATGTTCATGCCGCGTCCTGGCCCGGCGTTCAGATGCAGGAAGAACACGAGCTGAACGATGACCTGCACGAACGCGAGAACGGCCAGCACGGCCATGGCGCTACCCGTATCGAGCGCGCCGGACCACACGACGCCGAACGCGGCCGCGGTGAGAATCACCGAAAGGATAAAACCCAGGATGTAGCTACCGGTGCTGCCGTGAGCCTGCGATTGAGAATGAGCCATTTAGAGCACGCTCCCGAGATAGACAAAAGTGAACACGCAGATCCACACGAGGTCGAGGAAGTGCCAGAAGAGGCCCAGACAGGCGAGACGGCGGATTTCGTGCTCGCCGAGCTGCGGCTTGAGAAGCACGTGAATCATCATCACGGCCATCCAGATCAGACCGATGAAAACGTGCAGGCCATGCGTGCCGACCAGCACGAAGAACGACGACCAGAACGCACTGCGTTGAGGACTCGCACCTTCCGCGATCAGTTGCGAGAACTCGCGCAGTTCGAGAAACAGGAACAGCGCGCCGAGCACGAAGGTCACCACGAGCCACTGCATGACCTTGCCGGACTTCTGCTGGTACGCGTTCAACATCGCGAATCCGAACGTGATGCTGGAGAGCAGCAGCAGTCCGGTTTCGATCGCAACGCCCGGCAGCTCGAACAGGTCCTTGCCCGTGGGACCGCCCGCAAACTGATGCGAGAGGCTCGCGAACGTCGCGAACAGCGCGGCGAACAGCACGCAGTCGGTCATCAGATAGGTCCAGAAGCCGAATACCGAGTGCGACTCCGGGTGGTCCTGGTGATCGAATTCGGCGAGGTTCGCCGGATTGGTTTTCTGTAACATCAGTTGGCCTCCAGTGCGACCACGGCGCGGTGACGCTGTTCTTCACGCTGCTCTTCGATTTCGCGCACGCGCTCGGCAGGAATGGTGTAACCGTCGTTATTGCCGAAGCTGCGCGCCGCGACCGTCACCACGATGCCGACGAGCGCAAGCACGGCCAGCCACGTGATGTGCCACACACCCGCAAAGCCCAGTACGAGGCTGAACATGCCGACGATGAAACCGGCCGACGTGTTCGACGGCATATGGATATCGCGGTAGTGCGCTTCGAGACCGATGCCACGCCCGGTTTCCTTCATGTGGGCGAAAGCGTCGATGTCGCTCACGTGCGGGATCACGGCGAAGTTGTAGACCGGCGGCGGCGAGGACGTGGCCCATTCGAGCGTACGGCCGTCCCACGGATCGCCCGTCACGTCCTTGCATTCCGGCTTGTTGCGGTTGATGAACGCCTCGACCCACGACACGATCTGAAGCACCACGCCAAGGGCGATGATGGCGGCGCCGATCGCCGCGATGACGAGCCAGATCTGCCAGTCGGGGTTGTCGTAGTGGTTGGTCCGGCGCGTCATGCCCATGAAGCCCAGCACGTAGATCGGCACGAACGCCACATAGAAGCCGACCAGCCAGCATGCGAACGACGCCTTGCCGAGCTTCTCGTTCGGCTTGATGCCGAAGATCTTCGGGAACCAGTAGTGAAGGCCCGCAAGGAAGCCGAACACCACGCCGCCGATGATCGTGTTGTGGAAGTGCGCGATAAGGAACAGCGAGTTGTGCAGCACGAAGTTCGCACCCGGGATCGCGAGCATCACGCCCGTCATGCCGCCGATGGTGAACGTCACCATGAAGCCGATCGTCCAGAGCACCGGCGTGGTGAAGTGGACACGGCCGCGATACATCGTGAACAGCCAGTTGAAGATCTTCAGGCCCGTGGGGATCGCGATGATCATCGTCATAATGCCGAAGAACGCGTTGACGTTGGCGCCGGCGCCCATCGTGAAGAAGTGGTGCAACCACACGAGGAATGCGAGAACCATGATGGCGCACGACGCGTACACCATCGTCTTGTAGCCGAACAGCGGCTTCTTCGAGAACGTCGCGATGATCTCCGAATAGATGCCGAACGCAGGCAGCACGAGGATGTACACCTCGGGGTGGCCCCACGCCCAGATCAGGTTCAGGTACAGCATGGCGTTGCCGCCGCCGTCGTTCGTGAAGAAGTGCGTGCCGACGTAGCGGTCGAGGCCGAGCAGCGCAAGCGCGATCGTGAGGATCGGGAACGTGGCCATGATGAGCACGTTCGAGCACAACGTCGTCCAGGTGAAGACCGGCATCTTCATGAGGTTCATGCTCGGGGCGCGCATCTTCAGGATCGTGACGAAGAAGTTGACCGCCGAGATCAACGTGCCGACGCCCGAAAGCTGCAACGACCACAAGTAATAGTCGACCCCCACGCCCGGACTGTATTGCAGCTCCGAAAGCGGCGGATACGCGAGCCAGCCGGTCTGCGCGAACTCGCCGACCACGAGCGAAATGTTGATCAGGATCGCGCTGATCGCCGTCATCCAGAACGAGAGTGAATTCAGGAACGGAAACGCCACGTCGCGCGCGCCGATCTGCAGCGGCACGATGATGTTCATCAGGCCGATCATGAGCGCCATCGCCATGAAGAAGATCATGATGACGCCGTGCGCCGTGAAGATCTGGTCGTAGTGGTGCGGCGGCAGGTAGCCTGGCGAATCGAACGCAATGGCCTGCTGGATGCGCATCATCACGGCGTCCGCGAAGCCGCGCAGCAGCATGAGCACGGCGACGATGATGTACATCACGCCGATGCGCTTGTGGTCCACGCTCGTGAGCCATTCGCTCCAGAGGTACTTCCACTTTCCGGTCACGGTCACGAGACCGCCCACAGCCAGCACGATCAGCGCCATGAACGCCGCAGCGCCCATGATGATCGGCTGATCGAACGGAATCGCGTCTAAAGTAAGTTTGCCTAACATGCGTTACCCCTCAAATTTCCCGTCAACACGGCAGACAGCGTCACGGAAATCGGTGACGTGGCCGTTGTTGTATTTCGCGACGATGTTGTTGAAGAGCTTCGGATCGACTCTCGAGAAGTGCTGCACGGGATCCTTCTCGCTCGGCTTCGCAACCGCCGTGTATTCGTCCATCGAGAGCGACGCCGACGACGCCCTCACCTTCTCGACCCATGCGTCGAATTCCTGCTGGCTCGTGGCGAGCGCGCGGAACTTCATGTCCGAAAAACCCTGGCCGCTGTAGTTCGCGGACAGGCCCGCGTAGTCGCCCGCGTGGTCGGCGATCAGGTGCAGACGCGTCTGCATGCCGGCCATCGCGTAGATCTGGGTGCCGAGCTGCGGAATGAAGAACGAATTCATCACCGAATCCGACGTGATGCGGAAATTCACGGGCGTGCCGACCGGCATGGCGAGCTGGTTCACCGTCGCGATGCCGAGGTCCGGGTAGATGAAGAGCCACTTCCAGTCGAGCGCCACGACTTCGACGTTGATCGGCTTGACGTCCGATGTGAGCGGCCTGTAGGGATCGAGTTCGTGGGTGGTCTTCCAGGTGAGGATGGCCAGGTAGAGGATGATCAGCGAGGGAATGGTCCAGACTACGATTTCGATGATCGTGGAATGGGCCCATTTGGGCGCGTAGGTGGCGTTCCGGTTCGACGCGCGATAGCGCCAGGCGAAAAACAGGATGAGGAAGATCACCGGCACGATGGCGATCAGCATAGCGACCGTCGAGGTGATGATGAGCGACTTTTCGGCCACGCCAATGCTGCCCTTCGGGTCGAGCAGCGCGAAATTGCCGCTACACCCCGATAGTGAGACGGCCAACCCGCTGCCGAGGAGGACGAGCCATCGTTTGAAGGCTTTTCTTTCTGTCATGTTTGCACGCTTTCCCTTTGAAGGACCTTTGACGCATTACGCCGTTGACACATCACGCAGTCGATACATGGGGCAGTTGACGCACCGGGCATTTGCATCGCAAAAACTCCACGACAAATGCACCCACGTTTGAAGCGGCGCAATTTTACGTAAGGAATCCTGTTCAAAAATTGATCCACGCCAAATATTACCCCGCAACGAAGGCCCAATTCGTACGGGTGCGACGTAATGGCGCAAGTAGTCCTACAGATAATAATTAAACCTGCAAAGCAATGTTTAAAGGCGATTAACCTTTTCGTGAAACCTGTCAGAAAAACATGGAAATCGCCGCCGTAAAAAACGGCGGCATTAACGATTCGGGCGACCCGATTCCCAGCTTTGGAGAAGCCCTTCGGATCGCCGGACTGGATCGCGTGACGGTAACTCGATCCTGAAAAAACGAATTCGACGGTGCCCACGAGCCATTTTTATTTGCTCTTTTATGTGCTCTTAGTCGCGCTTCAACAACCTGACGTGGGCGGACGGCGTCCAGCGCACGCGAATATTTGCATTACGAACGATCAGACAGATACGACCGAACCCAGCCCAATCCAGCCGACGTCGCCCCGCGCGGCCGGTATTCACAGCCGATCCAGCCGCCGTAACCCAGTTCGTCGAGCAACTCGAACAGATACGGGTAGTTCACCTCGCCGGTATCCGGTTCATGCCTTTGCGGCACGCCTGCGATCTGCACATGGCCAATCCCGCCGATGTCGCGCCTCAGCTTCATGGCCAGGTCGCCTTCGACAATCTGACAGTGGTAACAGTCGAACTGCACGAGCAGGTTAGCTGCGCCCAACGCGGCGCGGATCGCCTGAGCGTCGTCCTGACGGTTCAGCACATAGCCGGGCATGTCGCGCGGGTTGATCGGCTCGATCAGGACCGTGATGCCCTCGAACTGCGCCTGCGAAGCCGCCCAGGCCAGATTGCGCAAGTAGCACTCGCGTTGCGCCTCGTACGGCGTGTCCGCCTCGCGCAGCCCCGCCATGACGTGCACGCGCCGGGTGCCGAGCCTACGCGCGTAGTCGAGCGCGTTGTCGAAACCACGGCGAAATTCGTCCTCGCGCCCCGGCAACGACGCGATGCCGCGCTCGCCCGCCGCCCAGTCGCCGGGCGGCGCGTTGAACAGCACCAGTTCGACGCCGTTCTCATCGAGGCGCGACTTCAGATCGTGGGCGGGCAAGTCGTAAGGGAACAGGCACTCGGCCGCCGCGAAGCCGTCTCGCGCCGCCGCCGCGATACGGTCGGCAAAGGCGTGTTCGGCGTACATCATCGTCAGGTTGGCCGCAAAGCGGGGCATGGTCGTGGTCTCCTTTCAGTCGGTTCAGTCGGTTGGCCGGCGCCTGTGACGGCGCTTCAAAGCCACTAGCCGCAGCCGCAGCCGCAGCCGCAGCCGCAGCCGCAGCCGCAGCCGCTAGCATAGTGCCTCGTGCGCGTCGCCTGCGCTGCCTGTTCTGCGCTGCCTGTTGGCGAAACAGGTCGCATGCGCTATTGTCGTAGGTTCCTTACGCGCCGCTGCCGGACACATTCCGACGCCTATGAACTCCGCATCCAGTGCCTCGCCCGCCCGTTCCGCCGAGCCCGCGGAGACTCCCGACAAACCGGGCGACTCCTACGTGCAGTCTTTCGCCCGCGGGCTCTCGGTGATCCGCGCATTCAACGCCGAGCATCCCGCGCAAACGCTCACCGACGTCGCCGCAGCCACCGGCCTCACGCGCGCCGGCGCGCGCCGCATCCTGCTCACGCTGCAGACGCTCGGCTATGTCGAGACCGAAGGGCGGCTCTTTCGCCTCACGCCGAAGATTCTCGACCTCGGTTTCGCCTATCTCACGTCGATGCCGTTCTGGAATCTCGCCGAGCCGGTCATGGAAGAACTGTCCGCCGAGGTCCACGAGAGCTGCTCGGCGGCTGTGCTCGACCGCACCGAAATCGTGTACGTCCTGCGCGTGCCGACGCACAAGATCATGACGATCAACCTCTCGATCGGCAGCCGGTTGCCCGCCTACTGCACGTCGATGGGGCGCGTGCTGCTCGCGGCCCTCGACGATGCGGAACTCGACGCCACGCTCGGCTCCGCCCCGCTCTACGCGCACACGCCGCGCACGGTCACCGACAAGGACGAGCTGAAGAAGATCATCGCCCAGGTGCGCGAGCAGGGCTGGGCCATGGTCGACCAGGAACTGGAAGGCGGCCTGATTTCGATTTCCGTCCCGATCCGCAACCGCCAGGGCCGCGTGATCGCGGCGATGAACATCAGCGGCAATGCGCAACGCACGTCGGCGAAGCAGGTGGTCAAGTCCTTCCTCCAGCCGCTTCAGGAAGCCGCGCGGCGCGTCTCCAGCATGGTCGCGCAGCGCACCTGACGTGCGTTGGCGCGGGTTGGAGTGTGTCGCCAGCGCTCCGGTCAGCGCCCGGCCGCGACGCGACGCACGACATCGACGAAGACTTCGCCCGCATCCTCCAGACGGCCCGAATTGTCGATACGATCGACGCTTGCGCCCGCCAGCGCTTCGAACGGCGCCTGGCGCGCAAGACGCGCGGCGATCTGCTCAGGCGTCTCGCGGCCGCGCGCGGCAAGCCGCGCGGCGAGCACTTCGAGCGCCGCCTCGATGTGGACGAACCGGGTCTGCGGATAGCGCGCCAGCGCTTCGCCCGCATAGGCGCGCGAGCCGTTCACGACCACCGCGCATCCGTGCGCGAGCCACTGATCGATTTCCACGCCGATGCCGTAACGCAGCGCGTGGCTGCGCCATTGCAGCGCGAAGAGGCCGCGACGCGAACGCGCCTCGAATTCAGGGTCGGTCAATGCGATGTGGTTTTCGCCGCCGCTATCCGCGCGCGTGATGTAGCGGTGCGCGAACATCACGCCGTCCGCCGCAAGGCGCGTTCGCGCAAAGTCGAGCAGCGAGTCCTTGCCCGCACCGGACGGCCCCATGACGTAGATCAGCGGGGCCATCATGCGCGACGCTCCCCGCGCGCGAACGCCACGCGCCGCCACAGCACGAACGGCGCGCCCGGCTGCGGCTCCACGAAGAGCGCGACACCGTCCACCGGCAGCGCCCCGGCGTCGTGCATCCGCGCATTCCACGCGGCGGTCAGCGTGTCGCGCGCATGTGTGTCGTCGAGCGAATCGGAAAGCGTCATGTGAAAGCGGTATTCGTCGAATACGTACGGATAGCCCCACTCTTCCACGTACGCGCGCTGGCGCGCGGTAAGCGGCGCATCGAGCCGGCGCGTGCGTTCGGCGCAAGTCTGCTCGGCGCGCAGCGGCGCGAGCGTGCGCAGCGCATCGGCCGCGACTTCGCGCAGCGCGGCATCGCCCGCATCGTCGGCGGGGCGCAGCGCGACGAACCGTCCGAGCGTCGCGGCCTCAACGGCCACCTCGAAACACGCGCGCGTCGCCGCCCATCGCTGCGCAGCGGCAAACAGCGCATCAGGCGTTACGCCCGGCGCGAGACGAAAGGGCGGAACGAGCGTGCCGTGCCAGCCATAGCGGCGCGGCGCCACGGTCAGCGCGGCAAGCGGTCGGGAAAGGCCGGCGGGCTGCGGCGAGCTCAACGTCTCACGGGTTTCCGCATCGCGGCCGAGCCACGCGCAGCCCTCGCGCCACCACGCCGAGTCGCGCGGCGGCGCATAGTAGATCGCGAAGCGCGACGCGCCATTCCAGGCTTCGATGGCGGGCGTCATACGTCGTGCTCCACCATCAACTGCACGCGGTCCGCCGCGAAATGCGTGATGCCGTATTTGATCGGCACGCCGTTCATGTCGACGTCGACGTTCTCGACCCACAACACAGGCTGCTGCCGGTTGATATTGAGCCGCCGCGCCACTTCCGCCTCGGGCAGCACGCTGCCGATGCGGCTCCACTTGCGCAGATAATCGGTCACGCCGTATTCGGCCAGCGCCTTCGATGCGCTTTCGACGCGCTCCATCACTGCGGGCAGATCGGCAAACCGCGCGGCCGGATACCAGTTGCGCGCGTAAGTGAGCGGCACGCCGTTCGATTCGTGCAGCGTTTCCAGCCGGTAGACGAGCGCGCCCGCGCGAATGCCGAGCGCCTTCGCGACCGCGGGATCGGCCCTCACGCGCGATGCGGCGAGCAGCTTGCCCGCCGCCGAATGCCGGTGCCGCTGAAGGTTTTCCGTAAAGCGCGTGCGCTTGCCGATCGTGTAGTCGATCGCGCCCGGCTGCACGAAGGTTCCTCGCCCCTGCTCCACGCTCACGAGCCCGATTGCCGCAAGGCCCAGCATCGCGCGCCGCACCGTATGGCGGTTCACGTCGAAGCGTTTGGCCAGTTCTCCTTCGCTCGGCAGACGGCCGTCGTCGCCGAAGCCTTTCGCCGCGATCTCGGCCGAGAGTATCTGCTCGATCTGGCGCCACACCGCCACGCCCGCGCCGCGCTCAAGCTGCGCGCCGTGCAGCGCGTCGTCGTTCGATGTCATGGTGCTGTCATTCCCTTCGGTTCCAATGGCGGTTTCCGCATTGTAGTGCGCGCGGCGTGATGGAAATATGAAGCATCTCCTACATCGCGTTGTAACAACCGGGCATCTGAACGTACAGACGTCTAGACGTCTACATGAATCGATGCTCCAATGACGACGTTTGCAGCGGTGCATTGCCGTAATGAATGCCGCAGCGAGTGCCGCAATGCGCGCTTCGCCATCACGTTCACGACACAGGAATCCAGATGAACGCTTCTTCCGCCCCGCCTTCTGCCGCGTCGCGGCGCGCATGGATGGCGGTGCTCGCCCGCACGCCGCGCGCCGAGCTGGAAGCGGTGCTCGCTGCCGCGCTTGCTACCGCATCCGGCGGCAATGCCGCGCCGGCCTTCGACTGGCTGCGCGCGCCGCAAACAGGTCTCGCGATGGTGCGAGGCCGGATCGGCGGCACTGGCAACGCCTTCAATCTCGGCGAAGCGACGGTGACGCGCGCAACGCTGCGTCTTCATGCGGCCGACGGCGGCACAATCGGCGTCGCGTGCCATCTGGGGCGCGACAAGCGCCGCGCCGAACTGGCCGCGCTCGCCGACGCGCTCCTGCAACAGCCCGAACGCCACGCACAGTTGCACGCGCAACTGATCACGCCGCTTGCCGCGCGCCTCGAAGCGCGGCGCAACGCTCGACGCAACGAAGCAGCCAGCACGAAAGTCGAGTTCTTCACCATGGTGCGAGGTGATGCATGAATCACGCAGTACGGACGCCACAACCCACCGACGCCGCACGCTCCGCGCTCGACACACTCGACGCGCTCCTTCCCGGCTTCGCCGATCCCGTCCACGACACGCAAGCCGTGTTCCGCACGCTGCTCGACGCACTGGCGCGTCCGGGCCGCATCGGCGTGATCGAGGCCGCCCTGCCCGCCGCCGACACGATGCCAGACGCCACACGCGTGGGACGCGCGGCGTTCGCGTCGCTGCTCGCGCTGTGCGACTACGCAACGCCCGTGTGGCTCGCGCAGCCCGATGCGGCACTCGCCGCCGCGTTGCGCTTTCACTCGGGCGCGCCGCTCACAGCGGATGCTGCAGAAGCCGCGTTCGCCTATATCCACGACGCCGCCGCGCTGCCGCCCCTCGCCACGCTCGCAAGCGGCACGCCCGAATCGCCCGAGCAGTCGGCCACGGTGTTCGTGCGCGTCGACTCGCTCACGGGCGGCGCACCGGTCACGCTGCGCGGACCAGGCATCGAAGATGCGCACACCATCGCGCCGGTCGGCCTGCCCGAGCGGTTCTGGCACGAGCGCGCCGCACTGGCCGCGCTGTTTCCGTGCGGCATCGATTTTTATCTTGTCTGCGACGACCAGCTCGTTGGCCTGCCGCGCACGACGCTTGTGGAGATGAACTGATGTACGTCGCCGTCAAAGGGGGAGAGCGCGCGATCGAAGCGTCGTGGCGGCTGCTCGACAAGGCGCGCCGTGGCGACACGCGCGTGCCCGAGCTGAGCGTCGCGCAGATCCGCGAGCAGATGCGCCTCGCCGTCGCGCGCGTGATGACCGAGGGTTCCGTCTACGACGAGGAACTCGCCGCACTCGCGATCAAGCAGGCAGCGGGCGATCTGGTCGAAGCGATCTTTCTGCTGCGCGCCTATCGCACGACGCTGCCGCGCTTCGGCTACACGGAGCCCGTCGAAACGGAACAGATGCAGGTGCAACGCCGCATATCGGCTACGTTCAAGGACGTGCCGGGCGGGCAGGTGCTCGGCGCAACGTACGACTACACGCAGCGGCTGCTGGATTTCGCACTGCTCGCCGAAAGCGGCGAAGCGAACGAAGAAGCGAACGAAGAAGCAAACGAAGAAGCACCACACGCGGCGCGGCCCGCAAGCGCGACCGACGAGCCGATGCCGCGTGTCGTCTCGCTGCTCGACAAGGAAGGCCTGATCGAACAGGAAACGCCAACGCTCGACGCGCCCGAACCCGGCGACCTCTCGCGCGAACCGCTCGCGTTTCCCGCAGATCGTACGATCCGTCTGCAGAATCTCGCGCGCGGCGACGAGGGCTTTCTCCTTGCGATGGGATACGCAACGCAGCGCGGCTACGCGCACTCACACCCGTTCGCTGGAGAAATCCGGTTTGGTTCGGTATCCGTAGAAATGATGCTGGACGAGCTGGGCGAAAGCGTCGAGATCGGCGAAATCGAGCTGACCGAATGCCAGATGGTCAACCAGTTCGCGGGCAGCAAGGACGTGCCGCCCACGTTCACGCAAGGCTACGGCCTCGCCTTCGGCCACGCGGAGCGCAAAGCCATGGCCATGGCGCTCGTCGACCGCGCACTGCGCGGCGGGGAACTCGGCGAGACGCTGGCCTCGCCGACGCAGGACATCGAGTTCATGCTCTCCCACAGCGACAACGTCGAGGCATCGGGCTTCGTGCAGCACCTGAAACTGCCGCACTACGTCGACTTCCAGTCCGAACTCGAACTCGTGCGCCGCTTGCGCGCGCAACATCACAGCCCGCCCGGGCAGAACGAGGAGGCCGCATGAGCGCGCCCGCTTCCGTACCCACCCGCGTGCCCATCAGCGCGCCCGCCGCAGTCGCGTCGCACGAAACGCAGGCCGCCGACGGCTACAACTTCGCGTACCTCGACGAGCAGACGAAGCGCATGATCCGCCGCGCGCTGCTGAAGGCGGTTGCGGTGCCTGGCTACCAGGTGCCGTTCGCGTCGCGCGAAATGCCGCTGCCTTACGGCTGGGGCACGGGCGGCATCCAGGTGACGGCGGCGATCATCGGCGCCGGCGACACGCTCAAGGTGATCGACCAGGGCTCCGACGATACGACGAACGCCGTGAACATCCGCCGCTTCTTCGCGCGCACGACGGGCGTGAAGACGACGCGCCGCACGCGGGACGCGACGATCGTCCAGACGCGTCACCGCATTCCCGAAACGCCGCTCACGGAAGCGCAAACCCTCGTGTATCAGGTGCCGATGCCCGAGCCGCTCTTCCGGCTGGAACCGCGCGTCGCCGAGTGCAGGAAGCTGCACGCGCTCGCCGATTACGGCC
>NZ_SCRP01000026.1 GCF_004298475.1 Paraburkholderia sp. | reverse complement strand
CTGCAGATCAACGCGCAGAACTGCGTGCACTGCAAGACCTGCGACATCAAGGACCCGACGCAGAACATCGTGTGGGTCACGCCCGAAGGCGGCGGCGGGCCGAACTATCCGAACATGTAAGCCGGGAAACCGCCAAAAAAATGCCGCTTCAAGAAGCGGCATTTTTATTGGCCAGCGGGCGAGGCGTACGTTACCTCGACCCAGCCTCCACCCCGCCTCGCGACGCTCAGGCGTCTCTCACGCGTCGCTCGCCGCGATCTTCGGCGTCGTCACGACAACATCGCCGCACTGCGCACGATGGCGCAGCGCATGGTCGATCAGCACGAGTGCGAGCATCGCCTCGGCAATCGGCGTCGCACGGATGCCCACGCACGGATCGTGGCGGCCGAACGTCTCGACGGTTGCGGCCACACCAGCCTTGTCGATCGAGCGGCGCGGCGTGCGAATGCTCGACGTCGGCTTGATCGCGATCGAAACGGTGACGTCCTGCCCGGTCGAAATCCCGCCGAGCACGCCGCCCGCGTGATTGCCGTGAAAGCCATTGGGCGTGAGTTCGTCGCCGTGGACCGAGCCGCGTTGCGCGACGCTCGCGAAGCCCGCACCGATCTCCACGCCCTTCACCGCGTTGATGCCCATCATCGCGTGCGCGATGTCGGCGTCGAGGCGGTCGAAGAGCGGCTCGCCCCACCCGACCGGAACGCCCGAAGCGACCACGTTGATGCGCGCGCCGATCGAGTCGCCGTCATGGCGCAATGCGTCCATGTAAGCCTCGAGTTGCGGCACGATTTCGGCGTTCGGCACGAAGAACGGATTCTCCGGCACATGCTTCCAGTCGACGAACGGCACGTCGATTTCTCCGAGCGCAGCCATATAGCCTCGCACCTCGACGCCGAAGCGCTCACGCAGCCACTTCTTCGCCACCGCGCCCGCCGCCACGGTCGGTGCGGTCAAACGCGCCGACGAACGGCCGCCGCCGCGATAGTCGCGGATGCCGTACTTCTGCCAGTAGGTGTAATCGGCGTGGCCGGGGCGGAAGGTCTCGGCGATATTGCCGTAGTCCTTGCTGCGCTGGTCCGTATTGCGGATCAGGAGCGCGATGGGCGTGCCCGTCGTCGTGCCCTCGAACACGCCCGAGAGGATCTCGACCTTGTCCTCTTCCTGGCGCTGCGTCACGTGACGCGACGTGCCCGGGCGGCGGCGGTCCAGGTCGTGCTGGATATCGGCTTCGGTCAGCGCCATCCCCGGCGGGCAGCCGTCGATAACGCAGCCGATGGCCGGACCATGGGATTCGCCAAAGGTGGTGACGGTGAAAAGCGTACCGAGCGTATTGCCAGACATGGCAGTCGTCCAATGTGAAGCGGGGAATCCAGCATTATGCCAGCCCGCGTGACGCACCGCCCGGGGTGCATGGCGAGGACCGCGGCATCCCGCGCGCTACCGGCACACTACCAGCACACTACCGGCACGCTACCGGCGCGCTACCGGCGCGCGCCGCGCAGATCGGCGACGCTCTCCTGCAACCGTTCGAGCGTCGCCTCGTCAGGCGCGATCGGCTCGCCCACGGCCAACGTGAGCCGGCTCGTCAGACCTCTGCGCAACGGGCGCGGCAGCACTGATTCCGACTGCCGCGAAAACACGCTGCCCCACAACCCGCGCAGCGCCATCGGCACGACGGGCACCGGCGAGCGCCCGAGAATCTCCATCACGCCGTGGCGAAACGGGTTGAGGTCGCCCGTCTTCGTGAGCTTGCCTTCGGGAAAGATGCACACCAGTTCGCCGTCGGCCAGCGCTTCGGCGCACGCGTCGTACGCACGCGCAAGCCGCGCGGCGTCCTCGTGCGCGGGCGCGACCGGAATCGCCTTCGCATGCCGGAACACCCAGCCGAAAAACGGATGCCGGAAGATCTGGTAATCCATGACGAAGCGGATCGGGCGCGGGCTCTCGGCCATGATGACGATCGCGTCGACGTAGCTCACGTGATTGCAGATCAGCACGGCCGGGCCCTCGACGGGAATGCGCTCCACGTTCACGAGCCGCACGCGATAGAACGTATGCAACAGCACCCACGCGATAAAACGCAGCAGGAACTCGGGCACCAGCGTGTAGATGTACGCCGCGACGACGATGTTGAGCAGCGCCGTCGTGAGAAAAATACCCGGGATGCTGACGCCTGCGCGCGTGAGCGCCATCGCCATCATTGCGGACGCAATCATGAAAAGCGAATTGAGAATGTTGTTCGCGGCGATGATGCGCGCGCGATGGCTCGGCGCGCTGCGGCTCTGGATCAGCGCGTAGAGCGGCACGCTGTAGAAGCCGCCGAACATCGCGAGCAGGAACAGATCGGCGAGCACGCGCCAGTGCGCCGCGACGCCGAGAAATTCGCCGACCGACAGCAGATGCGGCGCCGCGGGCAACGCATGGCTCGCGAAGAAGAGATCGATGCCGAACACGCTCATGCCGATCGAGCCGAGCGGCACGAGCCCGATCTCGATGCGACGCCGCGAAAGCCGCTCGCACAGCAGCGAACCTGCGCCGATGCCGAACGAAAACATGGCGAGCAGCACGGTCACGACGTCGGCGTCGGCCATCAGGACGTCTTTTGCGAAATTGAAGAATGACGCGAGGAACGTCGCGCCGACGAACCACAGCCACGAGATGCCGAGCAGGCTCAGGAACACCGTGCGGTTGCCGTGCGCGAGCCGCAGGTTGCGCCAGGTTTCGGAGACCGGATTCCAGTTGATGCGCAGCCCCGGCTGCGGCGGCGGACAAGGCGGCACGAAGGCCGACACGGTACGCCCGACCAGCGCGAGCACGAGGCACACGGCACCGAGCCACACGGCGCCGGTGCTGGTGCCGCTGCCGATGCCTGCAATGCCCGCTGCGCCCGCGACGCCCGCATCGGACGCGCCCGTTGCACCTGTGGCCGCCGCCACGCCGCCGACGATCGTCCCGAGCAGGATCGCGACAAAGGTGCCCGATTCGACGAGCCCGTTGCCGCCGACGAGCTCATCCGTGGCGAGTTTCTGCGGCAGATACGCGTATTTGATCGGCCCAAACACGGTCGAATGGACGCCCATCAGGAACGTGCACGCATAGAGCAGCGGCGCGTTGTGCAGCCAGAAGCCCGCAGCGCCGACCAGCATCACGGCGATCTCGAAGGTCTTGACCCAGCGCGTGAGCATCGCCTTGTCGAACTTGTCGGCGACCTGGCCCGAGGTCGCGGAAAACAGCACGAACGGCGCAATGAAGATCGCCGAAATGAGGAACGCGACAGTCTTCGGATCGACGCCGGAAAAGCGCGCCGCCTGATACGTGACGAGCGACGTAAAGCCGATCTTGAACACGTTGTCGTTCATCGCGCCAAGAAACTGCGTCCAGAAGAAAGGCGCAAAGCGCCGCTCGCGCAGCAGGCGGAACTGCGACGCGTGAGCCGCGTGTTCGCGTGCGGTGTCTTGCGCGGCGGGGATCGGACGATCGTTCATCGAATGGATTGAAGCTGCGCAAAGTACCGCTGGCAGAGCGCGGGTACACCGCTCGTACAAATCAGGCAGACGTGAAAAAGCGCGCCTGATGCGCGCTTTTTCATACCTGACGCAATAGAAACGTCAAACGCAAACGACGCGGCTCAGCGCGCCGGTTGACGCTCTTCTTCGGGCCAGTCGCGGATATACGCCTTCAGCAGACGGTTCTCGAAGCCCTGCGCTTCCACCACGGCCTTCGCGACGTCGTAGAACGAAATCACGCCCATCAGCCCGCCCTTCTCCATCACCGGCAGATAGCGCACGTGATGTTCGAGCATCATGCGGCGCACTTCGTTGATATCGGTTTCGGGCGTGCAGGTGATGGGGTGATCGTCCATGACCTTGCGGATCGTCGAGGTGCCGAGGCTGCCGCCAGTTGTGCTCAGCGTGAGGATGACCTCGCGGAACGTGAGCATGCCGACGAGATCGCCGTACTCCATCACGACCAGCGAGCCGATGTCGTGCTCGGCCATGGTGCTGACTGCGTCCTTCAACAGGGTGTCGGGCGTGACGGTGTAGAGCACATTGCCCTTGACCTCGAGAATGTCGCTCACGCGCATGATCTGGCTCCTGGAAATCCCGCGAAATGGGGGAGAGATGCTGGAAAGATACCTACCTGTTTTCGATCCTAGCGGAAAGGCCGCCAAAAGGAAAGCCACGGGAAAGCGAACGTACGGGCCGTGCCGCGCCGTTTTGCCGCCGTCGTTCCAACCTCGCGCTGCGCGGCATCCGCTACGGAAAAAATACGTTCGGAACCTCGTTCGCCACCCGCTCGTTGTGCCTGGGCTTCCGCACGGCCCCGGCGATGTTACGATTCCGTCACCTAATCTCGAATGCCGGTCGAGCGCCGGCTGCGCCGCCACGATGCCCGACACCCGTTTCGATACGCTCGCGCTGCATGCCGGCGCGGCCCCCGATCCCGCCACCGGCGCCCGCGCGACGCCGATCTACCAAACCACGTCCTTCAGCTTCCGCGATGCCGATCACGCCGCCGCGCTCTTCAACATGGAGCGCGCCGGGCACGTCTACTCGCGTATCTCGAACCCGACCGTCGCCGTATTCGAGGAGCGCGTCGCCGCGCTCGAGGGCGGCGCGGGCGCGATCGGCACCGCGAGCGGCCAGGCCGCGCTGCACCTGGCAATCGCGACGCTGATGGGTGCGGGTGCGCACATCGTCGCATCGGCGGCGCTCTACGGCGGCTCGCACAACCTGCTGGAATATACGCTTCGGCGCTTCGGTATCGAGACGACATTCGTCAAACCAGGCGATCTCGACGCCTGGCGCGCCGCGCTGCGGCCGAACACGCGCCTGCTGTTTGGCGAAACGCTCGGCAATCCGGGCCTCGAAGTGCTCGACATCGCGGCGGTCGCGCAGATTGCCCACGATCACCGCGTGCCGCTGCTCGTCGATTCCACGTTCACGACGCCGTATCTGCTGCGCCCGTTCGATCACGGCACGGATTTCGTCTACCACTCGGCGACGAAATTCCTCGGCGGCCACGGCACGACGATCGGCGGCGTGCTCGTGGACGGCGGCACGTTCGATTTCGACGCGTCCGGCCTCTTTCCCGAGTTCACCGAACCGTACGCAGGCTTTCACGGCATGGTCTTCACCGAGGAAAGCACCGTCGCGCCCTTCCTGTTGCGCGCGCGCCGCGAGGGCCTGCGTGATTTCGGCGCATGCCTGCATCCGCAGGCGGCCTGGCAACTGCTTCAGGGCATCGAGACGCTGCCGCTGCGCATGGAGCGGCACGTCGCCAACACGCGGCGCGTCGTCGAGTTTCTCGCCGCGAACGAGGCCGTCGAATCGGTCGCCTATCCCGAGCTGCCGGGCCATCCCGATCACGCGCTCGCGCAACGGCTGCTGCCGCGCGGCGCGGGTGCCGTGTTCAGCTTCAACCTGCGCGGCGGCCGCGACGCGGGCAAGCACTTCATCGAGGCGCTTACGCTCTTCTCGCATCTCGCGAACGTCGGCGACGTGCGCTCGCTCGTGATCCATCCCGCCTCGACGACGCACTTCCGCATGGACGCAGCCGCCCTCGCCGCCGCAGGCATCACGGAAGGCACGATCCGCCTGTCGATCGGCCTCGAGGACCCGGACGACCTCATCGACGACCTCAAGCGCGCGCTCAAGGCGTCGCAGAAGGTGTCGCAGAACGCATCACAGAAGACCGCGCCCGGCGCGAGCGCGAAGCGGGCCGGCAAGGAGGCGTCATGATCGTCGACGTGCAAGGCAAACCGGCCTATGCCTACACGGGCGGCCGCCCGTTCGATCCGGCGCTGCCCGCCGCCGTGTTCGTTCACGGCGCGGAGCACGATCACAGCGTCTGGGGTCTGCAATCGCGCTACTTCGCGCATCACGGTTTCAGCGTGCTGGCCGTCGATCTGCCCGGCCACGTGCGCAGCGCGGGCCCCGCGCTCACGAGCATCGGCGCGCTCGCCGACTGGCTCGCCGCACTGCTTGATGCGCTCGGCGTCAAGGAGGCGTTCGTCGCCGGACACAGCATGGGCTCGCTTATCGCGCTCGAATTCGCGGCACGCCATCCGGCGCGCGCGCGCCGCGTGGCCTTGCTCGCAAGCGCCTTCCCGATGACGGTTTCGCCGATGCTGCTCGACGCCGCCCGCGAACGCGAGCCCGAAGCCATCGCGCTCGTGAACCAGTGGTCGCATTCGACGCTCGCAGCCAAACCGTCGAATCCGGGCCCGGGTTTCTGGCTGCGCGGCGTGAATCAGCGGCTCATGGAGCGCGTCTCGGCGCGCAGCGAGCCGTGGCTTTTCCATACCGATTTCGCGGCCTGCAACGATTACGTGGACGGCCTCGCGAGCGCGGCGAAGGTGCGCTGCCCGGTGCGGCTTGTCGTGGGACGGCGCGATGCGATGACGCCGCCGCGCGCGGCGCGCGCGATTGCCGACGCGCTCGCGCAGGCGGGCGTGCCGGTCGATACGGTGACGCTCGACGCGGGCCATGCGCTGATGACGGAGCAGCCCGACGCGACGCTCGACGCGCTCTACGCGTTCGCCGCGCAGCGATAAGTCGAAACAGCGGTAAGAACGCCGGCAAAGACGCCTGGAAAGCCGGCGGGCACTGGCCGTCCGGCCAGGTTGCGCCGCCTCGCCGATCGCCGGAGAATGGGCGTATCCACGGTCCCCTGTGCGGTGTGCGAAGGACGTACCAGGCGCACGCGAAGCACGCCGCCGCGCAAAGGAGGAAGCGATGCAACACGCCACTCACACCGAGCACTTCGCGAATTTCGCGGAGTTCTATCCGTACTACCTGAGCGAGCACCAGCACATCATGTCGCTCCGCCTGCATTTCATCGGCTCGCTGGGCGTGATCGGCTGCGTCGCCATGGCGATTGCCACCGGCAACTGGCTCTGGCTGCCGCTGGCCGTTGTCTGCGGTTATGGGTTCGCATGGGTGGGCCACTACGCATTCGAGAAAAACCACCCGGCCACCTTCCGTCACCCCATCTACAGCCTGATGGGCGACTGGGTCATGTTCTCGGATATCTGCCGCGGGAAGATCTCGCTGTAGCACGTCACGCGCACCAAGGGCTCCGGGCACATCCCGCCGCCCCTGGTGCGCCCTCACCGCACCCTGGCCGTACCTTCAAGCAGCCTGATGCGGCAACGGCGGGCGCGACTGCCCGCTTGCCCCGGCCATATCGTTCATTTCGTCCATTTCGTCCGCGGGGGTGCGCCGCGCCGCCAGAAGCGTGGCGAGCGAGACAGCGAGCTTGTCGTTATCGAGCGCATTGAGCAGCGTATTGGCGTCGATGCCGCTCGACTTCAGATTGAGCCGATAGGCGAGTTCCCGGCGATCGATCACAAAGCGGCCGAACAGGTCGGCCACCGGAATGCGCGCCGGATTCGCGATCAGCAGGAAATGCGGCTTTGCGCCGTCGTTTTCCAGGCGCCCGATGAGTTCGTCCTGTTCCATATCGTCGATAAGCCGCGTCACGGTCGCGAGATCGCGCCTGAGCATCAGCGCGAGTTGCTCCGCCGTGCGGCCGGGCTGCCCCGCTTCGCGCGCGCCGGCCAGCAGCGCGAGCAGTTCGAGCGCGTCGAGCAAATCGCTGCCCGGAAAGCGCGGCCTGCCGTAGCGCCCCGTGCGGATCTCCGGCAGCGCCGACGTGATCATGGCGCCCGCGAGCGTAATGAACCAGCTCAGATACACCCACAGCAGGAACATCGGCGCGAAGGCGAACGCGCCGTAGACCGCCGTGTAAGTCGGAATACGCCGCACGTAAAGGCCGAAGCCGCGCTTCGCGCATTCGAACGCGATGGCCGCCGCGATGCCGCCCACCACGGCGTCGCGCCACTGCACATAGCAGTTCGGCAGATAGACATAGAGGATCGTGAACGCAAGCGCCTCGAGCGGCAGCGCGATGCCTGCCAGCGTCCAGTAGAACAACCCGGAGACATGCTGCTCGGACGCAATGGCGAGCGAGCGCGTGAACAGATACGACGAAATCGAAAGGCTCGCGCCGATCAGGATCGGACCGAGCGTGATGACCGCCCAGTAGACGAGCACGCGCTGTGCGAACGGGCGCGCCTTGCGCACGCGCCAGATCAGGTTGAAGGCGGATTCGACCGTCATCATCGTCATCACCGACGTGACGAACAGCACGATCATGCCCATCGTCGTGAGGCCCTTGGCCTTCGACTCGAACTGGTTGAGGTACTTGAAGATCTGGCTGTTGATCTGCGCGGGCATCAGATGATCGGCGAGAAAGCCCTGCAGCGAATTGTGGAACGAGCCAAAGATCGGAAACGCCGTGAGCAGCGCGAATGCGACGGTCGCGAGCGGCACGAGCGCGAGCATCGTCGTGAACGTGAGGCTGCCCGCAACCTGCGCAATGCGGTCTTCACGGCTGCGCCGCGCGGCGAATCGCGCGAGCCGCTTCGCGCTATCCAGATCGATGCGAGCTCTCGATAACACGTTCATCTGCCTGCCTTTCAGGAAAACCCAGGAAACCCCAGAAAACCCCACGAAAACGATGCGCCGCGTGCGCGGCAAACCCAGCCCTTATAATATCCGGTTCACCGACGAGGCCTATGAAACCGATCCTTGTGCTTTACTACAGCCGGCATGGCGCGACCCTGGAACTCGCGCGCGCGATTGCCCAGGGCATCGACAGCGTCCCCGGCGCCGAGGCCCGCCTGCGAACCGTGCCGCCCGTCTCCACAGTGTGCGAGGCCACCCGGCCGGACATTCCCGACGACGGCCCGCCGTATGCCGAGCTGCGCGACCTCGAAGAATGCGCGGCGCTCGCGCTCGGCTCGCCGACACGCTTCGGCAACATGGCCGCACCGCTCAAATATTTCCTCGACGGCACCACGCCGCAGTGGCTCTCCGGGGCGCTTTCGGGCAAACCGGCGTGCGTGTTCACGTCGACGGCGAGTCTCCACGGCGGCCAGGAAACCACGCTGATTTCGATGATGCTGCCGCTGCTGCATCACGGCATGCTCCTCCTCGGCATCCCCTATACCGAAAGCCTGCTCAACACGACGCAAAGCGGCGGCACGCCGTACGGCGCATCGCATCATGCGCGCCTGGGCGCCCACGGCCTTTCGGCGGACGAAAAAGCGCTCGCGGTCGCGCTCGGCGCGCGGCTTGCGCGCGCGGCGACGGCACTGAGCGAGCGGCCATGAGCGGGCGCAAGAACGTGAACGACAGCGCGAACGCACCTGGCCAAAGCAGTGCAAACGGCAATGCAAACGCACCCGGTCGAAGCAGCGCAAACGGCAATGCAAACGTACCCGGTCAAAGCACCGCAAGCCGCATCGCCGCACTCGGCGCCAGCGTCACGCTCGTTGCGCTCATCATGCTTTGCCTCGCCTGGGAATGGCGGCTCGCTCCGCTGCGGCCGGGCGGCAGCGCGCTCGTGCTGAAGGTGCTTCCGCTCGCAATCGCACTGCCCGGCGTGCTGCGCCGCCGCGTGTATACGCTGCAGTGGGCGTCGATGCTCGTGCTGCCCTACTTCGCCGAGGGCATCGTGCGCGGCATGACCGACCCCGCGCCCGCCAACCTCCTGGCCTGGATCGAGGTCGCACTCACGCTCGGCTTCTTTGTCTGCGCGCTCGTCTACGTCGCGCCGTTCAAGCGGGCGGCCCGGCGTAGCAAGCGCGAGGCGGCGTGAGTTCACGCAATCGGGCCGGTTGCAGCGGTAGCCGCCAGGGCGATACGGGTGTTCATGCGCCCCACCGCGACGGCGCGCGGCTGGCGTGTCACACTGAAGCCTCTGCAGAATCAACCAGCGCCGCGATCGAACATGCGCGCGCGGACAGCCCGAACATCATGAGCCAGGCCAACCTCGATACTTCCTCCGCCTTCCTCGACGCGTGCGCCGCCGCCATCGGCGCCCAGCACGTCCTGACCAACACCCACGACGCCGCACCCTACCTCGCCGACTGGCGCCGCCGCTATCGGGGCGCCGCGCGCGCCGTGCTGTGCCCGGCCGATACCAGCGAAGTCGCCGCCCTCGTCAGGCTCGCGCACGCGCACCGCATCGCGCTCGTGCCGCAAGGCGGCAATACGGGCCTCGCGGGCGGCGCGACGCCCGATGCGTCCGGCCAGCAAGCCGTGCTGAGCCTGCGGCGTCTGAACCGCGTGCGCGACATCGATCCACACAACAACACGATCACGGTCGAAGCCGGCGTGATCCTCGCCGAAGTCCAGGCGCACGCGGACGAAGCCGGGCGTCTGTTCCCGCTCTCGCTCGCCTCCGAGGGCAGTTGCACGATCGGCGGCAACCTGTCGACGAACGCGGGCGGCACCGGCGTGCTGCGCTACGGCAACACGCGCGAGCTGTGCCTCGGGCTCGAAGTCGTCACGCCTGACGGCGAAATCTGGGACGGCCTGCGCGGCCTGCGCAAAGACAACACGGGCTACGATCTGCGCGATCTGTATATCGGCGCCGAAGGCACGCTCGGCGTGATCACGGCCGCCGTGATGAAGCTGCATCCGCTGCCCGCTGCGCGCGTCACGGCGCTTGCGGCGCTCGGCTCCGCCCACGCCGCGCTCGATTTCCTCGCGCTCGCGCAACGCTACGCGGGGCCGCTTCTGACCGGCTTCGAACTGATGTCGGACTTCTGCATGCAGCTCGTCGGACGCCATTTCCCGCAACTGCGCTATCCGTTCGAGCAGCGCCACGCGCAGGTGGTGCTGCTCGAACTCTCCGATAACGAGAGCGAAGCCCATGCGCGCACGCTCTTCGAACGGCTCATGGAGGCCGCGCTGGAACAGGGTGTCGTGGAAGACGCGGTGGTCGCCGAAAGCCTCGCGCAGTCGCAGGCGTTCTGGAATCTGCGCGAGCACATTCCGCTCGCCCAGGCGCAGGAAGGCTTGAACGTGAAGCACGACATCGGCGTGCCGATCTCGCGCATCGGCCAGTTCATCGAGGAAACCGACGCCGACATCGCGCGGGCCGTGCCGGGCGCGCGCATGGTGACATTCGGCCATCTCGGCGACGGCAACCTGCACTACAACGTGCAGGCGCCCGAAGGCGGCGATCCGAAGCGCTTCCTCGCCGACAACGAAAAAACCTTGAACCGCATCGTCTACGACAACGTGGCGCGCCATCGCGGCACGATCAGCGCCGAACACGGCCTCGGGCAACTGAAGCTCGACGAGGCCGCGCATTACAAGAGCCCAGTCGAACTGAAGCTCATGCGTGCGCTGAAAACGGCGCTCGATCCGCTGAACCTCATGAATCCGGGCAAGGTGGTGCGCTAGGCGCGCGCAAGAGGAGACGAAATCGTGAAGATCCGCGTGCTGTCCGACCTGCATCTGGAACACGACGAGCCCGACACAATCCCGCACGCGCAGGCCGATCTCATCGTGCTCGCGGGCGACATTCACAACCACGCGCTCGGATTGCGCTGGGCGGCGGAAACATTCGATCCGCAGGTGCCGGTGGTCTATGTGCCGGGCAACCACGAGTATTACGACGGCGAATTCGGCGCGCTGGAGACGGCGATGCGCGACGCGGCATCGACGCTCGACAACGTGCACTTCCTGAACAATGCGGTGCTCACGGATCCGGCGGGCCGCTGGCGCGTGCTCGGCACGACGCTGTGGGCGGATTTCGCGCTCTTCGGCGCCGACGACGACGCGCGCGCGAACGCCATCGCTGCCGCCGAACGCGTGATGCTCGACTTTCGCGGATTGATCCAGGTTTCGTGGCCGGCGAGCGCCGGCGCGGCGGCGCGCGATTTCACGCCGCAAGATTCGCGCGCGCTGCACGCGCACGCGCGCGCCTGGCTCGAAGCGGAACTGGCAAAGCCGTTCGCGGGCAAGACGATTGTCGTCACGCATCACGCGCCGCATCGGCAGAGCCTCGCGCCGCGCTACGTGGACGATCCCGTGTCTGCGGGTTTTGTCAGCGACCTCGACGCGCTCGTGCGCACGCCCGTCGCGCTATGGGTGCATGGGCACACGCACACCTGCTTCGATTACACGACGCATGGCACGCGCGTCGTGTGCAATCCGCGCGGCTATCGCAGCCGCCGCACCGGGCTGCCGGAAAACCCCGCATTCGTGTGGGACAAGATCGTAGAAATCTGACGAGCCGGGCTGACGTGGTGGCCGTCGCTCGCGAGGCGCGGCGCGCGCCCGCAAGTGCTGGATGACGCTTAAATACGGGTTATATGGGAATTAAATGCGCGCGCAACCAACGCGCGGCGCATGCAGGCTCGATGGAACGATTAGCGCAAGCCTTGCGGCCGATCCTGCGGATCGCTTTCGCGCCGCGCGCGCAGCGTCACCGGCGCAAGCTGCGCGCGGCGCATGCGCAGCAAGTCGCGCGATGCGCCGATGCCGATCAGGCCCATCATCACGGCGATACCGATTAGCAGATGCGTATTCATGGAAATCCTCGGGCGATGGCGATTGAAAGGGTGGCGAAAAAACCTTTCCGCCACCTTAGCAAAGCACCGTGTGCCCGGGAGTAAGGAAGTGTTGCGATCGGCTGCACCTGTAACAGCCTGTCACAACGCGCGGCCCGGACAGGCCGCATCAACGTGCCCAGGCCGGCGCTCAGCCACGCATTCAGGTACGCGCGAACTTGCGTAATTCGGCCTGATCGTTCGCGAGCGTCGCGGGCAGTTTCTCGCGCAGCAGTTCCACCCACGTGCGGATCTTCGCGTCGAGATACTGTCGCGACGGGTACATCGCATACACGTTCATCTCCTGCGATTTGTACTCGGGCAGGATCCACACGAGTTCGCCGCTGCGCAGCCCGCTGATGGCCGAATAGATCGGCAGCAGGCCGACGCCCATGCCTTCGCGCACCGCCACCGCCATCGCCTCGGCGACATTGACCTGGAACACGGGCGTGGGGAGGTTGATGATCTGTTCGCCGTCGGGGCCGCTGAAATGCCATTGCGACAGGGGAAACACCGGCGTCACGACTGGAAGGCAGATGTGATGGGCGAGATCGACGGGCCGTTGCGGCACGCCGTGGCGCTCGAGATACGCGGGCGACGCGCAAGCAATGCTGAACGCGCTCGCGATGCGTTGGGACACGAAGCCCGAATCCGGCAGATCGTCCGCCGCCAGCACGAGCGCAACGTCGTAGCCCTCGTCGAGCAGATCCGGCATGCGCTGCGCGAGCGTGAGTTCGACGCTCACATCGGGATAAAGCTGCTGATACTCGCCCACCGCCGGCACGACATAGTGCTGGCCGAAGCTCGTCATCGCGTGGATCTTCAGTTTGCCCGAGGGCCGCGCGTGCGCGTCGCCCGCTTCCGCTTCCGCCTGGTCGACGCACGCGAGGATCTGCTCGCAGCGCTGCAGATAGCGCTCTCCGGCCTCGGTCAGCGCGATGCGGCGCGTCGTGCGGTTCAGCAGACGCGTGCGTAGATGCGCCTCCAGATCCGACACCGCGCGCGATGCATAGGCCGTTGTCGTATTCAGGTACTGCGCGGCACCGGTGAAGCTCCCCGCCTCGACCACCCGGACAAAAACGCGCATGTTCTGCAGCGTATCCATTTCCACCCTTTTTCTAACGGAAGGATTGTTACATAAATTGCAAAATCGATTGTACTAGATTGCGTAAGAATACCTTGCATCCCTACTGCTTATTCGGCAATAGATCAAAAAATATAATGACGGGCACTGTTCTATAGCCAGGATGAGGAGTAGATTGTGCAGCCCCCGGTATCGAAAGGACTTGTCGCACTCACGGTTCTTACGTTCTCTTCAATAATCGCGGGTTGCGCCAGTACCGGGGATATCGCACCGCAAGCAAAGCGGGTCGATGCGGTGCAGCTCGATGCCGGATCGGCGATCCGGGCAGCCAATGCCGATGCGCAGTGGCCCGCCAGCGACTGGTGGCGCAGCTATCGCGATCCGCAGCTCGACGCCTGGATCGATGCAGCGATTGCGGGCAATCCGTCACTCGGCGCAGCGCAGGCGCGCGTGCGCGAAGCGCGCTCGATGGCGGGCGTCGCCGCCGCGGGCCTGCTGCCGCAGATCAACGGCAACATGTCGGTCCAGCGTCAGCAATGGGCCGACAACGTCTACTACGGCCCAGGCCCGCTCGCCGGCGCGAATACCTGGAACAACACGGCGACGCTCGGCCTCTCGTATCACCTCGACCTGTGGGGCCAGGACAGGAACAGCGCGGAGCGCGCGCTCGACCTCGCGCACGCGAGCGCCGCCGATGCGCGCGCCGCCCAGCTCGAACTCGAAGTCAACGTCACGCGCGCATACATCGAACTTTCGTTGAACTACGCGCTGCTCGACATCGCGCAGCAAACGCTCGGCGAACAGCAGAAAATTCTCGTGCTCGCGCAAAAACGCCTGGCGGGCGGCATCGGCACGCAGCTCGAAGTGAGCCAGGCGCAAACGCCGCTGCCCGAGTACGAACGCCAGGTGGATGCGGTCGAAGAAGCCATCGCGCTCGGCAAGAACCAGCTCGCCGCACTCGCGGGCAAAGGACCCGGCGCGGGCGAGTCGATCACGCGGCCGGCCCTTTCGCTCGCAACGCCTGCGGGCCTGCCCTCGACGCTGCCCGCCGAGCTGATCGGCCATCGCCCGGACATCGTCGCGGCGCGCTGGACCGTGGCCTCGCAGGCGCGCGGCATCGACGTCGCCAGGGCGCAGTTCTATCCGAACGTGAACCTGCTCGTCTCGATGGGCGGCTACGCGGCGGCAGGCCCGCTGTTCCAGTTCCTGAAGTCGATGAGCGGCAGTTGGGCGGGCGGCCCCGCGCTCTCGCTGCCGATCTTCGACGGCGGACGCCTGCGCGCGCAGCTCGGCGCGCAATCGGCTGCTTACGACATCGCCGTCGAACAGTACAACCAGACCATCGTCACCGCGCTCAAGGAAATCGCCGACGAGGTCGTGCGCATGCGCTCGCTCGCGACCCAGGAAGACGACGCGCATCGCTCGGTCGAAGCGGCGCAGCGCAATTTCGATCTCGCGACGGAAAGCTATCGCCGCGGTCTCACCGACTATCTGAACGTGCTGATCGCGCAGACGCAATTGTTGCGCGCGCAAGAAAGCGTCGCGCGCATCGCGGCGGAACGCCTTGTTGCGCACGCAACGCTCGTGGCCGCGCTCGGCGGTGGCGCAATCGATCCGGCGAGCGGACCGGCCGACGCCGAGCAACTGCCTGCGCACGGCAAGGCAACGCGCGCGGTGCCGCTCGCGCCCGCCGCGCTGCTTGCGCCCGTGGGTCGCACAGATCGCACGGATCGCGCGGATCGGCGCGACGAGTAAGGCAGCGCCCATGCAAGCGTCCCCCTCCGCCTCATCCGGCTCCGAGCGGCTGATCGCGGCCCTCACCGACTGGGCGCGCACCGATGGCCTCGTCTGGATCTATCTCTTCAAGGCAATCGCCGCAGCGCTGCTCGCGCTCGGCATCGCCATGAAGCTCGATCTGCCGCAGCCGCGCACGGCCATGACCACCGTGTTCATCGTGATGCAGCCGCAAAGCGGCATGGTGTTCGCGAAGAGCTTTTACCGGATCAGTGGAACACTGATCGGGCTCGTGGTGATGCTCGCGTTGATCGGCCTGTTCGCCCAGCAGCCCGAGCTGTTCATCCTCTCGACGGCGCTCTGGGTCGGCATCTGCACCGCAGGCGCCGCGCGCAACCGCCACTTCCGCTCGTACGGCTTCGTACTCGCAGGCTACACGGCCGCGCTGATCGGCATTCCGGCCTCGCAGCATCCCGACGGCGCGTTCATGTCCGCGCTCACGCGCGTCGCCGAGATCTCGCTCGGCATCGTGTGCTCGGGCATCGTCAGCGCGGTCGTGTTTCCGCAATACACCGGCAATCAGTTGCGCTCGACCGTGCGCCAGCGCTTCTCGGCGTTCGTCGACCATGTGTCGGCGGCGCTCTCGGGAAGCACCGAACGCGCGCAGATCGAAGCGGCCAACGCGCGTTTCGTGGCCGACGTCGTCGGCTTCGAGGCAGCCCGCAGCAGCGCCATCTTCGAGTCGCCGGATTCGCGCATGAAAGGCGGCCGGCTAGCGCGCCTGAACAGCGAATTCATGACGGCTTCCACGCGCTTTCACGCGCTGCATCAGTTGATGAACCGGCTGCGCGGCGAACACGCTTCGGCAAGCGTCGAAGCGCTCGAACCGTACTTCCGCGAAATCGCGCCGCTCTTTGCAAAGTTCGGCGAACCGGTGCTCGCCGCCGCCGATGCCGCTCATGTCGCACAGCAGCTCGAAGCCTGGCGCACAACGCTGCCGAAGCGCGTGCGCGCCACGCGCGCCGAACTCGAAGCGCACGGCACGGCAAACCTGCTCGACTTCGATACGGCGACCGAACTGCTCTATCGCTTCATTCACGAGATGACCGAGTACACGGCAACCTACGCGTCGCTTGCCGTCGATACGCACGTGCGCGAGAACTGGATTGCGCGCTACGTGCCGAAGACGAACTGGATCGCGGCGGGCGTCGCGGGCCTGCGCGCGGCAGTTGCGATGTCGCTGCTCGGCGCATTCTGGATCGCCACGGCCTGGCCGAGCGGCCCGAACCTGGTGCTCATGGCGGCGACGATCTGCGCGCTCGCGTCGTCGTCGCCGTTCCCGTCGCGCACCGCGAGCCAGATGTCCGCGGGCGCAGCGCTCGCGGCGCTCGTCGGCATGGTCCTCACGTTCGGCGTGTTTCCGCATATCGACGATTTTGCGCTGCTTGCCGCCGTGCTCGCGCCCGCGCTCGCGTTCGGCGTGTTCCTCACGACGCGCCCGAAATACGCGGGCTACGGCACGGGTTACTGCATCATTCTGTGTTTCCTCGCGGGACCGGACAACGTGATCCAGTACAACCCGGGCAACTACATCAACGACGCCATCGCGCTTGTCGCGTCGATGGCGGTCGCGGCGGCCGCATTCGCCGTGTTTTTGCCGCCCTCCACGCCGTGGCTGCGCAACCGTCTTCTCGCCGATCTGCGCGGACAGGTCGCGCATGCGTGCCGCACGCGCCTCTTCGGCCTGCGCAACCGCTTCGAGAGCGGCGCACGCGATCTGATGTTCCAGATCCACGCACTCGTCGGCGGCGACGACACGCTCAAACGCGACACGCTGCGCTGGCTCTTTTCGGTGCTCGAAGTGGGCAACGCCGTGATCGACCTGCGCCACGAACTCGCCACGCTGCCCGCGCACCCGCGCTATGCGGCGGGCACGGCGTGGCGCGCGGCGATCCGCGCGATGCTCGGCACGTTGAGCGCGCTCTTCGCGCGCCCTGGACAGCGCCGCCATGCACAGGCGCTGACCGCCACCGACGCGGCCATCGCGGCGGGACAGGCCGTGCTCGACAGCTTCGAGCCGCCGCGCGAAGAACGCCATCAGTTGCAGCGCATCCTGAGCCATCTGCATTTCATCCGCACGGCGCTCATCGATCCGCAATCGCCGCTCCCGCACCATGCGGCACCGGCGGAGCACGAAGGCTCACCGCAAGGAGTCAACCATGCCGCGTGACGTGGCTTTTCTCGACGCCTACATTCCGGCGATCGTCCTCTTGTTCATCCTCGGCTCGGCGATTACCTGGGTGCTCGATTCCATGCTGGCGCGCGCCGGCCTCTACCGGATCGTCTGGCACCCCTCCCTCTTTCGCGTGAGCCTGCTGGTCGTCGTGTGCTGCGCGCTCGGCCTCGCCGTCTATCGTTGAACCGTTCAATCATGACTATCCGAAACATCATGGGCTTTATCGCGACCGCGATCATCTTCATCGTCGCCCTGCTGGTGGGGCGCGTGCTGTGGGTCCACTACATGGACGAGCCGTGGACCCGCGATGGCCGCGTGCGCGCCGAAGTAGTCAACATCGCACCCGACGTCTCCGGCGCCGTGGTCGAACTGCCCGTAGCCGACAACCAGTTCGTCCACAAAGGCGATCTGCTGATGCAGATCGATCCGTCGCACTACGCAATCGCTGTCGAGCAGGCGCAGGCGGCGGTCGCCGCGCACAAGGCGGAACTGACGATGCGCGAGGACGATGCGAAGCGCCGCGCCGATATGGACAACCTCGTCGTCTCGAAGGAAAACCGCGAAAACGCGTCGCACACCGCGAACGCCGCGCAGGCGCAGTACCAGGAAGCGCTCGCCGCGCTCGACGCCGCGAAGCTCAATCTGCAGCGTACGCGCGTGATTTCGCCGGTCGACGGCTACGTGACGAACCTTCAGGTGTTCAAGGGCGACTATGCGATTGCCGGCCAGGCGAAGCTTGCGGTGGTGGACAGCCACTCGTTCTGGGTCTACGGCTACTTCGAGGAAACCAAGCTGCCGCACGTGAAGGTGGGCAACAAGGCCGAGATCAAGCTCATGAGCGGCGGCACGCTGGAGGGCCACGTCGAAAGCATCTCGCGCGGCATCTACGACCGCGACAATCCGCAGAGCCGCGAATTGCTCGCCGACGTGAACCCGACGTTCAACTGGGTGCGTCTCGCGCAGCGCGTGCCGGTGCGCGTGCACATCGACAAGGTGCCCGACGGCATGGTCCTCGCGGCGGGCACGACGTGTACGGTGGTGGTGAAGCCCGGGACTTGATCAGAGGATTTGATTCATGTCTATTCGCATCGCATCAGCCACCCTCGATTGATACAGATCAAAACGGCGCATAGTCCGGGATCGCGCCTGTTTCAAGGCTGGCATCGAAACAGCGGCACACGGCAGCATCGGCGGCACTGCACCGCCATGCCCGCACGCACCGCAGCATAAGGGTCACGCGCCGCCCGCCGCTGCGCCGCGCGTACGCGGGCGCACCGAAACACGCGTCGAACCTCGGACGCAACACCGCCAAAACCGTGCAGCGCATCATGGAGAACCCGCGTTGCCCGCCCGAGCCGCACTGCTCTATTCTGCGAAAAAACCCACAAAACCCAGCAGGACGACCGCCCCCGAAGGAGTTTTTTCATGCGCAGCTACCGCGACTTTCACCGCGAATCGATTGCCGATCCCGAGAACTTCTGGCGGCGCGAAGCCTTGCGCATCCATTGGGAAACGCCATTCGACGCCGTGCTCGACCGCTCGAACCCGCCCTTCGCGCGCTGGTTCTGCGGTGGCCGCACGAATCTGTGCTTCAACGCGGTCGATCGCCATCTCGCCGAGCGCGCGCAGCAAAACGCACTCGTCTATGTTTCGACCGAAACCGGCATCGAGCGCCGCTACACCTACGCCGAACTCCACGCCGAAGTGAACCGCATGGCTGCCGTGATGCGCTCGCTCGGCGTGAAGCGCGGCGAGCGCGTGCTGATCTATCTGCCGATGATCCCCGAGGCGGTGTTCGCCGTGCTTGCGTGCGCGCGGCTCGGCGCGATCCATTCGGTCGTGTTCGGCGGGTTCGCTGCGCCCTCGCTCGCGGCGCGCATCGACGATGCGAAGCCCGTGCTGATCGTGAGTGCCGACGCGGGCGCGCGCGGCGGCAAGGTGATCGACTACACGCCGCTCGTCGACGAAGCGATGTCACGCGCGCAGCACGCACCTTCGAAGGTCCTGCTGATCGACCGGCACCTCGCGCCCGGGCGCCTGAAGGCGAGCTATATCGTCGATTACGAGCCGCTGCGCGAGCAGTACCACGACGTCCAGGTTCCGTGCGAATGGCTCGAATCGAACGAGCCGTCGTACATCCTCTACACCTCCGGCACGACCGACAAGCCCAAGGGCGTGCAGCGCGACGTCGGCGGCTATGCCGTGGCGCTGGCGTCGTCGATGGAATACATCTTCGAAGGCCGCGCGGGCGACACGATGTTCACCGCATCGGATATCGGCTGGGTGGTCGGACACAGCTACATCATCTATGCGCCGCTCCTCGCGGGCATGACGACCGTGATGTACGAAGGCACGCCGATCCGCCCCGATGGCGGCATCTGGTGGCGCCTCGTCGAGCAGCATCGCGTGAACCTCATGTTCACCGCGCCGACCGCGATCCGCGTGCTCAAGAAGCAGGACCCGGCCCTGTTGCGCGCCGCCGATCTGTCGAGCCTGCGCACGCTGTTCCTCGCGGGCGAGCCGCTCGACGAGCCGACCGCCGAGTGGATCTCCGAAGCGCTCGACAAGCCCGTGGTCGACAACTACTGGCAGACCGAAACCGGCTGGCCGATGCTCGCGATCCAGCGCGGCGTCGAAGTGCTGCCGCAAAAGCTCGGCTCGCCGGGCGTGCCCGTGTACGGCTACAACCTCACGCTGCGCAACGAGCACACGGGCGAGCCGTGCGCGACCGGCGAAAAGGGTGTGATCACGCTCGGCTATCCGCTGCCGCCGGGCTGCATGCAGACGGTCTGGGGCGACGACGCGCGCTTCGTGAAGACGTACTGGGAAAGCGTGCCTGGCGAGCAGGTCTATTCGACGTTCGACTGGGGCGTGCAGGACGACGAAGGTTACGTGACGATCCTCGGCCGCACCGACGACGTCATCAACGTCGCCGGCCACCGGCTCGGCACGCGCGAGATCGAGGAAGCGATTTCCTCGCATGCGGCGGTCGCGGAAGTTGCCGTCGTGGGCGTGAACGATGCGTTGAAGGGCCAGGCCGCGCTCGCGTTCGTCGTGCTGCGCGATGCGGGCGCGAGCGCCGATCCGGCTGCGGCGAAGACGCTCGAAGTGGCGATTGCGTCGACCGTCGATCGTCATCTCGGCGCTATCGGGCGGCCCGCGCGCGTGCATTTCGTCGGCGCGCTGCCGAAGACGCGTTCGGGCAAACTGCTGCGCCGTGCCATCGCCGCGCTCGCCGAAGGTCACGATCCGGGCGATCTGCCGACGATCGAAGACGCGTCGGCGTTGCAACAGATCCGCGAGGCCGTGGCGCGCGCGTAGCCGTTAAATACCCGGTAGAAGCAGCTAAATCGCCAAAGCGCCGGTTCCCCGGCGCTTTGGCGCTTCAGCGCGACAGTGACGCGTATGAGGCGAGGAAGCGCTTGAGGATGCCCGTGGAATAGGTACCCGCGATATCGGTGAGAAAACTCGCGAACGAGGTGCTCGCGTGTTCGTCGGCGGTATCCGAAATCGTGCGCACCACGGCGCACGGCACGCCGTATTCGTGGCAGACCTGCGCGATGGCCGCGCCTTCCATTTCGACCGCGAGGGCATCGGGCTGCGCCGCGCGCAACGCACCGACCGCCTGCGCGCTCGCGACGAACTGATCGCCGCTGATCACGAGCCCGCGATGCACGCGCGGCGTCGCCGTCCGGAAGTGCGCGGCGAGCGCCGCGCCCTCTTGCGCCACGAAGCGCTCGCACGCATCGGCGAGCGCCTGCGCGAGCGCGCGGTCGGCATCGAAGCGCGCGCGCCCGAGCAACGGAATCTCGAAGCGCGGAAAGAGCGGCTCGGCGTTCATGTCGTGCTGAAGCAGCGTGTCGCCGACCACGATGTCGCCGATATGCACCGACGCGCCGACCCCGCCCGCGACACCCGTAAACACGATGGCTTCGACGTCGAACTCATGGATCAGTGCGCTCGCCGTGGCCGCAGCCGCGACCTTGCCGACGCGCGCGAGCGTCACGACGCAGGGCACGCCGTGCACGGTGCCGACGTGATAGTCGCGCTTGCCGTGCGTGCGCGTGACGAGGCCCGATTCGGCCTGCATCGCCGCGATGAGGTCGCCCAGTTCTTCGGGCAGTGCGGCGAGCACGCCCAGCGGACGCACGGGGGCCTTCGTCGTCGCGTTCTTCGTTGAATTCATCGCTTTCTGTTTTTCGTTGAGGTTCAATCGGGCCGGAGCACGGGGTCACTCCACCGGCTGCAGCTTCGCCACTGCAAGCGCGAGCCACTTCTCGCCGTGGCGCTTGAAGCGGACCTGTGCCTTCGCGTCGGTGCCGCTGCCTTCGAGCGCCGTGATCGTACCTTCGCCGAACTTCGTGTGGAAGACCTGCTGGCCGACGCGAAAGCCCGTCTCCGCCGCGCGTTGCTCGTTGGCGAACGACGGCAGCGGCGTCTTGTCCTGCACATAGCCATCGCGCTCGCGGCTCCCGCCGCCGCTTCCGCCACTGTTTCCACCGCCGTTTCCACCACCGCTCCCACCCGAACGCCCGAACCAGTCGCGGCCCCAGCCCGCGTTATCGGAGCGTCCGCCCCAGCGCGCGCCTGCCTCGACCTTCGGCGTGAGCCACTTGAGCGTCTCTTGCGGCAGTTCGTCGAAGAAGCGCGAGCGCACGTTATAGCGCGTCTGTCCGTGCAAAAGACGGCTTTGCGCGAACGACAGATACAGCCGCTCCTTTGCGCGCGTGATCGCGACGTACATCAGGCGGCGCTCTTCTTCGAGGCCATCGGCTTCCATCGCGCTGTTCTCGTGCGGGAACAGCCCTTCTTCGAGGCCGGTGATGAACACGGCCGTAAATTCCAGGCCCTTCGCTGCGTGCACGGTCATCAACTGCACCGCGTCCTGGCCTGCCTGCGCCTGGTTGTCGCCCGCTTCGAGCGACGCGTGCGAGAGAAAGCCCGCGAGCGGCGTCATGACATCGGGATTCTGCGCGGGATCGGTGATTGCGGGCGCATCGATCACTTCGATTTCGCCGTCGAGCGACACGATCTCCGGCGCCGACGACGCACCCGGGCGCAGCGGGATCGAGCGCGCGGGCGTATCGAGCCCATAGCCCTGTTCGCTCACGAACGCCGTTGCCGCGTTGACGAGTTCCTGCAGGTTCTCCAGCCGGTCCTGGCCTTCGCGCTCGCTCTGATAGAAGTCGGCGAGACCGCTCATGCGCACCGTGTATTCGACGGTTTCGGGCAGGCTCAATTGCGCCGTTTCCGCGCGCATCTTCGCGATCAGGTTCGCGAACGACGCGAGGCTCGAACCGGCCTTGCCGGTGACGTAGGGAATCGCCGCCGCCATCGAGCAGTTATAGAGGCGCGCCGCATCCGCGAGCTGTTCGATGGAACGCGCGCCGATGCCGCGCGTCGGAAAGTTCACGACGCGCGCAAACGCGGTGTCGTCGTTCGGGTTGTCGATGAGGCGCAGATACGCGAGCGCGTGCTTCACTTCCTGGCGCTCGAAAAAGCGCAGGCCGCCGTACACCTTGTACGGGATGCCCGCGTTCACGAGCGTGTGCTCGATCATGCGCGACTGCGCGTTGCTGCGATAGAGCACCGCCACCTCGTGGCGCGCGAGCCCCTGATTCACGAGCGCGCGGATCTCCTCGACGATCCAGCCCGCTTCCTGCGAATCGGTCGCCGCCTCGTAGACGCGCACCGGCTCGCCGTGGCCCGCGTCGGTGCGCAGGTTCTTGCCGAGGCGGCGCGCGTTGTGCGCAATCAGATGATTCGCGGCATCGAGGATATGGCCGTGCGAGCGGTAGTTCTGCTCCAGCTTGATCATGTGCTTCACGCGGAATTCGTTCTCGAAGTCGCGCATATTGCCCACGTTCGCACCACGGAACGCGTAGATCGACTGGTCGTCGTCGCCCACGGCGAAGATGGCGTTGTTTGCGCCCGCAAGCAGTTTCAGCCACGCGTACTGGAGCTTGTTCGTGTCCTGGAACTCGTCCACGAGGATGTCGCGAAAACGCGCCTGATAGTGCGCGCGCAACGGCGGATTGTGCGCGAGCAGTTCGTAGCAGCGCAGCAGGAGTTCCGCGAAATCGACCACGCCTTCGCGCTGGCACTGCTGGTCGTAGGCTTCGTAGAGTTCGACGAACTTGCGGTTGAAGCTGTCGGTGACATCGACGTCCTTCGGCCGCAGGCCCTGCTCCTTCGCGTTGTTGATGAAGTACTGGAGGTTCTTCGGCGGGTATTTCTCGTCGTCGACGTTCAAGCCCTTCATCAGGCGCTTGATGGCCGAAAGCTGGTCGGCCGTGTCGAGGATCTGGAACGTCTGCGGCAGGCCCGCATCGCGGAAATGCGCGCGCAGCATGCGGTTGCACAGGCCGTGGAAGGTGCCGATCCACATGCCGCGCGTGTCGATGGGCAAGAGCGCCTGGAGGCGCCCCATCATTTCGCGCGCGGCCTTGTTCGTGAACGTGACGCCGAGGATCGTCGCGGGCGACGCGAGCCCCTGCTGGATCAGCCACGCGATGCGCGTGATCAGCACGCGCGTCTTGCCGCTGCCGGCCCCGGCCAGGATGAGCGCCGGTTCGTTCGGCAAGGTGACGGCGGCGAGTTGTTCGGGGTTCAGATTCGCGAGCAGATCGGGCATGTGGTGCGCAGGCTGTGATGACGCGCGCGGTGAGCGCGCCGAAAGATGGCAGAGCGCCATTATAAATCCCGCGTGTGGCGAGAGCGGCGGGCGGCGGGGCCGCGGGGCAGAGGCGCCCGCCCGACGCGCCGCGCGCGAATCGGGGTGCGCGGCGCGTCCCGGGTCCGTGCGCCGCCCGGCCGCGCCACGGCGGGGACCGAACTACCCCTTATAATCGAGGGTTTCCGCATCCTTTTTTCGGCAGATCCCACCCATGAGCGACAGCACGCTAGCGAAAAGCTTCGAGCCCCAGACGATCGAGGCCCAATGGGGCCCCGAATGGGAGCGCCGCGGCTACGCCGCCGCGACCTTCACGCCCGGCCGCAACAACTTCTCGATCCAGTTGCCGCCGCCCAACGTCACCGGCACGCTGCACATGGGGCACGCGTTCAACCAGACGATCATGGATGGCCTCACGCGCTATCACCGCATGCTCGGCGAGAACACGCTGTGGGTCCCCGGCACCGACCACGCGGGCATCGCCACGCAGATCGTCGTCGAACGCCAGCTCGACGCCCAGAAAGTCTCGCGCCACGATCTCGGCCGCGAGAAGTTCGTCGAACGCGTGTGGGAATGGAAGCAGCAGTCGGGCTCCACGATCACGGGCCAGGTGCGGCGTCTTGGCGCATCGATCGACTGGTCGCGCGAATACTTCACGATGGACGACAAGATGTCGGCCGCCGTGCGCGACGTATTCGTGCGCCTCTATGAACAGGGCCTGATCTATCGCGGCAAGCGCCTCGTGAACTGGGATCCGGTGCTGCTCACGGCCGTCTCCGACCTCGAAGTCGCGAGCGAAGAGGAAAACGGGCATCTGTGGCACCTGCGCTATCCGCTCGCGGACGGCTCGGGTCATCTGACCGTTGCGACGACGCGCCCCGAAACCATGCTCGGCGATACGGCCGTGATGGTTCATCCCGAGGACGAGCGTTACGCGCACCTGATCGGCAAGACCGTGAAGCTGCCGCTCGCCGACCGCGAAATCCCCATCATCGCCGACGACTACGTCGATCGCGAATTCGGCACGGGCGTCGTGAAAGTCACGCCCGCGCACGACTTCAACGACTACCAGGTCGGCCTGCGCCACAGCCTGCCGATGATCGAGATCCTCACGCTCGACGCGAAGATCAACGCCAACGCGCCGGAAAAATACCGCGGCCTCGACCGCTTCGAGGCGCGCAAGCAGGTCGTCGCCGACTTCGAGGCGCTCGGCCTGCTCGACTCGGTGCAGCCGCACAAGCTGATGGTGCCGCGCGGCGACCGCACGGGCGTCGCGATCGAGCCGATGCTGACCGACCAATGGTTCGTGGCGATGAGCAAGCCCGCGCCGGAAGGCACCTTCAACCCGGGCAAGTCGATCGCCGAAACCGCACTCGACGTCGTGCGCAACGGCCAGATCAAATTCGTGCCTGAAAACTGGACCACGACCTACTATCAGTGGCTCGAGAACATCCAGGACTGGTGCATTTCGCGCCAGCTCTGGTGGGGCCACCAGATCCCGGCGTGGTACGGCGAAAACGGCGAAATCTTCGTTGCGAAGAGCGAGGAAGAAGCCCGCGCGCAGGCCAGGGCAAAGGGCTACGAGGGCGCGCTCAAGCGCGACGAAGACGTGCTCGACACGTGGTTCTCGTCGGCGCTCGTGCCGTTCTCGTCGCTCGGCTGGCCCGCGGAAACCCCTGAATTGAAGGCGTTCCTGCCCTCCTCCGTGCTCGTGACCGGCTTCGACATCATCTTCTTCTGGGTCGCGCGCATGGTCATGATGACCACGCACTTCACCGGCAAGGTGCCGTTCGACACGGTGTACGTGCACGGCCTCGTGCGCGACGCCGAGGGCCAGAAGATGTCGAAGAGCAAGGGCAATACGCTCGACCCGATCGATATCGTCGACGGCATCGAACTCGAAGCGCTCGTCGCCAAGCGCACCACGGGCCTCATGAATCCGAAGCAGGCCGCCAGCATCGAAAAGAAGACGCGCAAGGAGTTTCCGGACGGCATCGCCGCGTTCGGCACGGACGCGCTGCGCTTCACGATGGCGTCGATGGCCACGCTCGGCCGCAACGTCAACTTCGATCTCGCGCGCTGCGAAGGCTACCGCAACTTCTGCAACAAGCTGTGGAACGCCACGCGTTTCGTGCTGATGAACTGCGAAGGCCACGACTGCGGCTTCGCGAAACCGGGCCCGTGCGAGCCGGGCGATTGCGCCCCGGGCGGCTACACGCACTTCTCGCAGGCCGACCGCTGGATCGTCTCGCTCCTGCAGCGCGTGGAAGCGGAAGTGGCGAAGGGTTTCGCCGACTATCGCTTCGACAATGTGGCCAACGCCCTATACAAGTTTGTCTGGGACGAATACTGTGACTGGTATCTGGAACTCGCGAAGGTGCAGATCCAGAGCGGCACGCCCGAGCAGCAGCGCGCGACGCGCCGCACGCTGTTGCGTGTGCTGGAAACGGTGCTACGTCTCGCGCATCCGGTGATTCCGTTCATCACGGAAGCGCTGTGGCAAAAGGTTGCGCCGCTCACCGATGCGTATCCGCGCGACGCAGCCGCTGGCGCGGCGTCGATCATGGTGCAGCCGTACCCTGTCGCCGAACCGAAGAAGATCGATGAAACCGCCGAACAGTGGGCCGCCGACCTGAAGGCCGTGATCGACGCATGCCGGAATCTGCGTGGCGAGATGAACCTGTCGCCCGCGACGAAGGTGCCGCTGCTGGTCACCGGCAACGCGGAGCGGCTCGCGACTTTCGCGCCGTACGCGCAGGCGCTCGCGCGCCTGTCCGAGGTCCAGATCATCGCCGACGAAGCGGCGCTCGATGCAGCGTCGGCAGGCGCGCCGGTTGCGATCGTTGGAACTGACAAGCTCGTGCTGAAGGTCGAGATCGATGTCGCAGCCGAACGCGAGCGGCTCTCGAAAGAGATTGCCCGCCTGACGAATGAAGTGGCGAAGTGCGATGCGAAGCTCGGAAATGAGAGTTTCGTTGCGAAAGCACCCGCATCGGTCGTTGAGCAGGAGCAGAAAAGACTGGCAGAATATCGGGCCACGTTGGACAAGCTGACCGCGCAGCTCGATCGGCTGCCGGCCTGAGCGCCTGGCCGGCAGGCAAACAGGATGCGACACGCGGCGCTGAACGGAGCGCCGCGCCGCCGCCAGGACCAGAGCACCAGGACCAGCATCAGGACCAGGACTAGAGACATGCTAAAAGTTACAAAAGCGGTATTCCCTGTGGCGGGCCTCGGCACGCGCTTTCTTCCGGCTACGAAGGCTAGCCCGAAGGAAATGCTGCCGATCGTCGACAAGCCTTTGATCCAGTACGCCGTCGAGGAAGCCGTCGCGGCGGGCATCACCGAGATGATCTTCGTGACCGGGCGCAGCAAGCGCGCGATCGAGGACCATTTCGACAAGTCCTATGAGATCGAGGCGGAACTGGAGGCGCGCGGCAAGGCGAAACTGCTGGAACTGGTCCGCGGCATCAAGCCGAACAACGTCGACTGCTTCTACGTGCGTCAGCCCGAAGCACTCGGCCTGGGCCACGCGGTGCTGTGCGCCGAAAAGCTCGTGGGCGACAACCCGTTCGCCGTGATTCTCGCCGACGACCTGCTCTACGGCACGCCGCCCGTCATGAAGCAGATGGTGGACGTGTTCGACCACTACCATAGCTCGGTGATCGGCGTGGAAGAGATTCCGCCTTCGGAAACACGCTCGTACGGCATCGTCGACGGCAAGGAATGGGAAGACGCGATCGTCAAGCTCTCGGGCATCGTCGAAAAACCGGCGCCCGAAGTCGCGCCGTCGAACCTCGGCGTGGTCGGCCGCTACGTGCTCAAGCCGCGGATTTTCGACCACCTGCGCTCGCTCAAGCCCGGTGCGGGCGGCGAATTGCAGCTTACGGACGCGATCCAGTCGCTGCTCGCCGATGAACAGGTGCTCGCGTACAAATACCACGGCACGCGTTTCGACTGCGGCAGCAAGCTCGGCTATCTGAAGGCAACCGTCGAGTTCGCGCTGCGCCACCCGGAAGTGGGGACCGAATTCGCCGATTATCTGCACACGCGCAAGCCGGTCATGGAAGGCTAAGCGCCGCGCGTGTCAAAGCACGCGCTGCAAATTGAATGGCCCGCGACAACAACGCGGGCCATTTTTTTATTTACGCTTTAATTCAGGCTTTAATTCACGTTTTTGTTCGCGCCGTCATTCGCGCACCTGACGCATGCGGCGTGCGGAACAGAAAAGCGTACCGGCAATCAGCGCCGACGCATCAGAAAGACGAACGTCTTGTCCTGCTGCGTGCTTTCGACGATCTCGTTGCCCGTCTGCTTCGCAAACGCCGCGAAATCGCGCTGCGAGCCGGGATCGGTCGCGAGCACCTTGAGAATCTGGCCGCTTTCCATGTCGGCGAGCGCCTTCTTGGCGCGCAGGATCGGCAGCGGGCAGTTCAGCCCGCGTGCATCCACTTCCTTGTGAACCTGAATCTGCATCGGGGTAGGATCCTTCGAGTGTCGCGCCGGAGGCGGCGCAGGCGATGGTCTCGATTTTACCGCACGCGTGCGCCGTTTCCTGGGCCGCCACGTCGCAGATGGGGGCACTTGCGCGCGCATGCCCTGCGGCATTCACCGCAGCGTTCACCCCGGCATTCACAGCAAAACGGCTCGCCCGGCGTGCAACGACTCGCGCAGCGCGAGGCCGATTCGCGTCGCCTCCAGCGCATCTTCGAGCGTCGCGCCCTGCCCTGCCGGTTGCGCATCATTTTGCCCGCCGACGCCGACGCCGACGCCGACGCCAACGCCAACGCCTTCACGCGCACGCACCGCCGCCACGAACGCCTGCGCTTCGATCAGAAACGCCTCCTCGAAGCGGTCGAAGAACGTCGGCGTGCATTCGCTGCGCACACCGAGCGCGTCGTAAATCTCGACGCGACTGGCGCGCGGAATGTGTCCGATCGCAAGCGCACCCGCCGTGCCGATCACCTCGCTCGACGTGTCGTTGCCGTGCGCCATCGTGCGCGACGCGTAGAACATCGCCAGCGCGCCGCCTTCGAATTCGCAGATCGCAACGCCATTGTCCACGTCGCCCGCCGCGCGCAGCCCCTCGTGCAGCGCAATCGTGCCGCTCGCGTAGACGCGCGTCGCGCGCGGCTTGCCGAGCAGCCAGCGCGCCACGTCGATGTCGTGCACCGAGCAGTCGAGAAAGATGCCGCCCGATTGCGGCGCGAAGCGCACGAAGAAGCCGCCTGGATCGTTGAGGTCGCAAGTTTGTGAGCGCACGAGAAACGGCCGCCCGATCGCACCCGAGCGCACCTTGTCGAACGCGTCGCGATAGCTCGGATCGAAGCGGCGCATGAAGCCGATGGTCACCTGCCGGCTGTCGTGGCGGCGTGCTTCCTCCACGACGCGCTCGCACTCGGCGACGTCGAGCGAAAGCGGCTTTTCGCAGAACACGTGTTTGCCCGCGCGCAGCGCATCGACGATCTGCTGTGCATGCAGCGCCGAAGGCGTGACGATCCACACGGCATCGAGCGTTGCGTCCGCAAGCATCTCGGCATAACCGGTATGAGCGGCGTAATCGGCAAAAAGGCGCGCCTCGGGCAGCGCCTCGCGCGCCCATGCGAGATCGTCATCGAGCGGACTGCACGCCGCCGCGAGCGTCGCGCCCGGCACGCGATACGCAAGATTGAGCGCATGCCGCCGCCCGAGCCGCCCGAGTCCTGCCACGCCCACGCGCAACGGCTGGGCCCGTTCTGTCGCCTGCATCGTTCGCCTCCCTCCGTACGGTCCACCAGCAGATGGCTGACCAGCGTGCGCACCGAAAGCGCGCTCAGCCGCCGAGTTTCACCACGCGCCCTTCGCGCCACGACAGCGCCGCGGCCTCGGCGAGTTCGAGCGCCTTGAGTCCATCCGCGACCGTCGTGCGTACCGGCGTGCCATGCATGACCGCGTCGTGGAAATGCGCCATCTCGCTCGCGTAGGCCGCGCGATAGCGTTCGAGGAAAAACGCCTCCGGCACGTCCTGCGACACCGCCTGCTTCGACCACGCCACGACTTCGGTCGGCCTCACGTTGCCCGCCTGGAGCATGCCGTCGCTGCCGAGAATTTCGAAGCGCTGGTCGTAACCATAAGCCGCGCGGCGCGCCGTATTGATCTGGCAAAGCCGCCCGCGCTTCGTGCGGATCGTCACCGCCGTCGAGTCGATGTCGCCGGCCTCGGCGATGGCGGGATCGGACAGGCAACTGCCGGTTGCATGCACGGTGTCGGCTTCGTCATCGAGAATCCAGCGGAAGATATCGAAGTCGTGAATCAGCATGTCCTTGAAAATGCCGCCCGAGTGCCGGATGTAGCCGATCGGCGGCGCACCCGGATCGCGGCTCGTGACCACGAGCATTTCCGGCGTGCCGATCTCGCCCGCTTCGATGCGCGCCTTCAGCGCCGCGAAGGTGGGATCGTAGCGGCGCTGAAAGCCGATCATGGCGACCACGCCCGCGCGCTCCACGGCCTCGGCGCACGCACGCGCACGCTCGATCGTGAGATCGACGGGCTTTTCGCAGAAGATGTGCTTACCGGCCGCCGCCGATCTGAGAATCAGTTCGGAATGCGTATCGGTGCTGGAGCAGATCACCGACGCGCCAATCGACGCATCGCCGAGCGCACCGTCGATATCGGCCACCTGCGCGCCGTGTTGCGCGGCGAGCGCGGCGGCGGCTTCGCGGTTCACGTCGATCACGTATTTGAGCCGCACGCCTTGCTGGCGCGCGAGATTCGCCGCGTGAATGCGGCCGATACGTCCCGCGCCGAATACCGCCACGTCCAGCGTCTTGCCTGCGTTCTCAGTCATCGTAGCCTCCTGTGTCGGTCGATTCTTCGACGTTCAGTTCGAGCCGGTACGCAAGCGCGATAAAGAGCGCCTGGCACAGGCAGAAAGTGCTGGTGAGCGAGCGGAACGCGAACGCGCTCCCCTCCTTCACATAGAGACAGGCATCCGCGTGGCGCGCGAGCGGCGAGAGCTGGCTGTCGGTAATGACGAGCGTCTTCGCGTGGTGCTGCTGCGCGACGCGCAGGCAATATTGCGTTTCCTTGCCGTAGGGCGCGAAGCTGATCGCCATCACGACATCGCCCTTCTTCACGCTGCGGATCTGCTCGTGATACATGCCGCCGAGCCCCGAGACGAGATGCACGCGCTTGCGCGTGTGCTGCAGCGCGTAGACGATGTAGCTCGCCACCGGAAACGAGCGCCGCACGCCGATCACGTAAATGTTGTCGGCCTGTTCGAGCATCTTGACCGCGGCGTCGAACTGCGCATCGTCGAGTCCCGCTTCGAGTTCGTCGAGCCCGCTGCGGCACGCGCCGATGAATTCGCGCGCCACCGCGCCGCCGAGATCCGGGCTCGCCTTGCCGGCTTTCGCGTCGATCAGCTGACGAATGCGGGCCTGGTAACTCGTCGCCGACGAGCCCTGGCCCGCATACGCCTGACGAAACACGGCCTGCAGATCCGAGAAACCCGAAAAACCGAGGCGCTGCGCAAAGCGCACGACGGCTGAAGGATGCACGCCGCAGCTCGCGGCGATGTCGCTCGTGCGGTCCATCATCACGCTCGCGCGGTGCTGTTCGATGTAGTTCGCGACGCTCTTCAACTGACGCGGCAGCGCATCGTATTCGTGTGCGATGCGCTGCATCAATTCGTCGACGCCCGCTACGGCATCGGTTGTTTCATCCGCCATGATCCGTTTTCCTTTCTGGTTGCCGCAGCGCCGCAAAACCCTTACCGGGCGCGGCATCCGCAGCATGCCGACGCTGCCGATTATAGGAAGGCCCGCGTATGAATGGAACATATTTTCCATTTTTATTTACAGTGAAATATTCATTGCATCCACTTCGGCGATGACCTACTCTTCTCGATGAGCGGGGTGGCTTCGACTCGCGAAGCCGTCCGGTTCATCCCTAAAAACGACAGACCGAGAAAGGTGGAGACAATGACTGAACGCAAGGGCAAGGCAAGGCTCAGGCGGCTCGCGGCGGCGCTCGCGCTCGCTGCCGGGCTGGGCTCGCTGGCGATGCTGGCCGCGCCATCTGCGCAGGCCGCCGACGCGCACTTCGTGCTGATCAGCCACGCGCCGGATTCGGATTCGTGGTGGAACACCATCAAGAACGCCATCAAGCAGGCCGACGAGGACTTCAACGTCGAGACCGACTACCGCAACCCGCCGAACGGCGACATCGCCGACATGGCGCGTCTGATCGAGCAGGCCGCCGCGCGCAACTACGACGGCGTGGCCACGACGATTGCCGACTTCGACGTGCTCAAGAGTTCGATCGGCAAGGTCACCGAAAAGAAGATTCCGCTCGTCACGCTCAATTCCGGCACCGAAGAGCAAAGCGCGAAGCTCGGCGCGATCATGCACGTCGGGCAGCCCGAATACGTCGCCGGGCAAGCCGCGGGCGAAAAGGCCAAGGCTGCGGGCATCAAGTCATTCCTCTGCGTGAATCACTTCGCGACGAACGCCGTGTCGTTCGAACGCTGCCGCGGCTTCGCGGACGCCATCGGCGTCGACTACAAGAGTTCCACCATCGATACCGGCACCGACCCGACCGAGATCCAGTCGAAGGTCAGCGCGTATCTGCGTAACCATCCGAACACCGGCGCGATTCTGACGCTCGGGCCGGTCCCGGCGGCCGCCACGCTGAAGGCGGTCCAGCAGATGGGCCTTGCGGGCAAGATCTATTTCGCGACGTTCGACTTCTCCGACGACATCGCGAAGGCGATCCGCGCGGGCACGATCCAGTTCGCCATCGATCAGCAGCCGTACCTGCAGGGCTATATCCCGGTTGCGGTGCTCGCCATCGCGAAGAAGGAACACACGACCGACCCGGCGAAGATCCGCCAGCTGCTCGAAGCGAATCCGAAGTTCAAGCAGCGTCTGGAGACTTATGGCCTGCAGCCGTCGTATGGCAAGCGCGATATCCGCTCGGGCCCGGGCTTCATCACGAAGGAGAACCTCGACAAGGTCGTGAAGTACGCGGGGCAGTACCGCTGATTTGCGGTGTTTGGCCGACGGTTTTGTACCCGGCCTGAGTCATTGCGCAAGCGCTTACTCAGGCCAACCGAGCAGAGGAAAGATCATGGGCGTAGCCGGTAAGCACTTCCCCTCACACGCACACGACAGCAGCGCGCAAGACCCCGGCTCCACGCCGCAGGCATCGGCAGGACCCACCCCAGCCGATGAACGCATGCGCCGCGAACCGTGGTTCGGGCATCTGCTCGGCCGCCCCGAATTCGCCGCGATTTCAGGCACCGTGCTCATCTTCGCCATCTTCGCCATCGGCGCAGGCGGGTCCGGCATGTTCGATCTCGACGGCGTGATGAACTGGTCGCAGGTCGCAGCCTATCTCGGCATCCTCGCCGTCGGCGCCTGCCTGCTGATGATCGCAGGCGAGTTCGACCTCTCCATCGGCTCGATGATCGGCTTCGCCGGCATGATGGTCGCCATCCCGACCATGTACTTCCACTGGCCCATCTCCCTCTCGATTCTCTTCGCGTTCGCGGGCTGCGTCGCACTCGGCGCGCTCAACGGGTATCTCGTGATGCGCACGCGGCTGCCGTCGTTCATCGTCACGCTCGCGTTCCTGTTCATCCTGCGCGGCCTCACGCTCGCCCTGTCGATCATGTTCGCCGACCGCACGATCGTCTCGGGCGTCGGCGACGTCGCGAAAGCCGACTGGCTCACCAACCTCCTTTTTCACGGCACCGCGTTCAAGGGCCTTTTCGTCGTCCTCGCGCATGCGGGCATCGGCAAGATGCTCGACAACGGCCAGCCGCTCGTGCCCGGCGTGCCGAAAGTGCTGCTCTGGTGGTTCGCGCTCACTGCAATCGGCGCGTTCGTGCTCGCCAGAACGCGCTACGGCAACTGGATTCTCGCCGTCGGCGGCGACGCGAACGCCGCCAAGAACGTCGGCGTGCCCGTCAAGCGCGTCAAGATCTCGCTCTTCATGCTCACCGCGTTCTGCTCGTGCCTCTTCGCCGTGCTGCAGGTGTGCGACATCGGCTCGGCCGCCGCCGACCGCGGCATTCAAAAGGAATTCGAGGCGATCATCGCCGCAGTGATCGGCGGCACGCTGCTCACAGGCGGCTACGGCTCGGTGATCGGCGCTGCGTTCGGCGCGCTGATTTTCGGCGTCGTGCAGATCGGCATCACCTACACGAACATCGATTCGGACTGGTTCCGCGTGTTCCTCGGCATGATGCTGCTGATGGCCGTGCTGTTCAATCACTACGTGCGCCGCCGCGTCGCGCAGTCGTAACCGGGAGCCCGCCATGTCCGACACGATCACCAGCAACGGCGCAGGCAACAGCGCTGGCAACGGCGCCGACACGATCCTCGCGCTCGAAAACGTCAGCAAGTATTTCGGCAAGGTCATCGCGCTGAACGGCGTCACGATGCGCCTGAAGCGCGGCGAAGTGCACTGCCTGCTCGGCGACAACGGCGCGGGCAAGTCCACGCTCATCAAGACGCTCGCGGGCGTGCACGCACCCTCTTCCGGCCAGTATTTCGTGGACGGCAAGCCCGTGCATTTCGCTTCGCCCAAGGAAGCGCTCGACCTCGGCATCGCGACGGTGTATCAAGACCTCGCGCTTGTGCCGCTCTTGTCCGTGGCGCGCAATTTCTTCATGGGCCGCGAGCCGCAGAAGAAATTATTCGGCTTTCTGAACGTCATGGATCTCGATGCCAGCGCAACGATTGCGCAAGACCGGCTCGCGGAAATGGGCATCAACGTGCGCGACCCGCATCAGGCCATCGGCACGATGTCGGGCGGCGAGCGCCAGTGTCTCGCGATTGCGCGCGCGATCCACTTCGGCGCGCGCGTGCTGATTCTCGACGAACCGACCGCCGCACTCGGCGTCAAGCAGAGCTTCAATGTGCTCAAGCTGATCCACAACGCGCGCGCCAAGGGCATCTCGGTGATCTTCATCACGCACAACGTCCATCACGCCTACCCCATCGGCGATTCGTTCACCCTTCTCAATCGCGGGCGCTCACTCGGCACCTTCACGAAAGAAACCATCAGCAAGAACGAAGTGCTCGACATGATGGCCGGAGGCGCGGAGATGCAAAAGCTCATCGCGGAACTCGACGGCGCGACGGTCTGAGCGCAAAACAACGAAACCGCAACGGCATAGCAACGGCATAGCAACGGCACAGCAACGACAACGCAACGGCAGCGAACTCACGAGGAATGCACATGGCCACGACCGACTCTCCCGCCGCTGCGGCTTCGCGCTTCGCATCCGGCAAAAGCCGCGACGTCGTCTGCCTCGGCCGCCTCGGCGTCGATCTCTACGCGCAGCAGGTCGGCGCGCGGCTCGAAGACGTCTCGACGTTCGCGAAGTATCTGGGCGGATCGTCGGCGAACATCGCGTTTGGCTGCGCGCGGCTCGGTCTGCGGACGGCCATGCTCACGCGCGTCGGCGACGATCACATGGGCCGTTTTCTCGTCGAAACGCTCGCAAAAGAAGGCTGCGACACGAGCCATGTGCGCGTGGACCGCGAACGCCTGACCGCGCTCGTGCTGCTCGGCCTGAAGGACCGCGATACGTTTCCGCTCATTTTCTACCGCGAGAACTGCGCCGACATGGCCGTCGACGTGCAGGATTTCGACGAGGCCTTCATCGCCTCATCGAAGGCGCTGCTCATCACCGGCACGCACTTCTCCTCCGAACACACGAACCGCACGAGCCTCACGGCGCTCGACTACGCACGGCGCAACAACGTGCGCACGGTGCTCGACATCGACTATCGCCCCGTGCTCTGGGGCCTCACCGGCAAGGCCGACGGCGAGACGCGCTTCATCGCGAGCGAAGGCGTTTCCGCCCATTTGCAACGCATCCTGCCGCACTTCGATCTCGTGATCGGCACCGAAGAGGAATTCCGCATCGCGGGCGGCGAGGCAGCGCTCATCGACGCACTCGCACGCGTGCGCGAAGCGACCCGTGCCACGCTGCTCGTCAAGCGCGGCCCGCTCGGCTGCCAGATCATCGAAGGCGCGCTGCCCGCGTCGCTCGACGATCTGCCGATGCAACGCGGCGTCGCGGTCGAGGTGCTCAACGTGCTCGGCGCGGGCGATGCATTCGCCGCAGGCTTCCTCTCGGGATGGCTGCGCGACGCGCCGCTCAAAGACTGCGCGCGCACGGCCAACGCATGCGGCGCGCTCGTGGTGTCGCGCCACGGCTGCGCGCCCGCCATGCCGACGCCCGCCGAACTCGACTACTTCCTTCGCGAAGCCGCAGCCGACCCCGCGAGCACGCGCCGCCCGGACCGCGACGCAACGCTCGCGCGCCTGCATCGCGTGACGCCCACGCGCACGCCGCGCGACGAAGTGCTCGGTTTCGCCTTCGATCATCGCAATCAGTTCTTCGACCTCGCGCAGCAAGCGGGCGCCGACGAATCGCGCATCACGCAACTCAAGAATCTCTTCGTCGAGGCGGTCGCCCAAACCGAACAGGCGCTCGGTCTGCAAGGGCGCATCGGCGTGCTGATCGACGACCGCTACGGCCAGGATGCGCTGAACGCCGCCACCGGGCGCGGCTGGTGGATCGGCCGCCCCGTCGAACTGCCGGGATCGGTCCCGCTCGTGTTCGATCATGGCCGCTCGATCGGCACGACGCTTGCGAGCTGGCCCGTCGAACACACGGTGAAGTGTCTCGTGCAGTTCCATCCCGACGAACCGGTCGAACAGCGCATCGAGCAGGAATCGCAATTGCGCGTGCTTTACGACGCCGTGCAGGCAAGCGGCCACGAACTGCTGCTCGAAGTGATTCCGCCGAAGCTCGACGGCGCGCCGAACGCGCCCGACACGGTGTGGCGCGCGCTCAAGCGCCTCTACAACATCGGCATCTATCCCGAGTGGTGGAAGCTCGAACCGATGGACGCCGCGCAATGGCGCGCCATCGACGCGCTGATCGCCGAACGCGACCCGTACTGCCGGGGCGTCGTGCTGCTCGGGCTGTCGGCAAGCGTCGAGCAAATGCTCGCGGGCCTGCGCAGCGCCGCGCAATCGGCGACCTGCCGCGGCTTCACGGTGGGCCGCACGATCCACCACGAGCCGGGCCTCGCGTGGCTCGCGGGCGAGATCGGCGACGACGAACTGATCGCGCGCGTGCGCCGCACGTTCGAAACGCTGATCGCGGCCTGGCGCGATTCACGTGGCAATGCGCACGCGAATGTACCCGACAACGCAATTAAAAATCCACAAGTGGGCGGCAACCAATCGCATACGCACGAGGAGAGAGCAGCATGAACCAGCGCATCGCTTCCGCCGTGAACGAAAGCCAGCCTGCATCGACACACGTCGCGCACGCGGCGTCCGGACAGACCGTACGTCTCACGGCCGCGCAGGCGCTGGTGCGCTACCTCGCCGCGCAGCGCGTCGCCTGCGAAGACGGCTCCGGCCGCACCGAGCCGCTCTTTGGCGGCGTATTCGCGATCTTCGGCCATGGCAACGTGGCCGGGCTCGGCGAAGCGCTCTATCAGTGGCGTCACGAATTGCCCACGCTGCGCGCGCATAACGAACAGGCGATGGCGCACACCGCGATTGCCTACGCAAAGGCGCAATTGCGCCGCCGCATGATGGCGGTGACGACGTCGATCGGGCCCGGCGCGACCAACCTCGTCACGGCCGCGGCGCTCGCGCATGTGAACCGTCTGCCGATCCTGCTGCTGCCCGGCGACATTTTCGTTTCGCGCGCACCCGACCCCGTCCTGCAGCAGATCGAAGACACACATGACGGCGGCCTCTCGGCCAACGATGCGCTCAAGCCCGTCTCGCGCTACTTCGACCGCATCGTCCATCCCGCGCAACTGCTTACGGCGCTGCCGCGCGCGCTGCGCGTGCTGACCGACGCGGCACTGTGCGGCCCCGTCACGCTCGCGCTGCCGCAGGACGTGCAATCCGCCGCGTGGGACTATCCGGCGAGCTTTTTCACGCCGCGCCTCGTGAGCTTCCATGCACCCGCGCCCGTGCAGGCCGAAATCGACGCCGCGCTTGCCCAGTTGCATCGCGCGAAGCGTCCGCTGATCGTCGCGGGCGGCGGCGTGCTGTATTCGCACGCGTCGGAGGCGCTGCAGTCGCTCGCTGCCGCGCGCGGCATTCCCGTCGCGGAAACCCAGGCCGGCAAAGGCGCGCTCGCGTGGGACGATCCGCTCAACGTGGGCGCAATCGGCGTGACGGGCTCGCCCGCCGCCAACGCGCTCGCCCACGACGCCGACTACATCCTCGCCGTCGGCACGCGGTTGCAGGACTTCACGACGGGCTCGAATTCGCTGTTCCAGCACGCGCACGTGATCGGCATCAACACCAACGGTTTCGACGCGATCAAGCACGACGGCCTCGCCGTGCAGGCGGACGCGCGTCTCGCGCTCATTGCGCTCGCCGACGAACTCGTGAACTGGCGCGCCGAGGCCAACTGGACCGCGCACGCGCTGCAACTCGCAGGCGAGTGGCGCGCGAGCGTCGACCACCTCACGCATGCCCCGCAGGATCGCAGTTGCCTGCCCTACGACGCCGATGTGATCGGCGCGGTGCAACGCTCGTCGAGCCGCTCGCCCACCGACGACGTCGTCGTCTGCGCGGCGGGCACGCTCCCCGCCGAGTTGCACAAGCTCTGGCGCGCGGGCCAGCCGGGCGCCTATCACGTCGAATACGGCTACTCGTGCATGGGCTACGAAATCGCGGGCGGCCTCGGCGCAAAACTTGCGCGGCCCGAGCGCGAAGTCATCGTGATGCTCGGCGACGGCAGCTATCTGATGATGAACAGCGAGATCGCGACTTCCGTGATGCTCGGCGCGAAACTCATCATCGTCGTGCTCGACAATCGCGGCTACGGCTGCATCAACCGCCTGCAGCAGGCCTGCGGCGGCGCACCGTTCAACAATCTTTTCGACGACTGCGCACAGGGACCGCTCGGCGCGCCGCGCATCGACTTCGCCTCGCACGCGCGCTCGCTCGGCGCGCAGGCCGAACACGTGGCCAACGTCGCCGAACTCGAAGCGGCGATGCAGCGCGCGCGCGCCGCGTCGCGCACCTACCTCATCAGCATCGACACCGATCCCACCCGCACGACCGAGGACGGCGGCTGGTGGTGGGAAGTCGCGGTGCCCGAGGTGTCGTCGCGCACCAACGTCCGCGAAGCACGCAAGCAGTACGACGAGTGGCTCGCCGCGCGCAGCCGCCGCGAGAAGAGCGGCGGCGCGGACGAGGCAGCCGGAGCCGCCAGCGACACAAACAGCGGAGCAGAAAACGGCGCGGGCAGCAGCACAGGCAGCAGCACATGCAGCAGCGCGGACAACGACAACGCAGCGAAATGACGATCCACGGCTCCAGGCACACGGAGGTACGCACATGAGCGCATTCGACGTACGCATCGGCATCAATCCGCTTTCGTGGATGAACGACGACCTGCCGTCGCTCGGAGGCGAAACGCCGCTTTCGGTGGCGCTCGCCGAAGGGCGCGAGATCGGCTATGAGGGCTTCGAACTCGGCAACAAGTTTCCGCGCGAGCCGCAGGCGCTCAAAACGTTGTTCGCGCAATATGATCTTGCGCTCGTATCCGGCTGGTACTCGGGGAGGCTCGCGCGCCGCAGCGTCGAAGCGGAAATCGCCGCCGTCGGTCCGCATCTCGAACTGCTGGCACAAAACGGCGCGACGGTGATGGTGTACGGCGAAGTCGCCGATTCGATCCAGGGCGCAGCGCGTCCGCTCTATCAGCGTCCGCGCTTTTTCACCGACGCGCAGTGGGACGACTACGCCGCCCGCGTCGAAGCGTTCGCGCGCCACACGCGCTCGCGCGGCGTGCGCCTCGCCTATCACCATCACATGGGCGCCTACGTCGAAACGCCCGCCGACATCGACAAGCTCATGGCGCGCACGAGCGACGTCGTGGGTCTGCTGTTCGACAGCGGTCACATCACGTTCGCGGGCGGCGACCCCGTGCGCGAACTCGACAAACACATCGCACGCGTGTGCCACGTCCATTGCAAGGACGTGCGTCCGGCGGTCGTGAAGCTCGCGCGCAACCGCAACTGGAGCTTTCTCGACGCGGTGCTCGCGGGCGCGTTCACCGTGCCCGGCGACGGCGCGGTGAACTTCGCGGCGATCGTCGAACGCCTCAAGCGCCACGGCTATCGCGGCTGGCTCGTTGTCGAGGCCGAACAGGACCCCGTCATCGCGCCAGCCTATGCATATGCACAGAAGGGCTGGCGCACGCTGCGCGCGCTCGCCGATGCGCCGTTCGATGCAACGAAGGAGGCAGCATGACTTTGCTAGTGAAGGCTGCGCGCGAAGGCCAGACGATCGCGCGCGTGACGCCCTCGACGGCAGGCTGGCAGTACGTCGGCTTCGCCGCTTACCGGCTTTCCGAGGGCGATGTGGTGTACGTGTACGAGAAGGAACGCGAGAGCTGCATCGTCGTGCTCACGGGCACGGTCGATATCGAAGCGGGCGGCGAGCATTGGTCGGGGCTCGGCTCGCGCGACAGCGTGTTCGAAGATGCCGCGCCGTATGCGCTTTATGTGCCGCCGGGCGTGAAAACCACCGTGCGCGCCACACGCAGCGCAGAAGTGGGCGTGGCGAGCGCGCCCGCGAAAGGCACGCTGCCCGTGCGGCTGATCGAGCCCGCGCAGATGAAGCGTTCGACGCGCGGCAAGAGCCTGAATACGCGCTATATCTGCGATATCCTGCCGCAAACCGAGCCTGCGGAATCGTTGCTCGTCGTGGAGGTACGCACGCCGTCGGGTCATTCGTCGAGCTATCCGCCGCACAAGCACGACGCCGACCGCCTGCCGCAGGAGAGCGCGCTCGAAGAGACGTACTATCACCGCCTGAGCCCGCCGCAGGGTTTCGCGTTCCAGCGCGTCTACACCGATGCGCGCGACCTCGACGAAACGATGGCCGTCGAAGACCACGACATCGTGATGGTGCCGCGCGGCTATCATCCGGTGGTGGTGCCTTATGGATACGACTCGTACTATCTCAACGTCATGGCGGGCAAGTGCCGTGAATGGCACTTTCATAACGATCCCGCGCACGCGTGGATCATCGAGCGTGATGCGAGGTGAGCGGTTTGAAACGGCAAGGCTTCCTGAAGCGGATAAGGGGAGCGTTGCCCAACGGTTCGACGTGGCATCTGGACGAGATGTTCGTGTCCCTGCGCGGCGAGCCCTATGTGCTGTGGCGAGCGGTTGACGAGCACGGCATCGAACTCGATATCCTGCTGCAAAAGTGCCGCGACAAGACAGCGGCCACGCGCTTCTTCAGGCGGGTGCTGCGTTCGGCGCCTGTGCCGCGAAAAATCGTCACGGGCCAGTTGCGCAGCTACCCGGCGGCGCAGGCAGACATCCCGGAGCTGGCCGGCGTGAAGCACGTGTTCGTGAAAGCCGTCGCACGGGTCAACAACCGCGCAGAGAACAGTCATCAACCGACGCGCCGCCGTGAACGTGCCATGGGTGGATTTCATAATCCGGTCCGCACACAGGCCTTCCTCTCAAGCTACGGCCCGATCCGGCAACATTTCGCCTTGCCGCGCCATCGTGCGAAACTCCGGGCAAGCCTCGCGACGTGAC
>NZ_SCRP01000005.1 GCF_004298475.1 Paraburkholderia sp. | reverse complement strand
CACGGCGATCCGCTCGCTGATCAAGGCATCGGAAGCCGATGCGAAGGTGCATCCGAAGAGCTACGACCTCTCGTCGCTGCGCATTCTCGGCTCGGTCGGCGAGCCGATCAATCCGGAAGCATGGATGTGGTACTACGAGAACGTGGGCGGCGCGCGCTGCCCGGTCGTCGACACGTGGTGGCAGACCGAGACGGGCGGCCACATGATCACGCCGCTGCCGGGCGCGACGCCGCTGGTGCCGGGTTCGTGCACGCTGCCGCTGCCGGGCATTATGGCGGCAATCGTCGACGAAACGGGCCAGGACGTGCCGAACGGGCAGGGCGGCATCCTGGTGGTGAAGCGTCCGTGGCCGGCGATGATCCGCAACGTGTGGGGCAATCCGGAACGTTACCGCACCGGTTATTTCCCCGAGGAACTGGGCGGACGGCTCTACCTGGCGGGCGATGGCAGCGTGCGCGACAAGGAGACGGGCTACTTCACGATCATGGGCCGCATCGACGACGTGCTGAACGTTTCGGGGCACCGTCTGGGCACGATGGAGATCGAGTCGGCGCTGGTGGCGAATCCGCTGGTGGCCGAAGCTGCGGTGGTGGGCCGCCCGGACGACACGACGGGTGAAGCGGTGGTGGCGTTCGTGGTGCTCAAGGGCGCGCGTCCGCACGACGCCGACGCGGTGAAACTCGCCAACGATCTGCGTGCGTGGGTGGCCAGGGAGATCGGACCGATCGCCAAGCCGCGCGACATCCGCTTCGGTGAGAATCTGCCGAAGACGCGCTCGGGCAAGATCATGCGGCGCCTGCTGCGTTCGCTTGCGAAGGGCGAAGCGATCACGCAGGACGTATCGACGCTTGAAAATCCGGCGATCCTCGATCAGCTCGGCGAGTCGCTTTAAGGCTCCAAGGCAGTAAGCGTATAAGCCTGTAAGCGATTCCAGGCGGTTTGCATCAACCTCCACCGGCAGCGCGGCGCCTTTGACAAGCGCCGCGCTGCCCGTCTATAGCGGTCGATCCCGATTGCCGGTCATGCGCGTTTTTGTTAAACAGGCGCATGGCTGCGCAACAGACCTCATCCGCGAATAATATCAATCCCGTCCCTGAGCCCCCGTCGGTGAGCGAGGCGATGGCGCTCGCGCATCGGCGCTACTGGCGCTTCAACCTGACGGCGATTGCCGCGCTCATGACGGTCGGCTTCCTCGTCTCCTTCGTCGTGCCGCTCTATGCGCGCGAACTCGATAACGTGCATTTCGCGGGCTTCAGCCTGCCGTTCTTTCTCGGCGCGCAAGGGGCCATCATCATGTACGTGCTGCTTATCGGCGTCTATATCGTGCTGATGCAGTACGCCGACAGCGTGCTGCAAGCCGCGCGCGAAGCCGACCAGGCGATCAGAGAGGCCAGCCAGGCGCAGCAACGATGAAGCTTGCGCACCGGCTGCTCCGATCGTATGCGTTCTATACGCTCGGCTTTCTCGCGTTCGTGTACCTGATGTGGCGCATCGAACTGACGACCGGGCCCGGCATGTGGATCGGCTACGTCTTCCTGTTCGTGCCGATCGCGGTCTACGCCGTGATCGGACTGCTTTCGCGCACATCCGATCTCGTCGAATACTACGTCGCCGGGCGGCGCGTACCGTCGTTCTTCAACGGCATGGCGACCGCCGCGGACTGGCTCTCGGCCGCGTCGTTCATCGGCCTTGCGGGCTCGCTCTATGCAAGCGGCTACGACGGGCTGGCCTACATGATGGGCTGGACCGGCGGCTATTGCCTTACCGCGTTCCTCCTCGCGCCCTATGTGCGCAAGCTTGCGCGCTATACGATCGCCGACTTTCTCGGCACGCGTTTTTCGAGCAACCTCGTGCGTGGGCTGGCGGTGCTCGCGACGATCATCTGCTCGTTCGTCTATCTCGTCGCGCAAATTCAGGGCGTGGGGCTCATTGCGATGCGCTTCATCGGCGTGGACTTCGCCATCGGCATTTTCTGCGGGCTTGCGGGCATCCTCGTGTGCTCGTTTCTCGGCGGCATGCGCGCGGTGACGTGGACGCAGGTTGCGCAGTACATCATCCTCATCTCGGCGATCCTGATTCCGGTTTCGATGATCGCGCATCGCGACGGCCTGGGATGGCTGCCGCAATTGAACTACGGGCATCTGATGCAACGCATGGAAACGCTCGAGGGCAACGTGCGCGACGACGGCGCGGAACAACGCGTGCGCGAAGCATTCCAGAGCCGTGCAGCGCTATGGCAGTCGCGGATCGATGCGCTGCCCCAGTCGTACGTCGACGAGAAAGCGCGCCTCACCACGACGCTCGACGATCTGCGCCGCCGCAACGGACCGCTGCGCGACATCGACTCGCTCGAGCGCCAGCTTGCGTCGTTCCCGCACGACGCCGAAGCGGCGCGCGTCGTGTGGACGCAAGCGCGCGACGACCTGCTGGCGCGCGCGGCGACGCCCGTGCCGATGCGTGAGCCGTTCCCCGCCGCCGACGAAGCGGCGCGACGCATCCACAAACGCAATTTCCTCTCGCTGCTGCTGTGCCTGTCGCTCGGCACGGCGAGCCTGCCGCACATCCTGACGCGCTACAACACGACGACGTCGGTCGGGTCGGCGCGGCGCTCCGTGGGATGGACGCTCTTTTTTGTCGCGCTGTTCTATCTGACCGTGCCGGCGCTCGCGGTGCTGATCAAGTACGAGATCCTCGGGCATCTGGTGGGGCGGCACTTCGACGACCTGCCGCATTGGGTGATGCAGTGGCGGCGCGTCGAGCCCTTTCTCATCAATATCGCGGACGTGAACGGCGACGGCATCGTGCACTGGGGCGATATCAACATGCAGCCGGACATGGTGGTGCTCGCGGCGCCGGAGATCGCGGGGCTGCCGTATGTGATGTCGGGACTCATTGCAGCGGGTGCGCTGGCTGCGGCGCTTTCGACTGCGGATGGCCTGCTGCTCACGATCTCGAACGTGCTTTCGCACGACGTGTATTACCACATGATCGACCCTGAAGCGTCGAGCCAGTTGCGCGTGACGATGTCGAAGATCCTGCTGCTGGGCGTGGCGCTGTTTGCTTCGTGGGTGGCGTCGCTCAACACGGGAAATATCCTGTTCCTCGTGGGCGCTGCGTTTTCGCTGGCGGCGTCGAGTCTTTTTCCGGTGCTGGTGCTGGGCGTGTTCTGGAAACGCACTACGCGGCTGGGCGCGGTGGCGGGGATGATTGCGGGGCTCGGGGTGTGCGTCTACTACATCGTGGCGACGTATCCGTTCTTCACGGAACTGACCGGCTTCGAGGGCGGCCGCTGGTTCGGCATCGAGCCGATCAGCTCTGGCGTATTCGGCGTGCCTGCGGGATTTCTCGTGGCGATTGCAGTGAGCCTGCTGGATCGGCGGCCGGATGCCTATACGGTTGCGCTGGTGGACTATATTCGTCACCCGTGATGTGTGCGGGGCGCGTTGCACGGCCTATTCCCTGCGATCCCCTTTCTCCTGCATTTGTCGCATTCCTCCTGAAGTTCGGCAAACGTTTGTCGACAACCCGGTAATGGAAGAACAAAAAGAGGATTTCTCCAGCAAGGGAGGAGAGTGGACGATGGTTCGGATTATCGAAGCATGCGTGTCTGTGATTCGCCGTGCGCAGGGCAAGAAGAATCCAGACGAAGTTCAATTCGGAACGCCGGAGTGGCACCAGGTTGCCGACGAGTTCGTGCGTGATGTCTATCGCGGCCTTGGCGGCGACCCGAACGAATCTGCTGAAGAAGACAATTCGTGGTTCGGCGTCGGCGGGTAACCTGCTGCGAAAATCCCGAACGTTTTACCAAGCCGGAGAAAACACGGATCGCTCATGCTCGTCTTCGATTGAAGCTTTGAGGCCGTGCTAGGATCGGCTCACTGGAAGGAGGTCAGCATGGCCAGAGTTGAGTTGCAAATCCTCGAGTTCACCTTTTCCCCGCCGGGCCTTGATAAAGGGCCGGCGAAATACCACGCAATGGTCGTTTGCGGCTCCATGCCATCTGTGGTGCTCACCCGGCTCGGGTCGAAAATTCGTCCGATCGGCTTCGATGTCCAGCGGAACGTGGCTATCGAAAAGGCCTTTAAGGACGGGGAAGCGATAGTTCGAGCCGCAATCGGCCAGGCGCTGCGCGACGGTCTGTTCAATAACCATCCCGATGTGGCTGTCTATCTGGACGTCGATGCTCCGGATTGGGATGGAAATCTGAAGCACATTCACAAACATACGAGTTCGCCCGGCGAGTTTCGATAGGCGGTTTGGGCTCGTTGGCGCAATGGTTGCGCGAGCAATCGCCATCGATCGTGCATTGCGTCCAGTGGCTAACAGTCGGCTGTATCCCGTGGTACGGCTCGACGCGCCGCCCGTGCGCGTGAAGAGGCAGAGGAGGGGCGCACCTATCTGCGTTGATAGGTGCAAGCTGCCGAGCCGCGCACTAATCTCGACGTGAGAGTCCTCCCGGCTCTCTGGTCTCCTCAGCTCAAGGCCCGCGCTGCGCGCGGGCTTTTTTCTGCTCACACGGAATCGCGTGCCGCGATGACCTTAACCCGCGATCCCGGAGAAGGAATAGCGATGGCTGCTGGTATGTCGCGGAACGGGTCGCAATGCGCCCGCGGACCCATGCACAGCCAACGCGCGCATTCCGCTGCGCCAGATCCCTTGACCGCCGCATCGCTTCCGCAAGACTCCGTGCCCGGTAGAGGAAACGGGCATGCCAATCGCTCGAAAAACCAGCGGCCGATCAAAGCACAGTGATGCGCTTTACACGTATGGGCAAAAGTGTGGGAATTTTGAGGCGTCGCCCGCGAACCCTTGATGGGCGGGGCCGAGTGGCGGAGAGAGGGGGATTCGAACCCCCGATAGGTTATTAACCTATACACGCTTTCCAGGCGTGCGACTTAAACCGCTCATCCATCTCTCCGGTGGGATGCGGATTATAGCAGAATCCGGAATTCTGGTGGAATGGGGCGGGGCCGTGGGGAGCGACCGATCCGCGTCAGCGCGGCGTTTCCTGGCGCGTACCCGTTCGAAGCGTGAGCGTGCCATGCGCTACACGCGCCGCCAGCGACGTTCGTGCGGTCACCTGACATTAGATCGACCGCGCCCCGGCTAGATCGACAACACATCGAAGAGGCGTGAAGCAGCCCGCAAGACTAGATCAAAGCGCCGCGCGAATGCGCTCGGCAATGGCCTCGAGTTTTGCCATGTCGGCCATCTCACGTGCGTGTGCACGCAACGGCTCGTTTTCACGCCGCGGAATCACATGGAAATGGACGTGCGGCACAGTCTGCCCGGCCGCTGCGCCGTTGAACTGTGCGATCAGCAATCCCTCGGGTGCGAGTGCAGTGCGCACCGCAGCCGCTACGTGCTGCACCATCGCCAGTGCCGCAGCACCTGCCTCTGCGGGGAGATCGTAAATCTGCTCGGCGGGCGCCTTCGGCAGAACCAGTACGTGGCCGTCTGCCTGGGGCATCACGTCCATGATCGCGAGCGTCGTCTCGTTCTCGCACACCTTGATACAGGGTGCATCGCCGCGCAGGATGCGCGCAAAGATGTTGTTCGGGTCGTAAGCCATGATTTTCTCGGATAACGCGTGCACCGGCGCGTGCGGGATGGGTTGCCAACTGTCCATTATGGTCCACGCATGAGGCGCCTGGCGGCCTTCCTGCAGCTTTTTTCGGTACGGTGCATCATAAGGGTTCGCAGCGAGCGCTACGAAGCATGTCTTGACTGGAGCACCTATGGCAACGACTGACCTCGAAGCAGCACCTTCCGCCCACGAGGCCACCGGTTCCTCGGCCTGGCGGGTCGTCGCCGATCTGCTGGCACATGCCGATGTGAAGCTCAACGGAACGCGCGAGTGGGATCTGCGCGTGCATGACCCGCACATGCCCGAAAGGGTGCTCGCGCTGGGCAATCTCGGCCTTGGCGAGGCCTATATGGACGGTCAGTGGGACTGCGACCGGCTCGACGAATTCTTTGCCCGCGCGCTGCGCGCGCATGTGGACGAAAAAATCGACCCCGCGCGGCTCGTTCTCCACGCGCTCAAGGCGCGTCTCATGAATCGCCAGACTGTGCGCCGCGCCTGGAAGGTGGGGCAACAGCACTACGATCTCGGCAACGCGTTCTACGAATCCATGCTGGACCGCCGCATGACCTATACGTGCGGCTACTGGTCGGGCGGCGCGAAGACGCTCGACGAGGCACAGGAAGCGAAGCTCGACATGATCTGCCGCAAGCTCGGTCTCCAGCCGGGCATGCGTCTGCTCGACATCGGCTGCGGCTGGGGTAGCCTCATGCGCTTTGCGGCGGAGCACTACGGCGTGGCGTGTGTGGGCGTGACGATTTCGAAGGAGCAGGCCGCGTTCGGCTCCGAGCGCTGCAAGGGCCTGCCGGTGGAGTTTCGTTTGCAGGATTACCGTCTGCTCGACGAGCGCTTCGACCGCATCGCGAGCGTGGGCATGTTCGAGCATGTCGGCCCGAAGAACTACCGCACGTACATGGAAGTCGCGCACCGCTGTCTCGTGGACGACGGTCTCTTCCTGTTGCACACGATCGGCAAGAATCGTCGCGAGACGACACCCGATCCGTGGGTCGACAAATACATTTTCCCGAACGGCGAGCTACCGGCGATCAGCCAGATCTCGGATGCTTCGGGCGGCCTGTTCGTCACCGAAGACCTGCACAATTTCGGCGCCGATTACGATCGCACGCTGATGGCCTGGCACGCGAACTTCGAGGCTGCGTGGCCGCGGTTCGAGGCGCAAATGGGGCAGCGTTTCCGCCGCATGTGGCGTTACTACCTGCTGTCGTGCGCAGGCGCGTTCCGCGCGCGCGACATCCAGCTCTGGCAGTGGGTGTTCTCGAAGGGCGGCCTTCCCGGCGGCTACCGGCGGCCTGCGCTGGCCTGAACCCGACCTGAACCTGATCTGAATCTGACCTGAACATTGCCCGCCGCAGCCGCTATGGGCGGTTGCCGGTCCAGTCTGGATCAAGACGAAAAACGTCTTAACGCATCACGGCGGCGACGGTTGCGATGCCGAGGATCGTCATCACGAGCGAGGAGCAAACGTGGATCGCGATCTCACCGAGCGCCCAGCCGTAACGTCCCTGCTGGAGGTGTGATACGACTTCGGCGGAGAACGTCGAGAACGTCGAGAGTCCGCCCATGAGACCCGTAATGATGAAGAGGCGCCAGTCGGGCGACAGGTTCGGCACGCGCGCAAAGAACGCGACAGCGACGCCGACGATGTAGCCCGCAATCACGTTGGATGCGAGCGTGCCGAGCGGCAGGTAAGGAAACACGGCGTTCAGGCGCAGGCTGAGCATCCAGCGCACGAGCGACCCGAGCGCTCCGCCGATGCCGACCGAGAGAATGGACAGATACATGATGTCGAGAGGTAGAAGGCGCAACGAAGGCCTGCGCCGGGCAGGCCTTCGTATCGAGCATGGAGTTTAGCATCGTGTCCGGCGCGCCTTGCACCGTGGATTGCACCGCGCACATTAATGCCATTTGCACTGCAAATAAAAATCACAAACAAATCGAACTGTAATCAACGCCGTCTTCATCAACCAGGTGTTATTGCGCACGCAGCAGAATCTTCCGCAGATTCCGGATCACATGAATACCCGTATGAACATTTAATGCGCGCATGTCACAGCATTTGCCGTAACGTCTGAGCGAATGTCTTTCCCGTTTGACGCGCCGCGGCATGACGCGCCGTGGCGTGCCGGTAAGGGGGCTGGAGTCCCGATGCGGATCGGCAGTAGAATGGCCGCGTCCACTCACGATGGCAGCCTGCGCATGAAAGTCGCTCTCTTCATTCCGTGCTTCATCGATGTGTTCTACCCCGAGGTGGCAATCGCCACGCTCGAATTGCTGGAGCGGGTCGGCTGCGAAGTCGACTATCCGCCTGACCAGACCTGCTGCGGCCAGCCCATGGCCAACGCCGGCGCGCAGGCCGAGGCCGCTGGTGCCGAGCGTATATTCGCGCGCAACTTTCTCGGCTACGACCATATCGTCGCGCCATCGGCGAGTTGCGTGAATCACGTGCGCGACCATCTCACCGCGATTGAACAGACCGACGAGGTGCGCCGGATGCGCGCGTCGACGTGGGAGCTGGTCGAATTTCTCCATGATGTGCTCCGCGTGCGCGAATTTCCGTGGGCCGAATTCCCCTGGCGGGTCGGGCTGCACAATAGTTGCAGCGCGCTGCGTCACCTGAATGAAGCGTCCGTGTCGGAGGTGGCTGGCGAGCCGTTCTCCAAGCCGCTCGCGCTGCTGCGGGGCGTGAAGGGCATCGAGTTCGTGAAGCCGACGCGCCCGGACGAATGCTGCGGTTTCGGCGGCACGTTTGCGGTGACCGAGGAAGCCGTTTCGGTGCGTATGGGGCAGGACAAGGTTGTCGACCACATCGGCGCGGGCGCGCAATACATCGTTTCGGGCGACATGTCGTGCCTCATGCATCAGCAAGGCTGCGCCGAGCGCATGAATGCCGACGTGCGATTTATCCACATCGCGCAGGTGCTCAACGGAGCCCGGGAATGAAACGCATCGAACACGCGAAGCTCGCAGGCGATTTCCTCACGCACCCGGAGCACGTCGAATTCCACGACAAGCGGCTTTGGGATCTGCGCATGAAACGCGACGTGCAGGCTCACGCGATTGCCGAATGGGAAACACTGCGCACGCTTGCCTCAGGGATCAAGGCGCACACGCTCTCGCACCTTGCCGACTATCTCGACCAGTTTTCGAAAAACGCCGAAGCCAACGGCGTGCAGGTCCATTGGGCCGACACCGCCGAGGAGCACAACGAGATCGTGTACCGTCTGCTCAGCGAGCGCGGCATGACGGGCCTCGTAAAGAGCAAGTCGATGCTGACCGACGAATGCGAGTTGCGCCCGTATCTGGAATCGCGCGGCGTTTCGGTGATGGAAACCGATCTCGGCGAACGCATCCAGCAGCTCGACCAGCAGCCGCCGAGCCATATCGTCGTGCCTGCCGTTCACAAGTTGCGCGGCGATGTGGCCGAAGTGTTCAGCCGCACGATCGGCACCGATCCGCACAACAGCGACATTCATTACCTCGCGGAAAGTCAGCGCATGAACACGCGGCCATGGTTCGTGCGCGAGAAGACGGCGGGCATGACCGGCTGCAACTTTGCCGTGGCGGAGACCGGCACGGTCGTCGTGTGCACGAACGAGGGCAACGCGGATCTCTCGGCGAATATGACGCCGTTGCACATCGTCTCAATGGGCATCGAAAAGCTGATTCCGCGGATCTCGGATCTTGGCGTCTTTATCCGCATGCTGTCGCGCAGCGCGCTCGGCTCGCCGATCACCCAATACACGTCGCACTTTCGCGCGCCGCGTGAAGGCGCACAACTGCATTTCGTCATCGTCGACCACGGCCGTTCGGAGCGGCTCGCCATGCCGGAGTTCTGGTATTCGCTCAAGTGCATCCGCTGCGGCGCGTGTATGAATACCTGCCCGGTTTACCGGCGCAGCGGCGGGCTTTCTTATGGGAGCACGTATGCAGGGCCGATTGGCGCGATCATCAATCCGACCTTCGATCTGCAGCGTTTCAGCGCGTTGCCGTTCGCTTCGACGCTCAACGGCAGTTGCACCAACGTCTGCCCTGTGAAGATCAATATTCACGAGCAGATTTACCAATGGCGCCAGGTGATTGCCGCGCAACACGAGGTGCCGTTCGTCAAGCAGGAAGTGCTCAAGATGGCGGCGCGGCTGATGTCGAGCCCGACGCTTTATCGCGCGGCAACCCGATCGATTGACGGCGCGTTGCGCCGTCTGCCGCACTTCGTGCTGTATAACCCGCTGAACATTTGGGGACGGCAGCGGGATCTGCCGCAGGCGCCCAACACGACGTTCCATGCCTGGTACAAAAAGAACCGCAAGGGAGGCAGCCGTGGCGAATCGTGAAGCGTTCCTTGCGCGCGTGCGCGCCGCGCAGCCCGCCCCGCTCGATTTGCCCGAGGTGCCGCTGTTCGACACGCCCGCTGGCGATCTGCGCGAGCGCTTCGTGGCCGCGCTCAAGCTCATGGGCGGCCGTGGAGCCGAGGCTGCGTCGGGCGAGGCAGTGGTTGCGCTGATCCGCGAACGCTTCGGCGTGCGCGCCGAGATCGCGTCGGCGGTGCCGGAAGTGCCAGGCACGCGCGATATCGCGGCGGCTACCGTACCCGCGTCGCTCGAAGATGTCGACGTGGGTGTTGTGCGTGCACGCTTCGGCGTGGCGGAGACGGGTTCTGTATGGCTGAGCGAGCGCGAGTACGTTGTGAACGCGCTTGGCTATATCGTGCAGCATCTGATCGTGCTGCTCGATCCGGCCCAGATCGTCGCGGGCCTTCAGGACGCGTACCGGCGCGACGATTTTCGCGGCGCGCGTTTCGCGGCGCTCGTGACAGGGCCGTCCGCCACCGCGGATATCGAGGGCGTGCTGATTCAGGGCGCGCAAGGCGTGCGCTCGCTTACGGTGGTGTGGCTGCCGCAGTCCTGATGGCATCGTCGCGCCCGCGTGCGCGATTGCGCTAGACTCCCGCGTCTACATCGTGTTCGGAATGAGGAGATGCCGATGCTGCGCAAGACTCTTAACGCGTCTCGGCTGCAGGAAGAAGTGAGCCGTCGACTGCACAAGCTGCAGGAAGCGATTGACGACGGCGTGAAGTTCGTCGTGCCGCGCCCGCAGCTTCAGCCTGCGGATCGTACCGGCTGCAACTGGACAATGAAGCACTTTGGCAATGCGGCCGGATTCGAATCGGGCATCGCCAGCGTGCTCGCGAAAGTGCAGGCGGAATACAACCTGGCGACCGACGACGAAGAAATGCCCGCGTGGACCGGCGATCCGTTCGGCGGATCGAAGCGGGCGGGCGATGCGAATCCGTTTGGTGAGGCCGCGGGTCCGGCGAAAGCAGGAAATCCGTTCGGCGATCCGAAGCCTGCGAAGCAGGGCGATCCGTTCGGTGGCGGTGACTCGACCGATGCTGCGCCGAAACGCTCCGGCAATCCCTTTGGTGACGAATAAAGCGCGACGATTGAAGCAAGGAATGACGCGCGCCGCCGTGGTGGCTGGCGCGCGTCGTTTTGCGATCAGCTTTCGTCGGTTGTGGCCTTGGTGCGCGTGCGACGGGCTCGGGACGGAGCTTTCTTCGCTGCGGGCGCTTGCTCGGCGTCCGCGGAAGATGGCGTGTCGCTGGCCGGTTGCGCTTTGGCGGTCTTGCGCGCGGTGCTCTTGCGCGAAGCCGTCTTGCGGGCACGGCGCGGGGCGGCGGCCGCTTCCTCGACGCTTTCCGCTTTCGCCGTTATATCCGCTGCCGCTGCAATCTTCATGTTCGCGGCAGGCGCGGCTTCCGGCTCGGCAGGCGCCGCAGCGTGCGGCGCATCGCCCACGGGCAGGGTGGCGTGTTCGGCGTGAACGTGTTCCGTTTCGCTCGCGTGCGCGCCTGCATGATCGTGAAGCGCCACAACGGGCGTTTCGGCCAAGGCTTCGCGACTCTCGTCGCCGCTTGCTGCTTCCCGGACGTTACGCCGCCCCTTGCCGCGGCCTTTGCCTCGTCCGCGCGATTCCTCGCTGCGCGGGGCCGCGACTTCGCTGGCGGGAATCGCTGCTGGCGCAGCGGCAACCGGCGCGGCTACGGCGCTGGCGGACGGGCTCGTGCGCGAGACAAATGCGCCTGATTTCTCGTCGCGGCCCACTTCGAGCAGCCCGCGCGCTTGCGCTTCATCGAGCAGGTTGCCGAATGCGCGAAAGCCATAGCGTGTTTCATTGAAGTCGGGGCGACGCCGCTTGATTGCGCTCTTCAATACCGATGCCCAGATCTTGCCGCTGTCGCCTCGCTCGAGCACGAGCGCATCGAGCGTTTCGACGGCCAGCGCAATCGCCTTCGATTTGCGTTCCTCCGACTTGCGCTCTTCCGTATCCGCCTTCGGCTGGCGCTCCTCACCGGCGGGGCGTTTCGCGCCCGCGCCGATGTCGCGCTTCGCACCGCCGCGCGACGATTCGCGTTCAAGCTCGCGAACCAGATCGTCGTAGAAAATAAACTCGTCGCAGTTCGCGACGAGCAGATCGGATGTCGAATTCTTCACGCCTACGCCAATCACCTTCTTCGCGTTCTCGCGCAGCTTCGAGACGAGCGGCGAGAAGTCGGAGTCGCCGCTCACGATCACGAACGTATCGACGTGCGACTTCGTATAGCAGAGATCGAGTGCATCCACGACAAGGCGAATATCCGCGGAATTCTTGCCCGACTGCCGTACGTGCGGAATTTCGATCAGTTCGAAACTCGCTTCGTGCATCGACGCCTTGAAGCCTTTGTAGCGTTCCCAGTCGCAATACGCTTTCTTCACGACGATGCTGCCCTTGAGCAAGAGCCGTTCGAGCACGGGCTTGATATCGAAGCGGTCGATTTTCGCGTCGCGCACGCCAAGCGCGACGTTCTCGAAATCGCAGAACACCGCCATGCTGACGTTTTCTTGAGGGGAGGCCATGTGGTTTGATCGTTCCATCTACAGTTTGTAGCGCACATGATAGCCTCTCCCGCGAGCGCGGGACGTAATTGCAGACGTGGCGCGCGTCGTCCATGGCAGGTGCATCTCTCGCGCTCATCTGTCGATGCAGGCCACGGCCACGCGCGTCTGAGCGCTCGTATCGAACTTGCGTGCAAAACCCACGCAAAGATTCACGCGTGAACGAACGTGAACAACGGGACGGAACTTTAGCGGCGTTTCTTGCGCATGAACCGTAACGCAAAGCGGACGAGATTTGGCGTCGTGCGCGGACGCTGCAGGCGCGGGTCGTAACCGGCGAAGCGCCGGTCGTTCTCGGCAAGACACAGACGCATCACTTCAGCCGTATCGATATCGACATCCGTTACCGACTGCGCACCGTTCATCGTGAATTTTTTATCGTGCCGGTGTTCGTTGCCGTCGGCATCCATTGCGCGCGCAAGGCCGATGCGCTCCCACCCGAGATAGACCCACACGGCAGCCACTTTCAGTTCGAAGCGAATGCGCCGCCACCCTGATAACCTCGCGCGATGCCCCGCGACCCAGTTCGCGAACAGAAGGATGTGGCGGCACTCTTCCTGCATGACGGGCTCGAACGTATCGATGAGTTCGGGCGGAAAGAGTCCCGATTGCCGTGCGACCTCGAAGAGTCCGAACGCGAAGAAACTGTCGACGCATTCGCTGTAGCCCGTCACGAGATAGGCCCATTCGACGTCCCTCGGATAGACGTACGGCGGCTCACTCGCGAGTTCGATGCCGTATGCCGCCACCAGGCGCGACAGCACTTCCTTGTGGCGGTTTTCTTCCCATGCGTTGAGTGCAAGCGCGTCGCGCACGTCGGCGTCGTCGAGTTGCGCGGCGTAGGCGGCCATGCGCAACCGGGCCTTGCCCTCGGTCTGTACCGCAACATCCCAGATCGGCAATTCGACGATCCGCTTGAGCGCCTCCGGTGTGAGCTTCGGCCACTCGATCACGGACGGGCGATACGGATTAAAGGTTTCGCGAAACATGCGGCACATCTCGTGCCGATGCGTGTCGGATCCAGGCGTGAGGGGACCGCTCGCGGCGCTCATCCAGTGGCGCGTATTGCGGTCGGCGGCGTCGAGCGCCGAGCGGTCCGGCTGCTCGCGCGGCAGCTCCGGCGCAACGAAGCCAGGAATCATTTGCGCCGCATCGAAGGCGTCCAGCAACTGATCACTCATCGCGAATGTTCCCGGTCGAATGCACAGTGCTGCGATTCTGGCACGGTTTCGCTATGCTCGCGCCGAGTCAGGACACGGCGGCGCAGGTGGGTTGCGCGTGCGTGCTATTCACGCACCGCACCCATTCGTCACGACAGAAGCGTTTTCAGCGCAACTGCATGAAGGCAATCAGCAGCACCATGCCGCCGATCGCGCCGTCGAGCACACGCCACGCGCTTGCGCGGCGAAAGAGCGGCGCGAGTGCACGCGCGCCGTAGCCGAGCGCGATGAACCACACGGCGCTCACGCACATGGCGCCGATCGCGAACGCGAGCCGGCTGCCTTCGGCTTCGCGCGCGCCTGCCGTGCCGATCAGGAGAAACGTGTCGAGATAGACGTGCGGATTGAGCCACGTGAACGCGAGCGTCATCAATACGATCGGCCACGTGCGCTGCTCGGGCACCGACGCGGCAGGCGCGGCGTCGAGCACCGCGTGGCCGGGGCGCACCGCGCGCCGCAGCGCGCCGATGCCGAACCACACGAGCCACGCGAGCCCGGCGTAGAGCACGAGGTGCACGAAGGTCGGATAGCGCGCGACGAGCACCGAAGCGCCGCCCACGCCCGCGCCGATCAGCAGGAAGTCCGAGAGCGTGCAGAGCACGACGATCTTGCCGACGTGCGAGCGCAGGATGCCCTGGCGCAGCACGAAGGCGTTCTGCGCGCCGATGGTGACGATCAGGGAGGCGCACAGCGCTGCGCCATGCGAGAAAGCGAGCCAGCTCATGATGGATGTGGTTGGACAGAGTCGGGAAACGGCGCTAGTGTGCCGTCTGCGGCAACATAAGAAAAGTTGATTTCGTTAAACCCGATTAAGGAACGCTAATGCTCGACTATGCGTTGCTCGATGCACTGGCCGCCGTGGTGCGGCACGGTTCGTTCGACCGCGCGGCCGGCGCGCTCAATGTCACGCCTTCGGCGGTCTCCCAGCGGGTGAAACTGCTCGAGGAGCGTGTCGGCACGGTGCTGGTCAAGCGCGGCCAGCCGTGCGTCGCCACGGCATCGGGCGCGCTCCTGTGCCGTCACACCGAACGCGTGCAACTGCTCGAAGCGGAACTGGGCGGCGCAATGCCCACGTTCACCGGCGCGCTCGACGGCTCGCGGCCCACGTTGCGTGTCGCGGTCAACGACGACAGCGTGGGCACCTGGTTCATCGACGCCGTCGCGGCTTTCTGTGGCGAGCACGGCATGCTGCTCGACCTCGTGATCGACGACCAGGATCACACCGCGCAGCGCATGCGCGACGGGAGCGTGCAGGGCGCAGTCACCACCCAGGCCGAACCTGTGCAGGGCTGCCGTTCGACGCGCCTTGGCCGGATGCGCTATCTCGCCGTGTGCTCACCGGCATTTTTCGAGCGTTATTTTGCTCAGGGTGTCGCACGTGACGCGCTGCGGCGCGCGCCTTGCATCGAGTTCAATCCGAAAGACGAGCTTCAGAAGCGCTTTATCCGCCGCATCACGCGCGCACAGGTTGATGCGCCGCGCCATTGGATTCCGCACGTTGCGGGTTTTCTGCGCTGCTGCGTGAACGGTCTCGGCTGGGGAATGTGTCCCGAGCGCATGATCGCGCCGCACCTCGCGCGCGGCGAACTCGTCGAACTCGTGCCGGGCCGCACGCTCGACGTGGAGCTTTACTGGCAGAGCTGGCGGCTTTCGATTGGCTGGCTCGACGACTTCGGCGCGATGCTGCAGCGCCGCTCGGCCGAATTCCTCGATCAAGGGCGCGGAGGCTAGCGCCGCCGCCGCCGTCACCACCGCCATATGGCAATGGCGTACAACGGCGCGCAACGGCGTGCGCCTGCGCTAAACCGGAGTAATACGTGCTTGTTTAGCTGCCGTCAAATTGTCGAACTATTCCCGAGTGCGACATTCTCCGTTCTGGTGCAATCGTGGTGCCGTTGCATACCACAAAAGCGCTAAAAATCAATTCATTTCAGATTAATGATTCTTCGAATAGCGGATAGCCGCGGAATCGGCTTCTGCAAGTCCCGCACCGCGCAGGACGGCAATTTCTTGTCATTTTCCCTGATGTTTAATATATGAAGCACGTGGCGCATCGGTTGTTATCTGATTATTGAATTTCATTGTTCGGTCATCGTTGGACGTGACTATTCGGGTAGCCGGGAACGGTGCGCGAGAGGCCGAAGACGGCTGCCTGACACGGCCTGTCGCGATGGAATCCGGCGCGGGACGGGCGGCTCGGCGTGCGGTTGCGCGGGTTCGCATACCGGCTGCAGAGCGTCAAAACTTGAGAGCGATTCAGAACAATTCGGAACGATCAGCAGGTTATTTTTTCCGGTTTGCCAATGCCGAACCTCGACAAATCGGAAAAAAGGTAGCGAAGGTAAAGAAACAATGGTTGTCTCTATGTGGCCGGGATTGAAAGCTGGCTGCCTTATTTTTTGCATTTCGGATTATCGTGTGAAAATTCCGCTTTCTCTGTGGATTGTCAGAGGGACACGCTATAATCCCAACGTGGTAGCTTGTTTATTCTACCGGCATATTTGAATCGTTTCCGCATGCACGAGGTGCATTATGACGACATTGGATACCGGCAGCGCATGGCAGCAAACCATTGACCTACTGTCTGCAGCCTCCGAGCCCGTGAGCTTCACGGCGGATCTCGAGGGGAGCAGAATCTGCAAACCGGTACCGGTCACACGCAGCGCTTCGGAGGCGGCCAACCGGCGCCGCGCCACCGTGCGTTCGTGGGATGCGCAAGGTATTACCCTGATTCGGCGTCACGACTCGGATTGCATCACCGTGTGCTGGAGCGACGCCACCTATGGGCGTTACTCCGACCAGCTCTGGCGCGTTTGTACCGCACGGCGCAGTTCGGTCTGCGCGCTCACCGGCGAGAAAATCCGCCGCGGCGACGCCGTGTTCCGGCCCAGTCCCAATCGCCGTCATCGTCCGGCCAATGCGGACGCAATGATTCTCGCGAGCAAGATCGAAAATCTGTCCAACGGCGCGTTGGCAGCCCGTCTCGACGAAGCACTGGCGGCCTGAGCTTCGCGGTTGTCGCGCGCGGATTTGCAGGGACCGTGGGGGCGTAGGGGCGTTCAGCGAGTGCGAACGCCGCGCCTTCCGTCATTGCAATTCAGATCCGCCCACCATGCAAAACGGGCGCAGCGGCCAGTTCTGGCGGCTGCGCCCGTTTATCCCTCTGCGTCAGGCGACGTAGCTCAGGCTTTCACATCGCCGGTTTGCTCTTCTTCGAGCGCGTCGCGCGTCTCCGGCATGGCGAGCCACACGAGCAGCACGGACACCGCGCCCGCCGCCGCGAGGCCGACGAAGCTGACCGTATTGCCGAAGTGATCGGCGATGAAGCCCGCGAGCGCCGTCGACAGCGTCGCGCCAATGCCCGCCGAAAGCCCGAACAGCCCGATACAGAGGTTGTAGCGCCCCTTGCCTCCGGCGACGTCGGCGGCAATGAGCGGCAGCATCACGCCGAACACCGCTGCGGAAATCCCGTCGAGCATCTGCACCGGCACGAGGAGGTACGGATTGCCGACGCCCGCGAACAGCAGCGCGCGGACGGGCAGCGCGGAAAAGCCGAGGATCAGCACCGGCCTGCGGCCCCAGTGCTGCGCGGTGCGGCCCACCCACGGCGACATCAGCGCGACGATGGCCTGCGGCACGATGATGCAGGCCGCAATCACGAGCTGCACGTTATCGCCCATGCCGGCCGTCACTTCGCCCGCCGCGAGATTGAGCATCGCGGCGTTCGAGAGGTGAAACAGCACGACGCAGGCCGCGAACGTCAGCATGCGCCGGTCGCGCAGCAGATCGAAGATGGTTTCGCGTGAGGGGGCGGGCGCGGGGCCGGTTGTGGGACCCCCGGTGGGCCGTGCGACGCCGCCTGCGCTGTGCCTGTCGTATTCGATCATGGCCAGCGCGACGAGGGCGGGCAGCGCGAGCGCGGCGGTCAGCCAGAACACGGAACGCGGCGAGACGTACTCGCCGGTGAGCCCCATGAGCCCGGCGGCCACGGCGCTGCCGATCGACGCCCAGCGTGCGTTGCGCCCGAGCCGGTCGCCCAGGTTCTGGCGGCCCACCAGCGCAAGCGCGAGCGCGGCCATGGCCGGCACGAGCATGCAGCTTGCGAAGCCGTGGAAGATCTCGGCGGCGATGACGGGCGCGACGGTCGGGCTCGTCGCCAGGAGCGCCGCCGACAGGATGATCGCGGCGATGGCCCAGGCGGCGGCGGCTTTCTTGTTGCGCATGGCGTCGACGGCCGCGCCGCCAGGCACCTGGCTCACCATCGCGCTGATCGTGCCCACCGAGAGCACGAGACCGATCTCGCCCTGAGTCCACTTGTGCGAAGCAAGATACGACGCGATGAACGGGCCGAACCCGGTCTGCACGTTCGCAACGAAGAAGTTCAGCCAGTCGAGCGCCCGTAAGCTTCGCGCGCTTGCCATCGAACGCAGTTGGGTCCCCGTCATTTGGCACCGCGCGAGTTAAATGCCGGGGACCCGGCGGCGAACGGCTTCACCGCACGCACGGGCTGGTCGGCGGCGTAGCGCGGCGAAGCGTCCAGCTGCTGGTCGGTCATTTCGAGTTCGGCACGCAGCGCGTGGTTTTTCGTGACGAAGTGCAACGCCGACCACTCGGCGGCAATCGTTTGGCGCGACTCCAGCGTGCCGCTCACATCGAGCACAACCGCAAGCGGGCCTGCTGCGGCGTCGAGCAGGACGTCCACCACGCGGCCCACTTTCGCGCCGTTGGCGCGCTCGATGGTTGCATCGAGAATCGGCAGGCGTGTGGGACTGGGTTCATTGAAGGCGGGTTGCTGCGCCCCGCGGCCCGACTTGGGCACGATGGGCACCGGTGCCTGGCCCGGGCCGAGCGCGAGCGTGATCGCAGGCGTCTTCGGCTGGGTGTTCACGCGCACGGCGCTCCACGGAAACACGGCCTTGCGGTCGCCGACGCCCATGAATCCCTGCAGGTTCACGATCATCTGGAGCGGCCTGCCGCCCGGTCCGGCGATCAGATCGACTGCGCGGCCCACCACTTTCCCATCGGTTTTCTGCACTTCGCTGTCGAGCAGCGTGCGGTACGTGCCGCGTTCGAGCACGCGCGTGGTGACGAGCGGCGCAGGCGCGGGTGCGGGCGGCGTGCTCGGCGGCGCGGGCGGCGGCGGAGCAGGGCGGCGGCGCCGGATCGGCGGGACGTGCGGCTTCTTCGGCGCAGCTTTGGCTTCGGAGGCGATTTCTGGTTCGCTCGCCACCTCCGGCGCGGACGCGACCTCCGGCTCGCTCGCAACCGGCTCCGGCTCGCTTGCGGCGACGGGCGGAGGCGTCTCGACAGGTGCAGGCGAGCGGAACAGGCCGCAGCCCGAGAGGGCGAGCGCAAGCAACAGGGGGAGGGTGCGCCGGAGGTCGAAAGCCGGACGTGCGAAACCACCTCTCATCAACGGGAACTCCTTGGAGCAGCCGGCGCAGCGTGCGCGGCGGGGGAAAGCGGGTCGGGTGCGTGAGAGTTTAACCTGCGCGGGCGAACACGCCGTGTCATGTCGGGAACCTGCTTTGCTTGCCTTACGTGCGTGTTTCGTCGCGCGCGTGTTCGTGCTTGACTTCGCCCGCCGGTTTTCTATGCTTAACCGCATGGTTAAGCATGAAGACGAGACCCTGGATCGCACCTTCGCGGCGCTATCCGACCCTACGCGGCGCGCGTTGCTCGCGCGCCTTGCCCAGCAGCGCGAGCTTTCGGTGAGCGCGCTGGCTGAGCCATTCGCGATGTCGCTGCCCGCCGTGATGAAGCACCTCGACGTCCTCGCCGAGGCCGGCCTCGTCACGCGCGAAAAGACGGGGCGCACGGTTGCGTGCCGCCTCGCCGCGGGGCCGATGGAGGATGCGATGCAATGGCTTGCGCGGTATCAGCATTTCTGGAACGAACAGCTCGACCGCCTTGCGGCTTTCGTGGAGGACGAAACATGTCAGCCAACCCCGACGCTGGCCTCGCCAGCGGCCCCGCTCTCACGCTCCGGCGCCGCCTCAACGCCAGCGCCGCGAAGGTCTACGCGGCGTGGACGCAGCCGTCGCAACTGATGCAGTGGATGCGCCCGTACGAGACCACCTGTGTCCACGCCGAAGCGGACGTGCGCGTGGGCGGGCGTTTTCGCGTGATCATGCGCGCGCCCGATGGTGAAGACCATGACGTGAGCGGCCAGTATCTGGAAGTGGTGCCGGACACAAGGCTCGTGTTCACCTGGGCGTGGCGCAGCACGCCCGAGCGCGAATCGCTTGTGACTGTGATGCTGCGCGCCGAAGGCAACGCGACGGAATTGACGCTCAGGCACGAGCGCTTCTTCGACGAAACCACGCGCGACGCGCATGAAGGCGGCTGGTCGAGCGCGCTCGATCATCTGGTGGAGCAGTTCCGCCGTCCGTGACGGCGGCGGCATGGGACGACGCATACGGAGGATCCGACGATGCTATCGCACAAGATTGTTTCGCAGGACGAATGGATGGCGGCGCGCAAGGCGCTGCTCGCCGAAGAGAAGGCCTTTACGCATGCGCGCGACGCACTGGCGGCGAAGCGCGAGGCGCTGCCGTGGGTGAGGGTGGAGAAGCTCTACACGTTCGGCACGCCGCAGGGGCTGCGCACGCTCGCGGACCTGTTCGGCCCGCGCAGCCAGCTGATCGTCTATCACTTCATGCTGGGCCCGGACTGGGAAGAGGGCTGCGTGGGCTGTTCGTTCCTCTCCGATCACGTCGACGGCGTGCTGCCGCATCTCGAGCATCACGACGTGTCGTACGTGGCCATTTCGCGCGCGCCGCTCGCGAAGATCGAGGCCTTCAAAAAGCGCATGGGATGGCGCTTTCCGTGGGTGTCGTCGAACGGCAGCGACTTCAACTTCGACTATCACGTATCGTTCAGCGAAGCCGATAAGGCACGCGGCAAGGCGCTCTACAACTACGAAGAGCAGGACTACATGAGCGACGAGCTGCCCGGCGTGAGCGCGTTCTACCGCGACGAAGCGGGCAACGTCTATCACACGTATTCGGCGTATGCGCGCGGTGTGGAAATGCTGCTCGGCGCCTACGCGCTGCTGGAGTTTGCGCCGAAGGGACGCAACGAAGAGCACGACATGCGCGACTGGGTGCGCCATCACGACCGCTACGAGAATGCCTCGCAAGGCGCATGCTGTGCGCATGAGCAGAAGACGCAGGGCGAGGCGTGAGCGCTTTGCTGGAGTGAAGCGGCGGCTAGAACGACATCTCGAACGCCGGCCGCAGCAGCACTTCGATCGCCATGACGATGAGTCCCATTGCGCCTGCGGCGAGCGTCAGCGTGCCGTATTCGTCGTGGCGCATGTCGTAGAGGCACGCGACGATGAACAGGATGGCGAGCAGATTCGTCAGCCAGTAGAAGTTCAGCGCGAGGAGCATGGGGGTATCCGTAACGCGGCGCAGATCGTGTCGGAGGTGGCGGAAACGGCGGCAATTCTATAGAACCGAGCTTACGGATACGCAACAGCGAAGTGGCGCGGCCCTGGGGAACAACGCGGACTAGACGACACAAGCACGACACAAGCACGACACAAGCACGACACAAGCACGACACAAGCACGACACAAGCACGACACAAGCACGACACAAGCACGACACA